>JAICLZ010000013.1 GCA_025929535.1 Gemmatimonadaceae bacterium
CGTGCTACAATGGCCGGTACAAAGGGCTGCAAACTCGTGAGGGTGAGCCAATCCCAAAAAGCCGGTCCAAGTTCGGATTGTAGTCTGCAACTCGACTACATGAAGCCGGAATTGCTAGTAATCGTGGATCAGCAGCGCCACGGTGAATACGTTCCCGGGCCTTGTACACACCGCCCGTCACGCCATGGAAGCTGCGAGCGCCCGAAGTCGGTGTCGGAACTCCTCACGGAGACCAAGCCGCCGAAGGCGAGCGCAGTGACTGGGGCGAAGTCGTAACAAGGTAGCCGTAGGGGAACCTGCGGCTGGATCACCTCCTTTCTGGAGCGATGAGTAGAGCTCTCCCTCAACAGGGAAGCTCGAAAATCCTCAAGAATCGTCGCGCCATTACACCGAATTGTCACGATCGATTGCCTGTTGCAGCCCCCGGCGCGTCCAGCGTTCCGGGGGCTGTGTCGTTTCTGGCCGTCGTGCGCGCTAACGGCCAACTCAACGACACTCCTCCGGGCTCCATGGCTTGAGCACCAATACCGAGTCGACCTGGATAATCTCGGGATATGGGGCTTCCCATGCCTTGACGTGACCCGGCGACGCTTTCACTCCGCGCACTTCGGCGTACGCGCTATGAAGAGTATCGGATACGGAGTCGCTCGTGCTGTTCCGAGGCATCGGAGGCGGAACGATCGACAGCGACAGCCCCCACGTCGTCGTGTCTCCGCAGTTGACGAACCGATAGTACTCGGGCGCCGGAGTGTAGCGGCCGCGAAAGATCCGGGTGTTCGCGTTGGGCGGGAGGAGCTTCCCTATGAAGTGAAACGCAGCCGTAATCGCCGCAGCATGTTTGGCCGCTTCCTCTTTTCTCATCTCCGGATTGTTGTACGCGTACCTCCGATAGTTGGCGCCATCGCGCGCTTCCACAGTCATCTCGTAGCCGTCGTTAACGATCACTTGCATTCCGTTTGGGAGATGCTCCTTGGGAAGGGCTCCTCCACCTTGAAGCGTCCACACTCCTTCCGATTCGATCTTCCCGAGCAATGCTTTCCAGTCCGGCCGCTTCGCGAATCGAGCGAAGCAGACCGCCGTGCGGTCAAGCGTCCTGATCGCGTCGCACTGTCCCGCAAGATCGTATCGGATGACCGCAGGGAAGTCAGCATCTTCCGGTGGCATATCCGGATCGACCGCCACGGACCAGTAACGAATCCACTGACCCTTGACCCCTCCGTTCTTGATCTGAAATCGAAACAGGTCCTGCGGCCACCCGATGCCACCGCCAAACCACAGCCGGAGCTCGCGACTGCCGGAGGGGAGCGGCGTGTCCCTCAAGGGACGCAGACCGGCGGTCGCGACTACTTCATCCATCGATGGAAAATGAGGATCGCGAATCGACCGCCGAAGGCTTGGCCTCGAGATCGAGGTGGTCGGCGAGCGAATGGTTCGCAGTGAAACCGGATCATCGGCGATGAACCCGGCCACGATCAGGAAAACCAACGCGCGCATGGATTCTCCAACCGCAATGAGACAATTCGCGAAGATAAGCCGATGTCGTCGCCAGTGCACCACACATCGTGTGCCTCGCGTAGGTGCAGCGATTGATTTCGAGGCGAGCGCGCCGTAAAATTCGAGGCTGCAAGCCTAGTGAAATTGCGAGTCGACAAGCAGTTACGTTGAGGGCAGGGAATAGCAGGGCCAGTAGCTCAGGTGGTTAGAGCGCACGCCTGATAAGCGTGAGGTCCGAGGTTCAACTCCTCGCTGGCCCATCATTACCAACACCGCGCCGCGCGGGCACTTACGATGCCCCGCGGCGCGTCGTGCATCCGGGAGGGCGCGTCCTGCTCTCCATTCGTGCTCTTCACCAAATAGAATGAGCTACTGCGTCGAACGACGTATGGTCGCTACGGGTGCGCAAGCCGATCGTGGACCTCCCCGATCGCCCACGGAGGCCGCCCATGTTCCGCACCGCACGCCAACCACTTGGCACGTTCGCACTACTTCTGCTCCTCGCGCCATCCATCGCGGGCTGCATGACGACTCGCCAGGCTCCCTTCAGCGATGACGTCGTCGGGCTGAACCGAATTACCGGAGTCACCACGCGCTCAGGACGAGAGATTCGGTTTCGGCTGCCCGGTGCGTCCATCGTCAACGACACGATGTACGCCGTCGGATCCGGGGGTGAGGTGAGCCTGCCAACCGATAGTATCGGACGACTGTCGACTCGACGAATCTCCGCCGTGCGCACCGCAGGACTGGTCGCGGCACTCGCGATCCTGGGAATTGCCATTGCCGGGGCCACGTCGTTCGCGAGTGGCTTTCATATCTCCGCCGCACCCTGCTGTTGACATTGCGAAAGTCCCCGTCAAGGCATTACGCCGACCGCGTACGCGCTGCAACATCCAGCCGATTCGCTCGCAGTCGACTCGGCAGTCGATCTCCACCAACAACTTCAATTTCCGCGTGAGGGCTGGATGCTGAAACGAATCGGAGTCGCGCTTGGCCTGCTCGCGCTCTGCGCATTCTCGATCGTCCGTAGCACGCGCCCACCGCGCCCCGTTCCAGCCACTGCTCCCGATACCGTCTTCTCCGCCGAGCGTGCGATGCGGTATCTCGAGCAGATCGCGCAGCGGCCGCACCCAATGGGCACCGCGGATCACGATCGCGTGCGCGACTACATCGTCGCTCAGCTCACGGATCTCGGGCTCCGGCCACAGATCCAGAGAGCGACCGCGATCGGCACGCGCTATCGGGAAGCGGGGCGGGTACAGAACATTCTCGCGCGGGTGCCGGGGAGCGAGCCGGGCTCCAAGGCGGTGCTCATCATGTCACACTACGATGGCGTGGGCGCTGGTCCGGCGGCGGCCGACGATGGCGCCGGAGCAGCCGCGATCCTCGAGACGCTCCGCGCCCTTCGCGCACGCAAGCAGCCGTTGCGCCACGATGTCATCGCGCTCTTCACCGACGGCGAGGAGTCCGGGCTCCTGGGCGCGGCGGCCTTCGTTCGCGAGAATCCATGGGCGAAGGATGTCGCGGTCGTGCTCAACTTCGAGGCTCGCGGCACCACCGGGCGCTCGCTCATGTTCGAGACCGGACCGGGCAATCTCAATGTGGCGCGAGCGCTGCGTAACGATCGCGAGGCGAGTGCCGGCTCGGTCACCGCGGTCATCTATCGCACCCTGCCCAACGACACCGATCTCTCCGAGCTCGCCGTGCTCGGACTTCCCGCGCTCAACTTCGCCTTCGCCGATCGAGTCGAGCGCTATCACACGACGCAGGACGACGTCGCGCATCTGAATCCGGGCAGCCTGCAGCATCACGGCTCGCAGATGCTCACGATGGTGCGCACGTTCGGCAACGAGACGCTGCCGCGCGCGCGCACCGGCGACGGAGTCTTCTTCGATCTGCCGCTCATCGGCCTCGTGGTGTACTCGCAGAGCTTCGAGCTTCCGCTTGCCCTGCTGGCGCTCGTGCTCGTTGCGGTGCTCGTGTTCCGCGTTCGCAAGGGAGTGATCACTGGAGTGCTCGCCTCGGTGGTCGCGCTCGCGCTGTCGGGCGTCGTTGGTTGGGCGATCGGCCGGCGCCTCGAGGGACCGGCGATGTGGAGCGGCCTGTACGCCACGGCCCTCGTGCTCCTGGCGCTCTCGGTCACCGCTGCGTGCCGCGCGCTCGCGATGCGGTGGTCTACCCCGCGCGGGATGCACACGGGCGCGCTCATCATCTGGCTGCTGCTCGCGCTCGGTCTGAGCATCAAGGTCCCGGGAACCGGATACCTCTTCACGTGGCCGCTCCTGATTGCAGCGGCTGCGGCGCTCCTCGTGCGCGGCCGCGTCGTGGGCGAGTGGGTGGCTGCCGCGGTGACGCTCCTCATGCTCGCCGGGTTCGCCTACGGTGTTTCGGTCGTGCTGCTAGGTATCTTCACTCCGGGTGCGATCGTGCTCTGCGTGATGGCATCGCTCGTGGCACTGCTGCTCGCACCGTTGCTCGAAGTGATCGTGGCCGGAGCGCGCTGGTGGTCCGCCGCGTGGCTCGCCCTGGCCGGCGCGTTGTGCCTGGTGATCGCCTGGGTGACGATTCATCCGAGCGCCGATCGTCCGCTGCGCAGTGGACTCGTGTACGCCGAGAATGCGGACTCGAGCGATGCGTGGCTCGGCGCGCTCGGTGCACTCGGAGGCTCGATCGATCCGTGGACGCGCGGCGTGATCGGAACGGATTCGACCGTGCACACTCCACAGTGGACGAGCAACCTGTCGGGCTACGGCGCCCACTTCACCGGCCGACGCGTGCCCCGCGTGGCACTCGGCGCTCCGGATGCCACCCTGATCGCCGACTCGATGATGAATGGAGCCAGGCGAATCGTGCTGCGCGTCAACGCGCCCCCGGGAACCACGGGATTGGTGATGCGAGCGCGGGGCGCAGGCGTGCTCACCGCGTCGATCGACGGACGGGTCGTCGACACCACGCGATATCGTTCCTTTGGCCGGCCCCGCGAGCGGGCACACGAGTGGGTCATGGAGTACTGGGCCGTTCCGGACAGCGGCGCGATCGTCGCGCTTTCGATTCCTGCGCAGGATCACATCACGCTCGATCTCGCGGCGCGACGACCGGGCATTCCGCCCATTCCTGGTGTGACGATCCCCGCACGACCATCGGATGTCGTGCCCAGTCAGACCGGTGACGTGAGCGTCGTGTACCGTGAGCGACGATTTTGAGGCGCGATCGCGTACACTCGTGATTACAACGCGCCGGGCGCGATCATGCCGGAGTGCCACACGGGATCCCACACGAGCACGGTCTCGACGCCGCAGATGTCGTCCAGCTCCATCGCCGCTGCGCGAATTCCGTCCGTGATGATCCGCTCCATCGGGCAACCCGGCGTCGTCAACGTGTGCGTGATCCATGCGACGTCGTCGCGCACCTCGACGCCGTAGACGAGGCCCAGCGCAACGATGTCGATTCCGATCTCCGGATCGATGACCTTTGCCAGGTTGCGCCACAGCAGCTCGATGCGCGGATCGGAGGAAGACATCGGGGACGGGTCGTGTAGGTTGCGTGTAGCTTTCACATGCGCAATCTCGCCTCGCAGAGATGCGATGCACGTGACGGTTGTCACGCGTCGCCGCTGTCTACCGGAAATGACCGCGCCATGGACATCGACTCACTGCTCGCACAGGTTCCCCTCTTTTCCTCTTTCGGCGACAGTGCCCGGAGGCGTCTCGCCGAGCGGTCGAGCATGCGAAGCTACGGCGCGGGTCATGTTCTCTTCGTTGCCGGCGAGGCGTGCAAGGGACTGTACGTCGTGGAGTCCGGGCGAGTGCGCATCTTCCGCACCAGCCCTGCAGGGCGCGAGCAGGTGCTGCACACCGAGGGGCCCGGCCGCACCGTCGCCGAACTGCCGTTGTTCGACGGAGGAGTCTACCCGGCGTCCGCGATGACGGACGTGGAATCGCGGATCGCGTTCGTTCCGCGTGCGGAGTTCGAGGCACTCTATCGAGCCAACGCCGATGTCGCCGATGCGATCATCCGCGACCTCGGCAGACGGCTGCGTCACCTCGTTCAGGTGACGGAAACGCTCGCATTCCGGGATGTCGCCGCGCGCCTCGCGAGCTTTCTCGCGCAGTTCGCCGATCAGCACGGCACGAGCACTCCGAACGGAACCGAGATTGTGCTCGACCGTACCCGCGAGGAGCTCTCGCAGGAGCTGGGCACCGCGCGGGAATCCGTCTCGCGCGCGCTCAAGCAGCTCACCGAAAAAGGACTGATCGAGCCGCTCGGGCGCACGCGCATGCGGATTCCGGATGTGTCCAGGCTGCGCACGCTCGGCCGACCCGGCGAGCGCGCGCGATACGAGTAGAGCTCGCGCACGCAGCCGCGCGGACGCTGGTGAGACAACCGTCACGCCGCTGACCGCTGCTCGCGGCGATGCTTCCCTCGTGAGCCGAGGAGGATCGCCGCATGCATCCACAGAACGATCGTACCGTTCGCAAATTGACGAGTGACTCCGTCATGGAGGCGCTGCGATGCGTGCCGTATCCCGGTCTCACTCGCGATCTGGTGTCGTTCGGCATGGTCGAGCACGTGGACGTGCGCGATCGGCACGTCACCGTGCGGCTCGGCGTGCACACGCGCAACGACGATGTGCGCGCCGCGCTCGACGAGCGCATCCGATCGGTGCTTCTGGAGCTCGGCGCCTCCACGGTGACCGTCGAATTGGTGGCGCCGAAGCCGTCGACCGGACTGCCGGTGCGCCACGGCACCGCGGATCCGTGGGCCGAGCAGGTACGACTCGCGTCCGTGCGCCACGTCATCGCGGTGGGCGCGGGGAAAGGCGGTGTTGGCAAGAGCACCGTGGCGGTGAATCTGGCGCTCGCGCTCGCGCGCGACGGACTTCGTGTGGGAGTGCTCGATGCCGACATCTACGGCCCGAGTCTCCCGATTCTGCTCGGCATCGAGGACGGCAGGGAGCGCGTGCGCATGTCGCCCGAGAAGTACATTCTGCCGCTCGAGGCGCACGGCCTGCCGATGATCAGCTTCGGCTTTTTTCTCGGCGAGGGCTCTCCCGCGATCTGGCGCGGACCCAAGGTGTCGAAGGCGGTGAAGCAGTTCTCGCGTGGCGTCGCGTGGCCCGAGCTCGACGTTCTCGTGGTGGATCTGCCGCCAGGAACGGGCGACATCCCGATCAGTCTCGCGCAGGCGGTGACGGTGTCGGGCGCGGTGATCGTCACGCAGCCGCCGCGCGTCGCGGTGGCCGAGGCGCACAAGGCGGCGGAGATGTTCCGTACGCTCGAGGTGCCGGTGCTCGGCGTGGTCGAAAACATGAGCGGGCCCTTCGGCAGTGGTGCTGGCCGCACCGTCGCCGATGATCTGAACGTGCCGTTTCTGGGTACGGTGCCGTTCGACGAGAGCGTAGTCGCCGAAGGCGACGCAGGCACGCCGACGATGATCGCGCGGCCGGACAGCGCGACGGCTCTCGCTTTCGAGCTCATTGGCCGCGGTGTCGCGGCCGGACTTGGTTGGCGCCATGTCGCGGTCGCGGATGCGGAGGTGCACGCGTGACGGCTGCACTGCGAATTACCAGAGCGGGTGCCGCCGGCGCCCCGAGCGCCGCGCCGATGGGGGGAGCGCCCACACCGTCGCCGAGCTCCGTTCTTCTCGCGGGTGAGCACTTCGCGGCCGCGATGCTGTATCTGGCGGCCGGTGCGATCGGACTCGTGTGGATCGCTCCCGAGCTTGCCATCGGCGCGTTTGCCTCGCCGCACGTCGTGGGCGTCGCGCATCTGTTCACGCTCGGCTGGCTCACGACGACCATCTTCGGCGCGCTCTACCAGCTGCTGCCGGTGGCGCTCGGCGCGCCGCTACGCTCGGTGCGCGCGGGCCATGCGAGCTTCTGGACGTTCGTTCCGGGAGTCGCGCTCTTCGCGACGGGGATTGCCGCAAATCTCACCGTGCTGCACCACCTGGGAATC
Source organism: Gemmatimonadaceae bacterium (assembly GCA_025929535.1). Classification (GTDB taxonomy): domain Bacteria; phylum Gemmatimonadota; class Gemmatimonadetes; order Gemmatimonadales; family Gemmatimonadaceae; genus FEN-1250. The sequence goes on from JAICLZ010000013.1 coordinate 7,452, forward strand.
GCGCTGATCGCCACGGGCATCGTTCTCGCCGTGGGCAACGTCGCCAGCGCTCTGCCGCGCGCGCGTTCGCGCGACGTCACCTGGGCCGCGGTGGCCATCGCCCTGTGCTTTCTCTCGACCACGCTGGTACTCGGGGTGGTGCTGCTGCACAACCTGCACACCGGCTTCATCGCGGAAGCCCGGATGCTCGTGCTCGCGGTACACATCCACGTCGCACTCGTGGGGTGGGCGCTGATCATGATTACCGGGGTTTCGCACCGCCTCCTGCCGATGTTCCTGCTCTCGCACGGCGCGAGCACGCAGTGGACGAAGCGCGCGCTCGCGCTGCTCGCCAGCGGTGTGCTCGCGCTGTGTGTGGGACTCGATGCGCGGGTGCCGGCGATCACGTGGACTGCCGTAGTGCTACTCCAGGCGGGAGTGGGTTGCTTCGTCTGGCAGGCGTGTTCGTTCTATCGTGCGCGCGTGCGCCGGAAGATCGATGTCGGAATGCGATTCGCGGGCTCTGCGCTCGGCTTTCTCGTGGCGAGCGCCCTCATTGGCCCCGCGGTGCTCGCGCGCGGGCTCGCGCATCCGCGGCTGGTGACGATCTATGTAATAGTCGGGCTGCTCGGCGGCATCGTGCTCTACGTCATCGGGTTCTTCTACAAGATCGTGCCACTCCTCGCGTGGACCGTGCGATACAGAAACCGCCTCGGCAAGGGCACGGCCCCGACGGTGGCGGCCACCTTCTCGTCGAACGTGGCGCACGTCCAGCTCGCGTGCATGGCGCTCGGCGTGATCGCGCTCGCGGGCGGCACCGCTGCGGCCTCGGTGCACGTCGTGCGCGGGGGCGCCGCGATCTACCTAGCCGGCGTGCTGCTCTTCGTCTCGCAAATCGTTCGCGTTGCGGTGGGCAAGTCATCATGACCACGACGCGCTCGTCGACCCCTGTCGCATCCACGGACCGCGTGAGCGACGTGCTCGCGCGCGACGAGGCGCTGGTGGAGATCTTCGTTCGACACAGCGCACATTTCGAGAAGCTGCGCAGCGTGACGATGCGCCGAGTGATGGCGCGGCTCGTCACTGTGGCGCAGGCGGCGAGGATCGCCGGCGTGCACGTCGATACGCTCGTCCGCGATCTCAACGAGGCGCTGCAGCTCGACGCGGGCCACGCGGCCGGGATCGAAGTAATCGAAGAAGACAACGGCGCTCGTCCCACGGCGCTCCGCGACGTGGAGCTCGATGTGCGCGAGGACATGCGCACGGGACGTGAGCCGTTCTCGCGGATCATGGCCGCGGTCGCGAAGCTCGGCGCCGACGAGGTGCTGCACCTCCGCACGATCTTCGAGCCGGTACCGCTGTTCGGGCTTCTCGAGAAGCGCGGTTTCAGCCATGAGGCATCGCGACACAGCGCGCACGACTGGTCGATATGGTTCTGGCGCACCGATCGCGAACTGCGGGAGCCGCTGGACCCCGAAGCGCCCGCGCATGCGGGTACTCACGATATCGACAGGCCGACCGTGTGGCTGGATGTTCGTGGTCTCGAGCCGCCAGAGCCGCTCGTGCGCACGCTCGCTGCGCTCGAGGCGCTGCCCGACGGCCACGAGCTCGTGCAGATCAACGCACGAGTGCCGCAGCTCCTGTTTCCCCTGCTGGCCGAGCGTGGATTTGCGTGCGAGATCGACGACTCGAGCGCCGATGTTCGCGTGCGCATCTGGCGCGCCGGCGGCGGCTGACAGGCGAATTGTTCTCCCACTCTTACCCATCCATCAGGAGATTCATCAATGTCACCACAGACGATCGAGCTCGACGTGCGTGTTCTCCCGCCGCGTGACAAGCATCCGGCTATCTTCCGCACCTTCGACGCGCTCACCAGCGGTCAGTCCATGCTGCTGCTCAACGACCACGATCCGAAGCCTCTGCGGTACCAGCTTGCGGCGGAGCGGCCGGAGAGCTTCGATTGGGAGTACGAGGCACAGGGTCCGGAGGAGTGGCGAGTGCGCATCAGCCGTCGCTGAACCACACAGGAGGAGAGTGAGATGTCGTCATTGCGTCGTACGCTCGACGGTGAGGTGCTCGTGCACCATCTGACGCGCGATGAGCGCATGCTCGATCAGAGCCTGCTCGCTCGTCATGGACGAACCGCGCGGACGCTCGTGAAGGAGGGGCCGCTGCGCCTGACCATGATCGGGCTCACGGCGGGCGGCACCATCCCCTCGCACAAGGCCGAGGGTCCCGTCACGATTCATCTGCTCGAGGGAGACGCGGCATTCGACGTCGAGGGGCAGACCTATTCCTTAACCGCCGGCGACATACTCGTCCTGGCATCGGGTGTACAGCACAGCGTGCGCTCGAGTGCCGGATGCGTGCTGCTGCTCACCGTCGTGCATTTGCCTTGATGCGCGGCGGCGCGGCTATGGGCCGAAACCGGGCGCGGTAGTCTTCCGGATTCACGCGCATCACACGAAGGAATGCCTGACGCATCACATCTGCTGACCCGTAGCCGCATTCGCTTGCGATGCGGTCCAGCCCGTGCGCGGACTCCGAGAGCCTGAAGCACGCGCCGTTGACACGTAAGCGATCCAGATAGCGGGCCGGTGTGTATCCTGCTTCGCGTGCGAACACGCGTGCGAAATGACGGGCGCTCATCCCCGCTCTCGCGGCCATTGCGTCAATGCGTATTGGCGTGTGCCAATTGACGGAGAGCCACACCTGCAGCTCCCGGATGGGTGCTCGCTCACTGAGTTGCGCTGTCAACGGGGCACTGAACTGCGATTGCGTTCCAGGCCGCCGCAAATACAGCACGAGCTCGCGAGCGATGCGGAGCGCTATCGACGGGCCGTAGTCTTCCTCGACGAGCGCCAGAGACAGATCCATTCCTGCCGTGACGCCAGCGGACGTGTAGACGTTATCGTCGCGAACGAAAATGGGATCCCCGTCGAGTGCAACGTCCGGGAATTGCTTTGCAAAGGCCTCGCACCACGCCCAATGTGTGGTGACGCTTCGACCGGCCAGCAGGCCCGCCTGCGCGAGCGCGAAGGCGCCGGTGCAGACCGAGCCGACTCGTCGTACGCGCGGAGCACGTCGAGCGATCCAGCGGGGAAGCGGATCATCGGCTGTCATGGATTCCACTCCGCTCCCGCCCGCGACCAGCAACGTGTCAATGGCGCCTCGCCACTCGCCAATTCGTGCATCTGCTCGCAGGCGAATTCCTGCAGTGGTCCGCAGCATTCGCGAGGGCGTCGCCGAGAGTATTACGACTCTGTAGGGGCGCAAATCCGAAGTGCCCGATTGTTCGAGTACCCGGTGGCATCGTGAAAAAACCTCCGCGGGTCCCGAGATATCCAGAATCTGCGAACCGGCGCCACCGATTATCGCGATCACGCGCGTGGACGAAGGAGGCACTGGATCACCAATTCATGGGCGCATTCTACCGCGTCGGTGGCCTCAACTCGCTCGGCTGGACCGGCACGTCCAGCTCGATCGAACTCCATTGCAGCGTGTTCATGATCGCGCCGCTCGTCAAGTCGAACTCGACGCCGCTGAATGGTACGAGCAGTCCGTCCGTGAAGCGCCAGTCCGAATAGAGCGTGAGCGACTTCACTGGCGCGCCCTCGGCGTGGAGGGGCAATGCCTTCTGCAGGCCGACGAGCAGATGGCTGTGGACATCGAACAGGTAGTCGAGCGTCCAGTCATCGCGTCGTGTAATGCGCACGCGGTACACGTCGCGCCCGTGCACGGTGTCTCGACCGATGAGCGCCGCTGCCAATCCGCGAGCCGCGTAGTCGACGAACGATTCATCGAACTCGACTCCGCGCAGGATTGCGAGCGCCGCTTCGCCCGTGACCCGCGACAGGTGTCCGGCCTTTCCCGAGTCTCGGTGAAATTCGTAGGGAGCGCCGTCGAATCCTTCATAATGGTCCCACGCCCCGCCATGCACGACGACGCGGCGAAGGTCGGGTCGCATCTGCACGATTTCAGTACGTGCCACGAGATTTCCCTCGCGGTACTCCCCCTGCATGCGGCGGGTTCGCACGGCTTTCAGCCGCTGATATCCGCCAATCGCCTCGTAATAGCTGCCGAGCACCGCATCGACGGCTGGAGACGCAGCATTCTCGCGAGTTTCGGGCGGCCGCGCGCGAGCGCTCACGTGCGCGCATCCGGCGATCAGCCACACGGCACCTGCCAGCAGCGAGCGCCGTGTGACGCGCCTCGTCACGCTCTGCATCGAGACCATTGCCGGGCAACGAGGCATCCTGCGCTCCTGGTGACAGACTCGCTCCAATGTGGGCGGTCATCGCGATATCCTCAACGACTATGTTCCGATGATTTCTGCCACGAAATCGCGTCACGCAGCGGATTGCGTGGCGCGCGATCACGCCGGCCCGATGATGCTCGAGCTGGGCGTGTCGATCAGGTCGTCGGCGGCCCGCTGCTTCACGAATTCTTGTCGGAGCAGAAGGCCGGAGTCCGTGCCGCCGCGGTGGGCACCCGATGTGCATTGGCTAGCGGGGAAGCCGAATTGGCCGTCCAATCGGTATACCCAGGCGGTGGCCCAATGCATATCCCAAACGAGGTGCTCGATGCGTAGACAATTCGCCGGTGCGTGCGCCACGCTTCTCGCCATGGGCTGCGCCAGCCTTGGCGGGTCGGGCACCCCCTCATCGGACACCGCTCCCGCCGCGAGCAGCGCTCCCGTGAAACCATGGTCGGTGACCACGAGCTACGTGCTCGACCTCTGGCTGCACGGCTACGCGATGGTGCAGCGCGACACGTCGCGCGTTCCGTACTTCCGGCGAGGGTATCGCGACATCGTCGCGGCGGCCAAGAGCAGCCGCGGCGTGACGACGCAGCTCGATGCCAATGCGTCCACGCTGCAACGCGGGCTCGACTCGAACCCCGGCCTCATCTCGGGCCAGTTCCTCGGGTTGCAGGAGCGCACCTGGGAGGAGATGCAGGCCGACATCACCGCATTCCTCCAGGCGGAAGGCGATCCGAATGCCGCGAGGGATTCGACCATGCGGCCGGCCATCGCCGCCTACGCGCAGAGCTATCGCACCAAAGCCGATCGCGACTGGCTGCGCCTGTTCGCGCAGTCGCTGGCCGACGAGCATACACGCTTCTACCAGCAGTACTGGAACGACCGCCAGCGTGAGCTCGCACCGGTGCTCGCCAGGGTGGACACGCTCTTTTCGAATCGCTATTACCCACTCCTGCGGGGCTACTTGAACAACTCGCAGCTCGAGAAGGGCGAGATCCTGTTGTCGCTCCCGCTCGACGGCGAGGGTCGAACGATTACGTCGGGCCAGCACTCGGTCGCGGTCGAATTTCCGGCGAGCAGCGACTCGGCGCTCGACGCGGTGTACGTCTTCGTTCATGAAGCTGCGGGGCTGGCATCGGGGCAAGCGGTGGCCGACAACACCACGCCTGCCGAGAAACAGACGGGCGTTGCCGCGCAATACGAGAGCCCCGCAGCCGTGCGTGCTGGCGCTCTCCTGCTGCACCGTACTGCTCCCGATCTGGTTGCCGGCTACGAGCGCTTCTACATCAGAGCGGCCGGAGGCCGTGCAGCGGCTTCGGATCTCGATGCCGAGCTGGCGCGCACGTTCCCGCTTCCGAAGGTGATGGTCGACGGGATCGGGAAGCAGGTGGACCGGCTGCTCTCGACTATCTGAGCGACGCGGCGTGACGCGAGGCGTGACGCGAGGCGTGACGCGAGGACAATCACCGGGCACGACAGCTCACGATTCACCATCGGTCGCGACTCCGACCAGCTCGCTTCGCTTGTCGCCTTCTGGCGCCGAGCAACCAGAACGGCACCGGCTATGCGTCGCGAAATGGCTGTCCTTCGCGGAGCACGATTGGTGCGGCACATCGCGCCGTTCCCCACAACATCGCGTGCCACCGTTCGCGCCCTGCAGTCTCGCATCGCGCGCGAACCGCCTTGCGCGCGTTCGCATTCGCCGCCTCCACACGCTCCGACTGCACCGCAGTGCGAGGTGCTCGTGCCATGCGCACCTCCCGTCCGCACCTCGCAATCCAGCAACGAAAAAATCCCGAAAACATGGAGGATGCCGTCATGAGATCGATGCGAAGTCTGGCTCGACGAAATTCGTGGACCGTGCTCGCCATTCCCACTGCCGCTGTGCTCATCGCCCTGTCCGCCTCGCCCTCGACTGCTCGCGCGCAGGGCACCGACCAAACCGGCAGCATCGCCGGCAAGGTGGTCGACGAGCACGGCGCGCCGGTGCCGAGTGCACAGGTATTCATCGATCGAACCAATCTCGGAACGCTCTCGCGCCCCGATGGGTCGTACACGATCGGTCAGGTGCCAGCGGGCACGCACCTGGTTCGCACGCGTCTCATCGGATTCCGTCCCGACTCGGCGAGCGTGACGGTCATGGCCGGCCAGCAGGCGACGCACGACTTCACGATTCGTCAGGATCCACTCCAGCTGCAGGCGATCGTCGTGACGGGAACGCCGGCACCGGTTGCGAATCTGAAGTCGAGCGTTGCGATCACGACGCTCAGCCCCGAACAGATCCAGCAGTCGCAACCCCGAAGCACGACCGAGATGCTGCGCTACGTACCGGGCTTCACTCGCGTCGAGAGCTCGGGCGGCGAGGTCAACGAGAACATCAGCATGCGAGGAATTCTCGGTGTGGAATACGTGATGTTCATGGAGGATGGTCTGCCCGTGTTTCCGACCATGCACACGTTCTTCATGAACGCCGACAATCTCTTTCGCGCCGACGAGAACATCGAGCGCATGGAGGTCGTGCGCGGCGGGAGCTCATCATTGTTCGGCTCGAATACGCCGGGCGCGATCGTGAACTTCATCAACAAGACCGGTGGCGATCAGCTTCAGGGAAGCATGGTCGCGACGGGAGCGACGCAGGGACTTGCCCGCTATGATGTGGACCTGAATGGACCCATCGGCGATGACTGGCGCTTCAACGTCGGCGGCTTCTATCGCTACGATCACGGCGTGCGGGATCCCGGATTCCCCGGCATCCGCGGCGGTCAATTCAAGGGAAACATCACGCGCCTGCTGGACAACGGATACGTTCGCTTCTCGGCGAAAATCATCAACGATCGCAACCAGTTCATTCTCGACCTGCCGTTCGAGAACGCGAAGGATCCTCAGTTCGTACCGGGCTTTGGCCAGTACGGCTCGATGAACACGAGCGAGGCGCTCGGACTGTCGGTGCCCACGCCGGACGGAACCGTGCAGCTTCCCCTGGAGAACGGATTGCGCACCGTCGCCTCGTGGTTCACGGCCGACGTTGCGTTCGATCTGAAGAACGACTGGCATCTGCGGAACAGCGCGCAGGTGATGAACGATCACCAGGAGTGGAACGCACTCGTTCCGTCCAACGCGATGAGCGTGAACGACTTCATCACCGGCCCCAAAGGGCAGGCGGCGCTGGGGCTGCCGGTCGGCAGCACGATTCAGCTCTTCTACACCAATCACTTCGATGCGGCCGGCAATCCACTCCCGTTCAACACTCCGAACGGCCTGGTGGCTCCGGGACAGGACATCCACGTCGCCAAACCGCTCTCGGCGTTCCAGGATCAGCTGTCGGTGAACAAGGCCTTCGGAATCGTGAACGTGAACGCCGGTGCGTACTTCGCGAACTACACGCAGACGAACAACTGGTATTTCACGCAGGTGCTCACGGATGTCGGGGACAATGTGAAATTCCTCGACGCCATCGTGACGACTCCAGGTGGAACGCCCAAGAGGATCACGCAGAACGGCTTCCTGAATCAGATGTCCGGATACGCGAACGGCACCGGCCAGACGACGGTGTTCTCCGGAGTGCTCGGTGGCAACGTTCAGCTCACGGACAAGCTGCGCGCGGATCTCGGTGGCCGCGTCGAGTACGACAACTACGTTCAGAGCGCGGAGAACACATCCACGTTCGATCTGGATGGAGATTCGACGACGACGTACAACAACGAGACGTTCGGCAACGGCAGCTTCCGGCACTTCAACCGCGGCATCACCGATTGGGCCGCTTCGCTGGGCCTCAACTACGCCGTGACCGACAACATCTCGATCTATGCGTCGGCTGCGCGCGGATACAAGATGCCGGCGCTCGATGAGTTCCTGAACGCCGCGGCGCAACAGCAGGTGGATCTGTTCGAGTCGCGGACCGTGAAGTCGATCGAGGGAGGAGTGAAGGGAATCCTCGGGCCCTTAGGCTTTACGCTCAACGGATTTTACACGAAGCTCCAGAACATCGTTTCGCAGGGCCTCATCGTCGACCCCGTCACCGGCGGATCGGTGTGGACGGTTCAATTCTCACCCGAGAACAACTCGAAGGGAGTGGAGCTGGAGCTACTCGCCAACCCGATTCAGGGGCTGGAGCTGCGAGGGAACGGCACCTTCCTGCGGGCAGAGCTCGGGACGGGCGCTGGTGCGGACATCGGGAGTCTGATCAATGGTGTGCCGAAGGCCATCGGGAATCTCTCGGCCGCCTACTCGTTCAGCCGGGTGCGCGCGGTGGCAGACTGGCACTATGTGGGATCGCGATTCGCCGATGTCACGGTGGGCACGACGCTTCCCGCGTACAGCTATTTCAATTTCGGAGCATCCTACATGTTTCCGAATTCGAACATCTCGGTCGACGCGAACCTGCTGAATGCCTTCCAGAACGACGGGCTCGAGGAAGGGAATCCCCGGCTGCTGAGCAATGGCGGTACCGGAATCTTTCTCGCACGCCCGATTCTGCCGCGCAGACTCATGGTCGCGATGCGCTACACTTTCGGATCGCAGGGAGCAACAGAGCCGCGGCCCTGAGCGGTGATCGTTGAATTCAATGGATGGCGGGTGAAGTGTGGCCCGCCGTCCCGCGCATCGGCGGCGGGCGTGCGCATCGTGCTGGCGATCGTGCTCGTCGCGGTCCCGCTCTTCGCGCAGAGCACGCCGCCGGACCCGGCACGCGATTCGACGTTTCTTCTTTCCACCAATGACCCCGCGCGCCATCCGTCGCCCTTCATCGGCAACGGGCACGTGGGGTTGGTGATCCCCGCACCGGGTGTGGGCGCCTCGATCTCGTTGATCGCCGGCCTCTACGAGAACGCTACGGGCGATGTTCCCCGCATCGCTGCCGCTCCCGCCTGGAATGCGATCGACGTCTTCGATGGCGAGCGATGGCTCAGCGCCGTCTCGCCGAGCGCGTTCGGCGTGTACAGGCAAGTCATCGACATGCGCAATGGCATCGCGCGCACGAGCTACGAGTGGCGGAACGGCTCGAGACGAACCGCCGTGCACACCGAGACCTTCATCTCGCGCGCCGATCCGTACCAGGCGGCGATCCGGATCGCGCTGACTCCGCATGCGGCCACTCGCATGCGCGTGCGATTCGCGCTGGCGAACTGGTCTCCGCCGCAGCGGCTCCCCCTCGCGACGCTGGAGAAGGTGAAGCGCGAGTGGGGACCGCGCGAGCTCTGGTATGCGGGTCACATGGCCGTGCGCACGCGAAGCGCCGCACTCACGACGGGCGGCGGAACGCTCGTCATGAGCGCCATGCCGGACGGACGCACACAGACACTCGCTGAAGCGGCAGCGATCGGGTGGGCGCGCGACCTGAGCGGAGTGGCCACGCACACGACAGCGTCGGGCGACACCGCGATGCTCGAGATCGCCTTCGACGCGGCGCCCGGACGCACGTACACCTTTTCGGATCTCCTGAGCGTCGTCTCATCCCTCGAGGGAGCGCAGCCCGCATCGCAGGCGACGCGCCGAGCGGCCGCCGCGCGGAGGCTCGGCTACGATGCGATTGCCGCGCGCAGCGCAGCCTCATGGCGCAAGCGTTGGGAGACGGACATCGAGATCGATGGCGATCCGGCGCTGCAGCGAGTCGTGCGCTCCATGTTGTTTTATCTGCTCTGCAGCGCCGACTCGGGAACGGCACTCGCCATTCCGCCCATGGGGCTCTCGAGTGCCGGCTACTACGGGCACGTGTTCTGGGATTCCGACAGCTGGATGTTTCCCGCACTCGTGCTCACGCATCCGGATGTCGCCCGCTCGCTGGTCGATTTTCGCGCGCGCACGATCGGCGCCGCACGGGCCAACGCGCGCGCGAACGGATTCCGCGGTGCGCAATACCCGTGGGAGGCGGATGATCGCGGCAACGAGACTACGCCGCACTTCGCTGCGCAGAACGCGCACTCGGAGATTCACGTGAATGGCGATGTCGCGGTCGCGCAGTGGCAGTACTATCTCGCGAGCGGCGATTCCGCGTGGCTCGCCCGCAAGGGCTTCCCGGTGATCCGCGCGACCGCCGACTTCTGGGTGAGCCGCGCGACGCACGACTCGTCGCGCGACCTCTATCACATCGACGACGTCGTATCGGTTGCCGAGGGACTCGTGGGCGTGAACGATGATGCCTACACGAACAGCGTGGCGAAACGGAATCTGGAGATCGCTTCCGCCGCAAGCGCCCGGCTCGGGGTGCGCGCGGACCCCCGCTGGGCCACGGTTGCGGCGAAGCTCCACATGCCCTTCGATTCGTCCACGCAGAGCTTTCGCACCTACGAGGGCGCGCCCGATTCCACGCTCGGCTGGATCACCCCCCTGCTGAGCTATCCGCTGGGCGTGCCGATGAGCGATCGCGCGAAACGCACGCACCTCATGCAGGCGACGAAGAACATCAAGGATGAGGAGCAGGGCGCGATGATGGGCGTCACGCTGCTCTCAGTGGACGCAGCGGAGCTCGGCGATCACGCGCTCGTGGATTCGCTGCTCCCGTACAGTTATCGTGCACATCTGCAGGGACCGTTTCTCATGCTGTCCGAAACGCCGACCAATCACGCGGTGAACTTTCTCACGGGCGCGGGTGGCTTCCTCCAGCAGGTGATCTTCGGCTACACGGGCCTGCGCCTTCGAAGCGGCGGACTCGAGCCGCAGTTTTCAGCCATTCTGCCGTCGCACATCCGGAGGCTCGTGCTCCACGACCTGCACGTGAGAGGGAAGCGCTACGACGTGATCGTCGATGCCGCGGGGCGCCGCGTGATCCCGCACGCCCCGAGCACTGCTCGATGACGCTCCCGCTGCTCGCGCTCGGATTCCTGTTGCAGGCGGTGGCGGTTCCGGCGCCTGCTCGCAGCTCTCCGAATTCGGCGCCGATCGACAGTGGCCGCAAAGTCGTCCCGGCGCTGTTCTTTCCCGAGCCCGGGATGGACGATACCGCCGCCTATCAGGGCTACGCAACGCGCTTCTATCGCGACTCCAAATCGAACACCGTCCAGATCTATCTCGACCGCCGCAGCGGTCGCGAGGTGCTGCTCTGGGCCGATGCGCTCGACGAGAGCGCCGCATTCACCGCGCGCGATGCGGCGGGTCGTGCGGCGAGCCTCGACTGGGATTCCGATGCCGCAACGGTCGGCGATGCGGGAAGTGCACGCTCGATCACGTACCATCTGAAGGCCGCAGCGCCGAGCGTGACGCTGGGCTGGTTCCTGCTGGGGACCATGCGCGTGGAGCGCGATTTCCAATACGCGCGCGGTCATCTGCGGCCATTCTCCGCGCCTCCATACATCGTCGCACCGGAATCGCTGCTCGTGGCGAACATTGCGCGCCTTCCCGATGCCGAACGGCGAGCGCAGCTCTCGCTGCTTGGCGCGAGCAGCGTCGCCGAGCTGAAGTCCCGCCTCACTCCCACCATTACCTCGCGCCGTTCGGCGGCTTCGTGGACGGTTCGGATCGCGCGGGCGGCACTCGACGGCAAGAGCCATCTCTCGCTCGAGATCATCGGCACTCCGCGCGATGCCAGTGCCCGCGTGGTCGGCAGAACCGTGTCGGTTCGCGCGCGCACCGGGCGCACGATTCATCTCGGGATTCGCGTCACAACCGATGGCACCGCGCTCACGCCGCTCGCGCGCAACGAGATCTTCAGCCCGGGATTTCTGTCCTTTCTCGCTGCCACGAGAACCACCGACAGCGCTGATCGTGCTCGCCGCCTCGAGCGCGAGGTGCGGAGCGTCGAGCTTCTGAGCTCGAGCGAGAAGCTCATGGCAGGGCTGCCCAACTACGCGACGTACTTCGGGCGTGATGGGATGATGACTGCCCTCATGATGCGCTCGATCTGGACGCCGGCGATGTCCGAGCGCGTGATTGGCAGCGTGCTCGGCAAGCTCGCGCCCACCGGCGATGTGTCGCACGAAGAGGCGCTCGGTGACCAGGCGATCCGCGAGCACGCCGATGAGTACAACGCGCGCATGCAGGGCTATTTCCGCGAGTCGCGCAGCGGCGACCGCGCGCGCGCGGACACCGATCTCGCGGCGGCGCGCGGGATTCTGCGGGAGCTCCGGCGCACGCGTGAGAACTACCACATGATGGACGATGAGTTTCAGCTGCCGGTGCTCGAGGCGCTGTATCTCGCGGACTCCATGGTGCCCGCGGAGCGCAAGCGTGCGTTTCTGCGCGAGACCGCGAGCAATGGCGAGCGACACCTCACGCTGATGCTGCGCGAGATGGCGCTCGTCGCCACGGAAACCCGGGCCTTTGCGCAGAATCCCGTCGCCACGAATCTCGTCAGCTTCGTCCGCCGCGACTCCACCCATTGGCAATCCGCGAGCTGGCGCGACAGCGACGTGGGCTACGCGAACGGGCGCTTCGCGATGGACATCAACGCGATCTGGGCACCTCGCGCGCTACAGGCGATCGCGAGCACGCTGACGTCGCTGCGCGCACTCGGGTTCTCGAGCCGGGCGCTGGAATCCGTCACTCCCGAGATCGCTCGCTCGCCGCTCGGAACGTGGCTCGATGATTCGATGCCGCTGCTTCGTGCGATCGAGAATTGGCAGCGCGCCCGGAAGCTGTTCGTGGTCGCGCTCGGCCCGCGCGAGGTCGAAGGGCGCATTCGCGCCAAGCTCGCCTCGCTTCCAACATCCGAGCGACGCTACTGGGAAAAGACGATGGTGCAACACCACGCGCGTGAAGACTCCGTCGTGTTCCTCGCGCTTTCCCTCGATGCTCGCGGCGCGCCGATCCCCGTCGCCAACACCGATCCGGCGACGGATCTCTTTCTGCGAAATCACTCCGTTCGCGATGCGGGCGGGCGCGGCACGTCGGACGAGGTATTGCGCGAGGTCGAGCCGTTCGTGCGCTACTATCCCGTAGGGCTCTTCGTGGACACACTCGGCCCCGTGGTCGCGAACGATGCCTATGCGTCGCCCGAGGTGTGGCGGATGTTCGAAAAGGATCTGTACCATTCACCGCGCGTCGTGTGGGGTCGCGAAGTGAATCTCTTCCTTCTCGGCACGGCCGAGCAGCTCTCGGCGGCGCTCGACTCCACGGGTCGCGTCAGAAATCCGATGCTCGAGCCGTACGTCCGCTCGCTCCGGACATCGCTCGAGCGCGTGCTCTCGGCCGTGACCGCCTCTCACCTTCAGCACAACGAGGTGTGGAGCTATCGAATCAGCGACGGGCGCCTGTTGCCCACGCGCTACGGCACGAGCTCGGACGTGCAGCTCTGGAGCACGACCGATCTCGCCGTGCAGTACGCGCTCTCCCGTCTGGGCCTCCGGTGAGTGCCGCGCGAGGCTGGAGGCAGCTCGTCGAGCCACTCCGTTATGTTTGAGCTGGTGGCCCGTAAGTCGCGTGTCAGCTCTCACAAGGCTGAGGGCCGTCACCGGGCACGTCCGCCAGGAAGCTCTGGTTTCGCCATTTCGGCCGTGCTACTCTAGCTGCCTGCCGCTCGATGCTGCAGATCGAGCGCCGGCTGCATTGCGTACATTCATCCTCGCTGCATGGCAAGGCTGGTGCGTTCCCAGTAGCTTTGCGGCGCCGGAGCCCGGACGCCGAACTCGACGAGGCCAACTACATGAGCGACATGCCGGACGCCATCGAAAACAGCCGCGCCACGACCGCTCCTGTCACGAGCTCACGCGGTGCCGACTACAGTCCGGGCCACGCTCCCAGTGGTGCTGCGCCCGGAGAACCGGGGAGCGCCGAGGAGGGCGGGAAGTACGTGTACTGCATCATTCGGCAGGAGCACGAACGCAGCTTCGGGGAGATCGGCATCGGCGGACATCGCCGCGTATACACCGTGCATCACAGCGATCTGGCGGCGGTGGTGAGCGACACTCCGATCGTGATCTACGATCCGACGCGCGAGAACGTGCTCGCCCACGAGTTCGTGAACGAGACGGTGATGCGCGAGTTCACGGTGATTCCGATGTCGTTCGGCACGGTGTTCCGCTCGGAAGAGGATGTGTCGGAGCTCCTGCGCTCCACTTACGAAGCATTCACCGACGTGCTCGACAAGATGCGCGACAAGATCGAGTTCGGTCTCAAGGTGCTGTGGGACCGCGACAAGGTCGTCGCGAACATCGAGAGCTCGAACGACGAGATCCGCCGGCTCAAGGACGAGATCACGCGCAATGCCGCGTCGTCCACGTACTTCGCGCGCATGCAGCTCGGCCGCCTGATCGAAGCCGCGCTGGAGGAGACGGGGAACGGCTACGTCTCCGAGGTGCACGATGCGCTCAAGCCCGTTGCCGTCGCGAGCCGCAGCAACAAGGTCATCGGCGATCGCATGATCCTGAACGCCGCCTTCCTCGTGGATCGCGGCCGAAGCGAAGAGTTCGACGAGCGCGTGCGCGAGGTGAGCCGCAAGTACGAGGACCTGCTCACCTTCAAGTACACCGGGCCATGGCCGCCGTACAACTTCGTCAACATCAAGCTCAAGCTCGAAAAAGCCAGTTGAGCGCGCGGGGGCGAGCGTGGGACTTCTGAGCACGATCGTCTTCTGGCCGGTCACCGGACCCGTGGCTGGAATCAAGTGGACGCTCGGGAAGGTGCAGCGAGTCGTCGAGGATGAGCTGGTGGATGATACGCCGGTGAAGGAGGCGCTGATGGAGCTTCAGATGCGCCTCGAGCTCGGAGACATCGACGATGACGCCTACGTAGCGGAAGAGGCCGCGCTCATGCGCCAGCTGCGCGACATCCGCGAGTGGCGCGAGCGACTCGGCATGGGCACCGCTGGCGGGCCGGTACGCATGGCCCGCCCATCGGATGCCGACACCGAGAGCGGGGGCGACGAGGACACGTGAGCGGCGCCGCCGCGCTCCTCGACCAGCTACCGCCTTGGGTGCTCGTGGTCGGGAAGGGTGGCGTTGGCAAGACGACGTGCGCTGCGGCGCTCGCGGTCGCGTCCGCGGATCGCGACACGAGCACGCTCGTGCTGTCCACCGACCCCGCGCGCGCACTCAGCGATGCGCTGGGCGCGCCTCTCGGACCCGACCCGCTGCCGATCGACGGCAGCGCGCACCTCTCGGCATTTCAGCTCGACGCGCCGGTCGAGCGTGACCGATTTCTCGAGCGCTCGCGCGACGTGCTGGTCACGATCGTGGACCGCGGCACCTATCTCGCGCGCAGCGATGTCGCAGCGCTTGTGGACGGAGCGCTGCCGGGCGTGGACGAAACGATGGCGCTCTTTCGCCTCACGGAGCTCGCGACGGATGATCGCTGGCAGCGCGTGATCATCGATACGGCGCCGACGGGGCACACCCTGCGGCTGCTCGACCTGCCGCGGAGCTTCACGCTCCTGCTGTCGCTGCTCGACGCGATGCAGGACAAGCACCGATTCATGGTGCGCACACTCATGCACCGCTATCGCACGGACGACGCGGATGCGTTTCTCGCGTCGATGCGCGCGCGCGTGGCCTCGCTCACGGAACTGCTCGGCGATCGCGCGCGGTGCGCGGCAGTTCTCGTGACGCGCGACGAGCCGGTGGTGCTGGCCGAGAGTGTGCGCTACGCGCGCGCGCTCGCGGAACGCGGCATCGCCGTGGGGGCGGTGATCGTCAACGCGAGTGCCGATGAGCATCGGTCGAGCGACTCGTCGTCCGAGCTGCGCAGCGTGGCGTCGGGCGCCGCGTGGCGTACCGCAAAGCGTGGAGCGGTGACGCTGGGACTGGATGGTGCGCGCGAGTGGGGCGCGCGGTTGGCCGATGAACCCCGGGGACGCGACGTAGCGAGTGCGTCACGTGCGTCCGCACGGGAGGCATCACCGCGCGAGCCCGGAGCCGCTCGCGCGCGCGGCATCGCGCGGCTCTCTCCACTGAGCGCGCTCACGATCGTCGGCGGCAAGGGAGGCGTGGGCAAGACCACAGTCGCCTGCGCGCTTGCGCTCACAGCGGCACAGCCGGGCAGCGACTCTCGCGTGCTCCTCGTTTCGACCGATCCTGCGCCGTCGCTGGCGGATGCGCTCGCACTGCCGATTGGCGATGACGAGGTGGAGGTGGCGGGCGTTCCGGGACTCTTCGCTCGCCAGGCCGACGCGGGCGCCGCGTTCGCGCGCCTGCGCGCCGGATACGCGGAGCGCATCGACGCGCTGTTCGATGCGCTGTCCGCGCACGCGATCGACGCGAGCGCGGATCGGCGCATCGTGCGCGACCTGTTCGCGCTCGCGCCGCCAGGCATCGATGAGCTCCATGCGCTCGCGGCCATAGCCGATGCGGTCGGGAAGCAGCGCTTCGCACGAGTGATCGTCGATCCCGCTCCCACCGGGCACCTGCTCCGCCTGCTCGAGATGCCCGCGATCGCGCTCGACTGGACGCATCAGCTGATGCGGCTCGTGCTCCGCTACCGGGAGCTCGGTGCGCTGGGCGACGCGGGGGCGGATCTGCTCGCGCTCGCGAAGCGGATTCGAGCGGTGAGCGCCTTGTTGAGTGATCCCGCCCGCACGTCGCTGATCGTAGTCGCGCTGGACGAGCCGCTGGTGCACCGCGAAACGCGCCGGCTCACGGACGCCGTCGGCGTGCTCGGCGTCGAGATACGCGCGGTCATCTGGAATCGTATCGCAGCGGGCGAATCACCACCGCGGATCCCCCTTCCTGCGACGGCTACGGCTGCGCAGCTTGTTGCATTCGAGACAGAGCCGTCGCCGCGCGGGATCAGCGCGATCCGGCGATGGGCAGAGAGCTGGTGCGTCGCGTGACCAGCCGGCTCATGACGCCGGGCACCCGATCCGCGCACACGGCAGCATCACCTCGTCGTTGAGTCGCACCGTGCAATCATGACCGTGTCGCCGCTGCTGTACGCGTATGCCATCGTGCTGCTCCCCGAAGAGAGGGAGCTCGTGACGAATCACCTGCATCGCATGGTGGGCATCGATGCCATGCCCGTCACCCTCGCGGGTGACAGCGCAAGCGTGCGCCGGCAGCCGATGGCCGTTCTCGTGTCGGAGGTCGACGGTGCGACGTACGCACCGGGGGAGGTGGAGTCGCGAGTCGGCGAGCTGGCGTGGCTCGCGCCACGAGCGGAGGCGCACGATCGGGTGGTGACGGCGGCGGCGGACGCCGCGCCCGTCATTCCGCTCCCGATCTTCTCGCTCTTTCGCGATGAGGCGGCAATTCGCGCGATGGTCGGCGAGCGTCGCGATGAGCTGAGCCGGCTGTTCGCGCGACTGCTTGGCGCGCGCGAGTATACCGTGCGGGTCTATCGCGACGATGCGATGCTCGATGCCGCACTCCCGGATCTGAGCCCGCACATTCGAGAGCTGGAGAGCGGCGCCGAGCGTGCATCGCCGGGGCAGCGATATCTGTTGCAGCGCAAGCTCGATGAGGCGCGACGCACGGAGCTGCGTCGTGTGAGCAGTGACATCGCGCAGGCGATGTACGGTGCGCTTTCGCCGCTCGCGCGCGCAGCGGTGCGCGAGCCGCTGCCTGCCGCGATCGCAAGTGCGGAATCGCGGGGCGCGAGCACGCAACCCGCCATTCTCAACGCCAGCTTTCTCGTGGACGACGAACGACTGGACCAGTTCCGGCGCGCGCTTTCGGAGCTCATCGCGCTGCGCGCGCCCGCGGGCTTCCGCGTCGATTTCACCGGCCCGTGGCCGGCGTATCACTTCGCGCGCGAGACCGGAGATGCGCAACGTGGATGAGCTGGCGCGTGCGGAGACCGACTCGATGCTCGAGGAAGAAGGGGACGAGCCTCTCATCCTGAGCGACCTGCTCAACCGCGTGCTCGACAAGGGTGTGGTGATCAGCGGCGAGGTGACGATCGCGGTCGCCGGCGTCGACCTCGTGCGGCTCGATCTGCGCCTCTTGCTCGTTGCGGTGGAGCGGCTCGCGCGAAAATCGATCGAGCCGCCAGCGTGATGCCGGTGCACCTGTACGGTGTGCTGGAAGGGGGGGTTCTGCCTGCGGCATCCGCGCGAGGGCTGGATGGTCGGCCCGTGCGCGCGCTGTCGCTTGGCGCGCGTTGCGCCTGGGTGTCGGACATTTCCGAATCGGCGCTCGAAGCAACTCCGCAGCGGCTGCGCGAGCACGATGCGGTGCTGCGCGAAGCGATCAGCGCTGAGTACTCCGTCGTACCATCGCTCTTCGGGCAGCTGCACGCAGACGAGGCAGCGCTCGCTGCGGCGCTCCAGAGAAGTGCGGAGTCGCTGGACGAGGCGATGGCGAGGGTTGAGGGGCGCGTCGAGATGAGCTTTCTGGTGGCTGCGTCAGGGGTTGCGCCCGAGGAGAATTCCGCCGCACCTCGCGAAAGCGGGAGCTCGGGACGGGAGCATCTGCTCCGCGTGAGGAACCGGATTCATGCGGAACGAATATTGCGCGACAGCGCCGCCGAACTGGCGCAATCCACGACTCGCCTGTTGAACGAGCTCGTCGTCGCGGAGCGAGTGGTGGAAAGTCCGGCGCCTCCGGTCTTGGCAGCTCGCGCGCATCTCGTTGCGCGCGAGAATGTTGCGCGTTATGTACGGGTGGTAAGTTTGCAGGCCGCTTCTGCCATCCCTGAATTGCGCGTCGTGGTGCGGGGACCCGGAGCGGCCTACTCATTCGCGGCGGTACGGATTGGCTGAGAACGCGTCCGACGATGGAACGCTCGACGTCGATCTGCGAGCGATCGCGAGCGCGCTCCCGGCGAGAATCGATGCGACACCAGAAGGCGTCGAGCAGGGGTTGGCGAAGCTCGTCTTGACCATCATCGAAGTGCTTCGTAAGGTCCTTGAACATCAGGCGGTCAGACGAATGGACGGCGGCTCGCTGAGCGACGAGGAAGTCGAACGGCTCGGCTTGGCCCTGCTCTCGCTCGACGGACGGTTGCGCGAGCTGAAGACCGTGTTCGGACTCTCGGATGAAGAGCTGGAAATCGATCTCGGACCGTTGGGCCGCGTACGTTAACGCGCTTGAGGCGCAGCACGGAGCATTGATTGGCAGACCTCGTCTCTCCCACGCGCAGCCACGGACTCGTCGACATCCTGGACCGAGTGCTCGACAAGGGCCTCGTGATTGCAGGCGACATCAAGATCAACCTTGCGAACGTCGAGCTGCTCACGATCCAGATTCGTCTGCTCGTGTGCTCGATCGACAAGGCGGAGGAGATCGGCCTGAACTGGTGGCGTCACGACCCACGTCTCACATCGAACGTGGCGGTAATGATCTCGCCGGCACTGGACGATCGGCTGGCGCACATCGAGCGCCAACTGGAACGACTCGTTGGCGGCCCCGAAGTGTCCGCCCCCACAACCTCTTCCACGGAGCCAGCTTAAATGGCCGTTGAGCGTTCTCCGAGCGGCAGCTCGCTCATCGACGTCCTCGATCGAGTTCTCGATAAGGGCATCGTCATCGACGCATGGGTGCGCGTCTCGCTCGTTGGCATCGACCTCGTGACGGTGGAGGCGCGCATCGTCGTCGCGTCCATCGACACGTATCTGAAGTATTCCGAAGCGGTCGGCATCACCGGACCTGTTTCGCGACCGCGCGAGGTCGCGTCCGGCTTCGAAATGGAGCTCGCACGAATGCAGGTCGAGAACGCAGAGCTGAAGCGTCGCATTGTCGAGCTCAGCGCGTGATCTGACCCCGGCCGCGGCCGCCGTGACACTCGGCGGCGACAGCGTGGCCGAATTTCTGTCCGTGATCGCGGAGGCTCCCGACTTCGCGACTGCCGCGCAGTTCGTGTGCGAGCAGCTCGCGAAATTCGCGGGCGCATCGCGTGCGCTGCTCTTCACGCTCGACGACGACGACTCCGCGCTCGCGCTCGCGGCGTGCACGGGGTACGGCACGGACGACGCGCCCGCGTTGCGGTTCACCGTGGAGCACGAATCACATCCACTCTCGTATTCGGTGCTCTCGCTCACGCCGCTCCTGTGCGAGCGGGGCGGACGCGAGGTCGCGCTGCCGTTCGACGATTGCCTGATCCTCCCCTTTCCGCAGCCGCAGCAGAAGGGATCGCCCCCGATCATGACGGAGCAGCGCCTGCGCTCCGCGGTGCCCACGCCCTGTCGCCAGCTGCCGCAGCTCACCGCCCCGGAGGGACGCCGCCGCATCGGGCACGCGCCTTTCGCCGCGATCCTGCTCGAGGGCGCGAGCCTGCACATCAACGCGGATGCCCTGGCGGGCGCCGCACTGCTGGCCGGACCCGTGCTGGCGCGCACGCAACACATGGAGCGATATCGCCAATCGGCCGAGCGTCTGGATGAGCAGCGCGATCTGCTGACGACGATCATCAACTCGCTTCCGGATCCGATCGTCATCACCGATGCCGCCACCGACATCGTGGTGCAGAACCGGCGCGCGGAGCACCTGCTCTCCACGAGCGATCTGGATTCCGAGGGGCGGCGCCGGGCCGTCGAGATCAACAATCTGCTCTTCACATCGTACCTCTCTCGCTCCGTGATCGGCGGCCCGCGCGCGCAGGGCGGCGCGCGCGAGCTGAACCTCGTCGATCCCGACGAGGGGAACGATCTGCTCTTCGAGGTGCTGGCGCATCCGCTGCACGAGTCCTCGCGACAGGGCGCATTCGTCTCCGTGCTTCGCGACGTCACCGATCTCCGGCGCGCCGTGGCGGAGCTCGAGCGCCAGGTGCAGCGCGGCCGGCTGGCGGAGATCGATGCCACGCGCGAGCGCGATCGGCTCAATTTGATTCTCGAGAACGTGGCCGATCCGATCCTGGTGACGGACGACCGGTCGAACATCATCCTCATGAACCCGCAGGCGGAGGAGCTCTTCCAGTTCGACACGCACGCGGACAACCACGCGCGGGCCGCTGCGGTGCGCGGCAACGACACCAAGTTCACGACGTTCATCTCCGACTTCACCATCG
This sequence comes from Gemmatimonadaceae bacterium, assembly GCA_025929535.1. Lineage (GTDB taxonomy): Bacteria > Gemmatimonadota > Gemmatimonadetes > Gemmatimonadales > Gemmatimonadaceae > FEN-1250. The sequence goes on from JAICLZ010000013.1 coordinate 28,495, forward strand.
GGCTCGCGAACGCGCGGCGCGAGCAGATGCGGCTCGCGCAGCCCGCCACGGGGGCGGTGCTGCCGGTGGAAGTGGTGTCGGGAAAGATCATGAACGCGCGCGGCGAGCCGATGGCGATCGTTTCCGTGCTGCACGATCTCACCAAGCAGGTGGAGAACGAGCGGTTGTACGAGGAGCTCAAGCGCTTCAGCTCCCAGCTGGAGGCGCGCATCCGCGCCGCCACCGCCGATCTCGGCGAGCAGAACAAGCGACTGCAGTGGTCGTCGCGCGAGCTCCAGAAGGCCAACCGGCTCAAGAGCGAGTTCCTCGCCAGCATGTCGCACGAGCTGCGCACTCCGCTCAACGCGATCATGGGCTACGCGGCGCTGCTCGCGGATCGCATCTACGGCGATGTGAACGACCGCCAGGAAGAGGGACTGCGGCGCATTCACGTGTCGGCGCAGCATCTGCTGGCGCTCATCAACGACATTCTCGATCTCGCCAAGATCGAAGCCGGCAAAATGCCGCTGCATCTCGCTCCGGTGTCCGTGGCGCTCGTGGTCGCGGAGATCTCGCAGCAGGTGGAGCCCACCGTCCGTCGCAAGAGGCTGACGTTCTCCACGGATTTGCCCGGCGATCTGCCGGTGATGATCAGCGATGAGACCAAGATCAAGCAGGTGTTGCTGAATCTTCTCAGCAACGCGGTGAAGTTCACGAATACCGGTGGCGTGGTCGTGCGCGTGCGCATCGAGGGCAACGTCGTGCGCGTGGACATCGAGGACACGGGCATCGGTATTCGCCCGGAGGACATGGAAGCGATCTGGGAGGACTTCCGCCAGGTCGATCAGTCGCGCACGCGGGAGTTCGGCGGCACGGGCCTCGGCTTGAGCATCACGCGCAAGCTGATCCAGGCACTCGGCGGCTCCGTGCGCGTCGAGAGCGAGTACGGCAAGGGCTCGACGTTCTCCGTGGCGCTGCCACTGCAACTCTCTCCACGACTCGCCAGCGACGTGCTGCACACCGAGCCGCTCCCGCTGGGCGAGAGCGAGGCCGAGAGCGACGATGCCTGGGCGGGGGTGGCGGCGTCGCGGCTGAATCTGGGAGCGTCCGAGCCGGGTTAGCCCGTGGCGCTCAGGTGCCGCGCGAGTCGCACGCTCGAGGCCACGATCGTCAGCACTGGATTGACGAATCCCGCGGTTGGAAATGTGGAGGCTCCGGCCACGTAGAGGTTGTCCGTCGCGTGGACGCGGCCGTGTGCGTCCGCTACTCCCTGGCGCGGATCGTCGTGCATGCGCGTAGTCCCCGCGTGGTGGTGCGCATTCGGATCGGGGCATGCAGCGTGGTCGACCGTCACCGTGCCCAGTGCCTCGAGCTCCGTGCCAAACAGCGCGCGCAGACGCTCGAGACGGTCGTGATCGTCGGCGCGCCAGCTCCAGTGCAGCGCAGGGATCGGCACACCGAGCGAGTCGCGGCGCGTGCTCAGCGTCACGCGATTGTCGCGATGCGGCGTCTGCTCGACGTTGAGCAGCACGGTGAATCCATCGTATGCGCGCGCGGGATGACGGGTGCGGGACCAGCCGTGGCCCTCCCTCCGCATCCAGCCCGCGGCGAACGGCGGCAATCCGGCCGTCAATCGAAGACGCCGAGTGATTGGGCGTGGTATCAGCGTCGCCGACGCATTGAGCAGATCCTCCCGCGCAATCATCGCCCGATCGAGCGCGAGCCGGCCGACGATCCACGTCCCGTCGCCGGCGCGCCACTGATCGTAGAACGCCGAACGCGCGTACAGATCGGTGCTTCGCGGATGCAGTGTGAGCGCGCGGTCGCGAGGGTGCTCCAAGAATCCGCGCCCCACCCACCCGGAGCCGTTGCCCATCGCGCCGGTCCCGTCGTTGGTAAGCAGCAGCAGGCGGGCGTTCTCCACCGCGCCGGCGGCGAGCACGACGCGCTTTGCACGCACGGTCCAGCGCGCACCTCCCGGTGTCGCAACGGAGATGTGCGTGATGCTTCGCTGCGATGAATTGGCGTGCAGCGCCACCGCGGTCGCATGCGTGCACAGGCGCACGTTGGTCGCGCGAGCGACGCGTGCTCGAAGCGGCGACAGGAGAGCGTCTCGCGTGCCCATCTGGTACACCCGGGATACAATCGCGGGACCGAGCGTGCTCCATGGCTGGTGGCGCGCATCGGCCCACGCGCCTCCGTCGTACGAGAACGGACCGAGGCCGCAGATCCGCTGCGCGCGCTCGTAGTCGGCGCGGAGATCGTCGAGCGTGAAGGGCCAGCCAGCGTGCTCGCGGCCGGGGCGACGCTCGAAGTCTGCCGCATCGAGAGGCGCGTACTTGGCTCCGATCATGCCCGCGGTTGCCGAATTCCAGATCTGCGCTGTGCCACCGATGCCCCGACTGCGGGTCGCACCGAGGCCGGCATAGACATCTCCGCTGGTTTCACCAACATTGAGCGCGAGAATGTCGGCTTCCGATCGATGACTCCCACTTTCGATCACGATCACATCGCACCGCTTGTCCACGAGCTCCGCCGCGAGTACCAGCCCTGCCGGACCCGCGCCGACGATACATGTGTCGGTGTCGAGCGTCGCGCCCTCACGGAATCGCCTTGCGTCGAGCTCCATGCTCCTCCACTTCCGGTGACGCGCGCATGACCGTGGCCGATCGCGCCGTGACGATCATCATCCCGACGCTCGGGTTGCGCGAGCGCGCGGCCTCGCTTCAGGCCGCGATCGCGAGCGCGCTCGCGCAGGACGGCGTGTGCCCGACCGTGCTCATCGTGCTCAATGGGCCACGTCGCGATGCTGCCGTCGAGCGCGAGCTCAGTGAAGATCGCCGCGTAATGCTGTTGGTGCGAGAGGCGCCGGGCCTTCCCGCCGCACTCGCCGCCGGACGCGCGATGGTGAAGACGCCATGGTTCACCGCGCTCGATGATGACGACTTTCTTCTGCCCGGCGCGCTCCTGCTCCGTGTTCGGGCGCTCGAGGAGCGTGCGGATTGCGCGGCCGTGATCACCAATGGCTTCCGGCGGAACGGCTCCGGCGATGAGCTGCACGTGAAGGCCGACAACCGGGTGCATGCGGATCCACTTCGCACGATGCTCGAGGGCAACTGGTTCCTGCCCGGGTCGTGGCTGTGCCGAACGGAGGCCGTCGGCCTGCACGTCTTCGAGGAGATGCCGAGCTATCTCGAGTGTACGTATCTGGCGCTGCGGATTGCCGCGGAGCATCCGGTCATCTGGCGAGACACGCCTACGGTCGTGTACAGCGTGGGCAGTCCGGAGGCGGAATCGCTCTCGCGTGCGTACGTGCTCGGCCAGGTGGCCGGGCTGCGCCGCATCATCGCGCTGAATCTCCCCGACGATGTGCGTCGCGCACTGCGCTCGCGCATCGCGGGCGCCTATCACGCGGCCGCCGACCACGAGCTCGTCGCGGGCGCACGCCTCGCGGCGTGGCGCTGGCACGTGGCATCGCTGATGCAGCCGTCCGGGTGGCGATATCTCCCGTTCACACGGCACCTGCTGCGCGACGCCCTGCGCCGGCGCTCGTGAGCGCGCCGTCTGCACGCCTGCTCGTGATCGGCATCGACGCGGCGAGCCCCGATCTGCTCGACGCATGGACGGCGGATGGGACGCTCCCGAATCTCGCGTCGCTCGCGCAGCGAGGACTCGTGGCGCGGATGCGCGGCATCGAAGGATTTTTCGTGGGATCGACGTGGGCGTCGATGTACACCGGCACCAACCCCGCACGGCACGGGCTGCACTATCAGATGCAGCTCGTGCCCGGAAGCTACCGGCTGGAGGATCGCGCGGCCGGCGCGTTCGTCGAGCGCGATCCGTTCTGGCGCGTCTTGAGTCGCGCGGGGAAGCGAGTGGCTGTGCTCGATGTGCCGCTGAGCAGGATCGAGCACGAGCTCAATGGTGTGCAGGTGGTGGAGTGGGGCGGCCACGACGCGTTCTTCGGATACTCGACGTTGCCTCCCGGGCTCGCGTCGGACATTGAGGCTCGCTTCGGCACGCATCCCGCCGGAGTATCGTGCGATGCCGAGCGACGAGGGGCCGAGGACTATCGACGGTTCATTTCGTCGCTCGAGCGCGGCGTCGCGCGCAAGGGCGCGTGGAGCGCGGAGCTTCTCGCGCGCGGAGGGTGGGACCTGTTCATGGAGGTGTTCACCGAGTCGCACTGTGTCGGGCATCAGTGTTGGCACCTGCACGATTCCGCCCACCCGGCGCACGACGCGACGGTCGCGGCCATCACGGGAGATCCGCTTCGCACCGTGTACAGGGCAATCGATCGGGAGATCGGGACGCTCGTGGAGGCGGCGGGTGATGCGCAGGTGATCGTGTTTGCCGCGCACGGGATGGCGAGTCGCTACGGCGCGCAATTTCTTCTGCGCGACGTGCTCTGTGCACTCGGCGTTGCGGCGCCGATTCCGCGCTCCTTTCGTGGGCGGGTGCGCGACGCCGCCGGGCGCGCGTGGCGCGCGATGCCCGAGCGTGTGCGCGCGCTGGCTGGCCCGCTGCGCCGTCGCGTGCTTCCCGATTCCGCGGCGCACCTGCCCCCGTCCGGAATCGGCGTCGATCCGCACCGGAGCTTCTGCTTCCCGCTCGCCAACGGCCTGGCCGTCAGTGGTATTCGCCTCAACCTCGAAGGGCGCGAGCCGCGAGGCCTGCTGGCGCCAGGCGAACGGGCCGATCGCTTCGTCGAGCAACTCGAACGGGACCTGCTCGCGATCGTCGACGGCGTGAGTGATGCGCCGCTCGTGAAGCGAGTGGTGCGCACGCGAGAGCTGTACGATGGCGAGCATCTGAACGCCCTGCCGGACGTGCTGGTCGAGTGGAACGAAGCGGTCGCGAACGGGAGCACGGCGCTCGGCGACGGTGCCGGTGCACGCGTGAGCGCGGGGTCCGCCAGGATCGGCACGATCGTGGGAGCGAACGACTACGGGCGGAGTGGCGAGCATCGGCCCGGCGGGTGGCTCGTAGCCGCCGGGCCCGGGGTGGAGCACGGTACGCTCGCGCATCCACCATCGCTGCTCGATCTCGCACCGACGATTGCGCGCATCCTCGGCGTCGAGCTGCCTGGCGCAGACGGCGCCCCGATTCCCGAGATCGTGGCATAGCGCGCAGCGCCCCTGCAGATTTGCTCAGCCATGGTCGCACACAGCCGCGCGGCGTGGAATCCCAAAGGATAAGACGAATGCCTGATTCGACGATTCGCATGCGCGATGCGGCCGCAAGCGATGCCGATGCGATCGCCGCCTTGCTCGCGGAGCTCGGCCACGCTGTCCCGAGCACCGAGATTCCCTCGCGTGTCTCCGCGGTGTTGAGCGACCATGGCGCAGCACTGGTCGCGGTCGACGATGCGGACCAGCCACTCGGCGTGATCTCTCTGTCGCGCCACGTGGTGTTGCACGCGCCGGGTCCGATCGCCTACATCACCGCGCTCGTGACCGCGAGCACGGCACGACGGCGCGGCGTAGGGCAGCTTCTCGTGGAGGCGGCCAAGACGTGGGCAGTGGAGCACGGATGCGTGCGCCTCTCGGTCACGAGTGCGGAGCGACGGGCGGACGCGCACGCGTTCTATCCCGCCTGCGGCTTGCCGTACACGGGGCGTCGCTTTTCGATGGAGATTCCTCGAGGGAGTTGACTCGTACGTGCCATTCGCGCCTCTCCCGCTTCGCGGATCGATCGGATCATAGCCCATGAAAATGCGCGAGTCCCGCACTGAGCCATCTCAGCACCGGACTCGCACCTCTTCACTCCGCTCGGCTCCCTAGGCTGCGGAAGCGGCCGCCAACGTGTTCTCGTCGGCAGTGGTCGGATCGATGGTCGTTGCGATCTCGAGCACGCGGTCGGCCGGGAATCCTCCGCGTCGCGCATGTTCGCGGATGATCTCCGCATCGCTCGCGATGTAGACGCAGGTGACCTTGTCCTCCGTCACGTAGCTCTGCACCCACTGAATGTCGGCGCCGAGCTCTCGCAGCACTGCGCACGATTTCTTCGCGATGTTTCTCAGGTCTGTCGCGGACAGGGCGCCCGCGTTCGGGATCTCGCGTTCGATCAGGAATTTCGGCATTGTCGTTCTCCGGCTGTGGGTGGCGGGCGTCAGTGCGCGACCATGGCTTGGATGTCCGTCGTGTTGCTGCAGTTCACCTGCGGATTCCAGTCCGCATACAGACCGCTCGGATTCGCCTTCCAGGCCCAGACGTGCAGTCCCCACAGCTGGAAGGTGTCGTTCTGCTTGAACTGTTGACCGAAGAGCACGGGCGGCGCGTCGCTTCGGGCGTGAGCGGTGTAGGGGATGATGTACTCCACGGCGACCAGCAGCTCGCTTCCATCCGCCTGCGGCTCGTACAGCAGCAGCTCCGGCTTGTCCACCTGCACCGTTCCATCGATCAGTGCCGTGTTGCCGTAGTGAAAGCCCATGCCGCCCAGCGTCTGATCCGCCATGCACGAAGTGATCTTCGTGGACCAGCCCGCGGTCGTGGCGGCACTGAAGGTGCGAAATGGTGAGGTGACGCGCTTGAGCGTCGCCAGGTCCGCGTTCTGGCTGGACGTGGAATCGCTGCACGCTGCCAGAAGCATCGAACAGGTGAGTAGCTGTGCGGCTCGTATCATCCGTGCCTCGTATGGTTAGGTTATCGTGTACTTGCGCGATCATGATGATCCGGCGTCCTTAGCCACTCATTGCGCTCGGAATTAGCCACGAATTAGCTGGTGAACGGGAAACGATGATCACGGTTCAGCTCCTCGGGGGCGCAAGCCTTCGCTCGGGGAATACGGCTCTCACGGGTCCGCCCGCGCAGCGTCACCGCATCGCGCTGTTGGCGCTGATCGTGGCTGCGTGGCCGCAGCCGTTGTCGCGCGATCGTGCGATGGCGCTGCTGTGGCCCGAGCGCGATCTGGCCAACGCGCGCCGATTGCTCAACCTCGCCGTGCACGTGTTGCGCGCAGCGCTCGGCGAAGGCGCAATCGCCTCGGCCGGTGATGGGCTGCTGCTCGATCCCTCGCTCGTGAGCTGCGATCTTCACGCGATGCGTGCGGCAATCGCAGCCGGCGCGCCCGACCGCATCGTGCGCCTCTATTCAGGTCCGCTCCTCGACGGATTTCATCTGGACGACTCGAACGAGTTCATGTACTGGCTCGACGAGCGCCGAAGTGAGATGTCGCACGCGTACGTCGGCGCGTTGCTCGCGATCGCCGAGCGGCAGAAGCGCAGCGGCGATGTGCACGGCAGGGTGGGAACGTGCCGCAAGCTCGCTGCACTCGATCCGCACTCCGGGGTTTACGCCCAGGCGCTGATGCGCGCGCTCGACGCGGCGGGCGAGCGCACGGCGGCGATGCAGCACGCGAACGAGCACGCGCAGCGTCTGCGTGTGGACCTCGAGGTCGATCCCGATTCCGGAGTCGCCGCGCTCGCGGCGCAGCTGGCCCACGCGCCCGCGCGCCCGGATCCCGTGCTGACGCCGCGCGCGGGGATTCGCTCGTGCGTTGTGGCGGTGTTGCCATTTCTCAACCTGAGCACGGATCGCGAGAACGAGTATTTCGCCGACGGCATCACGGAGGATGTCATTGCGCATCTGTCGAAGATTCGCGCGATGGAGGTCATCTCCCGAGCCTCGGTCGTGCAGTTCAAGCCGCGGCAACAGAGCATCAAGGAAATCGCGACGGCGCTCGGCGCCACGTCGGTGCTCGATGGAAGCGTTCGGCGCGCGGGCGACCGCGTCCGGATCGTCGCGACGCTGATCGACGCCGCGACGGACCAGCATCTCTGGGCGGACACGTACGACCGGGAGATGACGGACATCTTCGCGATTCAGACGGATGTTGCGCTGCACATCGCTGCGGCGCTCAAGACGCAGCTGACGTCGGACGAGCAGACGCGCGTACACCGGAAACCAACGAAGGATCTGCAGGCGTATCATCTCTTCCTGCAGGGCCGGCGATGTCTGTCGAAGTGGACGATCGCCGCGGTCGATGATGCCATCGACTGCTTCGAGCGAGCCATCGCGCGCGATCCGTCATTCGCTCTCGCCTACGCGAATCTGTCGATGGCGCACATCGAGTCTGCGGAGAGCGGCGCACGGCCACCGGGTGCGGTCTACGCGAGAGCGGAGGAGACGATTCGCGTCGCGCTGAAGCTCGATCCCGAGCTGAGCGCGGCGCATTGCACGCTGGGCCACATGAAGATGGTGCGCGAGCTCGATTGGGCCGGCGCCGAACAGGAGTTCAAGCGGGCGCTGGAGCTCAGTCCGAGCAACGCGGATGCGCTGGATCTGTACGGGCGACTCTGTTCCGCGCTCGGGCGGCACGACGAGGCGATCGGACTCGTGGAGCGCGCCCGCGAGCTGGATCCGCTGGAGCATCGCATGGATCTCGCCACGGTGCTCCTGCGCGCGGGTCGCTACGACGCGGCCGTGGCGCTGTCGCGAGACGCCGTCGAGCTGGATCCGGTACACGATCGATCGGTTGCCACGCTCGGCTGGTCGTACTTGCTGAGTGGCCGCAAGGACGACGGACTCGCCCAGCTGGAGCTCGCGGTCTCGCTGTCTCCGGGGAACACGATGTGGCTCGGACAGTTGGGCGCTGCGTACGGGCTCGCTGGCGAAGCGGCAAAGGCAAAGACGATCCTGCGGGAGGTCCAGACGCGCGCGAAGAGCGTCTATGTCTCCCAGTATCATCTCGCGTATGCGCACATGGGGGCGGGCGAAATGGAGCAGGCGCTGGACATTCTCGAGCGAGCGGTGCACGAGCGCGGCGGACCGACGTATGGTATCAAGACGTCGTTTCTGTACATGCCGTTGCGCGGACATCCGCGATTTCGCGCGCTGCTGCGAACGATGAAGCTGGAATAGTCAGCGCTCGTGCATCGAGACTCCATGGCGGAACGCTGGACGTGCACGCCGGGCAGGCGGTAGGTGGCAATGAGAGATCGACCCCGCTGGCGATCACTATTCGCGTGGGCTGCGGCATTCGGACTCGCTGGCTTGACGCTGATCACTGCCATGTCCATCGGCGTATTCGTGCTCCCGGTGGCCGCCGTCGCGCTCGTGCTCGTCGCGCGTCGGAGCCATGCCTGGCCCGAAGCCGCGCTTGGTGGCCTCATCGGTGTGGGTGCTCTGTGCTGCTTTGTCGCGTACCGGAATCGCGTGTACGCTCCGTGCCTGCAAGCCGGAACACCGATTCAACTCGCTGCCGGTGAGCGGTTGACGTGCGGTGGGTTCGCTCCCGTGCCGTGGCTTGCCTTCGGCGCCCTGCTGCTCCTCGTGGGGCTGGCAGCGTATCTGATCGTTTCGCTTCGTACGTCACGTGGCGCCTAGGCGGGCAGCCGTTGCAGCGGGCGAAGTCGCCCAACATCCTGTCGGCGCCACCCGGCTGATTCGACGGCTGCTGCGATCATCGCGCAATCGTCCCGAGCGAAGAGATACGAAGCTCAAATTGGAGTCGGGCAACGGACTGCTCGTGGGAGGCGTGACGCTCCCGCTGCCATTGGCAGAGCTGGGATTGATCGATGAGTACGAGTTTCTGGTGCAGCCCGCGCCGGCCGGTCATGGGCCTAGATTGTTTGAGGGACTATCGAAGCGTGTCGGCCTGACGCTCGTGAGTTGGCTGGAGCTCGGCTCGGGGGTGGTGGCTATGCGATATGAGCCCACGGCGTGACCTTTCGCAATGCGATCATCGACGGAGTCGGTGGCCGCCAGATCACCGCGAACGATCCGTCCGGAAATCCCGTCGAGCTGTTCCAGCCCACGCGCGCCGAGGCACGATTCGACGCGGCGCACTAGTCACGAAGGCCGAACACCACAGGCAGGGTATTCGATTGCAGCATCGCACGGGGTGTCATTGCTGCGTCACGAATTCTGATTTCCTTCGGTGAGCATGGACGATACATCATCTCCTCGGGTGACCGGAATTCTGGAGACGGCGCTGTACGTGGGTGACCTGCCACGCGCGCAGAAATTCTATGTGAGCGTCTTCGGCTGCGAGCTGTTGCTCGAGACGCCGCGGCTCGTGGCGTTGAGCGTCGCGGGCCGCAGCGTCCTGCTCCTCTTTCAGCGCGGTGCGACCGAGGCCCCGCTACCGACCGCCGGCGGCGTCGTTCCTGGGCACGGAGGCTCCGGGGTGCAGCACGTGGCATTTTCCATCGAGACCCAGGCGCTCGACGAGTGGTTGGAGCGGCTCGCGGTGGCCGGAGTGCCGGTGGAGAGTCGCGTCCGCTGGCCTCGCGGGGGTGAGAGCGTGTACGTGCGTGACCCGGAAGGGCACTCCATCGAGCTCGTGACGCCGGGGCTTTGGGCGATATACTGATGCATCGGCACAGACACGAGCGAGCTCCTCACTTGGCGCAACTGTGCTCTCGCCGTTACTGAACGCGTAAGCGAGAGGCTCTCCGGCAATGCGAGATCGAATCACTGCCTGCTAGGGCGTCGTGAGGGCTGCCATCGCATCCGCCGCGTCCGCGCGGTAGTGCACATCGTTGAAGTCGCGACTGGGCGCGTCCATGGCCGCCTGGAGCTCCGCGCGCGCGGAATCTTTCTTCCCCTGATCGCTCAGCATCCGCGCGAGATCGAGATGATGGATCGCGCGCTGTGGCTCGAGCTCGATCGCCTTCCTGAGATTGCGCTCGGCCCCCTCCCACGTCGCGGTCGCGAAAAGCGTCCCACCGGTCATGGTGTTGGCCATTTCACGCGAGAATGAGCCGAGCCGTGAGTACTCCGCCGCCCAGAGAGCGAGAACGTGCAGGCACCCCGCATGCTTCGCGTCGAGTGTGAGGCACGCGCCGGCCTCCTGGTGAATCTCGGTGGCGTACGGCAGTCGTTCGACGATCGGAAGCGTGAGCGCGATGCGGCCGAGCGCTGCGGCGAGTGCGAAGTGCGCCTGCGCGTTCGTCGGCGCTTTCTTTACGGCGGCTCTCGCGTGGCGCTCGGCACCCTCTCGTAGTCGGGCCGCGTCCGTGAGTACAGAGTCGTACTCGGCGAGCTCGGACTCGGTGCGTGCGGCGCGCCAGAGCGCATCTCCGTTCAATGAGTCGGCGGCGAGCGCGTCGAGATAGTGCCGCAGCGCGTCGGGGGCACGGAGCGCGGCGTAGGCAGAATCGCCGGCTGCGACGTGCGCGGCTACGCTCTGCGCGGGAAGAGCGAAGGTGGTGGACGCGCAGAGAGTCATGACGAGCGGCGTGATGATGCGACGCATGCGTAGTGTTTGCGGAGGAGTTGGAGGGAAGAGTCGTCGCGGTGCGAATGCCGTCGATGCAGGACACGCCGGCTGCTCCCGCTCCCCTACCGAGCCCTCGCGCGCACCGAGGCGGGACTCCTCCGCGGACTACGGATGTTCCGCTTGTGGCGTTGCAACGGTGGTGTAAGGGTATCGCGGGATTTGTTTGCCTTGCGATGCATGGGCTACCTCAATCGAGGCGGCTCCCCTCATCACACGAATCGCTCTCCTCCGGAGCTCGCGATGTCGCTGTCGAAGCCGCAGGTCGAGTCACAACCCGGATCGAATGCGCAATCGTCGGCGATGACGATCGGCAACGATGCCGAGTTCGAGGCGCTCTTCCGAGCGCACCATGCGTCACTCTGCGCGTTCGCGAGTCGCATGGTGGGCTCGCGCGCGGTCGCCGAGGAGCTGGTTCAAGAGGTGTTCCTCTATCTGTGGGAACACCGCGCCACATGGAGTGCCCATACCTCCGTTAGAACCTATTTGTTCACGGCCACCCGTAACGTCACGCTCAACTATCTCCGTCGCGAGAAGCTGGCGGAGCGGGCGACCCTGAGCGACGAAGGAACGATTGCACTCTTCACGCGCACGCAACTCGAGATCGAGCGCGAAGTCGCCCTCGCCGAATTCGAGCGCGCGGTGAAGCGCGCGATCGCGCAGCTACCGCCGCGATGCGGCGAGGTCTACGCGTTGAGTCGCGAGCAATACCTCAGCTACGCCGAGATCGGCGAGGTGATGGGGATCTCCACGAAAACGGTGGAGGTCCACATGGGTCGAGCGTTCAAGCTGCTGCGCAAGCATCTCGCACCTTACCTCCGAGACATGTAAGGGTCGGTTTCCTCCCGCGTTCCTCTCACATCGTAGGCTGACCTGAGCATCCCATGACCAACGACGACAGCGAGTGGATGGCCCTGGCACGATACGCCGCCGGCGAATGCTCGCCCGAGGAGCGCGACACGATCCGGCGCTGGATCGCCGAGAACGAGGAGCGAGCGCGACTCGCCTTCGAGCTCGGACTGATCGGCCGCGCATCGGTGCTCGATCGCTCGGAGTGGAACACCAATGCCGCGTGGGAGCGGCTCGCCGTGCGCGCAGGCGCCCCGCGGCCTTCTCCGGTGCGTTCGCGTTCCGGACGTACGCCGAATATTCTCCAGACGCGATCGAGCGTGCGCGAGAAGCTGGCACTGTGGGGAATTGCCGCTGCGATTCTGTTCACGATAGGCGCTTTCGCGCTGCGAGACGGGCTCACGAAGTCCCGCACGATTGCCGCCGGGAATGCGGCACCCGAGCGCGAATTCGTTACCCAGCGCGCTCAGGTGACCGAAGTCCGGCTTCGCGACGGGACGACTGTCGCTCTCGCGCCCGAGAGCCGCCTGACCGTCATTCCGGGCTACGGCACGACCGAGCGGGCCGTGCGCCTGAACGGGGAAGGGTATTTCCGCGTGGCGCACGATACGCTGCGTCCATTCAGCGTGCACACCGCCAGAGGCGTTGTGCGCGACCTCGGGACTTCGTTCGCGGTGACGGACTATCCGGGCGACAGCACGTTGCGCGTGGTCGTGTCCGAGGGACGCGTGCGCGTATCGATGGCCGGTCAGCCGGCGACGACCGGGTCGGTGCTCGAGCGGGGCGACGTCGCACATGTTGGGAATGCAGCGATTCCGAGTGTGGAGCACGGTGTCGACGTCGGGCAATACCTCGGCTGGACGCAGGGACGGCTCTCCTTCTATCGCGCGCCGCTCTCCGACGTGGTCGTGCAGCTCGGCCGCTGGTACGATCTGCGATTCGTGCTCGAGGATTCCTCGCTGCGCGCGCGCCGAGTCACGATGTCCGTGTCGACGACGTCAGCCGATGCACTCGTGGACGCCATGAGTGCGGCGCTCGGTCTGCGTGCGCTCCGACATGGGGACACCATCACGCTGCGGGCTGACGCCCACACCCACAGCGCGGGAGAGCAACGGTGACGGTGAACGGCCGCTCGCGCGCGCGCAGACGAAAGCGCGTGAAAGACGTTCGTGGTGTGATGCGGTTCGCCGCCGCGCTCGCGCTGCTCGCGTTCGCGCTGGCGAGCAGCACGCGCGCCCTGCTTGCGCAGACGCAGGACAGCATGACGCGGCAGGCTTCAGCCCCGGCCGACTCGGCTCCGGCATCGCCGGGCAAGGATGAGGACGCGCGGGGAGTCTCGGTGATGAAGCGGCGCATCACCATCGACCTCCGGCGGGCGTCGCTCGCCGATGCGCTTCTGGCGGTGGCACAGAGCGGCGGCGTGGGACTCGTTCACGGTGATGACGTCGCGTCCGACACCGCGCTCGTCACGGTGCACTTGGTCGACATCGAGCTGGGGAAGGCATTCGAGCAGGTGCTGCGGGGCACGGGCTTCGTGGCCAGAGAGAAGTCGGGCGTCGTCGTGATCATCCGCGACGCGAGGCCACGTGCCGATGCGGCGAGCGACACCGTGTGGGGAGGTGTCTGGGGACAGGTAACAGACTCCGCAACATCGAAACCGCTCGGCGGAGTAGAGGTGACGATTCGCGGCTTGCGCGCGCGAGCGACAACGAATGACAGCGGCTACTACATCATGCGCACGCCACTCGGCGCCTACATCGCCGTCGCGCGGCTCCTCGGCTACGATCCCGTGGAGCGCAACTTTCTCGTGCGCGAGGATCCGCAGACGAATAACGGCACGCGACTCGACCTCGTCATGCGCGTCCACGCGCAGAAGATGCAGGAAGTGATCGTCACCGCGAGCGGCCCGCAGCGAAGGCTCGAGCTTCCGAACGACATCGTGACGATCAATGCCGACTCGGTGATGAAGATCGCGCCGGTCACCAATGTCACCCAGCTGCTCGAGGGTCGCGTGCCTGGGTTGGACATCCAGCACACGTCGGGTGTGCCCGGAGATCCGTCGAGATTGCGATTGCGCGGAATCGGCAGCATCACGCGCGACAATGCGCCGATCGTCATCGTCGATGGAATTCGACTCGACGTTTCGGAGGCGCGGACGCAGAACTTCGCGTCGTCGAGCTCGATCAGAGGCTATCTCGCTCCCTCGCGGCTCGATCAGATCGATCCCAACAGCATCGCGACGATCGAGATCTTCAAGGGTCCATCCGCCGCATCACTCTACGGTTCCGATGCGGCGAACGGCGTCATCGTCATCACGACGAAGAAGGGGCGCGCCGGTCCTCCGCAGTGGCAGGCCTCGTCGACACAGGGCATCTCGACGCTTCCCGGATCATACCCGGTTTCTCTGTACCGATGGGGTCACCTCGTGGAAGGCGGTGGGCCCATTCAGTGTCCGCGCACGAACTACCAGTGCATCCAGGACAGTCTCGTCGCATTTCAGGCGCTGAACGACCCTCAGCTCAGGCCGTTCGCACTGGGACATCGTTCCGACGCGACGCTCTCCGTAAGCGGCGGCTCGCAGTCGCTGACGTATTCGCTGACGGGAAGCGGAAGCCACGACGTCGGACTCTTTCGACTCCCGGACGTGGATGTCCAGCGCTACCAGCTCATTCAAGGGACGCCGGCGCCGAGCTGGATGAGGCGCCCCGACCAGCTCACGACTTGGGCCGGATCCAGCCAGATCACGACGACCATCGGTTCATCGGCCTCGGTCTCGCTCCTCTCCTCTCTTACTTCACAAGAGCAGCAACGCTCGAGCATCGAATCGGCCATCGGCGAACTGGAAGGAGAGTTTGTCGACCGGTCGCAGCTTGGCGTCCAGCCGCTCATCCTCGGAGGCTTCGAACGGGCGCGCTCGAAGTCACTCAACTTCACCAACTCGGCAAATCTCAGCTGGAATCCGTGGACGTGGCTTCCTGTCACCGCCACCCTGGGCGTGAGTGTCGACAACAGGGATGATGAGTCGCTGCTTCCCCACGGTCTGACCGAAGACATCGACAGTGCGGGACACTTCGGGGCGGCGTCGCAGCACATCGTGACCGAGACGGTGGATGTCGGAACCAACATCGTGAGCAAGCTCCCGTGGGGGATGCGGCTGACGACGGGAGTGGGGATGAATCTCTACACGACCTCCGGTACGGTCCAGTCGGGATCGACCTTCTTCGTTCCCGTCGGCGTGGAGACACCGCAGCATTTGGGCGATGCATCGGAGAGCACCACACATACCACGACCATCGGCTGGAGAGTCGCGCCGACACTCGCAATCACGCCACGACTTCTGCTCTCGCCTGGATTCCGCATCGATGGGGGCAGCACCTCCGGCCGTCACGCGGCTTTCAGCGGCTTCCCCAAAATGGGAGCATCGTGGCTTCTCTCCGACGAGAAGTTCTTTCCGTACAAGAAGATCTTCAACACGATGCGCCTTCGCCTGGCTTACGGGCACGCGGGCGTGCAGCCCGGACTCACCGATCGCCTTCGTCTGTACGAATCCGGTACGCTGGTTCCGATCACCGGGGATACGGTGCTCGACGGACTCGTACTGACCTCGCTCGGGAATACGCTGCTTCGTCCCGAGCGCGCGAGGGATCTCGAGGGAGGATTCGATGCGGACCTGTTCGACAGCCGCATCACGCTCACGTACAGCGGGTACTCGAAGCTCGTCAAGGACGAGATCGTGCAGATTCCCGTGGCACCGTCAGTGAATGGCGGCGGCTTGCGGTTCGTGAACATCGGGGAGGTGAGCGACCGTGGGGCGGAGTTGAGCCTGGGCTTCGAGCCGTTGCGGTCACCGACGGTGACCTGGAGTGTGAACGTCACCTTCAGCACGAACGCGAACAAGCTCGAGCACCTCGCCGCGGACCAGCTGCCAATCGATCTCGGCGATGGGCGACGCATCGCGCCCGGATACCCGCTGTTCGGGCAGTGGGCCAAGCCGGTGGTCGGATGGGTGGACCGCAACGTCGATGGAATCATCGACTCCTCCGAGGTGTTGCTCGGCGACTCCGCCACTTTCCTGGGGCAGCCGCAACCCAAGTACAACGCGGCGCTGTCCACCACGATCGGACTGTTTCACGGACGCCTCACGCTGAACGCGGGCTTCACCTACCAGGATGGCGCGTCGCAGTTCAATCAGGGCGCGTCGCAGGCGCTCCTGCAGGCTGCCAATGACCCGAACGCATCGCCCGGCACGCAGGCAGCCGTCGCCGTTGCGAACCTGACGCCCTACGGTCTGATCCAAACCGTGAACACCCTGCGCTTCAATTCGTTCTCCGTGGGCGTAGCAATGCCATCGCGATTTGCGGCGGCGTTCCGTGCGCGCACGATGTCGCTGGCGTTGCTCGGCTCCAACCTCGCACTGCACACGAACTACCGCGGGCTCGATCCCAACGTGAATGCGTTCGTGGGCGATGGAAATCTGGACAACGGAGTACTGCCGCAGCCGCGCACCTTCTCGCTCAGCATCCGTCTCAGCAACTGAGCGCCAGGAGATCACCGTGAAGATCACTGCAATGCGAACATCTGAACCGCGACGCACGGCACGGCATGTGACGGGCGCGTCGTTCCTCGCGTTGGTCGTGGCGCTCGCGGCCTGCCGCGATCTGCTGAACCCACCGCTCCCGGCCGGAACGCAGGACCCCAGCTCGTTCAACAACGAGGCTGGCGCGATGGCGCGATACGGCGATGCCGTCGGCAGTGCGTGGGACGCGTTCGTCCAGTACGCGCGCGCGAGCGGCTCCATGACCGACGAGCTGCGCGTCGCGACGGTTCCCCCGTCCGGCGTGGTGGGGGACCCATTCGATGAGCGGATTCTTTCCGAGTTCGCTTCCACGCCTTTCAACATTCCGGCGAACGACTCGGTAGCGCGGATCTACGAGGTGCTGCACGTAAGTCGGGGGGCGGACAACGAGGCCATCGGCGCTCTCGCCAAGTATGCGCCCAACAAGCCGGCATCGCTCCGCGCCGAGCTCTACGCATACACCGCGTTCGATGAGATCGAGTTGGCCGATCTCTTCTGCTCCGGAATTCCACTCAGCACCCTCGATTTCGAGGGCGACTTCACGTACAAGCCGGGAAGCCCGACCGTCGATGTGTATCGGCACGCAATCGCGCTGCTCGATACGGCGCGCACGGTCGGCGCGGACGATGCGAACATCGTGCGCCTTGCCGCGGTGGGCACTGGACGCGCCCTGCTGGCTCTCGGGGATTACGCCAACGCGGCGCAGGCGGTCGCCGGCGTTCCGGATGACTTCCGTTTCGATCACCCGGTTCACTGGCAGGGAACCACGCTGGGGTTCGGAGGAGTTCTTCCGATTCTGGCGACCTACACTGTCGCGAACGGTGAGGGGCGGAACGGGCTTGCGTATCTCGACAGTCATGATCCTCGCTCGGCGTCGGAGCAGATTGGAACGAGTCAGTCGGGCGAGGCGGTCTTCACACCGACCGCGTACATCGGCATAACCCCATTCGTCCTCGCGAGCGGTGTGGAGGCCCGACTCATCGAGGCCGAGGCCGCGCTCCAGGCGACGGATGCGAGCTGGCTCAACACGCTCAACACGCTCCGCACCGACGGCACCTTCGACACACAACCGAACGCGCAGAATCCGGCGCAGACGGACACGCTGTGGCACGCAGGAACCGCAGGTGTGTCTGGACTCGCGCCGCTCGATGACCCCGGGTCCGCGGACGCGCGAGTCGATCTGCTCTTCAGGGAGCGCGCCTTCTGGCTGTTCATCACCGGGCACCGCCAGGGCGACCTCCGGCGGCTGGTCCGCCAGTATCACCGCCGGCAGGAAGACGTGTATCCCACCGGCTTCTATCAGGGTGGACTCAGCGCATATGGTACCGACGTGACCGCGCCGATCCCACCGCTGGAGCGCCTGAATCCCAACTTCACCGGCTGCATCAACCGTGATCCGTGAGGACCGACTCGTGATGTCATCTGGACGTCGCGCGCGAACGCACGCTCGCGTGAGCGCGAAGTTCATGGGAGCCGTGTTCACCATCCTGACACTGGGGTGTGGAACCGATTACGTCACCACCCCGCCTCCAACGGGGTCGGGCGACTTGTTCGCGTCGCTCGTGCTCGATCATCACGCCATCGCGCTGTCGACGACAGCTCCGAACAACACCATCCAGCTCACCGCCAACGCGATCAACGCGCAGGGCCAGCCGCTTCCCGGGGCGGGGCAGGCGACGTTCAGCCTGAGCGATACCGGTAGCGTGTCCATCACATCGGACGGCATGCTCACGGCGAAGTCGCCCGCGACCGGAGTGCTGGTGGTCGCCACGCTCAGCAACAGGAATCTCACACACAAGGACACCGCGTACGTGAACGTGAACGACGTCGCGACGCCGCCCATCCTTGCCAACTTCTCGATCCAGCCGAGTCAGGGAGACAGTGCAAAAACGGCGGCGCTCGATCAATTCGGCTTGTTCGGCCTGAAGCAGATCCTCCCTCAGGAGAACGATGCCGGCGGGACGCCGATCGACGGCATCCCCGTCTTCTTCTCCACAGCCGATCCGACCGTCGCGAGAGTGGAGCCCGCCACCGGCGTGGTGACTGGTCTCCGCCCCGGAACGGTGAAGATCCGGGCCAACACTACGGCGTACGGCGTGACGATGAGCGACTCGGTCGTGTTCACGATCACGCCTCCGCTCATCGGCGCCGTCGTGGCGCTTCCGTTCACGCCCGCGGGTGCGACGTCACCGACGCTTCGGTGGGAGCCCGGAACGATCGAGGTGAGTGCCGGAGCGACGGTGCTCTTCATCGTTCTGACTCCGCACAAGGACATCGATGTCGTGTTCGATGATCCAACAGACGTGGGGGAGTCGCCGCTCGCGCCGAGCGGCGGCGGTGACATCCCGCTGTTCAACGCGCCCGATGAGAATGGCATTTTCATAGCGCGCAGTTTCCCGGTGCCCGGGAGCTACAACTACCACAGCACGACCTTCGACACCCACGGGACGATCATCGTCCGGTGACCCGGAGCGCCGTTCGTAATG
Source organism: Gemmatimonadaceae bacterium (assembly GCA_025929535.1). Classification (GTDB taxonomy): domain Bacteria; phylum Gemmatimonadota; class Gemmatimonadetes; order Gemmatimonadales; family Gemmatimonadaceae; genus FEN-1250. The sequence goes on from JAICLZ010000013.1 coordinate 47,605, forward strand.
CGCCCGCGTGCACTTTCATCTCTGTGAATTCATGCTGATCACACGACGCAGTCTGTTGCACTCTGGTCTCAAGGTCGGCGTCGCAACGGCCGCGGTGGCCGCACTCCCGCGTCCGTTGCTCGCACAACTCGGCCGGACGCTCGAGCCGCTCCCGCCGATCGAGGATCCGAGACTCAAGGCGCTCACCGCCCGCGCACTCGAAGCGGCCCGCAGCGCCGGCGCCAGCTACGCCGATGTTCGTCTCACCCATGAGCGGGTGCGCGTGTTCTCCGTCAGCACTCGCGTCGATGACAGCGAGAGCATGCTCGCGGGCGTGCGCGCGCTGGTGGATGGGTACTGGGGCTTTGCATCGAGCCCCGTGTGGTCGCCCGATGAGATGGCGCGGCTCGCGCGTGAGGCGGTGCATCAGGCCAAAACGAACACGCTCGGCAAACCGCGTGCGGTAGACCTCGCGCCCACGCCCGTTGTCGCTGAGGGACACTGGGAAATGCCGCTCGCGATCGATCCTTTCGAGACGTCTCCCTTCGAGATAAGCGATTTCCTCGACAGCCTGATCGTCTACCTGAACCGTACTCCGAACGCGAAGATCAACTCGGATTCCTGCACCGCGGTCGTGCAGGAGCGCGCATTCGCATCGACCCTGGGAAGCTACTGCACGCAGCGATGCTATCGCACGGCGGGTGCATTCTCCTTCGAGCGCGAGCTCGAGCACGGACAGCGTGGCTCGACTTACCTGGATTGTCTCACCGCCGCCGGGATGGGCTGGGAGCTCTACACGGCCGAGCGCATTCCGCGCGTCCGAGACCACACGCTGTACGAGGAGATCGACCGCGCGCTCGAGGAGCTGAAGCAGGACCTGCTGCTCCCTGTGAAGGCGGTGGAGGTCGGGCGCTACCAAGCCGTCTTCGATCCCGTCACGGTTGCCGGCATCCTCGACGAGACCATAGGCCGCGCCACCGAGCTCGATCGCGCGCTGGGGTACGAGGCAAATGCGGGCGGCACCAGCTATCTGAACGATCCCATCGCCATGCTCGGGAGCTATCAGGCCGGCGCGCCCACGCTCACCGTCACCGCCGAGCGCAGCGAGGCAGGCGCAGTTGGCACGGTCAAGTGGGATGATGAAGGAGTTGCGCCAGATGCGTTCCCGCTCGTGAAGAACGGCGTGCTCGCCGACTTCCAGACCACGCGCGAGAGTGCGCGATGGCTCGAGGCTGCGTACACGAAGCACGGCATTCCCATGCGCTCGCATGGCTGCGCGGCGGCGCCTTCGGCGGTATTCGCTCCGCTGCAGCACACGCCAAACCTCACGCTTGCCCCGGGGCATGACGCCAGGGACTTCGACTCGCTCGTGAGTGGAATCGTACGCGGCATCGCCGTGAAGAGCGGCTCTGTCGATCTCGACTTCCAGCACTCGAGCGGACTCGGGTCGGGACGGCTCTACGAGGTGAAACAGGGCAAGCGGGTGGCGCGACTGGCCGGTGGCTTTCTGTTTCGAGCAACGGACCTGTGGAAATCACTCCAGGCACTCGGCGGCGAGGGAGGGCTGCGCCGCTACGGGCTGAGCGCGATGAAGGGCGAGCCGGCGCAGGAGCACTACCACAGCGTGACGGCGCCCGCCGCCGTGGTGAAGGACCTGACGATCATCGATCCGCTGAGGAAAGCATGAGAGCTCGCACGACGAGTGGCGGCAGCGCGCTGGACCGACGCGCCGAACCGAGGCGTCTCCTCGCTGCTGAGGAGCGTATTCTCACCAAGGACACGTGCGAGGCCATCGCGCGCCGCGTCTTCGCGTTGGCCCGCGGCGGGGGCGAGACATTCGTTCAGATCGGGAGCTGGACGAGGGGAGAGCTTCGCTGGGCACGCAATCGTGTCAGCCTCGCGAGTGACCGAAGGGATGTGGAGATCGGGATTCGGAGGTTCATCCCCAGCGCAGGGGAAGGGGATGTAACCACCAATCAGTTCGACGATGAATCGCTCGAGGCCGCGGTGCGCGCGGCCGAGCGGATGGCGGCGTCCGCGCACGCGCCCGTGCGGCCGACGCCGGGACTGCCGCCTCAGCCTGTGGGCACCTGGCCGAAGACCGCGATCTGGAGCGACTCCACCTACACGATGTCCGCAGATACGCGTGGAGAGATCGCCCGTTCGCTGATCGACCCCGCCGAGGCCAAGGGGTATCTCTCGGCCGGGTACATCGAGATGCACGCGGGGACGTCCATGCGCGTGAGCTCCGAGCGCCCGGCGGGTCCGTACGCCGTTGTCGATGTTCCGTACGTCCAGTGGACGCAGGCGCAGTGCTCGATGACCGTCCGCGACCAACAGGGCGCAGGCTCCGGCTGGGCGGGCCTCTCGAGCTACGACTGGCAAAGCATCGACCCCGCCAGCCTCGGCGCACGCGCGCTCCAGAAATGCGAGGCGTCGAGGAGCCCGGTCGTTCTCGAGCCGGGACGCTACACCGTGATCCTCGAGCCGCAGGCGGTGGCCGACCTGATGCGGGTCATCGTCGGATCGATGCGGAGGATCGATGCGGAGAGCGGAGGCGGCCCGTGGGCACTCGCGATGGACGACGCGCTGCGCATCGGCGACTCGCCAGTTTGGCGAACGAAGCTGGGACTCAAGGTGATCGATGAGCGAATCACGATCGATCACGATCCCGCCGATCCGCGGCTCGGCATCCTCCCCGAGCCGTGGATGGAGCCCGTTACGTTCTTCGACAAGGGCGTCCTGACGAATCTCTTCTACGCCCGCGACTACGCGCTTGCATCTCTCAGCAGGAACGCGCCGCGTCGAGGGATGTGGGGATACCGCATGAGCGGCGGCACCACGTCCGTCGACGAGATGATTGCCAGCACGCAGCGCGGGCTTCTCGTGACGCGCTTCTCGGATATCCGCGAGCTGGACGCGGGCACCTTGCTCTCCACTGGGCTCACCCGGGATGGCCTGTGGCTCGTCGAGCACGGAAAGATCTCGAAGGCGGTGAAGAATCTTCGCTTCACCGAATCACCGCTCTTCATGCTCAACAGCATCGAGCAGCTCGGCGTACCGGTGCCGGTATTTCGGCCCGTGCGAGACGCATACGAGCAGCAGATTCCGCTCACACCGGCGATCGTGCCGCCTCTCAAGGCCCGCGACTTCAGCTTCACCTCCACCATCGATGCGATCTGACCGTGCCCACCTCCATTCGTCGACCGATCGGCTGGACGCCACGCCGGCTCGCACCCATCGCTGCGCTGTGCATGGCGCTCGCGTTCCCATTGTCCGCCGCCGCGCAGACGCGCTTCACGTGGCCCGATACGACGGTGGACCTCAGCAAGTACACGAGAGTCGACCAGTGTCGTGCTGCGCTCGTTCGGATCCAGCAGGGGCAGATTGCCCTTCGCAGGCAGACCGAATGGAGCGACACCATGACATACGACGTGCAGGAGAACTTGAAGCCTCTTCCCGTGCCGGTGAGGCAGGCGGCCGCTCGCTGCTCTGCGCGATTTGAACCGGCTACCGCGAAGCTGAGCGACTTCACGCTCCTCATGGAGCTCTTTCTCCTCGCCGATCGCGACGCGGACGCGAAGGCGCTGCTCGAGCGGCGGCAGTCGGCGATCACCGCAAAGGGTTCGCTCGAGCGTATCGCCGTCGAGGACTCGGCGATTCTCATCTATCTCAAGGTGCTTCCACGACGCCTCGATGCCGCCGAGCAGCTGCTGGTCACTCGCGCGCACGGTGGCGTGGATCGGCTGGACAGGCTGGAGCTGTACGATCGCTTGATGGAAGCAGCGCGCGAAGCCGGCGACACCACACGTTCACGCAGGGTGGCTCAGTGGATGCTCGCCGTGGCGGACTCCCTCACGCCGGCGGAGCGGGAATCCGAGAAGTTCACGAAGATGGGTGCGAACCGCGGCAACCTCGTCGTCTTCTCGGCGATGTTCGAGATCGTGGGAGTGAAGACGCTCACCGACAGCCTTCGCCACAGCACGATGGCGATGGCCAACCTGATGCGCAGCATGTGGGCCCGGTTCACGAAGGAGCGTCCGGAAGCGCTCCCCTATCCCCTGGGAGAGCATGCTCCGGCGATCACGGGTGATTTCTGGTATCCGCGTCAGGCGGCGGGAGACAAACACCCGGCACCCGGTCGCGTATCCATCGTCGAGTTCGTCGACAATTCTCGCCTCTACGGCAGTTGCATGAACGATGCTCCCTGGTCGGCGATCGCCGACTTTTGCGCGCCCAACTATTACATGCTGCGACGGCTGGGCGATCGCTTCCCCGGGATCGACATCACGTTCGTCGTGGGAACCAGAGGCAACTTCCTGCACGCACCACCGCCCACGCCCGCGGAGGAAGCGGAGCTGTACCACAACTGGATCGATCCGTATCGCATCAAGGGTGCGGTAATGTCGGTGACGACTCGCCCGTTCTGGAATCTTCCGGCGCCGGACGGACGGCGCCTGGAGAAGCCCTCGGCGAACTCGGTTGCCTACAGCTTCGGGAAGAGCTGGAGTCCCGACCAGGGGGCAGGAGGCGGCGGCAGGTATCTCGTCGACCAGGATGGGCTCGTCGTCGACGTGTTCTTCAACGAGCAGGCGACGATTCAGTTCATCGACGTTCTCATGCATCGCCAGAAGGCGGGAGGCGATCGTGCGGAAAGGTAGAATCGTACGGCGCATCGCCGTGAGCGCGCTGGGGCTGACGATGCTCGCCGTCGCTGGCGCGGCTGCAGCCACCGTTGGAGATGACGCGACCACCGGGAGCATCGCGCAGTCATCCGGGGAAGTCCTCCGCGACTCATCGCTCGTGATCGGCACGCTCCCAAACGGGTTGCGCTACTACCTCCGCGCCAACCGTGCGCCAGCGCACCGCGTCGAGCTGCGGCTCGCTGTGAACGCCGGTTCCGTGCTCGAGGACAAGGATCAGCAGGGGTTCGCGCACTTTCTCGAGCACATGGCGTTCAACGGCACAACGCACTTCCCGCACAATGAGCTCGAGGACTTCATCGAGACTGCCGGGATGCGCTTCGGGGCGGACCTGAACGCGTTCACGTCGCCGGATGAGACGGTGTACATGCTCACCCTGCCCTCCGACGATGCGACAATTCTCTCGCAGGGGCTCGACGTCGTGCAAGACTGGGCGGGCGGCGGGATCCTGATCGACTCGAACGAGGTCGTGGCCGAGCGCGGCGTGGTGATGGGAGAGTGGCGAACGCGACTCCAGGATACCGTCACCCAGCGCGTGACGCTGCACTTCGACACGCTTCTGTACGGCGGCTCGCCGTACCTCGACCGACAGCCGATCGGCGACACGACGCTGCTCGAGCACGCACAGCCGAGCCCCATTCGCCGATTCTATCATGACTGGTACCGTCCGGATCTGATGGCGGTGGTGGTCGTCGGCGACTTCGATCCCGCGGTGATGCAGACAGAGATCGTGCGGCGCTTCGGGGCAATTCCCGCGGCCAAGAGCCCGCGGCACAGGCTCACGCCGACGCTGCGGTCCGTCTCCGGAACGCTGGTGCACGATTATCTGGGACCCGTCACTCCCAGCGCGGAGGTGGTGTGGCCCGTGCCTCCGACTCCGAGCGATCCGCGACTGGCGTTTCGCCAGGAGATCGTGCAGGCGCTCCTGACTGATGAGCTGCAGAAGCAGCTTCTCGGAATCGGCACTCGCCCGTCACGACCCTTCATCATCGCGCAGCTCGAGCAGGGGCGTGTCGTGCGCCCGTACAACGTAGCGGGATTTCAGCTCATCGCCTGGCCGGACAGCCTCGAGCGCGGTCTCGCGACCGTCATCGGCGAATACGAGCGTATTGCGCGCGGCGGGATTCCAGCGGCGACGCTCGAGCGGCGGAAGGCCGTACTGCTGAAGCGCTACGAGCATGCGGCGGCGAGTGAGCGCGCGCTCACCTCGGGTGCATATGCGGACGAGTACGTGCAGCACTTCCTCACTGCGGATGTCTCGCTCCTGAGCGCCACGCAGGAGCTCGCGCTCGCTCGGCCCATTCTCGAGACGGTCACTCCGCAGGTGCTCGCCCAGGCGGCTCGCGTATGGCGCCAGTCGGCTGGGCGCCGCGTGACGATCAACATCCCCGAGTTCTCGCACGTGCGTCCAGCCACGAAGGAGCGCGTGCTCGCGCTCTTCGACTCGGTCCAGCGCGCGCCGATCTCTCCGCTCATCGACAGTGTGGCCGCGAGTCTGGGTGGTCCGCTCCTCGCGAGCGCGCCGAAGCCCGGCACCATCGTGCAGGAGAGCGTGGACAGTGCGTCGGGGATAACCGAGTGGACATTGTCCAACGGCGCGCATGTACTCGTCAAGCCGACGCAGAACGATCCGGACGAGCTCCTCCTGAATGCGTGGGGTCCGGGCGGATTCTCCACGATGCCGGATTCGCTTTTCTTCACCCCCGGCCGCATGGTGGCGCGCCTGATGACCGATGTCGCGAACCTCGGTTCCTTTGGGCATCCGACGCTCTCCGACAATCTGGAGCTCAGCGGACTCCGTTCCTTCAACGCGAACATCGGCTTCACCGATCAGACGATGGCGGTGAACGGCTCGCCCAAGTCGCTCGAGACGCTCTTCCAGCTCCTGCACGTGCAATTCACCGCGCCCATCATCGACTCGGCGACGCTTGCCAGCTGGAAGACGGTGGCCAAGTACCAGTTCGCGGGATACTCGATCGACGACCAGCTCAATCAACAGCTGGCCGGCGACAATCCGCGCATGCAGCCGGTGCAGACGAATCTCGCGGAGCTGGCGTCGGTGCGGCAGCTCCGCGCGGTGCATCACGATCGCTTCGGGAACGCGAGCAATTTCACGTTCACGGTGGTGGGTGCGATCTCGCCCGCAGAAGTGAAGCCGTTCGTGGAACGCTACGTCGCGAGTCTGCCGAGCACGGGACAGCACGAGACGCCGAAGGGCGAGGATGTGAAGCCGTTTCTGCACCGGTTGAACCGGATCGTCAACACGATCCCTCTTCCCAAGGCGCAGACCTTCCTGATTTTCGACGGACCCTTCACGACAAAACCCGACGAGTACCTGCTGGAGCGACAGCGGCTGAGCGCACTCACGACGGTGTTCCAGGATCGCCTGCGCATGCGCGTGCGCGAGCAGCTGTCGGGCACGTATTCCCCCTTCGTCATGAGCGAGACCCTCGCCATTCCCGACGAACATTTCCGTGTCATCGCCACGTTCGATGCGGCACCGGAGCGCATGCACCGGTTGAACGTCGCGCTCGAGCATCTCGTGGACACGCTGCGAACGCAGAGCGTGACCGAGGCCGAGGCGTCGAGGGTGGCGACCGTGCAGCGGCGACAGCTCGAGACGCGGCTCCAGAGCAATGCGTACTGGGCACAGACGATGATGCTCTACCACCGCATCGGAATTCCCCTGGATCGCATCCCGTCGCCGTTTCCCGAGCGGGAGGTGCCCGCTGTGCAGCTACAGGCTGCCGCGCAGCGCTATCTGCCGGACGACGTGTTCATGCACGTCACGTTCATGCCGCAGGACAGCACCAGCTACGCACAGGGCGATTCGACGCGCACGCGCTGACGCAGCACGAATACGAACTCCTCACTCGAGGTTCTGCCAATGTCTGCCGCACAAAAAATGGGACGCCGCGTAGCAATGATTGCACTCGCATCGGCCGGAGCGCTCGTGATGGCTTGCGCGACCGGAGGAAATGGAAGCACTGCTGCCGCCTCGGCAACATCGGACAGCGCCTCCAGCTCACGCACGTCGAGCCGGGACATGCTCACGGGCGATCAGCTGATGAACACCGCGGGGGCGAACGCCTACGACGCTATCCAGACACTTAGGCCGGAGATGCTCACGGGTCACGGGCTCGGTGCTCCCGATGTCTACATCCGCGAGCTCCGGGAGCCGAAGGGAGTCGAGCGGCTCAAGGAGATTCCGCTCGCCCAGGTGCAGCAGGTGCAGTATCTAAAGCCGGAGGATGCGCGCAGCCTCAGAGGCCAGCAGTCGCAGGGCGGCGCGCTGCTGGTGACGCTGCGCTAGCACTCGGGAGCTCGAAGCGCGTATCTACATCGACGATGAGCGAGCGATGAGGATAGGGGTTTTGGCGCGTGCACGTGTCTGATGAGCAGGGCGGCAGGGGAGCCACCTTCGTGCGGAAGTCGTAATCAACATTGCGAAAGCATCAGCGGCTCACGCGCGGTATCAGTGATCGAGAAAAGAAGTGAGGAGCACTGGCCTTCGGTTTGTCCGAAGGCCTTTGCTTTGTTCCACCGCTGCGTGCAGCGATGCGCAGAAGCGGCGCGGAGTAGGGGATGGCGGTGCCTGGACTGTAAAATAGTCGTCACCTCCTGACGAGCAGTAACGCAGCAGACTCCTTGCAGACTTCCACGCGAAGAGCCCCGTCACTGGGGCTCTTCGTGTTTCCGGCGGTCAGTGGGGAGCGCGCCTCGGTGCCTCGATCGCAGCGCAACACGAAAGTGAGGCTGTTCGAATTGCGCCTTGAGCTCACTGGCTCCGATCGCAAGACTGGCTCAATGCGGCGGCCCTTCGAGTAAATTTCGAGCTCGCCGTACATCCGACTTCAACGTGAACTGCTCATGCTCAATAATACCCAGGCGCCTTCAATCGACCTCCTCGTCGCCCGTAGTCTCGAAGCGTCGCTGACCGTGCGCGATCTCTCGACGAGTGTGGAGTGGTATCGAGGCGTGCTTGGATTCACCGTCGCGCGAGAATACCGCCGGGAGGAGCGGTTGGTAGCGGTCGCTCTCGAGTCCGGAGGCGTGGAGCTCCTCCTCGTTCAGGACGACGGTGCCAAAGGCTCGGACAGGGCCAAGGGCGAGGGCTTCTCGCTGCAGATCACGACGGTTCAGGACATCGACGAGCTCGCAGCGCGCATCAAAGCACGCGGCGGCGTGCTCGAGACAGAGCCGATTACCATGGCGGGCAAGCGCGGCTTCCGGACTCGCGACCCCGATGGCTTCCGTTTCGCGATCTCCTCGCCGCGGGCAGCCTGATGAATCGCTGCTGATGACTGCCAAGGATGACCCGTTGATCGGTTGCACCGAACGGCGCCGAGCTGCATCCTCTGAGCGCAATTCAACATCGGTACGATCATGGAACAGCCGGAGTCCTGCGTAACGATCCACATGGCCGCGAGTCTCGATGGTTTCATCGCGAGACGAGATGGACGCGTGGATTGGCTCGAGACATCCGACCTCTTCGAGGGCGGCGAGGTGATGGCGCCGGAGTCCGTCGCAGAGTTCCTTCGCACCATCGACTGTTATGTCATGGGCTCGCGAACCTATGAGACCGCGTTGAATTTCGAGGCCAAGGGACTGGGTTGGTCCTACGGTGACAAACCGATTTTCGTGCTCACGCATCGCGAGCTGCCCAGGACGAGAAATACCGTCGAGTTCTACGCGGGCGATCTTCAGCGTCTCGTGAAAGAGCGATTGAGGCCGAATTTTCGCAGCATCTGGTTCGTCGGCGGAGGTGCAGTTTCGGGCGAGTGCCTGCGTCGCGGGCTTGCCGACGAGCTTCGCTATTCCATCCTGCCGGTCCTGATCGGTGACGGCATCCCGTTCTTCGAGAGGCTCGACCGGGATGTTGCCCTGCATCTGCTCGAGGTGAAGGGATACCGGAGCGGAATGGTAGCGCTTCGGTACCAAGTGAAGCAGGCAGCCGCCGAATCGAGCACACGCCATGGCTGAAGATCAGTACGACTACGACGCGAACTGCCGTCACTGGCCCCATGTGCGCGGCCACTTTCCCGCGGGCACGCTCGATTTCGAGCTCACCGATCCGCTTCGAAGCTCTCAATACGCACCAACGCCGACCCTCACGCGCCGCCTGTACGTAAGAGCATGGTATCCGGCGGGGGACGTGACCGGCTGCCATCGCCGGCCGTACTTCACGAAGGCAGAGATCGGCACCGTGCCCGTCAAATCTTTGGAGCTGCTTCGCCAGCCCCCGGAGGCGCTGCGGAACGCCACTCGGCTCCTGACGAACAGTTGGGTCGACGCGCCGCCCGCCTCCGGCCGCTTTCCGATTGTGGTGTTCAACCACGGATACCTGTCGTACCCCGCCCAGCACACGGCGCTCTTCGAGAATCTCGCGGCCAACGGCTACGTCGTGCTCAGCGTCGGGCACCCGTGGGAGAGCGGCGGGATCGTCTATCCGAACGGGGATGCTGCGACGGGGTCGCCGCGCATCCTCGAGGACATGATGAAGATCGGACAGGCGTTGGGCGCGATGTCCGCGTACGCAGCGCCGACACTCACCGAGCAGCTCGCGGCACTGCAGGAGTACACGAAGGTCTTGCGCACCACCTCGGCGGGGCGGCTCGCTCCGGTCTGGCGGGACGACGTGTATTTCGTGCTCGACCGCCTCGAGGAGGACGCGGTCCCGAGCGCATCGGCGGTGGCAGCGGTCATCGATCACGAGCGCCGCGGATACATGGGAAAATCCTTCGGCGCGTACATCGCGGGAATGCTCGCGCAGGGTGATGCACGCTCTCGAGGCGTGGTCCACCTCGACGGCGGGCTGTGGTCCCACGAGCTCGCCGACACCGAGCTACGCACACCGTTTCTGACGTTAGGCTCCGATGTTTGGGAGGATTTCCGCAAGATGCCCGAGTTGCCGCGCGGCATGGATCCCGCCGTTCGCGAGCCTCTCGGTCCACGGACGCCAGCAGCTGCGGACCTGGCGTACGAGCGAATCTCGCAAGCCGGACTGCGCTCCGATGGATACCGCTTCGTGGTGCCGGGAATCCGACACAGCGGCATCTCGGATCTCCCCGAGCTCGCGGGAGCTCCGCCGTTACGAGTCAAGCTGGGGACGGAACATGCACTCGCGACCTTCACCGCGATCCAGAACGACTTGGTGCGTGGCTTCCTCGACTGTCACGTGAAGGGAGTGCCTTCCGACTACCCGGCGGCCGCTCTCGCGGCGCATCCGGAGTTGATCGTGCAGGACCTGAGCTGGCTCCGCGAGCGCGCGCAGGCGGAGAGTTATCAGTCACAGTAGAGAAGACGCGCTCGCGATGCTCGCGGGCGTTGAGGAACCGATGCTAGTTTCCAGGGCTAAAGCGGCAAACCGTCGAACCGCGCAAGCAGGCGCAGCGCGGTGAGCGGCAATCAGTTCTCGATTGCGCCCGCAAATTTCGTCTGTAGACGTTGCGACGTAGGGCGCGGTTGCAGCGGACCTTCGGACCTCGCATCATCCGTTGATCCGAGAATATCGCTATCACTCTCACGAGGAAGTCCAATGCCGAAGTATTTCATGCAAGCAACGTATACCGCGGATGGTGCGAAGGGACTTGCCAAGGAAGGTGGGTCCAGCAGACGGAAGACGGTCGAAGCGATGGTCAAGAGTCTTCAGGGCAGCCTCGAGTCTTTCTACTACGCATTTGGATCGTCCGATGTGATTCTGATCGTCGATCTACCGGACGCAGTCACGGCCGCGGCCGTGAGTCTGGCCATCAACCAGACCGGCGCCGTGCAATTGAGGTCGACCGTTCTGATTACCGCGGACGAGATGGATCAGGCGGCGAAGAAAGCCGTGAGCTATCGCGCGCCGGGGAAGTAAGACGGACGGGCGAGTGCGAGTAATTCTCACTATCGCTGCCCTCGCCTTGCCCACGGCTCACGTGCTGCCAGCGCAGAGCGCGGCGCGCGCTTCGCCCAATCCGGGATCAGCCCCTGCCCTCGATACGTCTGGCATCCTCGCGAGCGCGCGCCCCGACATCGATGCCGCGAACGCCGCATGGCTTCCCGGTCTTCGGAAGCACGACGCGCAGGCGATCGCAGCGGCGTACTCGGATGATGGCTTGTTCATCGCGCGCGACGGAACCGTGACGCGTGGCCGTTCCGCCATCGCGCGCATGTATTCCGCGCGTTTCCCGCAATTGCACGACATTCGCGCTGGTGCAGTGGTGCAGGGCGGACTCACCGTCCTCGGCCCGATGCGAATCGCCGAATGGGGGAACGCCTGGCTCGAGGTCGCGCCGGAGACGAAAGGCGGGGTGCCGGTGCGAAGCGGAGGCACGTACCTCACCATCTGGCAACGCGAGACCGATGGGCATTGGCGAATCGTTCGCAATCTGGCTTTCTAGGGTGCGACGGCGGCGCTCTGATCCGTTACCTAGAACGTCCGGCAGGCAGAAGTTCCCGAGCATGTGAGCACAATCGAGGCGTTGCCAAACGACGCTGGGCATTGGCGGGAACTACGCGCCGATCAGACGACTATACAATTGTTCGCAGCCGATTCGACTCGCACGCGACGGCGTCGGCCTTGTTGTCACACTATTGTACGAAGAGATCATGGAGACGCTCACACCACTCGCACTACTCGAGGCACGTCCCGCCGCGGTACAGAGGTACACGATCGCTCTCGCGCGACCGCAGGATCTCGACAGGCTTCCTTCAATCGAGCTCGCCGCTCTCACACTGTTCGACGGGCACGGCCTGGACGAGATCCCTGCAGTCGTTACAGGCGAAGCGGAGCTCAGAAAGGCACAGGAAACGGGACACCTCTGGGTGGCGCTCGCCGACGATGTCCCCGTGGGATTCGCACGGATCAAGGTGATCGAGGCAAGCGCCGTGCACCTCGGGGAGCTCGATGTGCATCCCGATCATGGTCGTCGTGGACTCGGCAGCACGCTCGTGATGGCGGTCTGCGATTGGGCTGCAGCGAAGGGCCATGAAGCGATCACGCTAACCACATTCCGCGACATCCCCTGGAACATGCCTTTCTACGCATCGCTCGGATTCACCGTGGTTCCACCCGAGGCTCTCACGCTTGCGCTGGCATCGCTCGTGTACGAGGAGAGTCGTCGCGGCCTCGATCCAGCGCTACGCGTAGTCATGCGTCGCGTCCTCGACGCCCGACTCTCGCGCGCAGGATAGACATCCGCATGCTCACAGACAGCACAATACGGCCGGTACGCGATTCGGATCGAGCCTCCCTGGTGTCGATTTGGGAGCGCTCGGTGCGAGCGACGCATCACTTTCTCACCGGTGCGGACATCGAGCATCTCCGTCCACTCGCGGCGGAGGAGCTGCACAACGGCTCCATCGACCTGTGGGTATTGGTGAATGCCGGCGACGTACCGCTCGGCTTCATCGGAATCGCCAGCGACCGGATCGCAAAACGAGGCGGCGCGCGCCTTCTACCAGAGCCTCGGGTTCAGCGTGATCGGCCGTTCGGACCTCGATGACGCGGGACGCCCATTTCCGATGCTGCATCTGCGGCGCCCATCACCTTCAGAATTACAGCTTCAGGTACGCGCGAGTCGCCCGCTTCCGTGCGGCGCGGAGAGGATCGGTAAGTCGCCACGGTACTGAGACTTTCGTGTAATCCATGATCAAGGCGATCATCTTCGACCTGGACAACTGCCTGGCCGCGGCGGACGAGACCGGGCGTCAGCTGCTCGCTCCGACGTTCGACGCCATCAGACGCGCGAATCATGGCACGCTCACCGAGGAGGCGCTCGAACGCGCCTTCGAGGCGTGCTGGGGGCACTCGCTCGACAGTGTCGCACGAAAGTACGGATTCTCCGACGAGATGCCCGCCGCCGGCTGGGCGGAGAACGCGCGCGCCGAAGTGAAGGTGCCGATGCGCGGCTATCCCGATATCGGCGCGATACGCGGGCTGCCCGCAAAGCTCTTCCTCGTGACGTCGGGATTCAGACGGCTGCAGGAGAGCAAGGTGCGCGCACTGGCGGTGAAGTCGCTCTTCGAACGGATCTACATCGATGCGATCGACGAGCCCGATCGGAAAGGAAAACAAGGGATCTTCGCGGAGATACTCCGCGCCAACGGTCTCGACCCTGGTGAGGTGCTCGTGGTCGGCGACGACGCGGACTCGGAGATTGCGGCCGGGAATCGCCTGGGCATTCCGACAATGCAGATACGCCGAGCGGGAATTCCGCGTGCCGCGAATGCGACACGCCACATCGAATCGCTCACGGAGCTCACCGGGATCCTGAGGGAATACCAGGCTGGATCCGAGGATTAGCGCGTCACATCTCCTCCCGGGGGACACGAGATCATCGGGCCGCCGACCAACGGCCGGTGGCGGCGGCTCTGTCGCAGCGTTCTATTTGGAGCGCGCGGATGGCCCGAACGTCCTCCCCACACTCGAGACACCATGCGCTGCGCTGCGATCGTGCTCGCCCTCGTGCTCCTCGACCCGTCGATCCTCCGTGCACGGGATCGGGCACCGGGTCAACGGCCAGCGTTTGCGAGTCGAGCCGTGTGGCGGGTGAACACGTGAACGACGACCTCTCGCGACTGAGCGCCAGTCTCGCCGATCGCTATCGCATCGAGCGTGAGCTGGGCGCCGGAGGAATGGCGACGGTCTATCTCGCCCACGATCTCAAGCACGATCGCAACGTCGCGATCAAGGTGCTTCGCCCCGAGCTCGCGGCCGTCATCGGCGCCGAGCGATTCCTGAGCGAGATCAAGACGACGGCGAATCTGCAGCACCCGCACATCCTGTCGCTCTTCGATTCGGGGACCGTCGACGGGACCGTGTTCTACGTCATGCCATTCGTCGATGGTGAATCGCTGCGCGACCGGCTCACTCGCGAGAAGCAGCTGCCGGTTCGCGACGCGCTCGGCATCACACGCGAGATCGCGGACGCACTGCAGTACGCGCACGCGCACGGCGTCATCCACCGCGACATCAAGCCCGAGAACATTCTGCTGCAGGGCGGACACGCGCTCGTGGCGGATTTCGGGATCGCGCTCGCCGCGTCGAAGGTGGGCGGCAATCGCATGACGGAAACCGGAATGTCGCTCGGGACGCCGCAATACATGAGTCCCGAGCAGGCGATGGGTGAGCGCGAGCTCGACGCGCGCACGGACGTCTATGCACTCGGATGCGTGGCCTTCGAGATGCTCGCCGGCGAGCCTCCGTTCACCGGGCCCACTGCGCAGTCGATCGTGGCAAAGGTAATCACGGCAGCCGCGCCGCCGTTGCGGGACAAGCGCGACACGGTGCCGGAGCACGTGAGTGAGGCGATTCATACCGCGCTGCAGAAGACTCCCGCCGATCGCTTCGGGAGTGCCGCCGAATTCGCCGCCGCGCTCGAGACGCCCGGTGCGACTGCGAGCCGCCGAGCGCCGGCCGGCGTACCGCGTTCGTCGACACGTCTGCGTGCCGGCATGGTCGGCGCGATGGTATTCCTTGCCGTCGCCGCGTTTCTTCTCGGCGGGAAGCTCCTCGGCGGCAGCGGCGCGCCACCGCTCGTATTCGGCCGAGCGACGCATGCGACGTGGGAGACCGGACTCGAGATCACGGCTGCACTCTCGCCGGATGGGCGATCGGTTGCGTATGCCGCCGGGCCGCTGGTCGCGATGCACGTGATGGTGAAGCCGGTAGGCGAGGGGCGCGCAATCCTGCTGACCGGCGACACGACATCATCGGAGACCGATCCACAGTGGTCGGCGGATGGATCGCGCATTCTCTACCTCGCGCACAGCGGCGTCTCGAGCGCGCCGGCGTCCGGTGGCGCCGGGCGGCCGGAGATCCCCGGCGACACGGCATCGCCCGTCATGTCCGCGGTGTGGTCGGCCGACAACAGAATCGCGTTCACGCGCGCGGACTCGCTGTTCGTGCGCGCGAGCGACGGAACGGTGCGCGCGGTCGCGCGCATCCCGCAGGCAACGCGTTGCGCGTGGTCTCCGAACGCACGGTTCGTGGCCTGTGCCGCAGGCGATCCCTACTATGCCAGCGCCGGCACGCTCTTCGGAAATCAGTCGCCCTCGTGGATCGTCGTCGCACGGGTGAGCGATGGACGACTGACGACGGTCACCGACACGTTGTCGCTGAATCACTCGCCGGCCTGGTCGGCCGATGGGCGATGGCTCTACTTCGTCTCCAATCGCGACGGTCCAAACGACATCTACGGCGTGCCGCTGAAGTCGAACGGCGAGGCCGAAGGCGCGGTTGAACGACTGAGCACCGGACTCGGGGCGCACACCATCTCGGTCTCGAACGTCGGCAACCGCGTCGCGTATTCCCGGTACAGTGCCCGCACGACTCTGTGGTCGATTCCCGTACCCGCCAATCCGCCGGTCGCGACGACTGCGGCCACGCGCATCACGAATGCGAACGAGACCATCGAGGCGATGAGCGTTTCAGCCGACGGCAAATGGCTGTACTACGATTCGAATCTCTCCGGCAACGTGGACATCTTCCGGGTGCCCGCGGGCGGCGGCGAGCCGGAGCAGCTGACCACGGATCCCGCTGATGATTTCGCTCCGGATCCGTCGCCCGATGGACGCGAGATCGCCTTTCACTCGTGGCGTGGCGGATCGCGCGACATCTACGTCATGCGCCTCGATGGCGGGGGAGTGCAGCGCGTTACCGACTCGCCACAGCAGGAGGCGCTGGCGCGATGGACGCCGGATGGCAAAGGACTCGTGTACACGGACATGTCGCTCCCGCACGGAATCTGGCTGGCGCGGCGAGATGACGCGGGGCACTGGGGCAAACCGCGGAAGATGGTGGCCTACGGATTTTTCCCGTTCGTATCTCCGGACGGGCGTTGGCTGGCGTTCACCGATGACGTGTACTCGAGGCGCCTCGAGCTCATGCCAATGGACTCGGGTCCCACACACAGCATGCACACTGGAACCAGCGCCGCATCCTGGGCGACCTGGGCCCCCGATGGACTCATCTATTTTACCGTTCATGATGCGCGCGGCAATGCATCGATCTGGACCGCCACTCCGGCGACTGGCGCGAGTCGCATGGTCCTGCGGTTCGACCCGCGGCTGCATCCCTCGCTGCGTACCACGTTCGCCGTGGGGCACGGGCGCATCTATTTCAGTGCCGAGGACAATCAGAGCGATGTCTGGGTGATGGACGTTCGGCGGAGGTGAGGCGGCTGTGCACACGATGAAGACGTGCGTCCTCTCCACCTCGCTGGCACTGTTCGCAGCTCCCGTGAGCCTGGCATGCGCGGCGCCGCTCTCGGCGCAGGAGGCGGCGCCCGACCGGCTGCCGCAGCACGACACGCTGATGATTCCCTCGCACGTGCTCGGCGAAGCGCGACGCATCAATGTGCACGTCCCCGCGGGTTATGCCGCATCCGACAGCCCGCGCTTTCCCGTGCTCTACATGCCGGATGGCGGTCTCGATGAGGACTTTCCGCACGTGGTCAACACCGTCGACTCGCTCATCGCGCTGGGCGAGATCCGGCCGGTGATCGTCGTCGGTGTGCCGAACACTGAACGCCGCCGCGATCTGACGGGTCCCACGCGCGTCACGTCCGATAGCGCCATCGCGCCGCGCGTCGGTGGCTCGGCGGCGTTTCGCCGCTTCTGGCAGGAGGCGCTCGTGCCCGTCATCGATGCGCACTACCGCACGACCTCGGAGCGCTCGATCGTCGGCGAGTCACTCGCGGGGCTCTTCATCGTCGAAACGTTTCTGCGCGAGCCGGCAATCTTCGATCACTACATCGCCTTCGATCCGAGCCTGTGGTGGAACCACGGCGCGCTGGTCGATTCGGCGGCTTCGCTGCCGGGAGCCGGGAAAGCATTGCCCACGCAGCATCGCACACTCTACATCGCGGCATCGCGCGATGACATTGGGAATCAGACCGCACGGCTCGCGTCGAGGCTTCGCTCGGCCGCGCCGCGCGGGCTCGAGTGGAAATTCGAGCCGCGCCCCGACCTGACCCACGGCACGATCTTTCGCGCGCTCCTCCCAGCGGCCCTCATCAGCACGCTCAGGTGAGCTCCGGTGGCGGGAGCACCGGCGAGCCTTGTCCGACGCACGCTACCACATCCTGCGATGCTCGCTCCCACTCGCAAAGCGCCCGCTCGGTAGCTGTCTCGAGCGGGCGTTTCTGCTCCGAGCAATCACAGATTCCTGATCATGGGCGGGGTCGTTCCCGTGATGTTCGCTACCTGGCTCGTGTGATTGCCGGTCGCGTCGTTGACCGTGACGGTGTACCCGAAATCACCGGTGCTCGAATGCGCATCGTTTACGGTTATTTCACTCCCGTTACCCGTAAGCGTAGATGTGAATTGAGTCGATGGCAGACTGTTGATACTCACGAACGTCCACGTGGATGAGCCAGGGTCGCGGTGGAAGTTGATCTTGCCCGCGGCGGTCATCGGCACTGTTTCCGGATCGAAGGCGAACGTGCTTGGCGAGGTAAACGTGACTTTCACTGTCTGGTCGGGCATGGTGTACTCGTGGTGAGGGGTGATGCTGGATGCCGCGCGCCTCGTGTGCACGGCATCCGGTGGTGGCGCAATCACACATTTCTGATCCAGCGTGCGCTCCCTCGCGTTGGCGGGGTCTGCTCAATCCTTCTTCACACCTTCGCGCGCGAGACGCACGAAGATCGGTCGCTTGTACCCTCGATGAGCCAATTCCTCCACGATCGGCTTCGCCTCCTCGCGCTCACCAAGATGGATCAGTGCTGCAGCCTGCACCGCGAGCAGCTCCGTTTCCGGATCCACTCGTGTGATGGAATCCTCGAGAGCGACGGCATGTACCCAGGAATCGTGAGCGCCGCGTACGTCGCCCGAACGCGAGCGTGCCATGCCAAGCGCGAGAGACGCATCGGCCGCCGCGCGATGGGACTCGATGTCCCCGGGCTTCGCCTTCAGCCTCGCCTCGCTCGCCTCGCTCGCGGCGTGCGCCGCTGCGAGCGCGTCCTGCACCCGGCCCATGGCCAGGAGTGCGCGCGATTCCGTAATGCCCGTGAGCATGCGCTCGCCAACCATGTAGGGATCGTTGGGATTCGCTGCCAGCGAGCGGGTGATCACCGCATCGCCCGCACGCAGCTGCGCGAGCGCTCCGGCCGCATCTCCACGCTCCAACAGGGCCTGCGCAATCTGGCGATCGCTCTTCGCCAACTGCCATTTCACAACGGCATCGCTCGTATCGTGAGCCGCGACCGTGAAGTATATGTCGTGCGCCGCGCGCGCATCCGATACGGCTCCGTCGATGTCGCCCATCAGCACCCGGAGCTCGCCGCGATACGCGTGCGCGATGGCGACGTCGCGTTGATGTTCGCTGTTCGTCGTATCGTGCGCCAGAAATGCTTCCTTGATCGCGAGCTCCTTGTCATGGTTCGCCAACGCTCCCGCGAGATCGCCGAGCTTCCGTCGCGTGACCGCTTCCGCGTTGAATTCCGCCGCGAGAGCCACCTGCCACGGAACACTGTCGGGACGTAGATCGACGAGCTGCTGATTGATCCCGCGGCTCGCGCCATACCATTCGACCGCACCGGACAGATCGCCATTGGCCTGCTTCGCGAACCCGATGTTGTTGAGCGCGTACGCGAGCTCCTCGCGATAGCCGAGACTATCGGGATAGTGCGCGATGAGCCGCTTGCTGATCGTGACGAACGGCAGAAAATGCTGCAGCGCGGAGTCGACGTTGCCGAGCTGCCAGTCGACGTTTCCAGCCCAGAACTGGCTGTGCGCGAGACCGATCTGCCAGCGTCCGTTCAGGGAATCCTTTGCCGCGAGCCCCGCCGCGATCGCGATCGACTGGCGAAGCAGATCGCCCGCTGGCGCGAGCTTGCCCTGGAACATGCGCACCTCGCCCAGTTGCTGCAGCGCCTCGGCGCGACGATAGAGCTCCTCGTCGCTGAGTTGCGACGCGGGGACCGCCGCGAAGTACGCGAGGGCGCGATCGCCCACGGCATCGAGAAGATCGAGACGCCCGAGCGCCGTGAGCTTGTCGCGAAGGTCGCCGAGCATGAAGCCGATGAGCTCCTCCGCCTGTCCTTCCCGCGCGACGGCGACTGCACGCGCGCGCGCGACCCGGCGCGCCTGGATCGCAGCACCCACGCCGGATGCTGCCAGCAACACGACCGCGAGCGCCGTGAACGCCACGCTGACACGATGCCGTCGCACGAACTTGCCGGCGCGATAGGGAAGGCTCGCCGTGTGCGCAGAAACGGGCATGTTCTCGAGAAAGGCATCCAGATCCAGCGCGAGGGCATTCGCGGTCGCGTAGCGTCGCTCGCGGTCACGCTCGAGAGCGTGGAGAATCACGGAATCCAGATCGCCGGCAAGCGCGCTGCGAACTGACGCGTCCTCGCTCTGACGCTCGGCGGCAATGCGCGCGCGTCGCTCGGCTGGAAGAGACGCGAACTGCGCGCTGGGCAGCGCCGGGTCGTTCGAGACGCGCTGCGCGAGGAGCGCAGCCCACCCCGGATACTTCTCGGGATCGAATGGCAACACACCGGCAATGAGCTCATAGAGCATCGCGCCGAGCGCGTAGATGTCGGCGCGCGTGTCCACGTCCATGCCGTCGGAAAGGAACTGCTCGGGGCTCATGTACGCCGGCGTTCCGAGCGCGATCCCTGTGGCCGTGAGCCGGGCGCTGTCCGGCGTCGGCGCGATTGCCTTCGCGATCCCGAAGTCGATGACCTTGCACGACGGCTCGCCATCCGTCTCCGTGACGACGACGTTCGACGGTTTGATGTCGCGGTGGATGATTCCCTTCTGGTGCGCGTGCTGGACCGCACGACACACCTGCACGAACAACCGGATGCGCTCGGGAACCGTGAGGCGATGTTCCGCGGCGTACGCGGTGATCGTGTCGCCAACCACGTATTCCATCACGATGTACGCGAGTCCGGCAGCGGTCGCCCCCGCATCGTAGACATGCGTGATGTTGGGGTGGTCCATCATCGCGAGCGTCTGCTGCTCGGAGCGAAAGCGCGCGACGACCTCGCTCGAGTTGCCACCCGCGCGCAGCACCTTGATTGCGACCTGGCGTCGAACCGGCTCATCCTGCTCGCCGAGGTAGACGGTACCCATGCCGCCCTGCCCGAGCACGCGCACGATCCGATACGCCCCGATTCGCGTGGGCTGCTGGACGTCGCCGATCAGCTCTCCGAAGAAGGGAGAGGACTCGTTGGCGGGAATCGTACCCTCGGTGTCCGGCGGCATGAGGTAGCGCCTCGAACGCAAGTAAGACAGCGAATGTACGCGCCGAGGCGGAAAATGCTACCGAGGGTTCGGAGTGCGCCGGCGCCGCAGCAGGCACAGCGCCGCGCAAGGAGCCTCGCCCCGCGATAGCTTTCGACACGAATGAAGATCAGAACGATCGTGCGCGGAGCGCTGGCTTTCGTCGTGCTCCCCATCCTGGTGGGTCTGATAGCGGTCGTGGGCATTCGCCTGCTGGATCGGACGAACGGCTCGATCGTTTCATCCGGCACGACGCGCAGATATTTCGTCCACGTTCCGCCCCGCTACGACCGCACGAAGCCAACGCCACTCGTCATCAGCATGCACGGCGCCGGGGGATGGCCGCGGCAACAGCAGTATCTGACGCAATGGAGCCGACTTGCCGATACGCAGGGCTTCATCGTCGTGTACCCGGCCGGAACCGGATTTCCACAGATCTGGCACGTGTTCCGGGACGCAGGTCTCAGGCGTGATGTGAAGTTCATTTCCGAGATGATCGACACGCTGGAGCGCACCTACAACATCGATTCGACCAGAATCTACGCCAACGGATTCTCCAATGGCGGAGGAATGGCATTCGTGCTTTCCTGCACACTATTCGATCGGATTGCAGCCGTCGGATTGGTGGCCGCCGCGGAGACGCTGCCCTGGAACTGGTGCGACGATCGCCGGCCAATGCCGATGATTGCCTTTCACGGTACGACGGATCCGATCATTCCGTACACCGGTGGTCATTCGCCGCTGGCGCCGCAAACATTTCCGAACGTCGAAACGTGGGCGTCGAGCTGGGCACACCGGAACGATTGTGCATCGAAGCCTGCAGATTCGGCGGTGACGGCGGACGTCACGCGGCGCCAATACACCGGCTGCGCCGATGGTGCGACCGTCGTGCTCTACACCATCCGTGGCGGCGGACACACGTGGCCGGGTGGAAAGCCGCTGCCCAGTATCATCGTCGGTGCGACCAGCCACGAGATCGATGCGACGAGAGAGATGTGGAACTTCTTTCGACGGCATCCGCTGCCTAAGGCGAAGGAGGAGGCGCGAGGGCACTGAGCTCGCTTTCGTTCGCACGGAAAATCCACACGCACCGCAAAACCTCGAGGAAAACTGATGTCGATCCCGCACACCACGATGGACTCGCCGAATGATGCGGCCAGGGTCTTTCCCAACGATCCTCGCTATCTCAACGTCGTCGAGAAGCGCTTCAACAAGCAGTTTCGCGCCAGCCCCGACTACGTTTGCCTCGCCAGCTCCACGCAGCATGTGATCTCGGCGATCGAGGATGCAGTGAGCGAAGGGCGACGCCTCGCCGTGACCACCGGCGGACATTGCCTCGAGGGATTCGTGTCCGATCCCGGGGTGCGCGTGATCATCGATGTCTCGCCGATGAAGCGCATCTACTACGATGATGCCATGCGTGCGATAGCCGTCGAGGCCGGCGCCACCGTTGGCGAGACCTTCCGTACACTCTTCGATTCGTGGGGAGTGGTCGGTCCGCTCGGCGAAGTCCCCGAGATCGGGATGGGCGGGCACGTCGTCGGCGGCGCGTTCGGATTTCTCTGCCGCCAACTGGGTCTCGCAGCGGACCATCTGTACGCGGTGGAGGTGGTCA
>JAICLZ010000006.1 GCA_025929535.1 Gemmatimonadaceae bacterium
CAGCGCGACTACCTGTACGTGAAAAACATGCAGGGCTCGGACTGGAATCGCGTGAAGGAACAGTATGGGGCGCTCGTGCCCTACGTCGCGCATCGCGCGGATCTGAGCTATCTGCTCGACGAGATGCAGGCGGAGCTGGCGATCGGCCACTCGTTCGTGCGCGGCGGCGACATGCCGCCCGTGCCCACCTCCACCACCGGCATGCTCGGCGCAGACTTCACGGTGGCGGATGGCCGGTATCGGATCGCGAAGATCTATACCGGCGAGAGCTGGAATCCCGATCTGCGCGCGCCGCTTGCGGCGCCGGGCGTGGACGTGCACGAGGGCGACTACCTGCTCGCAGTGAACGGAGTGGAGCTTCGCGTGCCGGACGATCTGTTCCGGCTGCTCGACGGCACGGCGGACAGGCAAACGGTGATCACGGTCAACTCGAAACCGGTCGATGCGGGCGCTCGCAACGTGACGGTGATCCCCGTGTCCACGGAGCGAGGGCTTCGTGCGCGCGCGTGGATCGAGCACAATCGCCACGTCGTCGACTCACTTTCGCACGGGCAGCTCGCGTACGTGTACCTGCCCAACACCGCGAATGGCGGCTACAGCAGCTTCAATCGCGACTACTTCGCGCAGCAGGACCGGAAGGGCGTGATCCTCGATGAGCGCTACAACAGTGGCGGCTATATCGCCGATTACATCATCGACTTGCTGCAGCGCGACTTCGACGGGTACTTCAACAACCCCGCCGGCAACCACGAGCTCTCGACCTCGCCAATGGCCGGGATCTGGGGACCGAAGGTGATGATCATCAACGAGATGGCCGGCTCGGGCGGCGACGCGATGCCGTACATGTTCAAGTCGCGCAAGATCGGCCCACTCGTTGGCGAGCGCACGTGGGGCGGCCTGGTCGGCATCTGGGATGCACCCCCGCTCGCGGATGGCGGATCGATCACCGCGCCGCGCGGCGGATTCATCTCGCGCGAAGGGAAGTGGGCGGTGGAGAACGAGGGTGTCACGCCGGACATCGAAGTCGAGAACTTGCCGAAGGATGCCGCGGCGGGACACGATGCACAGCTCGAGCGTGCGGTGCAGGAGGCGCTTCGCATGCTGAAGGAGAAACCGGTGAACCGTCTGACGCACGAGCCGCCGCCACCCGAATGGGGCAAGCGCGCGGTGCCACTGCAATGATCGTTGTTGCCTGGCGATGGAAGCTCGCGCTGCTTGGATGCATCGCCACGATGCTCGGCGCGCCCTCGACCGCTAGCGCGCAGCAACCCGCGCGCAGGGGACTCAAGGTCTACATCTCGGCCGACATGGAGGGCGTTGCGGGCGCGGTGAGCGCCGATCAGCTTCTTCCCACGGGATTCGAGTACGACCGGTTCCGCGGCTATATGACGGACGAGGTGCTGGCGGCGATTGCAGGAGCGCGAGATGCCGGAGCGACGACCTTCGCCGTGAGCGACTCGCACGGCAACGGTGAGAATCTCATCCTGGATCGCTTTCCAGCGGACGTCACCGTCATTCGCTCGTGGCCGAGGCCGCTGGGAATGATGGAAGGGATCGATTCGACGTTCGACGCCGTGATCTTCATCGGTTATCACGCATCGACATCGAACATCGCTGGCGTGCGCGCACACACGCTCTCGAGCGCGCTGCTCACCGAGGTCGGCGTGAATGGCGTGCGGATGCCCGAGTCTGGAATCAACGCCTCGATAGCCGGCGCGTTCGGTGTGCCCGTGGTCATGATCTCCGGCGACAATGTGGCGGTGGGCGAGGCGCAGAAGCTGATCGGTCCGATGTCGGACGCGGTGGTGAAGCGGGCGATCAGCTTCGAGGCCACGGCGACGATGACGCCGGCGGCATCGCAGGCGCTCATCCGGCAGACTGCGCGCGCGGCACTGGGGCGGAGAGGCGAGATGAAGCCGTTCGTGCAGAAGACGCCGGTGCAGCTCGATGTCACCTTCAAGAACTATCGACCGGCGGAGCTCATGACGTATCTGCCGTCGGTCACCCGCATCTCGTCGCACGGCATTCGCTTCGTGGCGCGCGACATGGTCGAGCTCTCGCGCTTCCTCGAGTTCGTCACATCGTACGAGGCGGGGCTGCAGCCGTAGTGCACCCGTAGTGAATCCGTAGCGCATCGAGAGATTCCTTCTCTTCTTCAGGCGAAGATGAACAGTCCACCCACTCGTCTCACACTGATCGTCGCGGCGGTCTTCACGCTCGCGGGCGGAATTGTGGGCGCTGCGAACGGCGCGGCCACAGTGAAGCGAAGCACCCTGCCCGCGCCCGCGGACTGGCGCGACTCGATTCGGCTGCTCAACGAACAGCACTTCAAGCACACGGCGTGGGGAACCGCGCACTCCGTTCGGGACTACGACGTTTCCAAATGGATCGCGGCTACGGATCACCTGACGTACGATGATGATGTGCTGTTCGCGGCAGCCTATCTCCACGACATCGCGGGCTTCGCGCCCTGGGAGAAACAGGGCGTCGATCATCAGGATCGCGGGGCCGAGCTCATGGATTCGGTGCTCACGGGATTCGGATTTCCGGCGGAGAAGATCGACAAGGTGAAAGACGCGATTCGCACGCACATGCCCGATCGCGACCCGGGCGCTGCCGTCGAATCACGACTTCTGCACGACGCGGACGGGCTCGACTGGCTCGGCGCAATCGGGATCGCACGGGACATGTCGATCGTGGATGTGAATGGTGGTAAACCCGATTTCGGGTGGGCGCTGAATCGGCTTCGCGAAGATGCGGCGAAGGTTCCTGGTTCGTTGGTGACCAAGGCGGGGAAGCGAGAGGCCGAACGACGCGTGGCCGTGACTCGCGCATTTCTCAAGGATCTCGAGAGTGAGACCAAGGAGTCCGGTGAGATCTAGAATTCTGTTCGTTGCTGCGGCGGCACTCGTGGCCACGGGTGCCGCGATAGCGCCGCGCGATGCGGGGCGCACTTCCGTACCGGCGAACGTCGTACAGGACAGCTCGTCGCCTGCGCCGTCGTTCGATAAGAAAGAAGTGATGATCGCCATGCGCGACGGCGCGCATCTGCACACGGTGATCTTCAGTCCCAAGCACGCGGATGGTGATCTGCCCATACTCATGAGCCGAACGCCGTACGGGGTGGAGGGAATGGACAAGGCCTTCGGGGCCCCGGCGCTCAAGTACCTGGTTCGGGACGGCTACATCTTCGTCTTCCAGGATATTCGGGGGCGGTTCACGTCGGAAGGCAAGTTCGTGATGCTCCGCCCGATGCGTGACAAGACGAAGGCCAAGGCGATCGACGAGAGCACCGACGCCTACGACACGATCGATTGGCTGATCAAGAACGTGCCGCACAACAACGGCCGCGTCGGGATGCTGGGCACGTCGTATCCGGGCTGGCTCACGGTGATGGCGATGCTCGATCCGCATCCGGCGCTCAAGGCCGTGTCTCCGCGAGCGTCGCCGGCGGACATGTTCATCGGTGACGATTTCCATCACAATGGCGCGTTCAGGCTGAGCTACGGCTTCGAGTACGCGACGATGATGGAGACGACGAAGGGATTCTCCGCCTTCAAGTTCGATCAGCCCGACACGTACGACTGGTATCTCAAGCTGGGATCGTTGGCGCACGTCAACGACCGTCTGCATGGAAAGATTCCGAGCTGGAACGACTTCGCGAATCATCCGGACTACGATGCGTTCTGGCGGCGACAGGCCGTCGCTCCGAATCTCGATCGCGTGAAGGTGCCGACGCTCAACATCGCGGGCTGGTGGGATCAGGAGGACTTCTTCGGACCGATCAAGATCTACGAGACGCTCGAGCGGAACGACCCGAAGCACCTGAACTACCTGGTCGTGGGTCCATGGAACCATGGCGGCTGGAGCGCCGACAGCGGCGAGCATCTGGGGCCGATCCATTTCGGCGCACCCACGTCGGACGATTTCCGCAGAGGCATCGAAGCACCATGGTTCGCGTACTGGCTCAAGAACAAGGGCACGCTCAAGCTCGCGGAGGCGACGACGTTCGAGGCGGGCTCGAACACGTGGAAGTCGCGTGACAGCTGGCCGCCGCGCACGGGTGTCACGAACCGCAAGCTGTACGTTCGTGCCGACAGCCAGCTCGCGTTCGCTCCGCAGACTTCTGCATCCGGCAGCGTCTCCGAGTCGTACGTGTCGGATCCCGCCAATCCGGTGCCGTATCGGGCGCGTCCGATTCTGCCGACCTACGGCGAGGGGTCCACGTGGTCGCGATGGCTCGTGGATGATCAGCGCTTCTTGAACGGGCGTAAGGACGTACTTTCGTGGAAGACGGCGCCGCTCGACAGCGACGTGGTGATCGCGGGCGCGATCTCCGCGCACCTGTTCGCGTCGACGACGGGAAGCGATGGCGACTGGATCGTGAAGCTCATCGATGTCTATCCCGAACGGAATCAGGCGGATACGACGCTGAGCGGGTACGAGCTGATGGTCGCGAACGACGTGCTGCGCGGGCGCTTCCGCCACGGCTTCGCGCACCCGCAGCCGATCACTCCCAACCACGTCGATGAGTACGTGGTCGACCTGCACACGCAGGACTACCGGTTTCTCAGGGGACACCGAATCATGGTGCAGGTGCAGAGCACCTGGTTCCCGCTCATCGACCGGAATCCGCAGACGTACGTTCCGAACATCTTCGAGGCAAAGGATTCCGACTTCAAGGCGGCCACGGTGAGCATTTTCCACGCGCCGAAGTACGGGACGTACGTGCTGCTGCCGATCGAGTCGGGGGCAGCGGCGGCGGCGGAGGGTGCGGGCCGGCGGTGACTCCGCGCGGGAACGTTCGGCAACCGCACTCCGGAAAAGTTGGCCAGTTGCGTTGCAGGCGGTTTTGGGATACCGTGGAAGAGCTTCTGCTCGTGCGAAATATCAGCCGCATTGGTATACCATTTCGGCAAGCACTCGTCGCACGCTCGACCTCATTCATTGCCGAACCCGCTCGTGAGCTCGAGAATGCGCTGCAATATCTCGCGGTTCGTGGGCTCTGCAAAGATGCGAAGCGGTGCGATGACGCGTCCGCGATGCCGACCGTTGTCCAGTCGAGCATAGGCGTTCCGCATCACGTACGTGGGCGCACCCGCCGGTATCACGCTGAGGTCATCGCCGTCCACAGACAGCGCGTGAAAGTTTTCCGATCCGGCCATTGGCGCCACGAGCCGCCGCATTTTCAATTCGAAGCGACGGTCGACCACGAGGAAGTACACCGGTCCGCGTGTGAGCAAGCGTTCGAGACGCGCAACCAGTGCCGGGCGCACGCGCGTGATGATATATGGCTTCGACAGGCTGCTCGCGATTCGTGCGATCACATCATCGTGCGCGGCCGAGATCAGAACATCGGCCTCCCTCAGAGTGCGGGGTATTGCATCTGGCGCGATGGTATCCAGATCAACCGTCGTGACGAGTAAGTGGAAGTACGTCTCGAGCTCGAAGCGCATGGACTCGAGCTGATCGAGATTGCATTCGATCACCGCGGCGCGCAGTCGCGGGGTGCGGGAATAGCGCCGGATGTGCTCGCCCAACGTCGCGAACGGAATGTCGCGCTCGACGACGCCGACGAGTGCTTCGAGCATCCATCGGCGGGGCAGCGCGTTCGCCTTGTCGGTCGACCGGGAACGGCCAATCACGAACACTCCTGAGCGGGGCCGGATCTCTACGAGACCCTCCTCGACCAGTTGCTCGTAGGCGCCCAGGATAAGCCGCGGGTCCGTCTTTAACTGTTCGCCTAACTCGCGCACGCTGGGCATTCGGTCTCCGTGCTCCAGAACGCCGGTGGACAGATCACTCAGAATGCTCGCGCGCAGTTGCTGAACAATGATTTCCTGTCGCTTCTTCGCTCTCACGTTAGCCCGCCGCTCCGTTCCCACGCGCATTATGCACAATGCGCGCCCATGCTCGGCGGGAGCCAAACACCTTTCAGCTACCGGCTCCGCGTGTCGAGGCTCTCGAGATACTTGACCAGATCGGATCGACGGCCTTCATCCGGCACGTAGAACGGGTGCGGCGCCGTCGGACCTCTGCTCGGATCGAATAACGCGCCGAGGCTGGGCACCGAGTTGTCGTGGAGAAAGACCGGTTTGCGTGCGAGGTCGAGCAGCAACGGCATCGCAGCACCTCGCTTCTCGCCTCGAAGACTGGCATTCACGACAGCCATCTTGTCATCGAACGTCGACGCTGGCGTGTTCATCACGGGATCGAGCGGCGGCTCCCGTTGCGCGAGCACTGTGGGATTATCTCCCGGGAAAATCTCTTTCATCGCGTGCATCGTAGTCGGCACCGGCTGGCCTTGATTCACGTTGTGGCAGCTCGTGCATCCGGCAGTGCGGAACGTTTCTCTGCCGCGCGACGCGACGTCGCCGTCGATCGCTGCTCCGTGCGGCGCCTGGAGACTCACGAGATACGCGTTGAGGGCGAGGAGCTTCTGGTTGTCCACGCGCACTCCCAGCGGAGCGTCTTCACTTCCCGGCTGCGGATCCGGAGCCGTGTTGGGAAGCACGAACGGATACCCGGTGACGTGCGTTGCGGAGAGGACCTTCACGTAGTTGTCGATCATCTCATCGCCAGCTGCTCCCGCAAGCTTGTGCACGAACGCTCGTCCACCCTGTGTGGTCAGCATCGTCAGATCGAACAACGACGTGTACACGAGATTGCTGAAGTTATCGAGACGCCCGATCGAGCCCTCGGTCGCAAAGGGTGCGGCCAGGTCCTGTCGAACGAGCTCCGAGTTGTGAACCGAGTTTCCGTTTCCGTCGAACGTGTCGTCGAAGGTGCCGACAGGATAATACGCCGGATTGCTGAGGTAGGCGTCGACCTCTTCCTCCGACGAATTCTCGGTGAGCCCGGTCGGCGCGCGTCCGAGAGTCTTGCCTTCATTGGCGCGCAACGCGAGCTGCAGGTTTGGATAGAGCGCCCGGGAGTTCAGGGCCGTCGCGAAAATTTTGCCGAGGTTGATCGCGTGGTTTGCAGGACCATCGATCTCGTGTCCGATCGAGCCACCGCCCGGAACGGCGAAAACCGAGGCGTCGGTCATGTTGTGACAGAGTGCGCACGACGCGCCGACCTTGCCGTTGCGCGATGAGAATCCGATCACCGCGTTCGACTTCACCAGCGCCGTCGTCATCGCGGGATCGTTGAGAATGGCCGACGTGCGGCCGCTCGGATCCTGCTTGAGCTGAGTCGCGAGCGCCTGCTGCGTGGCAGCATCCACCGCGTCCACGTTGACATCCAGTCCGAGTTGAAGCGCCTGGAGGGGCGTGACCTTCGCCGCTTCCATACCGGCGGGGAGCCGCACGGCGTCCGTCCAGAATCCTTCGTTTCCGAATGTCTCGAATCGAAATACCTGGCGCCCCAACGTCGCGTCGCCGTCCTTGCGCGGCGACAGCTTCGGACCCTGATCGGCAGGACCGTCCCGACCCGACATCGAATCGGACGCCGATGATGGCGTGTTCTGCTTGGCGCAGGCACTTGCGAGAGTGAAGATCAGCACAGCCGCAACGCGAAGGTTGCGGGTCTTGCGATGACACACGAGTGTGATGACTCTGCCGGTCATGACCGACTCCAGGTGGAGGCTTGCGGCGGTTCTGGCATTTCGCACGCCACCCGAATCCGTTTCAGCGGAAACTCGACATCGTGCTCGTGATGGTGCTCGCACTCCGCGATGCGGCGCATCGAGGACGCGGAACTGGAAGAGGAACAGTTTCTCGTTCTGTTGCACGATCATTTGCGCGCGATGTCCGCGCTCGGTCATCGACGTGCATTTATTCGCACGGCGCTCGTAATCATGCGGGCGGGGGACTGCGGCAGGCCAGCGTGGCCGACGCCCCATACGTGCTGGCCATGGAGAGAGTCTATGCGGAACGGAGGTGGTTCACCGGGCGTGCCGCTCGTGGTCGATCGACCATTGACCGCGGCAAGTCGTCGCGAGTTTCTACGCGTGCTCGGGTTGGGAAGCGCGATCGTATTGATGCCGTCGATGTTCGCCGCGTGCAGCGACGCAACCGGTGTTACGCGGGGCAGGAACGCAGCGGTGACGCTCGACCTGTCGACGGATCTCGGCGTGCTCAACTATGCGTACGCGCTCGAGCAGCTCGAGGCCGCCTTCTACGAGGAGGCGCTCACGCACATCATCAGCGGGTGCTCGTCTTCCGAGCTGCACGCGCTGCTCCAGATCGGACAGCACGAGATCGTGCACCGCGAATTCCTCAAGGCCGCCCTCGGGTCGAACGCGATTCCGGCGCTGCAGGTGGACTTCAGCTCCGTCGATCTCACCAAGCGCGACCCTGTATTCCAGACGGCGAAGGTGTTCGAAGACACCGGCGTTGCCGCGTACAATGGGGCCGGCAAGCTGCTGCACTCGGCCGCGTACCTCGTGCTCGCCGGCAAGATCGTCTCCGTCGAAGCGCGACATGCCGCCACGATTCGCGACATTCTCAATCCCAAGTCAATGGATTTCGCGGGCGACGATGTCGTCGATGCCAACGGCCTCGATCGCGCGCTCGCTCCGAGTGCGGTGCTCCCGCTCGTCGATCCATTCATCGTCACCCCGATCAGCGCCTAGTCGCCCGCCGGAGACCTTTCATCATGACGAACAACACAGTGCTCGGCGGCATCGACCCCGAGATCACGGATCGGCTGCTCACGCGTCGCGATGCGATCAGCCGCGGCGCGGCGACCTCCTCGAAGGTGGCCGTGGGGCTGGCAATGGCATCAATACCCGTCGCGCTTGCCGCGCTCGCCACGGACGCCTTCGCGGCGACCGCGCTGCCTCAGGATATCGTGGATGTGCTCAACTTCGCCCTCACGCTCGAGTACCTGGAGTCGACCTTCTACGATACCGGTGTCGGCACGAGCGGGCTCATTCCCGCGAGCGACCTCGCCGTGTTCCAGCAGATCATGAAACACGAAGACGCGCACGTCGCCTTTCTGCAGGGCGTGCTCGGGTCGGCGGCGGTAGCCAAGCCGACGTTCGATTTCACGGCAGGCGGCATGTTTCCTGACGTGTTCAGCAGTTACGCGACGTTCCAGGCTGTGTCCCAGGCGTTCGAGGACACGGGCGTCCGCGCCTACAAGGGGCAGGCCGCGAATCTCATGTCGCAGCCGGATATTCTTACGGCCGCGCTCCAGATCCACTCGGTGGAGGCGCGCCATGCGGCGGAGGTGAGGAGACTGCGCGGACTCGACGGCTGGATCATCGGGACGATGGGCAATCTTCCGGCAGCGGTGAACGCAGCCGTGTACGGTCCCGGCAACCCGCCAACCGATTTCCCGGCGGAAGACAATACTGTACAGGGCGGCGTCAACCTGGCGAGCATCACGAACTATGGCGCCGATCCGTTGAGCGCAGCGTTCGATGAGCCGCTCGACAAGGCCACCGTGCTGGCCATCGCAGGACCGTTCATCGTGTCGTAACGCCCGCGGCTTTCGTGCGCGCCATCCTGCAAGGGGACGCCTCTGCTACGATGCGGGGGGCGCGTACGCGAGCCGGGCTCTCTGATAGGGGTTGGCGGGAGCCAACTTCTGGTGAATACCGACTCCTCAGGTGATATCGAACCGCAGCGAGCCTCTCATCCCTCGTACAGAGTCGAGATGTCCGTTGCGGCGAGGTCGATCAGAAAGGAGCCGATGCGCGCGGCTACCGCCTCGAGGAATCGTGCTCCCTTTTCCGGTGACGATGCGGCTGGGTTGCCGACGCCAGTATCCGCCGAGACACGCGACCAGGGGCGCGGGGCCCACACCCACCCTTCGCGCAGCGCAGCAATCGATGGGCGCTTCTGCTTTCCGCTGCCGGCTTCGGCCACCGGCCGCACGAGGTCCGGCGCGATGTGCTGCATGACACTGGTCTCGAGCTCGCCCGCGTGATCACCGGGCTCGTCAAAATAGGGCTTGGGATCCACGCAGGAATACCAATTGAGCGTGCAGAGAAAGACGCGCGTACTCGGCTGCAGCTCGCGGATCATCTGGCGAAAGTCGTTTCCGCCGTGGCCATTGAGAATGACGAGCTTGGAAATTCCTTGCCCTGCCAGCGCGCTCACGAGATCACGCAGCAGCGCCGCCTGTGTGCTCGGATTCATGTTCAGGCACAGCTTGATGTCGAGTTGTCCCGTGTTCACACCGAAAGGAACCGTCGGAAGCACCACGACGCGCGCACCGCTCTCCCATGCGATCTTCGCCGAGGCCGCGGCGACGGCATCGCACTCGAGGACGTCGGTCGCATAGGGCAGATGATAGTTGTGCGCCTCGGTAGCACCCCAGGGCAGCACCGCAACGCGATAGCCGGTCGCGGCGACGGTCTTCCAGTTGGTCTCTGCGAGGATGTACGGGCGTGAAGTCATGCCTGCCAAGCTAACCCCGTGAGTGAACCTCGAGCCCACCTCGGAGCGAGAGCAGGTGGCGGAGCATCGGCGAGATCGGGCATGTCACCAGAGCAGGTATTCTTCGATCACTCCGTTCGGCCGGCGGTACGCGAGCGTGGTCACCACGCGTGCCCCAGCCGTGAGTCGCACGACGGCAACCTGCATTCCGCCGCGCTCCGAGACGCCGAGCAGCTCTGCATTGGTGATGTCGCCCAGCGGTGCGAGCGTTCGTGATGCGGCCGCGAGACGCGCCGGGGTGAGAAACGCGTTGTAGTCCGCGCTGAGCGTTTTCCTGTCGACGGTTCCGCGCTGCAGCGCACCGAAGAACGCGGCCGAGAACGCCAGCGGCGCGAGCCCGGCCGGAGTAGGGGGCTTCATCGCGTTCTGCCGCCGCCGCTCGGGGGCAGGCGGGGTGTTGTGATGCGGAGGTGAGACGAGACGCACGAGCGGCTCCGCGCCGACGTTCTGATCGGTGTTCGAGAGAATCGCGACGGCGGCCGTGTCGTCGGGGACGAACACGTTCATCGCCGAGAACCCGGACGTCGCGCCTCCGTGCGCATAGATCGTGCGACCCTCGCTCTGCGAGACGGAGAGCCCGGCGGCATACCCGGTGGGAATGCCATCACGAAGCACTCGTTCGCCGAACAGAATCTTCCGTGACTCGGGTTTGAGAAATCCCGGGCGCATGAGCGCGAGATCCCAACGCGCGAGATCCGACGCGGTGGACCAGATGGCGCCGGCGGCGCCGGTCCAACCCGCGCCCTCGAGTTGCGCGAGCTGCATGTCGCCGAGCGCCCATGAGACGTATCCGTCCGCACGTCGCCCGGTCGGTTGAACCTGTGCGAATACGGTCTGCTTCAGCCCGAGAGGGCGAAAGATCCGCTCCTCGAGGAGCGTGCCGAGCGGCTTACCTGCCGCCCGCTCCAGCACGCGACCGAGGATCGCGTACCCGGTGTTGCTGTACGACCAGCGCGTGCCCGGATCGAAATCCAGCGGCATGGTGGCGTATTCGTTCAGGATGTGCTCGGCGGTCGTCGGCCGTGCCATCTCGCGATCGACGTAGTCGAGCGGATAGTAGTCGCGATAGCCGGAGACATGATTCATGAGGTCGAGCAGCGTGATCTCGCGCGAGCGCGTGAGCTTGGGATACCACTTGGAGAGGGTGTCGTGGACGTCGAGGCGGCCATCCTCCTGAAGGAGGAGGGCGAGTGCCGCGACGAATTGCTTGGTGACGGAGCCGATGGCGAAGCGCGTCCCCGTGTCGACGGACACGCGCGGCTGAAGCGACGCGAGTCCGTAGCTCTTCACGAGCTCCATTCGCCCGCCGCGCATCAGCACGACCGAGAGTCCGACGAGATGCTGCTTCTGCATCGCCGCGTTCACGACACTGTCGACGATGCGCTCGTCGATGGGCGCGCGCTGCGCGTTCGCGCCGGAGACGGACGCGAGCAGTGCCACGACGATGAGCGAGGTGAGTCGAATTGCGCTCATGTCGCGCTCATGTCGCGGGGGTCGCAGCGCGAGTGCGGTCACCGGTCACCGACGGCGACTCGTCCTGCGCGTTCGCGCCGACCTGGGCACGTCGCTGCCAGAAGAGAAAGCCGGCGACCGCCGCAGCCACGGCGAGCACCGCGCCGAACTCGCTCAGCAGGTACTTGGTGACTCCGGTGTCGACCGTCACTCTGTCGAAGAACCCCTGGATGAAGAGATTATGGCTTGCGTGGAGCAGGGCGGCGGGCCAGAGGCTCCCCGAGCGCAGGCGCAGCCACGCCATGGGGAAGCTGATGCCGACGACCATCACCGCGAAGCAGGCAATGGAGTACAGCGTCGGGGTGCCGCCATTGTAGTCCGCAAAGACGATGAGCGGGACGTGCCACGAGGACCAGATGATTCCGCTGATCAACGCCGTTCGCGTGAACGTCAGCCGTTCCGCGAGCTTGGGCACGAGAAAGCCCCGCCAGCCGAGCTCCTCGCCGAGCGCGGACGCGAGACTCATCGCGAGTCCGAGCGTGATGAACGTCCACGGATTGGTGCGGAATCGGGAAAGATCCACGCGACCAAAATCGAAGATCCAGACGGCTCCGTATGCAGCCGCGGCGTACGCGATGGGGAGCAGGTATCCCGTGAGCTCGTAGCGGGTGGACCCCCAGGACCATCCTTCGCCGCGGACGTTCCGCTGGAAGACGAGCCGCGTGATGAGGGCCGAGACTCCGGGGCACCACATCAGCATGAACACATAAAGGCCGCCGCCCGCGCTCAGGGTCTTGGCGTGAGCGAAGAAAACGTAGAAGATGGAGCTGAGCCCGAACGTCAGAATGAGAAACGTGGTCAGCTCGGCTTTCAGGCGATTCGCTGGGCGCTCCATGGGCCTCCTCGTTCGTGAGCATCGTGGTATGCTGAGATGGTATACCATGTGACCGCTCCCCCACAAGAGCGACGTGCCTCCGGCTCGGACGGAAGCCGCGCACCGAGGTGTGATCCAGTCATGCAGAGCGCAGAGCCGGAGCCGGCGCCCCGGGTGGTGTCGGTCAACGTGGGCCCGATCCGCGAAGTCGCCTGGCGCGGCACCATCGTGCGCACGGGGATCTGGAAGGAACCGGTCGGCGCTCGCGCCGTTGCGCTGCGAGGGGTCAATCTCGAGGGAGACGATCAGGCCGATCGCCGCGTGCACGGCGGGGTCGACAAGGCCGTGTACGCGTACAGCGTGGAAGACTATCGATACTGGGCGGAGGAGGAGGGCGTGCTCACGCAGCACGGCCTGTTCGGAGAGAACCTGACCACGCTCGGGATGGAGCTGCGCAGCGCCGTCGTGGGAGAGCGTACCTCCGCATCATCGAGGAGGGCGAGCTACGCACCGGTGATGCCATCCAGGTCGTGGACCGGCCGGAGCACGGCGTCACCCTTCGCGACATGGTCGACGCGGTGCGCGATCCGGACCGAGCCGCGGCGCTCCTGCGCGCGCCGCGGCTCCCCCGAGCTCTGGCGCCGCCTGGCGCTGGACGCTGACGGGTGATCAGTGATCCACCGGAGCTTTGCGCTGCAGCACCATGTGGTCACCCAGCAAATCCATCGTGAGCGTCTCGACGGTGTTCTCCGGCCCGACCACAAACGTGACGAACGTCGGCTCCAGGGTGGGCGCGGCCCACTCCGCCCGGAACACGTCGTGATGCCAGTGCGTGAGCTGGGCCGCGAGCTCGCCGCGCTGCATCGCGAGATGTCCGTTCTGCGCCGTGACGGCGAGGTCACCGTACGCGCTGTCCCCGTACGTCCCGGCATACGCCGCGAGCGGTAGTGACGGAGTCGTATGCAGCTCGCGCTTCGCGGACGCCGCGCGTTGCATCGAGTCTTCACGTGCCTGACCCCGCATCATCTCGTGATGCATCTCCTCGCTCCAGTCGCGCACGGGCGTAACTCCGAGCTGCCGGTCCGCGATCCATTGTGCGATCGGCGCCGTGACGTTGGCGCTTTGCGAATTCGTGAGGATGACGATGCCGAGGTGCTGCTCCGGGAGCAGCGCCATCATCGAGAGCATCCCGTCGATGCCTCCGGTGTGCTGCCAATACGGATGCCGGCGATAGTCTCCCACCGCCCAGCCGAAGCCGTAGGCGATCGAGAGCGAGAGCTGCTCCTTCGCATCCGGATTCCATCCTCCGCCGATGATCGTCTGCGGCAGGTGGTCCTCACGAAAGGGCTCCTTGCCCACCAGACGCTTGCCATCGTACACGCCATCGGCCAACTGAAAGCGGAGCCAGTGCGTCATGTCCGCCACGTTCGAGTTGATCGCGCCGGCAGGCGCCACGTTGTCCACGTTCCGGTACGGGAGCGTGAAGAGCGTGTCGTGGCCGAGCATGTGAGGGGTGGCGACGTTCGCCTGGCCAGCGAGCGCGCGCACGCTGGTATTGCTCCCGGTCATGCCGAGCGGCACGAAGATCCGGTCGTGAATGAGCGAATCCCAACTCGTGCCTGCCGCGGCTGCCGCGGCCTGGCCGGCCGCGATGTACATGAGATTCGAATAGCCGAAGTGCGCACGAAAGCTGAAGCTCGGCGCCAGAAAACGGACGTGCCGCAGGACTTCGTCGCGCGACAGGCTCGTGCCATACCAGAGCGCTTCCTGGCGTCCGAGTCCGATCCGGTGCGCGAGGACGTCGCGGATGGTCGCTTCCCGCGTCACCCACGGATCGTAGAGCTGAAACCACGGCAGATATCGCGTGACGGGCGCATCGTAGTCCATCTTCCCTTCGGTCACGAGCATCGCGATCGCGGCGGCAGTGAAAGACTTGGTATTCGAGCCGATCGCGAACAGCGTGCGATCGTCGACGGGCGCGGCGCTTTTGATCGAGCGAACCCCGTACCCTTTCGTATAGATCACCGAGTCGTTCCGGACGATCCCGATCGCCACGCCCGGGACTTTCCACGCTTTCATCGTGCGCGTCACGTACGCATCGAGGCCCGGGTAGGGCTCGGCCCGTTGCGATTGAAGCGGCGACGAGATGAACGTGAGGCAGATCGCGGCAAGGAAGCACGCGCGCATCGTGAAGGAGCAGGAAACGCCGCGAAGTGGAGAGCTCATGGTGGTGGAGAGTCGACAGAGGGAGACGATGCGTGCGCGGGAGCGCGAAGCCGATGGTTGCGTGGTGACGTGCGGTTGCCACTGGCGGCGTCCGAGCCCCGCCGCGTAGTATCGATATCCAGGCCCGGCCGGCAGCCCGACGTGCGGCTGGGCCCGGGCGCGATCCTTGCGTGGTATCCTGTTTTGGTATACCAAAGGGCTCACCAGGCGCGAAGATAGGTGGTGTTCCACGGATCGGCAATCCACGAGCGGCCACGGACCGCTCGCCACAGCGACGCACGTACGCCCGCACGAGGATCCGCTCTTCATGAATGCAGCACGTTCGCCACACGACGCGCCCGCCGATTCCTTCGACGAAATCCTCACCCGCGGCGCGCTCGATTTCGTAGCCCGTCTCGCCCGGGGCTTCGCCCCTCGCATTCGCAGCCTGCTCGCCGAGCGCGAGGTGCGATATCGCGCCTGGCGCTCGGGCGAGCCACTCCGCTTTCGCGACGACACCACCGCCATTCGCGACGGCGACTGGCGCATCCTCCCGATTCCCACGGACCTCACGCGCCGCATCGTCGAGATCACGGGGCCCGTCGATCGCAAGATGATCATCAATGCACTCAATTCGGGCGCCGATGTGTTCATGGCGGATTTCGAGGACGCGACCGCCCCCACGTGGCGGAACGTCGTACAGGGCCAGCGCAACCTTCGGGACGCCGTCCGCCGCGCCATCGCGTACGCCGATCCCGCCACCGGCAAGCGCTACGCGCTCGGCGACGTTCTCGCGACACTGCTCGTCCGTCCGCGCGGGCTGCACCTTCCCGAGACGCACGTCACGGTGGATGGCGCGATCATTCCGGGATGCCTGTTCGATGCCGGGATGTATCTCTACCACAACGCGCAGGCGCTGATCGAGAGGGGCACGGGCCCGTACTTCTATCTGCCCAAGCTCGAATCCGCCGAAGAGGCCGCGCTCTGGAACGATGTCTTCGTTGCCGCCGAGGACGCGCTCGAGATCGCGCGTGGCACGATCAAGGCGACGGTGCTCATCGAGACGCTGCCGGCCGTCTTTCAGATGCACGAGATCCTGCACGCGCTGCGCGAGCACGCGGTGGGGCTCAACTGCGGGCGATGGGACTACATCTTCAGCTTCATCAAGACGCGCAGCGAGGATCCCGCGGCGGTCCTGCCCGATCGCTCGCAGGTGACCATGATGCAGCCGTGCATGCGCGCGTACACGCAGCTGCTGATTCGCACGTGCCATCGCCGCGGAGCATTCGCCATGGGCGGGATGGCCGCGCAGATCCCCGTGAAGAACGATCCGGCCGCGAACGCGGCTGCCGAAGAGAAGGTGCGGGCCGACAAGACACGCGAGGTGCTCGACGGCCACGACGGAACGTGGGTGGCGCATCCGGCGCTCGTGCCGGTTGCACGCGACGCGTTCCGCGCGCACATGACCGGTGACAACCAGCTCGGCCGCTCGCGCGACGATGTGAATGTCGGCGCGGAGGAGCTGCTGCAAACACCGGGCGGCACCGTGACGGAGGAAGGGCTCCGTCTCAACATCCGCGTGGCGATCCAGTATCTCGAGGCGTGGCTGCGTGGCAGCGGCGCGGTGCCGCTCTACGGGATGATGGAGGACGCGGCCACCGCCGAGATCTCACGCGCACAGGTGTGGCAGTGGATCCATCATCGGGTGAAGCTCGCCGACTCGACGGTGATCACCCGCGATCTCGTGGTGGCGCTCGTCGAAAGCGAGATGACGCGGATCGCGTCCGAAGTTGGCGCCGCCCGTGTGCGCGAGGGACGGTTCGCGGATGCGCGGGCGCTCTTTCTTCGCACCGCGACCGCTCCCACGATCGAGGAATTTCTGACACTGCCTGCGTACCCGATGCTCGAGCACGAGGCGCAGACCGTTGCGGTGGCGTAGAGCTGCTACGGAGTTTTTCGATCGAATCGAATGCCGCGCATGCGGCTCGCGCTGACCTCGAATCCCGTGACGTGGCCGGAGGCGTCGCGCGTGAAGTGCACGAGCCCGCTCCCCGCGGTGAAACTATCGGTCATCGCGGGCTCGAGCCTGCCCGAGATGTCCTCGTCCTTCCCCGCGCCCTTGTTGAGCACGAGATGGTCGCCTTCGAGCGTCACCGGCCACGTCACCAGGAGCTCGGGGCTTTGATAGCTGCCCGTGAGCTCCCGCAGTTGTTCCGTGCTCGGCGTGGCGGCCGTGAATCGTACGGCCTCATCGCGCAGCTCGGAGCCGACGTAGATGCGCACGGCGCGCGCGGGCGCATCGCCGTTTTCCAGGAACTCGACCGAGACCGGGAGACCGGCGACGGCATACCGGGCGGGCCCCGAAGGCTCGAGCGGGAGCGAGCGGCCCACGAGTCCGAGCGAGAGTGAATCTCCCGCGGCCGTGATCCGCGCCACTTCATCCGTGCTCGATGCGTAGTAGCTCCCCGCGAGACGGCTGATGGGAATCGGACTCGATGAAACCCGGGCAGCGCTCGTGTCGCGTCGGGATGCCTTCGCCATCGCCTTCGGCGGAAAGCTCCTGGCGAGCACGATGTCGCTCACCTTGTCCGCGAGCTCCGTGGGCGAGATGCCGTCCGAATTGCACATGATGAGCACGGACGTGTGCTGATCCGGAAAGCGCGCGTACGCCGTGTGGTATCCCACCCAGTCACCGCCGTGCTGCACGCGTCTGAGCCCGCGATAGTGATCGATCTCGAGACCTCGGGCGTAGTTGATGGTGTCGCCGTTCGCGAGGCGGCCGCGCTCCTGCAGCTGCTCCACCATCGCCGGCCCGCCGACACGCGGATGGTAGAAGTTCTCGTCCCACTTCAGGGCATCGCGAACGGAGAGCTGGACCGCGCCATCGCCGGTCTGTTCCCAGTTCGACATGCTGTTCTGGAATCCACCACTGTCGGCCGGCGCGTAGCCCAGCGCGCGATTCGGGATGAGCATCGCGGCGTGGTTCCGGTAGACCGTGCTCGTCATGCCGAGGGGGAGGAAGATGCGCTCGCGTGCAAAGTCCGCGAGCGATGTCCCGGTGACGCGCTGGATGATGACGGACAGCAGAAAGTAGCCGGTATTCGAGTACTCGTACTTGGAGCCGGTGGGGAAGTTGAGGTGGCGCTGGTGCACGATGCTCGCGAGCGCCTGGGAATCCGTGGTGGCCTCCTCGAGCGTGTGCCCACCGAGGGTGAGAAGACCCGTGTAGTCGCGCAGTCCGCTCGTGTGGCGCATGAGGTTGTCGATCGTGATCGGGGCGCCGTAATCGGGCATCTCGGGGATGTATTTCCGGATGTCGTCGGTGTAGGCGAGCGTGTGCTCCTGGACGAGGAGTGAGATGCTCGCGGCGGCGAACTGCTTGGACGTGGAGCCGATGTCGAACAGCGAGGCGGTGGTGATGGGGACGTTGCGCTCGAGATCGGCCCACCCGTAGCCGCGGCCGTACGCGAGCTGGCCGTTCTGCATGACGCCGAGTGCGCATCCGGGGACGCGGGGCTTGTCGTACGCCTGGAACACGGCGTCGATGCGGGCGCGCTCGGCTGCGTGGATGCGGGCGGGGCTCGCCTGGGCGGTGAGGGATGCGGGGGCGAGGAGGAGGGCGAGTGCGGGGAGCGCGCGGAGGAGGGACATGCGGCGGGATTCGGCGTGGAGGGCGCCGGCGCCCGTGAGGCGCGGCAAATTCCGGGGTGCTGGCATACTATCTCGGTATACCAAGCCGGGCAAGATCGTCGCGCCGGTGCTCGCCCGGACGGCGCCTTGCCGGCCGATGAGCCCGCGACCATTCTTTCGGTATTGCAGTTCGGTATACCATTCGTCACGCTGTGAGGACGTCATGCTTCGGAACGCTGCCGGAAGTCGCTCCACGCCGGGCGCCGCCATCGCCGCGAGCGCGCTCCTGCTCGGCGCCGTGCTCGCGCCGCTCCCCGCCCAGAAGGCACGAGCCGCCACACCGCCGGCGCGCCCGACCTCCGTTGGCGCCATGGCCCGCGCGGCCCTCGCCCCGGCCACGTTCTCGCTCGAGCAGATCCTCGGCTATCCCTACGTGGAGGAGATGGTCGCCTCGCCCACGCAGCCGCGCTTCGCGTGGGTGGTCGTGCGGGCCGGCGTGCGCAACGTGTGGGGCGCCTCCGGTCCGGAGTTCACGCCGCGACAACTCACCGATTACCGCGCCGATGATGGCCAGGAGCTCACCAACCTGTCGATCTCGAGCGACGGAAAGGTGGTGGTCTTCGTGCGCGGCGGCGATCACGATGCCAACTGGGATGCCGAAGGCGGCCTCCAGCCCGACCCCAACCACTCGCCGGTCCAGCCCAAGGTGCAGATCTGGGCCGTGGCCTTCGGCGACGGCGCCGCGCGCTCCGCGCCGAAGCTGCTCGCCGATGGCGATCTGCCCGTGCTCGCGCCACGCGGCGATCGCGTCGTCTTCAGCAAGGACAATCAGCTCAGCGTCGTTCCGACAGATGGCTCGTCGCCCGCGAAGTCGCTCTTCTTTTCCCGCGGCACCGTGGGCTCCCCCGTGTGGTCGCCGTCCGGCGACCGCCTCGCCTTCGTGACGAGTCGCGGCGATCACAGCTTCGTCGGCGTCTTCACGTCGGATTCGACGCCGATCCTCTATCTCGCCCCCTCCACGGCCAACGACATCGCTCCCGCGTGGTCACCCGACGGCAAGCGCATCGCCTTCATCCGCCGGCCCGGCAGAGGTGGTGCACCGGAAACGCTGCTCGATCTGCATCCCGATCCGTGGGCAATCTGGACGGCGGATGCAGCCACCGGCGCCGGTCATCTCGTGTGGCAAAGTCCGACGACGCTTCGCGGCTCCTTTCCCGGCGATGCGCATCTCGCCTTTGCCGCTGGCGACCGCCTGATCTTTCTCAGCGCCATGGACGGATGGCCGCACCTCTACTCCGTTCCGCAATCAGGCGGTGCCCCGATGCTGCTCACGCCCGGTGCATTCATGGCCGAGTACGTGAGCGAGACGCCGGATCGCTCGGCGATCGTGTACAACGCGAACACGGGCACGACCCGCGGCGACTACGATCGCCGGCATCTCTTCCGCGTTCCGGTGGATCGCGCTGCACCCATGGCGCTCACGTCGGGCGAAGGGCTCGAATGGAATCCCGCGATCTCGGGTGACGGACGCACCGTCGCCTTCATCGGCGCCGGCGCGCAGCGTCCGCCGCTTCCCATGATCATCCCGCTCTCGGGCGGCGCACCACGCGTGCTCTCGGCGGAGCTCATCCCGGCATCGTTTCCCACCGCCGCTCTCGTCATCCCGAAGCCGGTCGTGTTCAGAGCCGCCGACGGAACCGAGATTCACGGACAGCTCTTCGAGCGCGCGGGCAGCGATGCACGCGCCCGGACGCGCATGCAGAACGGCACGAAGAAGCCCGGGATCATCTTCGTGCACGGCGGACCGCCGCGTCAGATGCTGCTCGGCTGGCACTACATGGACTACTACTCCAACGCCTACGCCGTGAACCAGTACCTCGCCAATCGCGGCTACGTGGTGCTCGCGGTGAACTATCGGCTCGGCGTCGGCTACGGCTACGACTTCAACAATCCGCCGCGCTCGGGACCATGGGGCGCGTCGGAATACCAGGACGTGCAGGCGGGCGCGGCATACCTGCGCGCGCTTCCGGATGTGGATGCGTCGAAGATCGGCATCTGGGGAGGCTCGTACGGCGGCTATCTCACCGCGCTCGCGCTCGCGCGCAACTCCGACGTCTTCAAGGCGGGCGTGGACCTGCACGGTGTACACAACTGGATCGCGGACATCGGCTCCGAGCTCACGAACCAGCAGCTGCGCTACGAGAAGAGCGACATCAAGCAGGCGCTCGACGTCGCCTGGCAGTCGTCACCCGTGGCATCGATGGCCACGTGGAAGAGTCCCGTGCTGCTGATCCAGGGCGACGACGATCGCAACGTGCACTTCCACGAGACCGTCGACCTCGCGCGACGGCTCGCGGATCACCACGTCTCCTACGAGGAGCTGGTGTTTCCGGACGAGATTCACGGATTTCTCCGCTACTCCACCTGGCTCGCCGCCGATCGTGCCACGGCCGACTACTTCGACCGGAAGTTCCTCGGCGCATCCGAGCAGACGCGATGAGCGGCGCGGCGACCCGCTACCAGGCGCCGCGCTCGCCCACCGCGTTGATCACGCGCGAGAGGCGCTCGGCGGCGTTCTCCCAGTTCGTCTGCACGGCCCGCTGGGCCTTCGCGCCATCGCCCGCCTCGAGCGCGCCGATGATCGCCTCGTGCTCGGCCACCGAGGTGGCGACCTCGCTCACGAGCGTGCTCGTGTAGATGCGTCCGTATCGCTCGGCCTGTGGCTTCACCGCATTGTGCAGCGCGCGCAACCGCGGCCCCGCGCCCACGTCCACGTACCGCTGATGAAAGGCATCGTCGAGATCGTGCAGCCGATCGGAGTCGGGAAGGCGTACCTGTGCCGCTCTGAAGAACTGCGAGTTCAGCTGCCGCATGTCGCGGGTCATCGTGAGGCGCACCGCCTTGGGCTTGGCTGCGGCTTCGCGTGCGGCGAGCCCCTCGATCTGCGCGACGATCATGTGGATCTCGCGCGCGTCGTCGTTGGTGAGCGGGGCCACCGTCGCGCGCGCGAGGAGCGCGCTCCCCGTGGCGATGATGTAGCCCTCCTGGCGCAGGCGCTCGAGCGCGGCGCGCACCGGGGTGCGGCTCACGCCGAGCCTCGCGGCGACTTCGCGCTCCACGAGGCGGCTGC
Source organism: Gemmatimonadaceae bacterium (assembly GCA_025929535.1). GTDB lineage: Bacteria > Gemmatimonadota > Gemmatimonadetes > Gemmatimonadales > Gemmatimonadaceae > FEN-1250. The sequence continues at coordinate 21,680 of JAICLZ010000006.1, forward strand.
CGGGGGCGAGCCGTCCGCGCACGATCCGTTCGCGGAGTTGCTGGTATACCGCGAGTGCCCCATCGCCGCGCGTGATCGGCGACACATCCGTGTTGCGGGCGAACGGTCGCTTCGCGGTCTTCACTGCGCTGCGAGCAGCCATGATCGAATTCCGGGAGTGCGAGGTTGAGGGAAAGTATAGCGTGCCAGCACCGCGCGAGACGCCTCGTTTCTCCGCCGCGCGGAGCGCGCCGTTTCACCAGTCGTGCGGCACCTCGGCTTACGCGGCCTCGAAGCGCGGGAGCATCATCGCACAAACGGCATACAATACTGCACACAAGAGTAAATACCATCTTTCACCCCAGCAGGTAGTCATGCGCACCGCTCTCAGCCGGTCGGTCCCGTTCACGCGAGTCGGCCTCGCCGGCGCCGCCCTCGCCGCCGTCGCCACGATCGCAGCCGCAGCCGGCCTCCCCGCGCAGTCACCGGGCACGCTGGCCGAGCGCGTTCAGCGCATCGTCGATCGTCCGGAGTTCAAGCGTGCGATCTTCGGCATCGAGTTCTACTCGCTGGATTCGTCGAAGCCGATCTACACGCTGAACGCGGAGAAGCTGTTCGTTCCGGGCTCCACGACGAAGCTGCTCACCATGGGAACCGCGCTCGAGCTCATCGGGGCGGACTACCGGTTTCACACGCGGGTGTACCGCACGGGCAGCGTGGACAACAGCGGCACCCTGCACGGTGATCTGATCCTCGTGGCGAGCGGCGATCCCAACCTCTCGGCGCGCGTGCGCCCCGACGGAACGCTGGCGTTCGAGAACGAGGATCACGCGTACGACAGCGATGTGCACACGCGCGCGGTGCCCGGCGATCCGCTGCTCATCATCCGCAAGCTCGCGGGACAGGTGGCCGCGCACGGGATCAAGCGCGTCGACGGCCGCGTGCTCGTGGATGCGACGCTCTTCAAGGGAGGCGATCGCGAGCTCGGGACGGATGTCGTGATGTCGCCGATCGTGGTGAACGACAATCTCGTCGATCTCATGATCGGGCCGGGCCCCCGGGTCGGTGCCGCGGGGGTGATCACGCCGGCCCCGGTCACGTCCTACCTCCGCATCGTGAACGAGGTCACTTCCGGTGCACCCGGCTCCGCGCCCGCGATCGAGCTCACCGACGACACGGCGGATGCAGCGGGGCTGCACACCGTGAAGGTGACGGGCACGGCGCCGGCGGGTGGGCCGGCGATCCTCTACGCGTATCGCGTTCCGGACCCGGCTCGCTTCGCGGAGATCACTTTCGGGGAAGCGCTGCGCGAGCGCGGCGTGCTCGTGCAGCGGACGGGCGCGCCGGGCGCCGTGGACTTCAAGGCGTTGCGCGCATCGTACGTGCCCGGAAACCAGGTGGCCGAGCACGTGTCGCTCCCGTTGAAGGAGGACGTGAGGATCACGCTGAAGGTGAGCCAGAACCTCCACGCGAGCATGATGCCGCGCGTGCTCAAGGCCATCGAGGCGCCCGGTGACACGGGAAAGACCGGCTTCGATCTCGAGCACGACTTCCTGCAGCGCGCGGGACTCGATCTCACGGGAGCGCAGCAGGCGGACGGCGCGGGCGGCGACGCGCACTTCTCGCCGTCGTTCATGGTGAGCTATCTCGCGTACATGAGCCAGCAGAAGGATTCGGCGATCTTCCGCGGCGCGCTGCCGGTCCTCGGGAAGGACGGTACGCTGTGGAACATCCAGCCCTCCTCGCCGGCTGCGGGGCACGTGTTCGCGAAGACGGGGACGTTTGCGGTGTACGATCCGCTGAACAGGCGGCTGCTGATCACGGGGAAGGGGCTGGCGGGCTACATCACGACGGCGGACAACCGGCACCTGGCGTTCACGGTGTACGTGAACAACGTGTCGGTATCGACGGACCCGGCGGCGGCCACGGAGGTGGTGGGGCAGGCGCTGGGCGAGATCGCGGCGGCGGCGTACGACGCGCGGTAGGCGTCCTGCGGTTGCAACGGCGCGTAATTTGGTATACAATGTGGTATACCACACCGCGCCGAACACCCTCAACCCCAGCAGTCGCGATGACGCCACCAGCCTCGATGCCAGCCCGGCCCGGCGCCCGGACATGACGAGCCCCGCCACGGGTGCACCCGCACCGGCTGCGGCGTCGGGCGACGGCATCTCCATTCGCCGCGTTCGCACCAACGAGGAATACGATGCCTGCGTGCGCATGCAGCACGCTATCTGGGGCGAGGACTTCACCGAGTCCGTTCCCGCCACCATCCTCAAGGTCACCCAGCAGATCGGCGGCGTCACCGCCGGCGCGTTCGACGCCAGCGGGCGCCTGCTCGGCTTCGTGTTCGGCATGATGGGATCCATGGACGGAAAGCTCGTCCACTGGTCGGACATGCTCGCCGTGCACCACGACGCACGCAACAAGGGGCTCGGGCGCCGACTCAAGCTCTTTCAGCGCGAGCTCCTCCGGCCGCTGGGTGTCGAGCGCATGTTCTGGACCTACGATCCGCTGGTCGCGAAGAACGCCTTTCTCAACATCGTACGGCTGGGCGCGCGCCCGACCGAGTACGTCGTCGACATGTACGGCTCGGACACGCACAGCGCCCTGCACAGCGGGCTCGGTACCGACCGCTTCATCGTGGCGTGGGATCTCACGAAGGACGGCGGCGCGAACACGCCATCCGAGGCGGAGCGCGAAACCGCGGCACTGAAGGCGCCGGTCGCGAACGCGCTCGCGACGGGCGATGGCGGTGACGCAAGTCCGCCGGCGGAGCTCCCCGACGCGGACATCGTTCGCGTCGAGGTGCCGGCCGACGTGGACGCGGTGATCGCGCGCGACATCTCCGCTGCGGCCACCCTGCGGGCGAGCACGCGCCGCATCTTCACGCACTACATGGATCGGGACTACCGCGTGTCGGGCTTCTCGCACCTGACGCCCGACAACCGCTACTTCTACATTCTCTCACGGAACGGCTCCTGATGATCAGGCTCGAAGAGATCACCCTGCGCGAGATTCGCCTTCCGCTCAAGGAGCCGTTCCGGATCTCGTCCGGGCTGGTGACGGAGCGCCGCATCATGCTCCTCCATCTGCGTGACGCGGATGGCACGGAGGTGTGGAGCGAGTGCGTGGCCGGCGAGACGCCGAACTACACGGCCGAGACGATCGACACGGCGTGGTATTCCATCTGCGAGTACGTTGCGCCGCGGGTGCTCGGGATCCCGTTCGCGCATCCGTCCGACGTGCACCCCGCGCTCGAGCACAACTTTCGCGGGCACAACATGGCGAAGGCCGCCATCGAGATGGGTGCGTGGGCGCTCTGCGCCCAGCGCGATGGCGTCTCGCTCTCGCGCCTGCTCGGCGGCACGCGCGCCGGCATCGAGACAGGCATCTCGATCGGTATCCAGAGCTCGCCCGCGGCACTCGTCGAGCGCGCCGGTCGCGCGATCGCGGAGGGCTACCACAAGATCAAGCTCAAGATCGAGCCGGGGCACGACGTCGAGTTCGTGCGCGCGGTTCGCCGCGCGTTCCCCGACGCTCCACTCATGGCGGATGCGAACAACGCCTTCACGCTCCGCGAGACCGACCGGCTGCGGGAGCTCGACGAGTTCAATCTCATCATGATCGAGCAGCCGCTCGCCTTCGACGACATCATTCGGCACGCCCAGCTCCAGCGCGTGCTCAAGACGCCGATCTGTCTCGATGAGTCGATCACGAGCGTCGAGAAGGCGGAAGACATGATCTCCATGGGTGCCGGCCGCATCATCAACATCAAGCCCGGCCGGGTGGGTGGCTTCACACAATCGCGCGCAATTCACGATCTCTGCGTGGCCAACGGAATTCCCGTGTGGTGCGGGGGCATGCTCGAGAGCGGCGTTGGCCGCTCGTACAACGTCGCGCTCGCGTCGCTGCCCGGCTTCACCATCCCGGGCGACCTCAGCCCGAGCGCGAGATACTGGACGGAGGATGTCGTCACGCCGGAGTGGACGATGAGCGAGGACGGGATCGTGCGCGTGCCGGTCGACCAGGCGGGAATCGGAGTCGATGTGAACGTCGCCCGCGTCGACAATCTCACCGTGCGCACACAGTCGCTTCGCGCGCAGTGACGCTCGCCGCCGCCGACTTCGCCGTCCCGCCGGACGTCCAGAGCCACTTCTCGCTCGACGATGCGCGGCGGCTCGTGGAGCTGCGGCGCGAGCTCCACAGGCATCCGGAGCTCTCGTGGCAGGAGACCGAGACCGCTGCGACGCTCGCCGCTGCGCTTACGTCGTTCGGGATCACGGATGTCGCCCGTGTCGCAGGCACGGGGCTCGTCGCACGCATCCCGGGCCGCGATCGCTCCGCGCCCGTCGTCGCGCTGCGTGGCGACATCGACGCGCTTCCGATCGCCGAGAGCACGGGACTCCCGTTCACCTCGGAGCACGCGGGTGTGATGCACGCCTGCGGCCACGACGTGCATGCGTCGTGGGCCGTTGCGGCCGCGCGCCTGCTGCTCGCGAAACCGGCGACGGGAGACGTGCTCGTCGTCTTTCAACCGGCGGAAGAAGTGGGCGACGGCGCGCGCGCCGTCATCGAGAGTGGCGCGCTGGCGAACGTCGCCGCGATCTTCGGCGGACACGTCGATCGCCGATTCGAGGTGGGACAGGTCGTGGCACAGGCGGGCGCGCTCGCGGCATCGACGGATACGTTCGAGGTGGAGATCCTGGGCGCCGGCGCGCACGGCGCGCGTCCGCACGAATCCGCGGATCCCATCGTTGCGGCTGCGGCGATCGTGACGGCGCTGCAGACGCTGGTGTCGCGGCGCCTCGACCCGGCGCACCCCGGCGTGGTGACCGTCGGCACGATCAACGCCGGTACCGCATCCAACATCATCCCCGATCGCGCGCGGCTCTCGGGAACGATACGGGCAACGACCGTCGCCGCACGCACGCTCCTCACGCGCGAGCTGGTGCGCATGGTGAGCGATGTCGCGAAGGCGTACGGGGTGACCGCCGCGACCTCGCTCAGCAGCGGCACGCCGCCGATCGTGAATCCCGAGCGCATGGCCTCCATTGCCGCGAACGCCGTGACGCGCGTGCTCGGCGACGCCGCGCTCGTGCCGCTCGGTACGACCAACATGGGTGGCGAGGACTTCGCCGTGTACATGGAGAGCATTCCCGGATGCTTCATGCGCATTGGCGCGCGCGAGCCCGGCGGCCGCGTGATCGCGGCGCATTCGCCCGGCTACTACGCCGCGGAGGGAGCGCTCTTCATCGGCGCCGCGGTGCTCGCCGAATGCGCGCGATCGGCCTCCGCGATGCTCGCCGCCGAGCGCTCGCCCTAGGCTCGATCCTCGATCGCGACGACGAAGGCGTCGAGGGCGCCGCGCAACATCCGCGCGAGCTCCGGATCTGCCGCGATCGCGGCGGCGCTGGCCGACGCACCCGGAATGGGAACCGCAAGCGATGCCTCGCTCACGAAACGCGCATTCATCGTCGTGAGGATCTCGCGCAGCTGTGCCGGCGCGTACGCCGACATCGTCGACGCACCGAGCAGCGCCACCGGCTTGCCCGGAAAGGTGGTGCTGCTCACGAGCCAGTCGAGCGCGTTCTTGAGCACACCGGGAATGCCATGCGCGTACTCCGGGCTCGAGATGAGCACCCCATCGGCCTCGCCCACGCGGTCGCGCCAGCGACGCGCCGCGGGCGGCAGCGTGGCTCCATCCACCGTGTCGAGATCGGGATTGAAGTGGGGCAGCGCTGCGAGCGACCAATCGAGCGCGATCCGCGTGCCCTCGGGAGCGAGGAGCTGCGCAGCCTCGAGCAGCGCCCGGTTCTTCGACTCCGCTCGAAGACTTCCCGAAATGGCGAGAATGTGCAATGCACGCTCCACGCGTGGATCACTGCTCACACCCGAGCCGCGGGTCCGGACTGCGTGAGCGCCTGGAGCTTCCGCATCGTCGCCCAGTTGCGGCTCGTGCCCGCGCTGCCCACCACCTTCCCCAGTGCGAGCACCGCCTTGCTCTCGTTGATGCCGTTCGCGCACCACAGGTACGCTGCACGCGACCCGAGGCTCAGCCGCTCGGTCCCCCAGCTCTGCGCGACGAGCGCCTCGATGCCGGCGCGGCTCGCGTCGTTCGCGAGCACGGTGACGAGAAAGCGCGCGGGGCTCACGTCGCACTCCGGCAGCGGATTCTCGGCCATGATCGCATCGAGCTCGCCCGCCGTGATCACCAGCACGCGCGACTCGACGCCGAGTCGCGCTGCGATCTCCTTCTCGATGCGGGCGGCGGCTCCGGGATCTGCCCGCGGCGCCGAGAACACGATGTTCCCGCTGTTCAGAAGCGTGTGCACGTGGCCATAGCCCAGCGACTCGCAGAGCGCGCGAAGCTGGGCCATCGCCACACGCTTGGCCTTTCCCACGTTGATGCCGCGCAGGAGCGCGACGTGCATCACCGGCATGGTCGCTCGTGGTGCCACGCACATTCTCCGTTCCACGTTCACTGCATGTCCCGACCGATAAAGCTACGCTTTCGGGAGCGGCGGTATCATTCCCACGGTAGCGCGTGGCGCAAGGATCGCGTTGATTGCCGACAGCTCTCCTCACTCACGTTTGCCGCACCATGAAAGCGCCCACGAAACCGGAAGCCGAGCGACCGTTACGAGCGGAGCCGCGCTGGACCGCTGCGCTGGCGATGCTCGCGGCCGCGGCAATGCCGTTCGCCCTGCCGCGCTCGCTCAGCGTGCTTCCGCAGTGGATCGTTGCAACTCTCGTGTGTGCGCTCCTGCTTGCCGCTGTGGTCACGCACTACATTCATCAACCGCGCCTGAATGAGCTGTTCGGCTACTCGGTTCTGCTCGTGCTGACGATCGCGCAGATCTATTCGCTCGGGACGCTCATCTCCGCGCTTCCTCGCCACGTGGAGCTCGCGAAGCGGCTGCTCGAGTCTGCGGCGGTGCTCTGGGTGACGAACGTGATTCTCTTCGCGGCATGGTACTGGCGACTCGATGCCGGCGGGCCGAATGCGCGCGATGTCCGGGCGGCACACATCTCGGGAGCATTTCTCTTTCCGCAGATGGCGATCATCGCTCCGGGCACCGACGGCAAATCGATGGCCGAGGTTGAGAAGTGGCGGCCGCAGTTCGTCGACTACCTCGCGCTCTCGTTCTACACGGCGACGGCGTTCTCGCCCACCGATGTGCCAGTCCTCTCGCGCTGGGCGAAGCTGATGATGATGGTGCAGGCAATCATGTCACTGGCGACCGTCGCCCTGCTCGCGGCGCGTGCCGTCAACATTTTGTGAGTGCAGCCATGCCGACTACCAGCGGTTCCGCGAGTCCAACGGAGGCGACCGAGCGGTCCCAGTCGCCGTTCACCGAAGCACGACGCCATCGCGTGGTGATCACCGGGCTCGGTGCCATCACGCCGCTGGCGTTGTCGGTGCCCGGGCTCTGGCGCGCCATGCTCGAAGGGACGAGCGGCGCCGCGCCCATCTCGAGCTTCGATGCGTCCGGCCACGATACGACCTTCGCCTGCGAGATCAAGGGATTCGACGCGCGCGACTTCATGGATCGCAAGCTCGCCAACCGTCTCGATCCCGTGTGCCATTACGCACTCGCTGCTGCGGATGAAGCACTCCGCGACGCGGGCCTCGACGCGGCCACACTCACCGACTCGCAGCGCGACCGCATCGGCGTCGTCTTCGGATCCGGAATTGGCGGCATTCAGACATTCCAGGAGCAGAGCGCAGCCTTCATTCGCGGCGGCCCGAAGCGCGTGTCGCCGTTCTTCATCCCGATGCTGATCCCCGACATGGTGCCGGGGATCATCTCCATCGAGTACGGGCTGCGCGGGCCCAATCACGCGGTCGTCACCGCGTGCGCCACGGGCAACCACAACATCGCGGATGCGGCGCTGCTCATTCGCGATGGCCAGGCCGACGCGATCGTCTGTGGCGGAAGCGAGGCGGCGATCTGCGAGATCGGCGTCGCGGGATTCTCCGCGATGAAGGCGCTCTCCACGCGCAACGATTCTCCCGCCACCGCGTCCCGCCCCTTCGATGCCACGCGCGAGGGCTTCGTCATGGGCGATGGTGCAGGGGCGCTGATTCTCGAATCGCTCGAGCACGCGCTCGCGCGTGGCGCGCGCATCTACGCCGAGGTGCTCGGCGTGGGCGCATCCGCGGATGCGCACCACATCACCGCGCCGCACCCGGAGGGGATGGGCGCACGCCTGGCGATGCAGCGCGCGCTCGCGCAGGCAGGGCTCCGCGCGGAAGATGTCGACACGATCAACATGCACGGGACGTCCACGCCTCTTGGCGATGCCGCCGAGAGCCATGCGATCCGAAAGGTGTTCGGCGCCCATGCGGATGCGCTGACCTCGACATCCACGAAGAGCATGACCGGTCACCTGCTCGGCGCCGCCGGCGCGGTGGAGGCGATTGCGAGCGTGCTCGCCATCACCGACGGCATCGTGCCGCCCACGATCAACTTCAGCGTGCCCGATCCCGCGTGCGACCTGCGCTACGCGTTCAACGTGCCCGAGCGGCGCGCGATACGCGTGGCGATCAGCAACGCGTTCGGCTTCGGCGGCCACAACACGTGTGCGGTGTTCGCGGCGTACGACGGACCGGGCGAGCATCGCGGATCGATGTCGACCGCGGGCACGCCGCCGCATCCGCACGCGGCGCCGCACACGCCTCCCAGCGCAACGACGCCGGGAAGCGCGTGGTGATCGCTACACGAGTGAGACTGGAGTGCAGCGCAAGACCATGGTCGTGTAGCTTCCACGTTGACCGCTGTACGCCTCCGCACCACCTCTTCCCATAACGACGACATCGATGGCACGAACCCACCTCCCGACCGCGCACCCCACGCTGATCGGTCTTCCGTACGACGCGAGCTCGTCCTTTCTTCGAGGCCCTGCGCTCGCGCCCGCGCGCATTCGGGAGGAGCTGCACTCGTCTCAATCGAACGGATGCAGCGAGAGCGGTATCCGCGTGATCGGCGACGAAGCGATTCGTGATGTGGGCGATCTCGTGCTGCCGGCCACCGCCGAGGCGCGCGCACTGATCGAGTCGGGCATCCGCGCGCTGATCGAATCCGGCGCGCGCCCGCTCTCGCTGGGGGGCGATCATTCCGTCACCTATCCGGTGCTGCGCGCCCTCGGCCCGTTCGTTTCGGAGCTCACCATTCTGCAGATCGATGCGCATCCGGATCTGTACGTCGACTTCGAGGGCGATCCGTACTCGCACGCGTGTCCGTTCGCGCGCATCATGGATGAGCAGCTCGCCGCGCAGCTCGTGCAGGTGGGCATTCGCACGATGAACGCGCATCAGCGCGCGCAGGCGGAGCGGTTCGGGGTGTGCGTGATCGACATGCGCGCGTGGGCCGCCGGTGAGCGGCCGGAGCTGCGCGGCCCGCTCTACGTGAGCATCGACATGGACGGACTGGATCCGGCCTTCGCGCCCGGCGTGTCGCATCGCGAGCCGGGCGGGCTCACGGTGCGCGAGGCGGTGACGATCATCCAGTCGCTGCCCGGGCCGATCGTCGGCGCGGATGTCGTGGAGCTCAATCCCACGCAGGACGCCTCCAATGCGTCGGCGACGGTTGCGGCCAAGCTCGTGCGCGAGCTCGCGAGCCGAATGATCGAAACCCGCGACGGCTGAGCGCCCAGGCGCTACTTCTCTGCGAGCGTTGCCAGCACGTTCGGCGGCAGCGACCAGATGAGCGTCGCGTTTCCCGCACCCGGCTGTCCGCCCATCTCGAGCATGCACACGCCACCTTTGTCGAGTGTGACGTGCGAATCCCCGAGGCCCGCGATGAACCACGTGATCAGCGTTCCGAGATGCGGCTCGTGTCCAACGGCGGCGACCACCTTCGCATCGCGCTGCGTGCGCAGCCACGCCGCGAACGCCGCCGGCGAGCTTTGCGGCGCGAGCGCGTCTATCGTAACGACGGGCATCCCATCGTACGCCTTCGCAACGATCGATGTAGTCTGCGCCGCGCGAACGAGCGGGCTTGCGGCGAGCACGTCGATCGACTCGACCTGACGTGTGAGCCCTTTTGCCACGCGCGCCATCACCGTGCGACCGTGCTTCGTCAGCGGACGTTCGATGTCCGGCCTCCCCGTTTTGGCGAACGCCTCTTTATCTTCGGCAATCGCGTGTCTGATGACGACCAAATGCATCCTCTTCCCAGTCATTGCTTGGGACAGGTTGATCACCCCCGGCAGTTTTCGTTCTCGCCGCGCACTTCAGACCGCCAAATGTCGCAACTGCTGCGCTCTCGTCCGGCTCACTGGCAGGCGCGCACCGTCCAGCATCTGGGTCGACTGAGCTGTCTCAGGCGAACCGGCGTGCATTCGAAGATCATCCACTAATGGTGGGCGCCTTTCTGAGTCCGCGCCACGCGCATCCCGACGGTTGCGGCGATCACCTACGAATAGGGCAGGGCCGGCTGCGCCGCGGTATATTCGCCGCCATGCTACCTCTACGCATACGGGCGCGCGTGCTCTTCCCGGCGCTCATCGGCGCTTTGCCCGCGACAGGATGGGCCCAGCAATCTCCGGCACCTCCACTTCCGCTCACGAAGCTCGCCTCCGACGTCTATCTCATCACTGCGCCGTCCGGCAACCTGGTCGCGCAAACGGGCCCAACTGGCATTGTCGTCGTCGGCGCACAGTCCAGAGCCTCGACTCCCGCTGTCGTTGCCACACTGCGCACGGTGTCCGCCGCGCCGATCCGCTACGTGCTCTTCGCGCCCGGCGACTCGATGGGCGACGAAGGCGATGCGGGATGGAGCGAGCGCAATACAACCATCGTCGCGCACGAGCGCATGAAGATGACCGCGCCGAACGTCGTTTCGGCGCTCGGATTCTCTGAGGTGCTGCAGATCTATCTGGATGGCCAGTCGGTGCACGCGGTGCACCAGCCGCCCGGACACACGCGAGCCGACATCATCGTCCACTTTGAGACGCGCCGCATTCTCTATCTCGGCTACGCGTTCGTCGCGAAGGGCTATCCGCGCATCGATGTGCCATCCGGCGCGTCCATCGACAGCTTGATCAAGGAAGTCACCCCCTTTGCCGGCTTCAGCGGAGTACAGATCGTGCCCGGCCGCGGCCCCGTATCCACTGCCGCCGATGTCGGCGCGTATCGCGACATGCTGCAAGGCGTCCGCGACAAAGTGGCGGCACTGTCGGCGCAGAAGAAATCGCTGGGCGAGGTAATTGCGGCGAAGCCGACGGCGTCCTGGGACGCGACCTACGCGCGCGGGGGAGTGTCACCCGATCGCTTCGTGGAAAGCGTCTACGCCTCGCTCAAACCCAGCAAACCATGACCACACCCGAGACAAACGTCAATGCGCGCGCAGTCCTCGTCACCGGCACGTCGAGCGGCATCGGACGCGCCTGCGCGCTCCTGCTGACGAGGAATGGCTTCACCGTGTTCGCCGGGGTTCGAAAGCCCACGGATGGCGAAGCGCTGGCGAAAGAGGCCGGCGAGCGAGTCATCCCGCTGCAAATCGATGTGACGGATCACGACGACGTGACCGCAGTGGCGCGGCTCACTGCGAGCATGCTGCGCGAGCGCGGGCTGTCGCTCTACGCGCTCGTGAACAACGCGGGGATCGGAACATCGGCGCCGCTCGAGTTTCAGCCGCTCGACGACATCCGGCGAAGCTTCGAGGTGAATGTCCTGGGTCAGATCGCGGTGATGCAGGCGTTTCTGCCGCTCCTGCGTGAGACACGCGGACGGATCGTGAACATCTGCTCGATCGGCGACCGCATCGCGATTCCCTTTGGCGGTGCGCTCAATGGCAGCAAAAGCGCGTTCGCGATGATGTCGGAGTCGCTGCGGCTGGAGCTGCGTCCGTGGGGGATGCACGTCGTCATCATCGACCCCGGCGCGATCACCACGCCGGCCGTCGATAAGACGCTGGGCGATCCGGAGGGAATACTGCGCCGCATGTCGCCCGACGCCGAGCGTCTGTACGGAAAGTTCTTTCGCGAATTCATCTCGCGCGCCGGCGAGCGGGAGCGAAACGGCAGCCCACCGGATGTGGTTGCGAACGCGGTGCTGAGCGCGTTGCGCGACGAGCACCCAAACCGACGCTACGTGGTGGGAAAGGGCGCGCGCACGCTTGCGACCTTGCCGAAGGTGCTTCCGGCGTCACTGCTCGATCGCGTGCGCATGAAGATTTTCGGACTGCCTACACGTTTCGGCGCGAACGAGCGGAACTGATCGCGCGGAGCGGTGCTACGAGATCGAGATGGCGATCGCCTCGACGGGCGCGGGCTCCGGCGGAAGCAGCGCCGCGATGCGCTCGAGCGCCTGCTCCGAGAGCTCGCGATCGCCAGGTGCACCTTCGGTGGCGGCGACCTGCCGCTTGAGCGCCTCGTACATCTCGCGCGTGAATCCATACGGGTAATCGTGCATCAGCACGATCGCCAGCGCCCGGTAGCGCTTGAGATGGCGGAGCCGCGTGATGAGCGACTCCACCTCGTCCGCCGAGTGATTGCGGCCCGCGCGTTCCAGAACCGCCCATTCCTGCTTGGTGAGCGCGGGAGGAAGTACTTCGCCCATGCTCAACCTTCGCTGTCTGCGGCGGTTGGTTCGGCGGCCGGCGCGGCCGGAACCGTCGCGGCCGCCGGACGCTGACGCTGCCATGATGTCGTGCGCGGACGCGCGCGCCCCGCGAGAAGCTCCTCGTGGTAGGCCAGGATGCGGCTCTGCACGTTGGCCTTCGTGTCCGAGGGCTCGGCGCGGAAGGGCGCGTAGCGGTTGCGGGTGTCGTTGGACACAGTGAACCACCACCAGTCCTGCGGATGCGCCACGGACTGCTTTTCGACGAAACAGCTGAACGTACGGCCGGCGTCTTCGAACTCGAATTCCTTCACACGCGTCTCCTGTATACAGTCACGCAATCTAACCGGTTTCTCACCCTCGTGGGGCTCGTGAGAGCGTGACTTTCATCACTGCGGTCCTCGCGACGCGATCGAGGCGCGAACTTCGGCCGCGAGCTCGTCGCGAAGGCCGGTGAGTTGCTTCGCTCGACCGCTCTTTACGCTGCCGAGGATCGTTCGGGACAGCGTGAAGGTCGACAGCAGAACACCCGCGGCAGCCGCGGCGCTGGCGATCACCGAATGCGTGGCACTCATCACCCGCACGAACGCGAGCACTCCGAGACTGCTCGTTCCGCCGACGATTCCGCCGTACAGGCCGCCGGCCAGCGCGCCGAGCCGCTCCTCCACGCGAATCTTCGTACGCGCGCCTCGCGGAAGGAGCGTGACGAACACGTTGCGTCCCTTCTTCGACTGCGCACGGGACGTCCAGGTGAGCGTCTTCCCGAACGTTCCGACGTTGCCATCGTCGCCGAGCGTGCGGCGGATGATGTCGACCATGATGTCGTAGTCGTCGGGCGACATCTCGCCCTCGACGTCGGCTTCCTCGTAGAGCTTGAATGGTGCCGCGAAGAGCGGCGTCAACACCGGTCGATGCCGGACGGGCACAGGCGCATCCGTTCTCGCGCGTGCGGCGCGCGCACCCGCGCCGCGCGCGAGGCCGAGCTCCTCCGCCGCGCGATCCACGTGCTCGCGTGAGATCCCCGCTTCGATCGCGGACTCGCGCACGCGGTCCAGCGCGATCCCGCTCGTCGCACCCACCGGCGCGAGCGCGGGAGGGAGCGCACTCACCGGCGGCGCCGGATGTGAGGACGTGGCCGCCTGCAGATCGGCCGCGCGCCCCCACACCGCGTTGGCCTGTGTTTCCGACAACAGCGGAGGCGTGAAGATACCGCTCCTGCCCTTGTCCCACGCTTCGTCGAGAGCACGTGCGAGCACGGTGCCGGTCGCGTAGCGCGCGCCTGGATTCTTCGCGAGGCACGCGTCGATCACGCGCGCGAGCGGCTCCGGCGCTCGCGGCGCGACCGAGAGCAGTGTCGGCGCAGCCTTCGTCACGTGCGCGACGATCACCGCGGACGCGCTCTCGCTGTCGAAGGGAAGGCGCCCGCTCAGCGTCTGGAAGCCGACCACGCCGAGCGAATAGAGGTCGCTGCGCCCGTCGAGCGTGTCGCCGGACACCTGCTCGGGGCTCATGTAGTGCACGGAGCCGAGCACCTGGCCGCTCATCGTGAGCGGCGCGGCTTCGGCCACGCGCGCAATGCCGAAATCCGTGACCATGGCTCGGCCGGTGCTCGCGTCGAGCAGGATGTTCTCCGGCTTGATGTCGCGGTGGACGATGCCGCGGTCATGCGCATATGCCAGCGCGAGCGCAACATCGCGAATGATCGGCACGGCGTCACGCGGATCGAGAGGCCCCGCGCGGCGCAGCCGCTCCGCGAGCGATTCGCCGGCGATGTAGCCCATGACGAAGAACACCTGCGAGTCGATCTCGTCCGCGCGGTGGATGGCGACGATGTTCGGATGCGAGAGCCGGGCGGCGGTGCGCGCCTCCCGCAGGAAGCGCTCGCGCACCTCGGCGGTGCCCGCGAGGAGTGGCGGGAGCACCTTGATCGCGACTTCGCGATCGAGCTTGACGTCGTGCGCGAGGTAGACGACGCCCATGCCACCACGTCCGAGCTCGCGCTCGATGTCGTACTGGCCGGCAAGCGACTCGGCCAGCGGCGCGATTTCGGAGGGAAGGGACGTCATGCAGGGCGGCTGGGGGAATTGCGCACCCCCAATATGCTACGGCCGCCCCTGGTGCGCGAAAAGACGTTCCCCGCCGCTATTTGACCGTAACGGTCCCCGATTCGACGGTTCGGCCGTGGACGGTGCAGAAGAACGAGAAGCTTCCGGCACGCGGGAAGCGTACGGTGTACGTGCCAACGGACTGGATCGTGGAGGCCGCGATCGTGCCGTCGTCGAATGTCACGCCGTGAGCGTTGTTTCCCGTCCAGACCCAGGTGACGGTGCCACCGGGGGCCACGAGAACCGAGGTGGGGTTGTAGCCATTGTCGAAGATGATGACGGAGGCCGTATCCAGAGCGCCGGCGCTGTCCGCGCCGCCTCCGCCCCCGCCGCCGCCGGTGCCCCCAACCGTGGTTGTACCCCTTCCAAAGGGGTCCAGCGATGACTCATCAAAACATCCGACCGCCACGATCGTTGCTAGCGCGAGAAATGCGAAAAGGATACGGCGCATGTAAATCTCCTCGCGGGTACCGCCGCGAACGCGGACGTAAGCAAAAAAAGGGGCCCAGCCGGCCTTGACCTACCCCCCGTCGGGAGGCTACTAAGTCGTTGTCTGAGAAAGGACGAACGGAAGTGCCGTCGGAAACGTATATTCGGCGGGAATGGACGAAACTTTGGGCGCCTGTCCGGTGTTAGGATAACAGCGATCCTTCCTTATTCTACAAGCAATTCGCGCCTGGCAGCGAGCACTCGAGCTCGCCAGGACAGGGAGAGTTCTTTGACTATGGCAACAGCACCCCGCACACGTTCTCGTCGTCGCTCGGCCACCCCGGCGGCGATCTCGGGTGCGCTTCGTGACGCTGATCTCATTGATCTGTATATCGCGGAAACCGGCCGCATGCCGGTGCTCGCGGCGGAAGACCAGAAGCAGCTCGCCCGCGTGATGCGCGACGAGAAGCGGAGTCGCGCCGAGCGCGAAGCCGCGCGCGAGAAGTTGATCGAAGCGAATCTTCGATTCGCGTTTTCAGTGGCGAAGAAGTACCAGAATCGCGGCCTCGATCTCGAGGACCTGATCAGTGAAGCGAACGCTGGTCTCGTTCGCGCGGCCGACAAGTACGATCCGAACGTCGGCGTGAACTTCATCAGCTACGCGGTGTGGTGGATTCGTCAGGCGGTGTTCGCGGCGATCGCGACGCACGGCCGCGCGATTCGACTGCCGCTGAACCGCACCGGTGATCTCACGCGCGTGACGCGTGCCCAGGCGGCGCTCCGTGACGCGCTGCGACGCGAGCCCACGCCAGACGAGATCGGCAAGGTTGCGCAGCTCGCCCCGGATGTCGTTCAGAGCCTGCTCGGCGTCGTGACGCCGGAGCGGTCGCTGGACGAGCCGCTCGGTGGCGCGCGCGGTGAGCGTGATGGACAGACGCTCGCGAGCGTGGTCGCGTCCGAGGCGTCGGGCGAGGGCTACGATGCACTTTCGAGCGCGGAGGACGAATCGCGCCGCGCGGCGCTGTACCGCGCGCTCGAGCAGCTGCCGCCGCGTGATCGCCGCATTCTCGTGATGTACTACGGCCTCGAAGATGAGCCGATGACGCTGGACCAGATCTCGAAGCTCTTCGGCGTCACGCGCGAGCGTGTGCGTCAGCTTCGCGACCGCGCGCTCAAGTCGCTCCGCGCGCACGATGCGGCGGCGACGCTGCACGACGAGTGGGCGGCGTAAGCTGAGCGATTAGCCAAGCAGCGCACGCCCCCGATGGCCCGATGATTGGCCATCGGGGGCGTGTCGTTTTGGTACCGTCTGTAGTCACAGTTGCTCTTGCGTGGAGAGAGAAGTCCCTGCAGTTGCTTCAGTTGCCTGCCAAAGAAATACCTCTTTCCACGCGCACAGACCCACCGCCGCGCACCGACGCGATCCGTTTTCTCGTCCGTTCGATCCGTTCAATCCGTATTTCCAAAAATCGTTGATGTCTGAATCGTGCGCGCTTGCCCAGAACGGCAACAGCCACTCGGGCTGGCTCATACATTTTTGAGATACGGATGAAAAACGGATTAACGGATTGTACGAAAAAGGCAAACCCCAGCAGAAACTAACAGCCCCGGGGTGCAGAGCGTCCTGCCCGCGCACCGGTTCGATAAGCTTCATTGGTTTGATTGGTGCTCAGCGCAGTTGGTACTTCTTGCCCGATACCTTCGGTGTTGCGACATTCCCGAATGACGCAACAAGCACCTCGACCTCAGGTACACAAGTTCGGCGGGGCCTCACTGGCCGACGCGACCGCGGTTCGACACGCGGTCGCGTTGATTGTGCGCCATCGCGCCGAGCCGACCGTGGTCGTGCTGTCGGCAATGGCCGGCGTGACGGATGCGCTGCTCGGGATTGCGAAGCGCGCGATGATGGGCGATGTGGCGGGCGGGCTGCGCGAATCGGCGCGGTTGCGCGCACGCCATGTCGACGTCGCGCGCGCGGTGCTGCGTGGCGCGACTCAGCGCGCGGAAGTCGTGCGCGCGATGGACGAGTCGTTCCTCGAGCTCGACACGCTCGTGCGCGGCCTCGATGCGGTGCGCGAGCTCACCCCGCGTACCACCGATCTGATCGTCGCGCGCGGCGAGCGGTTGAGTGCGACGCTCGTGGCGGCGGCGCTGCGGGCAGCGCGCGTGAAGGGCAGGTACGTGGACGCCACGCGCGTGATCCATACTGATGACTCCTTCGGCAGCGCGACGCCCGATCTCGCGGGCACCGATCGCGCGGCGCGCGCCGTGATCCGTCCGCTGTTGGCCCGCGGCGAGATCGCGATCGTTCCCGGGTTCCTGGGCGTGTCGCCGAGCGGCGCGGTGACGACGCTCGGTCGCGGCGGCTCGGATCTCTCCGCAACGCTGCTCGCTCGCGCGCTCAATGCGCGCGCGGTGTCGCTCTGGAAGGATGTGCCGGGGCTGCTCACGAGCGATCCGCGGCTCGTGCCACACACGAGCGTGATCGCGCAGCTACACCCGCGCGAGGCGGCGGAGCTCGCGTACTACGGCGCCAAGGTGCTGCATCCGCGCGCGCTCATCCCGCTCACGCGGCGCGCGATGCCGATCTTCGTGCGACCGTTCGCGGATCCGGAGTCCACGGGCACCGAGGTCTCTGCGCGACGCATCGCGCGGCGCTATCCCGTGAAGGCGCTCTCGATCTCCGCCGATCTGGCGATGATCACCGTTGCGGGGAACGGGATGCTCGGCGTGCCCGGCATCGCGGCGCGCACCTTCGGGACGCTGCAGCGCGAGGCGATCTCGGTGTCGCTCATCTCGCAGGCGTCGTCCGAGCACTCGATCTGCTTCAGCGTCCCCGCGGCCGCCGCCGCGCTGGCGCGGAAGGGGTTGTCGCACGAGTTCCGGAACGAGATCGCGAATCGCGAGATCGACAGCGTGACGTCGCGCGACGACGTCGCGACGATCGCGATCGTGGGACTCGGCATCGGCGACATGCCGGGTACGGCGTCGCGCGTGTTCGATGCGCTGTCGAGCGGCGGCATCAACGTGCTGGCGATCGCGCAGGGCTCATCGGAGCTCAACCTCTCGGTGGTGGTCGATGCGAAGAACGGTGTGACCGCGCTGCGTCGCATTCACACGGCCTTCCAGCTCGATCGCGTGGGCGGCGGAGGACTCGTCGCCGGGCCGCACGCGGATGTCGTGCTGCTCGGCTACGGCGCCATCGGGCGGCGCGTGGCGGCGCTCATTGCGCGGAACGGACGCAGGAGCGGCGCTCCCCGCGTGGTCGGGATCATCGATCGCAGCGGCTATCTCTTCGATGCGGATGGGCTGTCCGCGGCGCGGCTCGCGAGCGCCACGGCGGCGAAGCGCGCGGGGCGGGGAATCGCGACGCTTCCGGGCGCGCACGCGAGCGCCGCGCAGGAGTCGCTCGCGCAGATCGCGCGCCACGCGCTGTCGCATCCGGTGTGCATCGATGTGACGGCGGACGAGACGATGCCGCTGCTCATGGATGCGGTGCGTGCCGGGATGGATCTCGTGATGGCGAACAAGCGCCCGCTGAGCGGGCCTCGCGCGCGCGTGCGCGAGCTGCGCGCGCTCGCGGAGGAGCGTGGCACGCGCATCCGCGCGGAGACGACCGTGGGCGCGGCGCTGCCGATACTAGACACGTACGCGAAGCTCGTGGAATCCGGCGACCGTGTGCGCCGCATCGATGCGTGCCCGTCCGGCACGCTGGGTTTCCTGTTCGACGAGCTCGGGCGCGGCGAGAAGTTTTCCGCGGCGCTGCGCGATGCGATGGCACGCGGCTACGCGGAGCCCGATCCGCGCGACGATCTCACCGGGATGGATGTCGCGCGGAAGGGGCTGATCCTCGGACGCCTCCTCGGCTTCCCGGGGGAGCTCGACGATGTGACCGTGGAGTCGCTCGTCACGCCGCAGGCGGCACGCATGCCGCTGGCGAGCTTTCTCTCGCGACTCGAGACGTGGGACGACGCATGGTCCGAGCGCGTCGCGCGTGCGCGTGCGCGGGGGGGCGTACTCCGCTATCAGGTGAGCGCGAGCGCGCGCAAGGTGAGCGTCGGGCTCGTGGTCGCGGACTCGTCGAGCCCGATGGCATCGCTGCGCGGCACCGACAATCAGTTCGTGTTCGTGAGCGATCGCTACAAGGCGAATCCGATGGTCATTTCAGGGCCGGGCGCCGGCCCGGATGTCACGGCGAGCGGCGTGCTCAACGACCTGCTGCAGCTCGCGCGGCGCCGCTAGTCCCTGGCGCGCAGATACTGTCTGGGCCACGCGATCGGAGTGCCGAGCGCCCTGGCGGCGTGGAGCGGAAAGTAGGGATCGCGGAGCTCTTCGCGCGCGAGCAGCACCAGATCCGCCTTCCCCAACCGCACGATCTCATCCGCCTGGTGCGCGCTCGTGATCAGCCCTACCGCTCCCGTTGGTACACCGGACCCGTTTCGCACGCGCTCGGCCAGCGGCACCTGATATCCCGGGCCGAGTGGGATGCGCACTTTCGGAACGTTGCCGCCCGACGAGCAGTCGATGAGATCGACGCCGAGCGGCGCGAGCATGCGCGCGAGCTCGACGGACTGCTCGACGTCCCAGCCGCCGTCCGTCCACTCGGTAGCGGAGATGCGCACGAAGAGCGGCAGAGAGTCGGGCCACACCTCGCGCACCGCCTCCGTGACCTCGCGCAGAAAGCGCGTGCGATTCTCGAAGCTGCCGCCGTATTCGTCGCCGCGCACGTTGCTCAGCGGCGAGAGAAACTCGTTGATGAGATAGCCGTGCGCCGCATGGAGCTCGATGACCTGGAAGCCCGCGTCGAGCGCACGCCGTGCGGCGCTCGCGAACGAGGACACGAGAGTGCGAATCTCCGCGAGGTCCAGCGCCACGGGCGTCTGATAGCCCTGATCGAATGGAATCGCGCTCGGCGCGAAAATCGGACTCCATCCACCGTGCTCGACGCCGATCGGCTTTCCACCGTTCCACGGAGCGGCGGTGCTCGCCTTTCGCCCCGCGTGCGCGAGCTGCATCCCGGCCACGGAGCCACGCTCGCGAATGAACGACGTGATGCGCGCCAGCATCGGGATGTGCTCGTCCTTCCAGATGCCGAGATCCTCGGGAGAGATGCGGCCTTCGGGAACCACGGCCGTCGCCTCCGTGAACACGAGCCCCGCGCCGCCCACGGCACGCGAACCGAGGTGAACCAGATGCCAGTCGTTCGCAAAGCCATCGACGCTGGAGTACTCGCACATGGGCGAAACGGTGATGCGATTCGGCAGCGTAACGCCGCGCAGGGCAAGCGGAGAGAAGAGGGAATCGGCCATGCCAGCGAACGGCCGGCACGCGCTCGGCGTTCCACGCTGGAGCGGAAAGGGCTGGGATCTTGCAGCCGATTTACCTTCGTTTTTTTCGCTGCGCGCCGCTCAGGCGCCAGCGCTCAGCATGCACTTGAAAGATCGAGGAGGTTTTATGTCAAAGGCAAAGCGAGCGGTACCGGAAGGTCTCCACACCGTGACGCCGATGCTCACGCTGGACGACAGCTCACGAGCGATCGCATGGTACGTGAAGGCGCTGGGAGCGGAAGAGCTCGCGCGCTCCGCCGGACCGGACGGAAAGATCGTTTATGCGGAAATTCGCATCGGCAACTCCCACGTGATGCTGCATGACGCGATGATGGACGCAAAGGCGCCTCGCGCGATGGGCGGATCGCCGATCTCGCTGTGGATTTACGTGGAGGATGCCGACAGCCTGTACAAGCGCGCTACGACCGCGGGGGCGCGCGTCGCGGACGGGCCGATGGGAAAGATGATGGACCAGTTCTGGGGCGACCGCTGCGGGACGATCATCGATCCGGAGGGCTACAACTGGACCATTGCCACCCGGAAGGAGGATTTGGCGCCCGAGGAGATGCGGCAACGCATGAACGAGTGGATGAGTCAACAGGCGGGACAGCCAGCTTAGGGCTCAGTCGCGCCGCACCGGAGCGCGAGACTCATGTGCGTGAACTCCTCATCGGACACGAAGTCGAGCGACTGGTAGAGGCGAAGTGCGGGCGCGTTGGTGACTTGCGTCGACAGATGAATTCGAAGTGCGCCGACGCGCTCGCCCTGCCGGACGGTTTCCTCGATCAGCGAGCGCGCAACGCTGGAGCGACGCCACGAAGGGAGAACGAAGAGATCGTTGAGAATCATGATCGGGCCGAGCGAAACCGAGGAGAACGAGGGATAGAGCTGCGCGAAACCGATGGCGCCCGTCGAATCCGATTCGCGCGGCAGCGATCGAGCGAACAGAACGACGGACTGGGCGCGCTCCAGCCGCGCAGCAATGAAGGCGCGCGCGGCGGCCAGATCCGGCACGGCGCCGTAGAACTGGCGGTAGGCATCGAAGAGCGGGGCGATGGAGTCCGCATCCTCCACGCGTGCGCGCTCGATCACGAAGCGGAGCGATTCCGCCGTCATCGGATGGTCGGCACGTCGTAGCGTTCGGCGAGCACCTGCAGGTGATGCTGCGTGTGGCCCACGATGATGTGAGCGATCGCGCGCACACTGAGATCGTTTCCGCCCGCCACGCCGGCCCGGGTCCAGGCGCCCGCGGGGAGGGAGGCGAAGAAGTGGATCGTGCTCTCGCGCAGCGCGCCAAGCTCGTCGCGCAAGTCGGAGAGCGGCCGGGCATCGGAGCCTGCCGCGGCTGCGTAGTCGTTCTGATCGAAGCTCGAGAGCGGAGCGGTATCGCCTCGCGCGATGCAGAGGGCGCGATAGACGAAGACGCGCTCGACATCGATCAGATGGCCGAGCATCTCGCGGATGCTCCATTTGCCCGCTTCGGGGCGATGCGCGCCGCGCGCGTCATCGAGAGTCGCGATGGTCGCGCCGAGCGTTGCCGCGTTGTCGCGCAGCTGCGCGACGATGTCGCCGTCCGGCACGCGGTCTACGTAGCGCGCGAAGTAGGGTGAGTACTCGGTCGTTGCAGGCCGGTCAGTCGCCATTGCCATGAGCTCGTGAGCTCCGGAGCACAAAGGTTTTGAGAGTCGCAGTGGTCGGATTGAACTCTAGGCACGGCCCGGACGGGTCACCATAGCCGGTTGTCGCATCATGTCGGGGACCGTTCAGGATGGCGGCTCTGGCGTGATTCGGCGTTTCATCCCACTTTCTGCGCATGTCCGACACTCCCGACATCTCCACTGCGCTCGGCGACCGCTACGTCATCGAGCGCGAGATCGGCGCCGGCGGCATGGCCGTCGTCTATCTCGCCCGCGACAGGAAGCTCGATCGCGATGTCGCGCTCAAGGTGCTGCGCCCCGAGCTGGGCGCGGTGCTCGGATCCGAGCGCTTCCTCACCGAGATCAAGATCTCCGCGCGACTCGATCATCCGCACATCCTCACGCTCATCGATTCGGGCGAGGCGGACGGTCTGTTGTACTACGTGCTGCCGTTCGTGCGCGGCGAGTCGTTGCGCTCGAAGCTCGACCGCGAGCGGCAGCTGGGCATCGACGAGGCGCTCACGATCACGAAGCAGGTGGCCAGCGCGCTCGATTACGCGCACCGCCAGGGGCTCGTGCACCGCGACATCAAACCAGAGAACATCCTGATCCAGGAAGGCGAGGCGATGCTGACGGACTTCGGCATCGCGCTCGCAGTGAAGGAGGCCGGCGGAAACCGGCTCACGCAAACGGGATTGTCGCTCGGCACACCGCAGTACATGAGCCCGGAGCAGGCCACCGGCGACCGCGGCATCGATGCGCGCAGCGACGTGTACTCGCTCGCGTCCGTGCTGTACGAGATGCTCGCGGGCGAGCCGCCGGTCACGGGTGCGAGCGCGCAGTCGATGATCGCGAAGCTCATGACCGAGAAGCCGACGCATCTGCGTGTGCTGCGCGACACCGTGCCGCCGGGCATCGATGATGCCGTCGCGAAGGCGCTCGCCAAGACGCCGGCGGACCGGTTCGCGACCGCGGGTGAGTTCTCGCGCGCGCTCGAGGTCAAGAGCCGAAGAGAGACTCCGGCATCGGCGCCCGCAGTGTCGGCAGGCTCGCGCGGCCGCGTCGCGATCATCGCGGGCGTCGTTGCTCTCGTGGCCGTCGCCGCCGGTGGGGTCTACGCCTACCGCGGCCGCTCGGCCCCGCGCGCGAGCGTCGCGGCGCTCGGACCGCGCACGCAGCTCACGACCTCGGGCGCGGTGCTCGTGCCTTCGATTTCGCCGGACGGCAAACAGCTCGCGTACATCACGAAGCACTGCGATTCGGGCAGCTGCAAGTATTCCGTGATCGAGCAGGATGTGGGTGGCAGCACTACACGCATCGTCCTCGATGGCGCGACATCCGGCTATGGTCTCGAGTGGAGCCCTGATCGACGCAATCTCATCTTCAACGGTACGCTCAACAACAAGGTCGGCTCGTACGTGTTGTCCGCGCTCGGCGGATCTCCGCACTATCTCACGGCCGGTGTCGCGACGTTCTACGCGGGCGGAGACTCGCTGCTGATCGGGCCGCCTTTTCACGCCGATTCCGTGTACTGGATCGGTGTGGCGTCGCTCGACGGCATCGTGCGCGACAGCATCAAGCTCCGTGGTCCGGGAGAGGGAGTGGGCGCACTGTCCTCGATGCCCGGTGCGGGCTGGATCCTCACCCTGGTGCTGCAATCCCCTCACGGGCTTTGGCAGGTGATCGACCGTTCTGGCAAGGTCGCCGACCACGTGGTCAATGCGTGCACGTGCGGCGGAATCGCGGCGCGCGATGCGGTCTGGCTATCGAGAGCGGGTGACGGAGTAGGTGAATCGATCGTGCGTATCGCGCTCGATCCGCTCACCGGCAAGCTCTCGGCGCGCCAGGACACGATGGTGACCGCGCTCTTCACCAATTTCTCGATCACCGCCGACGGTGCGGGGATGGTGATGGACGAGGGCACCTACGATTTCAGCATCTGGAATCTGGACATGGCCAGCGTGCTGAGAGGCTCCTACCCGGCCGAGCGGCGCGTGGCGAATGCCTCGAGTCCGGTGAACGCGACCGTCTCACCCGATGGATCGCGCCTTCTCGTTCGCCGGGAGACGCCCATCGGCAACG
This sequence comes from Gemmatimonadaceae bacterium, assembly GCA_025929535.1. Lineage (GTDB taxonomy): Bacteria > Gemmatimonadota > Gemmatimonadetes > Gemmatimonadales > Gemmatimonadaceae > FEN-1250. Next base: position 45,807 of record JAICLZ010000006.1, read on the forward strand.
GCCATCTGGAGGCACGGTTCTCGGTCATGCCCTTCGGCGGCGGCACCGAGACGGCGCTCGGCATCGCGGGCAAGCCGGTTTTTGCAAACTGGGCGGACTCCGTGTCCGTGGCAGTCGGCCGCCAAACGTCGTCGGGACTGCGCCTGTCGGTGATCGATGTCCGCACCAATGTCGTGCGGAACGAGATGGACCTTCCGGATTCCGTGGTCAGCTCGGCAGCAGCACTGCCGGATGGATGGGTATGGGTGCCGTCATCCGGTGGCAAGATCATGGTGAGGCGCGCCGGAAAGACTCGCGAATATTCGAAGCCTGCATGGTACGCGTTCATCTATGTAGCCCTTCCGGACCCGTCGGGTCATCGACTCTTCTACATGGGCGGTGACAAGCTCACTACCGACTCTCTGGGTGTCGGGACGCTCTCGCTGGATGATGGCTCGACGACGCAGTGGGCGTCCATGTTTGCTGAAGTTGGCCGCATCACGCCACTCGTCGACGGCGGGGTGATGCTCAGCGCATCGCGCACACAGGGCTCGCTCAGCTTCTACAAGCTCACCGGCCCCGGGCAGATGCAGTCACTCGGCGACTCGCCGCGTCCAATGCGAACAATCAGCATCTCGCAGGACGCGAAGGTCGCGAGCGTGTTGCAGCGCGATTATCGCGCGGATGCCTGGATCAGCAAAGTGGTGTTGCGCTAGCCACTTCCCCCGTACTGCGCTACATGTGCTCCGCCGGCGCGGTGAGGTTCACGAGCAGCCCCGCGCTCCACAGCGCGATCGTCGAGCATGGCGATCACCGTCATCACCTCTTCCACGATCGAGGCTGGACGGCCGGTGAGCGCGGCGCCGAGCGCGAGATGCTTCTCGGCCATCAGCGAGTTGATCGACATCGCCAGCGCGAACAGGCGGAGCAGCGCTCCGATGCAGCCGATGTGCGCGGCGGTGCGTGCGGTCCGACTCGGGGAGCAGGCTGCAGCGGAAATCAACATGGTGCTCGGAATCTCCTGATGAGGAAGAGGGCCAGCGCGCGTTCGCGGTGCGCTCATTGCAATACGAGATCGAGACCGTCCCGGAGAGCGTCGATGCACGTCGGTCACACAATCAGGCGCGCGATCACCTGTTGCCTCGCTGCCGTGGTGCTCGTGCCGTCGCCGCACAGCGAGCTGGGCACCATCATCCCGCTCCGCGTGTGCGCCGATCCGAACAATCTTCCCTTCTCGAACGATCGTCGCGAGGGATTCGAAAATCGCATCGCGGAGCTGCTCGCGCACGACATGGGAACGACGGTGCAGTTCAGCTGGCGGCCGCAGATGCGCGGATTCGTTCGCAAGGGTCTCAAGGCGGGCGCCTGCGACGTGTACATGGGCGTGCCCGCCGGATTCGGCCCGCTGCTCACGACGAAACCCTACTATCGCTCGACCTACGTGATCGTGTACCGCACCAGGAGTCGCGTGCACGTGCGCTCGCTGGACGACAGTGCGCTGCACTCACTCAAGGTGGGGGTACACATGATCGGCGACGATTACCAGAACACGCCGCCCGCGCAGGCGCTCGCCGCACGCGGCATCGTAAACAACGTGCGCGGCTATCCGATCGTCGGCGATCTGTCGAAGCCGAATCCGCAGGCGGAAATTCTCCGGGCGCTCGAGCGTGGCGAAATCGACGTCGCGATCGTGTGGGGACCCTTCGCCGGCTATTTCGCGAAGCGCTCTCCCACGCCGCTCACCATCGTGCCGGTGACACCCACGCGCGATCGGTACGGGCAGACCTTCGCGTTCGACATCGCGATGGGGGTGGGGCGCAGCGACACCGCACTCGCGCGCACGCTGGACTCTCTGCTCGTGCGCGAGCGCCCTGCGATCCACAGGATTTTATCCGAATACGGCGTGCCGCTCGACTCCGCACGGCAGACGAGCAGATGAGCGGCGAGTGAGCGCTACAACATGGCCGTGCGTCCGTACGTGGGTGCATGTCGTGCGTTCGCGGCCTGCTCGAACGCATACGCAAGGCGAATCAGCTTCGCCTCGGTCCACGCACGACCGAAGAACGAGATGCCCACGGGAAGTCCGAATGCGTATCCCGCGGGCACCGTGATCGCCGGATACCCCGCCTCCGCGGCAGGCGACGAGCTTCCGCCGCTGTCCGCGTCGCCGTTCACGAGATCGATCAGCCATGCCGGTCCGTTCGTCGGCGCCACGAGCGCATCCAGCTCGTGCGCGTTCATGATCGCATCGATTCCGCGCGCGCGCGTGTTCTGCCGCGACTTCGCGAGCGCCTTCGTGTACTTCGCATCCGTGAGCGGACCGCGCTTCTGCGCCTGCTCGAAGATCTCCTGCCCGAAGTACGGCATCTCCGTACTCTTGTGCGCCTCGTTGAACGCGATGAGATCGGTGAGCGTGCGCATCTTCGATCCCGCGCCGAGCGCCGCGAGATACTCGTTGATCCCCGCCTTGAACTCGTACAGCAGCACCTCGAGCTCGGCCTCGCCCACATCGCCCATCTTTTCGATCGGCACCGGATCCACGATCACCGCGCCTTTCTCGCGCATGACATCGAGAGCGTGCTGCGTGATCGAGTCCGCTGACGTGCTGTAGCCGAAGTACTGCTCGCGCGGTACACCGATGCGCATGCCGTGCAGCGCATTGGCGTCGAGGCCCGTGGCATAGTCGGCCTTGCGCTTGGCGCCGGACACCATCGTCGCTCGGTCGCGCGGATCCGCGCCCGCGATCGCGCCCAGGAGAATCGCGGCGTCGGTGACGGTGCGCGCGATGGGGCCGGCAGTGTCCTGCGTGCGCGAGATCGGAATGATCACGCTGCGACTCACGAGCCCCACGGTGGGCTTGATGCCCACCAGCGAGCACGTTGCGGATGGGCTCACGATCGAGCCGTTCGTTTCGGAGCCGATGGCCGCGGCGCAGAAGCTCGACGCGACAGCGGCCGCCGAGCCCGAGCTCGAGCCGGAGGGCGTGCGATCGAGCGCGTACGGGTTGCGGCACTGTCCTCCGCGCCCGCTCCAGCCGCTCGATGCGTGCGTGCTGCGAAAGTTCGCCCACTCGCTGAGATTCGTTTTGCCGAGGATCACCGCTCCCGCCGCTCGCAGCCGCTCGACCAGGAACGCATCGCGCGGAGGACGCGCGCCCACCAGCGCGAGCGAGCCCGCGGTGGTCTCCATCTTGTCGGCCGTTCCGACGTTGTCCTTGATGAGAATGGGAATGCCGTGCAGCGGGCCGCGGATCCTGCCGCTCTTTCGCTCTGCATCCATCGCGTCGGCTATCGAGAGTGCGTCCGGGTTGAGCTCGATCACCGCGCGCAGCTCCTTGTCCATCTCGGCGATGCGCGTGCGATAGGCCTCCACCATCGCCCGCGAGGACATCACGCCGCTGCGCATCGCCTCCTGCAGTTGCGTGATGGACTTCTCCTCCACCGGGCCGCCAGCGTTTCGGATGCCCGCGGCTTGCTCACCGGATCGGGGGCTCGAGCGCTCGTGCAGCTCCAGCAGCGGATTGGCGCCCGTGGTCATCAGCGCGCCGGCGGCGAGCGATGTCGTCATGAACGTGCGGCGGCTGATCGACTGCGATTCGTCGTTCGTCATGGAATGCGGATTCGGGAATGAAGAGCGCTGAGGGACGTGGGGCCTCGCCTTTGCACAGCCACTTCGAATGATCAAATGGATCGTTGGACTCGTGACGTCAATGGGGATTTACGGCGTTGCGCTGCTGATGGCCATTGAGAACGTGGTGTTGCCGCTCCCCTCGGAGCTCATCATGACGCTCGGCGGTTTCGCGGCGTCGCGCGGCCGGATGTCCTTCGCGGGTGTCATCATCGCCGGTACCATCGGCTCCGTACTCGGCGCACTGCCGCTCTACTACCTCGCACGCACGGTAGGCGAAGAGAAGTTGAAGCACTGGGTCACGAAGCATGGCCGATGGCTGTTCCTTCGCCCAGGGGATCTGCAACGGCCGAAGCGATGGTTCGCGAAGCATGGCAGCCTCGCCGTCATCGTCGGACAGCTCATCCCGGGAGTGCGTGGACTGATCTCGCTTCCCGCAGGCTACGCGAAGATGAACGTGTTCCTCTTTCTCCTCTGCAACTTCATCGGTACGGTGGTCTGGTGTGCCGTGCTGGCATCCATCGGCCGGCAGCTCGGAGTGCACTTCACGGTCGTGCACGAGTATCTCGGGCCGGTCGGCTGGGGCGTGCTCGCCGGCCTGCTCATCTGGGGAGGTATCGTGCTCTGGAGGCGGCGAAAAGGGAAGAAGGGCGGGGCGAAGCGCTGACCTCAGGAGGTGAGCGACAGCTCCCGGCGATCGTCCTGCGTGAGCTCGATGCCGGCAGCCGCGATGTTCTCCTCGAGATGCGTCACCCGCGAGGTTCCCGGAATGGGGAGCATCACCGGCGAATGCGCGAGCAGCGCCGCGATCGCGATCTGGTTGGGCGTCGCGGCATGCCGCCGCGCGACGTTCTCGAGCGCCACGGTGGCATCCCGATGGTTGCCGCCGAGCGGCGCCCAGGGCAGAAATGGTATGCCAAGCGCCTCGCATTCGGCGAGCACCGCCTCCGATGCCCGATCGCCGAGGTTGTAGCGATTCTGCACCGAGACGACGCGCACGATGCCGCGCGCCTCCGTGAGCTGCGCCACCGAAAAGTTGCTGACCCCGATGTGCCGGATCTTGCCCTCGCGCTGCATCTCGGCCAGCGTGCCGATCGCCTCGGCGAGCGTTACTGTCGGGTCGCCCATGTTGTGCAGCTGATAGACATCGATCCGGTCGAGCTTCAGCCGCCTCAGGCTCCCGTCGAGCGCCTCCCGCAAATGCCGGGGCTGCAGATTGGGCGTCCATCGGTTCGGGCCGGAGCGCACGTATCCGCCCTTCGTGGCGATCACGAGCCCCGGCTTGTAGGGCCACAGCGTTTCGCCGATGAGCCGCTCGGACACCTCCGGCCCGTACGAGTCCGCCGTGTCGATCAGATCGACATCCAGCTCAACCGCCCGCTGGAGCACGCGCTTGGCCTCGGCGCGATCCCTCGGCTCGCCCCAGATCCCCTCGCCGGTGATGCGCATCGCACCAAAGCCGAGCCGGTTGACGGTGAGATCACCGATGGTCACGGTGCCGGCGTTCGCGGCACTGAGGGTTTTCTGGCGTGTGCTCATCGCTCTGCTCCGAAGAAGACTCTGGTGACCAGATAGACGCAGCACGCTCCGTTCCCGCCATTATGACGGACGCGGAAAATCGAAACTAAACGAGCTTCTCCCGTGTATAGAGATATGACGACAAACAGGGGAGGACAGCATGCCGCGTTATGAGTTTTCCATCGGCAGCTCCGACGTTCGGCGAAAGGGTGCCGTCGAAAGCGATTCGTTCAAGGATGCGCTTGACGTGATCGCGGTGCAGGCCGATGCCGAGACCGGCGATCTGCTCGAGATCGGTGTCCGCGGATTTCCGCCGGCAAAGTTCCAGTACGTATTTTCGCTGGACGAAGGTACGCAGGTGTGGCGCGCGGCCTATCAGCGCGCGGCCTGAACGTCCCCCGGCGGTCGAGTCCTCAGCCGACCGCCGAGAGGGGACGCGCTCCCATTCCCAATCGCACGATTCGCTGCAGTAGCTCCGGGTATTCCACCCCGTCGTAGCGCGCAGCAGAGGCGAACTCCTCGCTCTCGCAGATGTCCGGATTCGGATTCGCATCCAGAAAATAGAGATCTCCGCTGGCGTCCAGCCGGTAGTCGATGCGCGCGTACCCCGACAGCTCGAGCACGCGATAGATCCGCTTGCTCATCCATCCCAGCTGTGCGGCCAGAGCCCTGGACAATCCCTCGGCAGCGCGGATGCGCACGCCTTTCTTCGCCTGGTACTCGAGGTCGTGCTTCACCTTCGCCGTGGCGATCAGCGGCTCGTTCGCGCTCTGATCGTCGATCACGAGCTCCCATGCCGGAAATGAGCGCAGCCGCGAATTGCCCACCACGCCGACGTAGAGCTCCCGTCCGGGGATGAACTGTTCGGCGATCGCATCGGTGCCCACACGCTCGTGGATGAACTCCACGCGCTCGCGGAGCTCGTCATCATCGTTCACGAGCGAGGCGCGCGCAATGCCGATCGAGGCATGCTCGGTGAGGCTCTTCACGAAGAGCGGGAAGGCGAGCTCCGCGGGGCGCCGCACCTTGCGCCCGAGTGGAAAGACCTCGAACAGCGGCACCGGAACGTGATGATAGGCGAGCAGCTTCTTCGAGAGCGCCTTGCCGCGCGAGAGCACGAGCCCACGCGGATTGCATCCGGTGTACGGCACGCCCAGGAGCTCGAGAAAGGCCACGATGTTGTGATCGAAGGTGGCGTTCCACTGGAATTCCTCGAGCAGATTGAACACGACGTGCGGCTCCAGCTCGCTCACCGCGTCGCGAATGGGCTGGAGATCGTCCTGCACGCCGAGCGTCTGCACCTCGTGGCCGAGTTCGCGCAGGCCGCGCACGACATCGAACTCCGCACGCCACGCGAGCGCTTCCTGCTGCGTGTGCCCGTCCAGCGTGTCGGGCGGCACGTGGTCGGGATGCGTGAGCGCGATCACGCGCAGCGTGTTCCGGCGCCCGGCGCGCTTCACGGAGACGTCACAGCGTGAGCCACTCTCGCGGCGCCGCGGCATGCGCGTGGCGGAGCGCGCGATAGTGCTCGCCGAGGGTGAGCGGCGACTGGGCGATCGACAGCGGCTGTGCCCGCGACGTGACCGGCGGCCGCACGTCGCGCAGCTCGTGCATCAGCGAATCAATGTACGTAAGCTTTGCGAGCGCGATGGGCCACCTGGCGTAGCGTGAGCGCCAGCGCGAGCCCGGTCGCAGCCACACGGCGAACGTCTCCGCGAAATCCTCATCGGGATGACTCTGCGCGTACCAGCCGGGAAGGTGCCGAACGAATCGGGTGCTGCGGCGCCGCGGGCGATAGCGATCGGGATAGGGCGTGCTCGAGGTGCCGAAGTGCGCGCGCCACGAAGCCCGGCGATCGAGGCGGTGCGCGTGCTGGATCGCGTGCGCCGCCTCGTGCCGCATGATCGCCATGCACGATGCGCGCGTTCCACCTTCCACCGAATGCATCTGCGCACGTTCGAGTCGCATCAGCCGGGGGTGGGCGAGGTAGAAGGGAATCGCGAATCCGGGAATTCCGCGTGGCGAGAACCACTCTTCTGCCAACCACACGTGGGGACGCACTCTGAGCGAGCGATCTGCCAGCTCCCCGAGCAGCTGGCGATGGCAGCCCGCCACCCATGCGCTGGGCTCCGAGAGACGCAGCTCCCGAAAGCGCAGCGTGAGCAGCCGCTCGTCGCTCCACCGGGACCATGGGGCACGTTGGATTGGCCGGTGGGTCATGCCCACATTCAACGATCGAGCAGCGCGCGGCGCAACAGGCGAGGCGCTCCCGGGTGAGCCTGTTCGAGCTGTTGATGCTCCTGGTGGCCGTCGCCGGCGCACTCCGCATTCTCTCGCAGAAGTGGGGCGTTCCGCACCCATCGCTGCTCGTGCTCGGCGGGTTGCTGGTGGCGCTCACGCCCGGGTTGCCCCCTCCCAACGTGGATCCCGAGCTCCTGTTCGTGATCTTCGTTCCGCCGCTGCTCTACTGGAGCGCGCTCACGATCTCCCTGCGCGAGATGCGCACCTTTCTCGGACCGATCGTTCGGCTCGCGACCGGACTGGTGATCGTGACCATGGCCGCAGTCGCCGCGATCGTGCACCTCCTTGCGCCGCAGGTGGGATGGCCCGCGGCATTCGTGCTCGGTGCGATCGTGTCTCCTCCGGATCCGGTCGCGGCCACCGCGGTGCTCCGGCCGCTGGGCGCGCCGCGCGATGTGACGACGATTCTCGAAGGCGAGGGACTGATCAGCGATGCGACGGCACTCGTCGCATACCGGCTTGCGGTTGCGGCCGTGGTTGCGGGGAGCTTCTCGGTCTGGCACGCAGCGGGAAGCCTGCTGCTCACGGGCATCGGCGGCGCACTCGTGGGGCTGGCAGCCGGGTGGCTGATCGCGTTGGTGCGAACACACATGGGTCACGTCGTGGTGGTCGAGAACGCGCTCTCGCTGCTCTCGCCCTACATCGCGTATCTGCCCGCGGACGCGCTGCACGGCTCCGGCGTGCTCGCCGTGGTGACGATGGGCGTGTATCTGGGCATTCGTGGCCCGCGCGTCGTCCCACCCGCGACGAGGCTGCAGGCTGGTGCGATGTGGTCGATGGTGACCTTCCTCCTCGAGAGCCTGATCTTCATGCTGGTGGGACTCGAGCTGCCGCGTGTGATGGAGGCGCTGCGCACGCATGCATTGAAGGAGCTGCTCACGACGGTGCTCGTGACGACGCTCGTGTGCATTCTCGTGCGCTTCGTGTGGGTGTTCATCTCGATCTACCTGGGCGGCGGCGGTGATGCTGCGCGAAGAGGGCCGCCATCCGCACGCTGGAAGAAGCCGTTCTTCATCGCGTGGTCCGGGCTGCGCGGTGCCGACTCGCTCGTGATCGCGCTCGCACTTCCGCTCGCGACGCGCGCGGGCACGGCGTTTCCGTCGCGCGATCTCATCATCTTCGTCACCTTCGGCGTGATCTTCGTCACGCTCGTGCTGCAGGGATTCAGCCTGGGGCCGCTGGCGCGCCACCTGGGGCTCGAGCGAGAGGACGCGGAGGCGCGCGAAGAGCGCCTGGTGCGCGTGGCGATGGCCGACGCTGCGCTCGACTCCCTGCATCGCATCGCACGCGACGAGAAGGTTCCCCGGGCGGTGGTGAGCGCGCTGCAGTCCGAATTCGCGCACCGGCGACGCTCGGCGGAGCGCACCCACCTGCCGCACGGGAGCGATGGCTTCGATGCGGAGGCATATCGCACACTGCGCCGGCGGCTGCAGGGGGCCGAGCGCGCCGAGCTGTTGAAGCTCGCCGAGTCGGGGAAGATCGGTGGCGATGTCATGCGCCACGTGCAGCGCCAGCAGGACCTGCGGGATCTGCTGCTGACCTATGACGAAGAGGCTGGCAGCGTGTCGCACGAGCATCTGGAGCCGGGCGATGATTACGTAGCGGAGCGGGAGGAGGACGCGAGCGAGTTGCCGTAGCACAGGACGGGCGTCCAGTCGTTGCAACTCCCCCTCGGCGCACCATAGAATTCGGAAGCGCGCGAACAAGGTAATCGGCCCAGAGGCGTACCGGATGGCAGACGAATCGAAGCCCCCGCATCAGAAGTGGTACCACACGGCACCGGGATATCTCACGGCGACGGCAGCGCTCGTGGGATCGATCACGGCCGCAGTGACCGCCCTCAGTCAGCTGGGCGTCTTCCACTCGAAGCCGGAGACGCCGTCAGCGGCGGTCGCGCCCGCGGCTTCGAGCTCATCGCAGCGCGCCAGTGAGCCTGTTCGTCGCAATGGCTCGGAAACGCGCGTGGAAACGCGTGCGCCCGCGCGAAGCGAGCCCGCGCCGCGAACGGGCGCTCGCACCCAGCCTTCCGCAGCGCCATCCTCGGCTCCCGCTTCTGCGCCCGCGCCCGCGCCGGTCACCGTACCACCCGCCACTGTTTCCACACCCGCGCCGGCGCCGGCGCCACCGCCGGCACCCGCTCCCGCTCCCGCTCCGAAGACGGGCAACATCGGTCCCGGCACGACGCTCGAGCTCGCGAGCGGATCGCGCGTGTGCAGCAACAGCAGCAGCGACGGCGACAAGTTCACCGCCACCACGGTGACACCCGTGAGTGGCAGCAACGGTGTCTCACTTCCGGTTGGCACCCAGGTGATTCTCAGCGTCGCGACCGAGAAGGCGCCGGTGTTCATCAGCGCCAAGGGAGTGTCGATCGACGTCGCGGGAAAGACGGTGCCGATCAAGGGCGGCGCCACCGCGCACACGGAATTCAACGCGGCCCCGAGCACGAAGGGCATCGGGCTGGGCGCGTGCATTCCCGAGGGCGGGCGAGTCTCGCTGCGGCTCACCGATGGTGTGACGATCACCCAGCCGTAGCTCGCAACCGGCTGCCCTGCAATAATTTACCGGTCTTCCCGCACGCCGTGGCGGCGCGCCCATCTTCCGCTCGCCACCGGGATGCGTAACATCGTGCATCCCATTTCATTGGAGCGAGACATGGCCCTGGTCGATCGCGTCAAGAACATCCTTCTCTCGCCGCGCACCGAATGGCCCGTGATCGATGCGGAACCGGCGACCGTCGCGTCGCTGTACACGGGCTACATCATGCCGCTCGCCGCCATTCCCGTAATCTGTCAAGCGATCGGCATGTCGACGATCGGAATGACCATTCCGCTCATCGGCACTCACTATCGAACTCCCATCGTCAGCGCGATCACCAGTGCGGCGGTGTTGTACGTGTTCGGCCTCATCGCCGTGTTCATCGTCGCGCTCATCGTCGATGGTCTGGCGCCGACGTTCGGCGGCACGAAGAATCAGGTGCAGGCGCTGAAGGTGGTGGCGTACTCCTACACGGCGTCGTGGGTGGGGGGAGTTTTCTCGCTGGTCCCCGCCCTCGGGATCATCGGCTTTCTCTTCGCACTCTACAGCCTCTATCTGCTGTATCTGGGACTGCCGGTTCTGATGAAGTCACCGCCCGACAAGGCGGTCGGCTACACGGTGGTGGTGGTGATCTGCACGATCGTCGTCACCTGGGTCATCTTCTTCGCCGTGGCGGCCCTCGGGTTCGGAATGGGAGCGGGTGCCATGGCGGGAGCCGGTGCCGGGGGCGCCTACCGCCCCTGAGATCGGCCGCAGGCTGCTGTTTCCCCGGGCCGGCTCACGAGATGGGCCGGCTCGGATCGTTTTGGCCGGGATTCCGGCTGAATCGGGCCCGCAGAACTGTCCGGCGCCGAAACGATGTGGCCGCAGTCGCGTCTACAGAGCATGCAATCGAAAGAAAGCGCCACGAGCGCGAACGCACGACGCAGAGCGTGGCTCGCCGATTGGGGCAACGCGCTCACGCTCGTCATCATCGCCTACGCGGTCGTGTACCTGTGGCTCGCGAGCCGTGCCAGCACGAGCTTCTGGTCCCATGTGCTCCGTGCCCTCGCGTTCCTGCCCATGAACGCGGCCGCCTCGGTTCTCGCGTTTCGCGCCAGCCAGCGCACGAGCACCGACGCGCGCATTCGCCGCGCACTGCATTTCATCGGTATCGCGTACGCCTGCGTGTTCGTGGGCAACGTCACCGCCTTCTATTTGAAATTCGAACAGAACGGCAATCCGCTCGCCGATTGGACGAACGTGCTCTACTTCGGCCTCTACGGCTTCGTGCTCGCAGGGCTGCTGTCGATGCCGCTCGCGCGCCGGGCGCAGAACGAATACTGGAAGTTCATTCTCGATGCAGGAACCGTCATCGTCGGCGGCGGGGTGGCGATCTGGTATCTCGTCATCATCCCATCGAGCACCTACCAGCTCGATGGCTTCTGGGGAACGTTCTGGGCACTCGCGTACCCGATCGCCTCCCTGCTCCTTCTGCTCGGCGTCGTCACGGCGTTCATGCGCCGGCCCGCACAGACGAACGCCGGAACGCCCGCGATGCTGCTCACCGGGTTGCTCCTGTATCTCGTGTCGGACCTGTCGACCGACATCACGCTGCTGCAGTTCGGATGGGGCAGCACGAACTGGACGGACATCATCTACGTGTTCGCCTACGTCGTGATCGTGTGCGCGCTCGCCCGGTATTACGCGAAGCCGCCCGTGATCGCCGCCGAGAGCGACGATGCGACGCGGTCGCAGCCGTTCACGTTCCTGCCGTACGTCAGCGTCGCCGTCTGTTATGGTCTGCTCGGCGTCGTCGCCGTGCGCCGCTGGCCCGAGCCGATGAGCGTGCTCGCCATTGGCGGCATCGCGATCACCGCACTGGTGGTCATTCGCCAGTTCGCGGCGGTGCGTGAGAACGTGCGACTGCTCTCCGAGCAATCGAAGCGCGAGAACGAGGCGCGGTTCGAGGCGCTCGTCCAGCACTCCTCCGACGTCATCACCATCGTCGACCCGGATACGGTCATCCGCTATGCGAGTCCGACCGTGATGCAGATCTTCGGACACACGCCCGCCGAGCTCGAAGGCAAGCGCCTCTCGGATCTCGTGCATCCGGACGATGTGCCGCGCACGCTCGGCTTCTTCACGTCCGTGATGCCGCCGGGCGCTGTCACCACGCCGGCGGAGTGGCGGATGCGGCACCACGATGGCGGCTGGCGCGACGTCGAGGTCATCGGCACGAACCTGATCGAGGAGCCGACGGTCCGCGGCATCGTGCTCAACACGCGCGACATCAGCGAGCGCAAGGCACTCCAGGCCGAGCTCACGCACCAGGCATTTCACGACACGCTCACCGGACTCGCGAATCGCGCGCTCTTTCTCGATCGCGTGACGCACGCGCTCGTGCTCGCGCGGCGGCACTCGCGCACGATCGCCGTCATCTTCCTCGACCTCGACAACTTCAAGACCGTCAACGACTCGCTCGGCCACGCGCAGGGCGACATGCTGCTGATCCACACATCCGAGCGCATGCAGACCGCGGTGCGCACGGCGGACACGATCGCGCGCTTCGGCGGAGACGAGTTCGCGATTCTCATCGAGGATGCGTCCGACAACGACGCCGCGATGACCGTCGTCGAGCGCATGCTCGAGCTCATGCGTCACCCGTTCCATCTCGAAGGCAAGGAAGTGTTCGCGTCCGCGAGCATCGGCATCGCCGTCGCGGACACGAATCACACCGCGAGCGATCTGCTGCGGAACGCCGACATGGCGATGTACATCGCGAAGCAGTCCGGGAAGGGGCAGTATCGCCGCTACGAAGCGCGCATGCACACCGAAGCGATGGAGCGGCTGGAGCTCGAGTCCGACCTGCGCCACGCGATCGATCGCGATGAGTTCACGCTGCGCTATCAGCCGATCGTGCTGCTGCAGACGGGCGAGATCGCCGGCGTCGAGGCGCTCGTCCGCTGGAATCATCCCACGCGAGGGATGCTCTCGCCGCTCACGTTCATTCCGCTGGCGGAGGAGACGGGGCTGATCGTGCCGCTCGGCCGCTGGGTGGTGCGCGAGGCGTGCCGGCAGGCCGTGGGCTGGCAGTCGCTGCGACCCGCGGGAAAGCCGCTCACGCTCACGATCAACATCTCCGGGCATCAGCTGCAGGGCGAGCACGTGGTGGAGGATGTGCGCCGCGCGCTCGGCGACAGCGGACTCGATCCGCGCCACCTTGTGCTCGAGATCACCGAGAGTGTGCTCATGCAGCAGAGCGCGACCATTCTCGAGCGGCTGCACGCGCTCAAGGCGCTCGGCGTCCGTTTGGCGATCGACGATTTCGGCACCGGCTACTCATCGCTCGGATATCTGCAGCGCTTCCCGATCGACATTCTCAAGATCGACAAGTCGTTCGTCGATGATGTGGGCCGTGGCGACACGGAGTCGGCGCTCGCGCGCGCAGTGATCGCGCTGGGCGAGACGCTGCAGCTCCAGACGATCGCGGAAGGGATCGAGCTCAAGCAACAGCTGAACGGGCTGCAGGATCTCGGCTGCGAGCTCGGCCAGGGCTTCTTCTTCGACAAGCCGATCCAGCCCGTCGAGCTCGAGCTCGCGCTGCGCAATGCGTACGCGCCGCTGGTCGGACGCCAGAAGGTGGCCGCGGCACGCTAGCTTCCTTGCACGATGCTGGGCTCGCTCCGATCTTGCTGTCCACGATCGGACGCATCGCACTCGAGCCTGGAGACACACGCGTGCAGATTCACAGCCGGCAGCCAGTCGCAGCCCGCCTCGCGAGCATCGGCGTGCTCGCGGCGGCAATCGTCTCGTGCGCGCGCACCGCGCCACCACCAGCCGCGTCGCACCTGAGCACGCCGCTGCGCGTGGGGATCTCGTTCGCGGCATCGCAGAGCGCGAGGCCGCTCGATGGCCGCATGCTGCTGCTCATCTCCACCGACAGCTCGCAGGAGCCCCGCCAGCAGATCTCCGACGCGGTGACCTCGCAACAGGTGTTCGGCGTGGATGTGGACGGGCTCGCACCAGGCACCGAGGCGATCGTGAGCGACACGGTGCTCGGCTATCCGGTGAATTCGCTCTCGGGCGTCAAGGCGGGCGACTACTGGGTGCAGGGGCTGCTGCACGTGTACGAGACCTTCCATCGCGGCGATGGCAAAACCGTGAAGCTTCCCGCCGGTGATCGCGGCGAGGGGCAGCAGTGGCCGGACGCGCCGGGAAATCTCTACAGCAAGCCCGTGAAGATGCACATCGATCCGACGAGCACGACGCCGGTCCACATCGTGCTCGATCAGACGATTCCGCAGATCCCGCAGCCACCCGACACGAAGTACGTGAAGCACTTCAGGGTGAAGAGCGATCGGCTGTCGAAGTTCTGGGGGCGGCCCGTGTACCTCGGCGCGATTCTCGTGCTTCCCGAAGGATTCGACTCGCATCCGGACGCGCACTATCCGCTCGCGATCGCGCACGGACACTTCGAGTCGGACATCGGCACGTTCCGCGACTCGCCGCCCGACGCCAAGCTCCCCGCGTACAATCTCGACAGCCTCACCGTGCACTGCCCGAACGGCCACGAATTCTCGCTGTGCACGAAATTCGGCTACGAGCGGCTGCAGCAGGAGAAGGCGTACGAGTTCTACAAGGAGTGGACGGGTCCGGGCTTTCCGCGCGTGCTCTTGCTCACCATCCAGCATCCCACGCCCTACTACGACGATTCGTACGCGGTGAACTCGGAGAACAACGGCCCGTACGGTGACGCGATCACCTACGAGCTGATCCCGTACGTCGAGTCGCACTATCGCGGACTCGGCGCGTGGGCGCGCGCCGTGTACGGCGGGTCCACGGGTGGCTGGGAGGCACTCGGTGTGCAGGTGAAGTATCCGGAGGACTACAATGGTGCGTGGGTGAACTGTCCCGACCCGATCGACTTCCACGCGTTCACGACGGTGGATCTCTACCACGATGGCAACGCCTTCGTGAGCGCGGGCCCGTGGCGCACGACGCCCCGTCCGGCGGAGCGCGACTACTTCGGGCGCACGCGCGTGACGATGGAGCAGTCGAACCAGAAGGAGGCCGTGCTCGGATCGAAGACGCGCTCGGGCGGGCAGTGGGACATCTGGGAAGCCGTGTACTCGCCCGTGGGTGCCGATGGCTATCCAAAGCGCATCTTCGACAAGCGCACGGGCGTGATCGACACCACGGTCGCTGCGTACTGGCGTGACAACTACGATCTCGTGCACATCATGCGGCGCGACTGGGCGACGCTCGGTCCCGAGCTTCGCGGCAAGATCACGATCAACGTCGGCCGCTCGGACAATTTCTTCCTCAATGATGCCGTGTACCTGGCGGAGGACTTTCTCAAGAGCGCGAAGAATCCTCCGGCGGATGCGATCGTGGACTACGGCGCGCGCGACGAGCACTGCTGGAGCGGCGATCACGCGAACCCGAATCTCGTGTCGCGCCTCACCTACGACAGCCGCTTCATCAAGCTCGCGACCGCGCACTGGCTGAAGACGGCGAAGGGCGACACGACGAGCTGGCGGTACTGATCGGGGCAGAGTTCGAGATATCCTGGTACGGAGATCATTGCGCGCGGCGGCTGGACACTCTGCCGGTCGCCCTCCGCATCGCGCGCACCCACCTTCCTTCGCATGACCCAGCGCCGCATCGCCGCGATCTTCGATCTCGATGGAACGCTCGTGCAGACGGAGGCGCTCAAGGCGCAGTCGTACGCGCGCGCGGCCGTCGAGCTGCGCCCCGGCTCGATCGCGGCCCAGGACATCATCGTCGCGTACACCGACATGCTGGGTCGTTCGCGGGAGGAGGTCGCCGCGGCGCTGCTCGCGCGCTTCGGCCTCGGGGCGGAGGCCGAGCGGCGCATGGCGGAGCTCGGGGTATCGACGCCGCTGGATGCGTACATGGCGATTCGCCTTCGCATCTACGAAGCGATGATCGCGAACGGGCAGCTGATCCGCGGGCAGGAATATCCGTGGTCGACGGCGTTGCTGCGCCAGGTGAAGCGCATGGGATACCGTATCGGCATCGCAACGATGTCGCACAGAAAGCATGCCGTGATGGTACTCGAGCGCCTCGGGTTGACGGCCGAGATCGACGCGCTCGTGACTCGCGAGGACGTGAAGGACGGGAAGCCCTCGCCGGAGATCTATCTGCTGAGCGCCCAAAAGCTCGGCGCCGAACCGCGCGATTGTTTCGTGCTCGAGGATTCGGTGCCCGGCATTCGTGCCGCGAACGCGGCCGGAACGTGCTGTCTCGCGATCACGAACGACATGACCCGCGATGCCGTCCACGCGGCGGGCGTCTTGCCCGCGGAGCGGATCGTGGACGATCCGGATCGGCTGGCGACCGTCGCGCGGGCGGTGCTCGACCAGCTCGCGAACCGGCGGTGATGCCCGCAGGATCGGGTCCCGCATGACGCACGACGAATACGCTGCGCTGGTCTCGCGTCTCGAGGCGATGGCGGCGGCAAAGCCGACATCGTACCGGCTGCGTGTCGGTGCGCTCGCCGTGCTCGGCTACGCGTATGCACTCGGGATCATGCTGCTCCTCGCCCTCTCGCTTGCCGCACTTCCGCTCGTGAAAGCACTCGTGGAGGGAAACGCCGACCACGCCTCGGGGCTCTACATGCTCGGCCGGATGCTGTTGGCGGTAAATGACGACGCAGGAATTGCGTACCTTGAGCGCGCGATGCACATCGACCCGAGTGCCGCCGGGCCGGCGTCGTCGCTGACCGCCGCTCATCTGCAGCGGGCCGGACGCAGCCAGGAGTCGATCGCGTACCGGACGCGCTCGGAAGCATCCGTCGCTGACGAAGCGGCGGCGCAAGCGGAGCGGCGAAGCATCGCGAAGCACGACCAGCTTGCGACCGCCGATCTCGAGGAGCCGGCACACGTGCGATTGCGCGAGCAGCTCGCGCAGTATCCGAAGGCGTCGCATGGCTCGGACGAAAGGTGACCTACCATGCGCCTGACAGACCCTTCTACGTTCTCGGCATCTCGCAATGCGCAGCATGGTGGAGCTTCGTCTCGGAAGGGTCGGGCACGTATCTCGCGCGGAAACTCGCCGAGGATCTCGAGCTTCCGGCCGGGACGCTCGTCGTCGTCTTCGATAAAAAGCGGAAATGGCTTCGGCGCGCCCTGAAGAAGGTGGCCAACTCAGAAGTGTATCGACGCACCCGGTGAGCTTGCGAATCCAGGGTGATGCGAGCAGATAGCAGGCGACCTCCAAGGAGAGTTGACGATGGCGAGACCACGCAAGCGCACGATCAAGCGATACGGATGGGTTCCGGATCTCCCCGACCAGCGCGACTTCGCGTTTCGCGCGCCTCGACGGATCGTGGTGTCGCTGCCACCGAGGATGGATCTGCGCCCGCAGATGCCGCCGGTGTACGACCAGGGACAGCTCGGCTCGTGCACCTCGAACGCGATCGGCGGCGCTTTCGAGTTCGAGCTGCTGAAACAGAGCGAGCCGGACTTCGTTCCGTCGCGGCTCTTCATCTACTACAACGAGCGCGTGATCGAGCGCACGGTGGATACCGACAGCGGCGCGCAGCTCCGCGACGGCATGAAAACGCTCGCGAAGCAGGGCGTCTGCCCCGAGACCATGTGGCCCTACATCATCTCACAGTTCGCCACCGAGCCGAGCGCGGCGTGCTACGCGGAGGCGAAGAAGCATCTCGGCGTGACCTACATGCGCGTGGAGCAGGAAGTGACCCAGATGCGCGGCTGTGTCGCCGCGGGCTTCCCGTTCATCTTCGGCTTCACGGTGTACGAGTCGTTCGAGTCCGATGCGGTCGCGCGAACGGGCAACGTGCCGATGCCCGAGGGCGATGAACGAACGCTCGGCGGACACGCGATGTGCGTGGTGGGCTACGACAATCCGAAAAAGCTGTTCATCGTGCGCAATTCGTGGGGCGCGAGCTGGGGAAAGAACGGCTACGGAACGATGCCGTACGCGTACTTCACCAACACGGATCTCTCCGCCGACTTCTGGACGTTGCGCGCGGTGAGCTGAAGGTGAGCCCTACCGGTTCGCCGCCTGCAACACCACCACGCCCATAGTCGCGACGCACAGCGCGACCTGGTGCGGATCGAGCGCGCTCATCATGTCCGCATCCGTGTGGTGGTACCAGAAGTAGCGCGACGCGTCGATGTCCAACGCGAGCGCGGGCACGCCCGCCTCCGCGAGTGGCGCCACGTCCGCCTCGGGGTCGCCCATCTTCGCCTCGGTCACTCCGATGCGCGCGAGTGGCGCGATGAGCTGCTGCACCACCGGGAGCAGGGAGTCCGGACCCGTCAGCCGAATTCCCCTGGGCGTGAACGCGCCGTTGTCCGACTCGAGCGCGAATTTCGTCTTCGGCAGCTCCGCGCGATGCGTGTCGCGATACGCGTCCGCGCCGCGGCCACCCATCTCCTCGTTCACCCACGCGACCACGCGAATCGTCCGCTTCGGCTTCAGCCCGAGCTGCCTGATCAGCCGCAGCGCCTCCCACGCGGCCACGACGCCGCCGCCATCGTCCATCGCGCCCTGGCCCACATCCCACGAATCAATGTGCCCGCCGAGCACGATGACCTCGTCAGGGAGCGCGCTGCCACGCACCTCGGCGATTACGTTGCGCGACTTCGCATCGGGAAGCATGTGCGCCTCCATGGCGAGCGTGACGCGGCTCTCCTGGCCGCGATTCTGGATGCGGTGCAGCATGTCCGCATCCTCGAGCGTGATCGCTGCCGCGGGAATGTGGTGTGCGCGAGCGGTCGTGTCGCCGTAGCCCATCGAGCCCGTGTGTGGCGTGTCGAGCGAATGCGGTGTGACCGAGCGAACGAGCGCCGCAACCGCGCCATACGCCGCGGCCGAGTCCGCGGCGGAAAAGCGGTAGACTACCGCTTCGCCGTATGCATCGAACGGTGGCTCGTTCGGATCGAAGTGATGGTCGAAGAGGACGATCTTGCCCTTTGCCTGCGCCGCGTGCGCGTGGAGATCCGCGAAGTCGCTCACGACGAGCACAGGCGCCGTGATCCCGCCGGCGGGCGTGCCGACGCTGCGCCCGAGCCCGAGCATGTGCAGCGGTGCGCGATGTGGCGCGAGGAGCGTTGCGGACTCGTGGCCGCGCACCCAGTGCGGCACCATCACCGGCTCCGTGTGCACGTTCTCGAGCCCATCCTTTTTCATCTGCACGACCATCCAGTCGATCGCACTCTCCAGACTGCCGGAGCCAACCGGCCGGTTGCCATAGGTGTCGACCATTTCGGCCAGACGATGCCACGCCGCGCTGTCCTTCAGCGCACCATCGATGAGCCGGTCGGCCGGAGCGGCCTGCGCACGAAGCGGGGCGAGCGACAGCACGAGAGTGAGGACGACCACGGAGGCCGCGGCTACTCGCCTGGAGATTGCGTGCATGTTGGCCTGAGAAGAATGGATGTCGATCGACGCTCAAAATTATCCAGGCGCGCACACGCCTGAAACGTCCACACATGACACGTTCGTTGCGACCAAGGGCCGTGCGCGTCGAAAGTGGGATGAACGACGCCACGCTCGAAACGGATGCGTTCCCGACCGGCAAGCCCGGAGACACACGCTCCTACGCCGAAGCGTGGAGTGCCGTGAGCGAAACACTCGTTCGCGGAATCGCGCACGCGTTGAGCAATCGCATCGCGACCATAGGCACGATCGCGGAGCTCCTGCGCGTCGGCGGAGACGATCCGCACGCAATGTCGGAGATGCTCGGCATCGAGACCGAGCGACTGGAGGATCTGCTCGAGCAGATGCGCGCGCTCTCGGCGCGAAGTGCGGGGCGCATGGAGGCAATGCGCCTGTCGGATGCGGTCGCGGGAGCAATGGCGCTGCACAGCTATCATCCGGAGCGACGCACCGTCACCGTCACCGTGGAGCCGGGTGATGAGTCGCGGCCGGTGCTCGGCGATCCACCTCTGCTCCAGCGCCAGCTGCTGATCGTGCTCGACGCGGCGACGCATGCGGCAATGTCGCACGAAGCGCGCACGGTTCGCGTGCGATTCGGATTGATGGGGAAGGTGGGCGTGGCGCGCGTGATCGCGGGCGATGGCCAAGACACGGGCGTGCTTCCCGAGAGCCTGCCGGGAACGATCACGCACGCGATGGTGGAGACCGATACCGGCGTCGCCTACGTGCTCGTGCTCCCTGCGCTCGGCGCGGGCGCCGAGTAGCCGCCGCTACGCCACGAGCGAGCGGAGCGACGAGAGCTCGCCGCGGAGCTTCGTCACGGCCTTCTGCCTGATCTGCGACACGCGACTTTCGGTCACCTCGAGCACCGCCGCGATCTCGTGAAGCTTGAGCTCCTCGAAGTAGTACAGCGTGAGCACCGTACGCTCCTGTTGCGAGAGCCGCAGAATGGTTTCGCGGAGGATCGCCGTCTCCTGATCGAGCGTGATCCTGTTCTCGATTCCAGCGTGGTCATCCTCGGTCGCCATCGGCTGCGCGTGCGGAGCATCATCGCCGTCGTCCGAGCCCGAGCCATCGAGCGCCACGCGCATCGTACCTTCGGCTTCCGCCTCGAGCTTCCAGAGCGTCGGGAGATCGAGGCCGAGCATCTCCGCAACTTCCTGGCCCATCGGCTCGCGTCCGAGCTCGTGGCGAAGCGCCTCGCGCGCGGCCGAAAGCGTGCGCGTGCGGCGTCGCATCGATGAGGGCACATGATCGATTCTACGCAGCTCGTCGAGGATCGCGCCGCGAACACGCGGAACCGCGAAGGTGCTGAAGGCGAGGCCCCGGGTGGGCTCGAAGCGTTCGAGCGCCTCGATCAGCCCCATCGTGCCGGCGCTCACGAGCTCATCGAGCTCGACATCGGAAGAGACACGGCGATGGATCTGCCGAGCAACGTGGTGAACGAGGCTGATGTGTTCGGCGAGAAGCTCCTCGCGTGCGGCGGCGTCACCAGCGCCGAAGGCCTTCCAAAGGGTCAATCCCGACATGTGCCTGCTCCGTTGAATTCGTGTCCGTCGCGGCCGCTCACGAACCAGCCTCGGCCGCTATAAAGGCAATAGCGGGCCCAACTGGGGCAGACAGCAAAAAAGCGCATAACCGAAGTTTTGCGCTCTGCTCCCGGTCTAGGTCAACTCGTTATGTGGCTTGTACTTACGGTGCACCTTCAACTCCCGGGCGCACGATGTTCGACGCAGCCTTGATCCCGATCCCGAGAACGGAAGAACGCACCGATGGGCAGATTCTTCCCCCTCGGCCACGGTCAACTCTGCCGCAGAATCGCAGGCTCCCGGCGTGGGGATGGATACGCAGCCTGCGGAGGGGTCCTGGAAGGCCCGTTGAGCTTGTTTCGGAGCGTTCGAACGCTGATGCCCAGAAGCTCAGCCGCCTTTGTCCTGTTGTTCCCTGCGGCCACCAAAGCATGCTGGATCAGCACCGCCTCCGCCTCTCCAACATCCAGGGTGTGGAGCACGATGCCACCCTCGCGCGCGTCTTCCGCCTTCAGCGCGACCTGCGCCGCCGGATCCCCGCCCATGTTCGCAGGAGGGCCCAGGCGTTGCCCCTCGAACGAGCGGACACCCAGTACCGGCCCGGCGCTCAGGATTACGGCGCGCTCCACCGCGTGCTCCAGCTCCCGGACGTTTCCCGGCCATGGGTAGCGCTGCAACAGCTGTATGGCCTCCGGCTCGATCGTCGTGATCTCCTTTCCCACATCCTTCGCGGCCCGCAGCGCAAAACGGTACGCCAGCATGGGGATGTCCTCCAGCCGTTCCCGCAGCGACGGGATGCGGAGCGGGATCACGCTCAACCGAAAGTACAGATCCTGCCGGAAGCGGCCCGCCGCAGCGTCGGCCGACAAATCGCGATTGGAGGTGGCGATCACGCGTACGTCCACGCGAATCGTGCTCGTGCCGCCCACGCGCTCGAACTCCTGCTCCTGGAGCACGCGCAGCAACTTCGCCTGCAGATCGAGACGCATCTCGGATATCTCATCGAGAAGCAGAGTGCCGCGATTCGCACGCTCGAATGCGCCCTCGACGCGCTTGATCGCCCCGGTGAACGCGCCCTTCTCGTGGCCGAAGAGCGCACTCTCGATCAGCCCCTCCGGAAGCGCGGCGCAATTGAGCTTGATGAAGGGCTTGTCGTGGCGATCACTCATGTCGTGGATCGCGCGCGCAAACAATTCCTTGCCGGTCCCGGACTCGCCCAGCAGGAGGACGGTTGCACGCGTCGGCGCGGCGGTGGTCATGGACTGCAGCGCGTTCCGCATCGCGGCACTGTCTCCCAGAATCTGGCGCTCGTTGCGTACCGCGCTCATCTCGCGGCGCAGCGTCGCATTTTCCTGCCGCAGCCGCACGAGCTCGAGTGCCTGCTCCACCGCGTGCGTGAGCTGCTCCGGGCGTACGGGTTTCGTGATGTAATCCACGGCGCCGGCCTTGATCGACTCGACCGCGTGCTCGATGCTCGCGTAGCCCGTGAGCATGATGAGCGGGATCTCGAAGCCCTCGCTCGTGAGCAGCTCGAGAAACTCGAGCCCCGACAGGCCGGGCATCCTGAAGTCGGAGATGATCAGCTCCACGCCGCCGCGCGCGAGCACCTGCAGCGCCTCGGGGACGTTTCGCGCGCCCACCGTTTCGTGTCCCGCGGCGCGCAGCGTATGCTCGACGATCATCGCTACGGCGGGCTCATCGTCGACACACAGAATGGACATGGTGCTGCTCGGAAAGGGCTGGGCGAAGGCTGCCGGCTGCAGTTCATAGACGGTATCGGCAGCCGCCCGGCAACAATTTCCGGCTCAAGCTTTCAAAGTCCTGACCGATATTCAGTTGCGTGGAGGACAACATGACTGAACGATCAGATGACGCCCGTCAGGACAACCGCGGCGCAGAGGTGCGACAGATCGCCTCGCGTGCCCGTCGAACGCGCCTGACCCCTGAGCGGACGGCCGAGATTCGGCTTCGCATTCTGCAGCGAGCGTACGACAGCCCTCAGATTGCGGCCACGATCGCCAGACGATTGCTGCAGCGGGGAGATCTCTAGCTCGGCTCGGCTCCAGCCGATGGTCGTCCGGCACGAAGACTCGTTTACTCGGTGCGCGCTCCCTCGACAGCGCTGCTGCCCCGCGTTTGCTTCTTCGTCATCGGACCGAGCGTCGGCCCTTCGCCATCGACCCTGCTACCCGCACCCCCATGCATGCGATCTGGACGGAAATGTTCACGCCTGGCGAGCCACTCGTCGCCAAGGTCATTCGCACGCTCATCGTGTATGTCTTTCTCCTCGTGGGACTGCGCGTTGCAGGGAAGCGCGAGCTCGGGCAGCTCAACCCGTTCGATCTCGTGGTGCTGCTCGTTCTGTCGAACACGCTGCAGAACGCGATCATCGGAAACGACAACTCGATCTCGGGTGGCCTCTTCGGTGCGGCCGTGCTGCTCGGCGTGAACTACATCGTGGTACGCTTTCTCTTTCTCCATCCGAAGATCGACAAGCTGGCGGAGGGCGACTCCGTGGTGCTGGTGCTGCACGGCGAGCTACTCGAGGATGCGCTCAAGAAGCAGCTCGTCACGAGGGCGGAGCTCATGTCCGCGGCGCGCCGCCAGGGAATCGACAGCCTCAGCGACATCGAGTGCGCGCGCCTCGAGATTGGAGGTGCGCTCACCTTCGTGCTGAAGCATCCGTCGAGCGATGAATCCTGGCGAAAGGATGCGACGAAGCGGCTCGAGCGCATCGAGGAGATGCTGGCGCAGCGGCACTGAGGCCGGCGCAGCGATCAGCGAAGCCACGCGTCGACGTTCGCGGCCACGAACGCATCGTCCGTGAGCTCGGGGTAGGCGCGCAGCACGCGATCGATCTCGTCGAGCTGCCCCGGAGAGAGTGACTCATTCGGGTCGAGGCACCAGGTGCCGGCGAGCAGTCGCTGCCGTCGCAGAATCTCGTGCAGTCCGGCAATGCAGCCCGCAAACGCGTGTCTCACATCGAAGAGCGCACCATTCGCGTCGGTGAGCGCCGCCGCGCGCGCGAGCCACGAAGCATCGATCGACGCCGCATTGCGCGCGGCGCGAGTCTCCTCGAGCATCTCGACGGCGCGATGCGTCCACACGGCCCATTGGCCGAGCAGCCCGCCCACGATGCGCGGTGCATGCCCGCTTTCTCCGAGCGGCGGGAAGGGCGTGAGCAGGTCGAGCACGATCTGGTCGTCGTTGCCGGTATAGAGCGCGATGTCCGTGCGCCCCGAGTCCGCGACCGCGCGCAGCACGTCCAGCGTCTGGTATCGATTGAAGGGCGCGATCTTGATCGCGACCGCCTGCGGAATCTCCGCGAAGCCGCGCCAGAATTCGTAGCGCAGCACGCGGCCTCCAACCGCCGGCTGCAGATAGAATCCGAACAGGGGCAGCACCTCACCGATCGCGCGGCAGTGCTCGAGCAGCCGCTGCTCGGGCGCGCCGTGCAGCGCGCCGAGGCTCACGAGGGCGGCCCCGTAGCCGAGGTCGTGTGCGAGCCGCGCTTCGCCAAGCGCCTGCGCCGTGTCGCCGCACACACCGGCGACGAGCGCAAAGGGGCGCGGACCGGACCGCAGTGCACTTCTCGCGCTCTCGGCCGCGAGCGCGAGAACGGGCGCGAGGAGCCCGTGCTTTCTATCCCTGATCCCGAACTGCGTGGTGTGCACGCCCACCGCGATCCCGCCCGCGCCCGCGGCCACGTAATAGCGCGTGAGCGCGCGCTGGTGCTGCTCGTCGAGCGTCCGGGCAGCCGTGAGCGCGAGCGGATGGGCGGGGATCACGTGCCCGTGCGCGAGATGGGTGCGGATATCGGTCACGCTCAGAATGCGCCCGTGCGCTCTTCGAAGTGCGTCGGCTTGCCCAGAAGTGGCCGGCCGGCCTGCACCCATTCGGCAATCCACTCCACGAGCGCCGCTGTCGACACGGATGGTGGGCCGAACAGGGAATGCGCGAGCGAGGCGTTGCTGAGCAGCGCATCCGGCGCCTCCGTGCCCGTGAACGTGGGCGCCCGGTGCAGCAGCTCTCCGAACCGCTCCGCGAGCGCGCGCACGGCCAGCGTCTCGACCCCGGTGACGTTCACCACGAATGGCGGCGCGCTCGCGTGCGCGAGACAGCGCAGTGCCCAGTCGTTCGCATCGCCCTGCCAGATGACGTTGACGTGCCCCATGCGCAGATCGATCGGCTCGTCCCGCAGCACGCGCGACGCGATGTCGACGAGCACACCGTAGCGCAGATCGATCGCGTAGTTGAGACGCACGATGGCCACGCGAGTGCCGCGGCGCGCGGATGCGTCCTCGAAGATGCGCTCGCGGCCGAGACACGACATCGCGTACTCGCCGATGGGCGATGGCGCCTCGCTCTCGAGTGGGCCGCCACCGCTCGCGGAGCTCAGGGCGTACACGTTCCCCGTCGAGAAGGCGACGATGCGCGAGTCCGCATACCGCTCGGCGGCGATCGATGGGAGCACCACGTTCATCGCCCACGTCAGCGACGGCGCCTCACGGGTGCCGAACTTGTGGCCGGCCATGAAGATCACGTTCGGCGCGTGGGGGAGCGCGTCCACGGCGCGGCGATCGAGCAGATCGCAGCGGATGGTCTCGATCCCGGACTCTCGCAGCGACTGCTCCGCCGTCGCGGAAGAGAAGCGCGAGACGGCGAACACGCGATCGCGCGAGCCAAGCTCGTCGAGCGCCCGGCGGGCCATGCGCGAGAGTGTCGGTCCCATCTTGCCGGCAGCGCCGAGAACGATGATGTCCCCCGGCATGGAGCGCATCGAGGCGAGCAGGCCGGATGACGGTGTCGAGAGCGCGTCCTCGAGCGCGGCCTCGCTCGCGAAGGTCACGCGCGCAGGAAGTCCGGCTGCCACTCGCGAATCGCCTCCTTCACCTGGGCGCTCGTGCGCAGCTCCTGCGACAGCACGCGCGCGATGAGCCCGGGGAGCTCTGCATCCGACGCGAAGCGCAGCGCGATGAGTCGTCCGAGCGGAAGCCTGGCGAGTGCGTCGGCGGCGGCCACCGGGCCGAGAACGCGCTCGAGGCGCAGCGTCATCTCGAGGCGAATGACACGATTCTGCACCGTCAGCGCCATCAGGCGCGAAGCGAATGTCAGCGCCACCAGTCCGGCTGCGAGCACGACTCCCATGACCGTCGCGAGCGATGGCGCTCGCACGAGCGCGTAGATCGTGTAGACGAGATAGATCGCAAACAGCGGCGAGGCAACGAAGTGGAACAGCGGAAAGTTGCGCCGGTGATTGCCGTAGTTCTGCGTCTCGTTTGCCATGCCGGTCACCTGTGTGGGGGTGGAGCTCAGAGGGGCGATCTCAGGCTGCGTATCTCGCCGCCTCGGCCGCGTAGCGCTTGACGCGAGTGACCATCGCGGTGAGTCCGGTCTCGCGCGCGCCGAGCCCGATGTTCTCCATCATGATGCGAACGAAATCGGAAGGAATGGCGAGCGTGGTCGCGGGCGGCTGATCGTTGATCGCGGTGAAGAGGATGGAGAGAAATGCCGCAATCGTCGGCGATTGCCGCACGTTGACATCCGCGTAGAAGTGCAGCTTGCCATCGCGATATTCCGGAAAGACATCGACGCGCGTCTGACACTCGGGAATGACGAAGTTGGTGCGGTCGATGGCGGCGTAGCGATCCGGAAGCGGCTCGAGCTTTTTCGCGTACGAGAGCAGCGCCTGCATCTTCTCTTCTCGACCGAGTGCGCGGAACTGACGCAGGATGCGCTCGATGGTCGGTGGCACGGGCTGTGATGTCGTTTCTTCGGGCATCCTGGAAGATTAACGGCGCCCGTGAGTCGCAGGGAGCGGGCGTTGGTGAGCTGCCGGTTGGTGGCTAGCCTTCGCGGGCGCGGTCGCGAGTGTGCGCGCGCGGACATTCATACGGGAGTGGAGCATGCCGACACGGAACGCATCGGCCACCTGGGAAGGCGGCCTGCAAAAGGGGAAGGGAAGTTTTTCCGGGGCGAGCGGCAAGATCGGCGGGACGTACTCGTTCGGCACACGCTTCGGCGAGGAGCCCGGAACGAATCCGGAGGAGCTGCTGGCGGCCGCCGAGGCTGCCTGTTTCAGCATGGCGCTGAGCCTGGGATTGGAGCAGGCGGGCTCACCGCCAACGAAGGTCGAGACGAAGGCGGCGTGCACGGTGGACAAGGTGGGGGACGGCTTCGCGATCACGACGATGAAGCTCGTCGTGCGCGCGACGGTGCCCGGGATCTCGAGCGACGCGTTCGCCAAAATCGCGCAGGCGGCCAAGGATGGCTGTCCGGTATCGAAGGCGCTGAAGGGCAACGTGAAGATCGACATGGACGCCGCACTGGCATAACCGGAGGGCTGTGCGCGCGCGGACGTCTTGCGTCCGCCGCGCCACGTACCCAATGTGGACGCGTCATCGTCGTGGCGCGGTGACGCGACTCCTCTCACACGGCTGACGAGTGCCCGCAATCGAGATTCGCCCGCGCCGTGCAACAGAGCTCGTGGACGCGAGCTTCCAGCTGTTGCGCCGCTACTATCCGCAGCTCGTCACCGTGAGTGCGATCACGATGGCTCCCGGCGTTCTCATGCGCATCATCATGCGCGACCAAATGAGCAATCCGCAGGTGATGACGGCGAACCCCGGCCCGCTGTTCGCCGTGGGGCTCGTGGCCATCCTGTGTGTGACCGTGTGCGACGCCGTGCTGACGATCGCCGTCTCCGACGGATATCTCGGCGGCGAAGTCGATCTTGCGCGAGCGTTCGGCACCGGCATGCGAAAGATCCTTCAGGTTTTTTTCGCCTCGATGTTCCGAGGGCTGCTGGTGGGGCTCGCCGTACTCGTGCTCGGCATCGGCGCCGGACTCGTCGCCGTGCTGAAGTCGCCCATTCTCCTCGTGCTGATCGTGCCCCTGGCGATCTGGGTCATGGTCTACGTGCTCCTTCGCACGTTCGCGATCATCCCGGTGGTCGTGCTCGAGAACGTTGGCGCGAACACCGCCATGACGCGAACCCTGCAGCTCTCGCAGCACTGCGCGGCGCACGTGTTCTTCTCCCTGGGTCTCGCGTTTTTTCTCTACTTCGTCTTCTCCGGAATCATCTCCGCGCTCGGCGTCACGCTGCTGACGCCCGCCACGGCGGGGATCATCGGCGCGGTGCTGATCATTCCGATCTATCCGCTGTTGACCGTGGTGTCGACGATGCTCTACTACGATCTGCGAATTCGAAAGGAAGGTTTCGACCTCGAGATCATGTCGCGCGAGCTCGGCAGCGACGTCACGCCGCTGCCGGCGGCGTGAGGGAATCAGCTGCGCGATGAGCGTGGCTCGCGGCGGGCGCCGTCGGCCACGCCACCCGAGACCACGAATGCCATGAGATCGGCGCTCTCGCCGGCCAGTCGTTCCACCTGATCTCCGGGAACGAGCAGCAGATGACCGGCGAATGCGTACGCCTGCGGCACGTACACACCCACGTAGCCGGGAATGCCGAGAATGTCGAGCGACTCTCGCGTGACGAAGCCGATCACCTTCACGCCGCTTCCGGGCAGGAGCGACACGGTGACGGGGATGTCGAAGCGGCGCTTCTCGCCGACGAAGGCGTTGAGCAGATCGCGCGTGGATGAGTAGACGAGCCGCACGAACGGAAGCTTCTCGATGCTGCTCTCGATCACGGACACGATGCCGGCCGTGACCAGGGTAGACGCGATCACGCCGACGAGTGTGATGGTGACGATCGTGACGACGAATCCGGCGCCCGGGATGGAGAGGTTGAGCAGCCCGTCGATGCGACGGAAGAGCGCCCAGCACACCCAGAGCGTGACGGCTACCGGAGCCGTGACGACGAGTCCGCGCAGAAAATACGCAATCAGCTTTCGCATCTCCGTAGGATGCCAGCGCGGGCCGGTCGGCGCCAGCGGAACGACTCTGCGCAGCGCTAGCTTTGGGACGTGACCAACACCACCACCACGCAATCGCGCGCGCTCGCGCCGCGGGCATTCTGGCAGCGCACGGCGGTTCGGCATCTCAAGCGGGCCGATCCCGTGCTGGCGAACATCATCGAGCGTGTGGGGCCGTCCCGGTTCGCGCGCCCCACCACCGGATCGCATCTCGATGCGCTCGTGCGCTCGATCGTGTCTCAGCAGCTCTCCACGAGCGCGGCGGCGACGATCCACTCGCGACTCATCGCGCTGGTGGGCGTTCCGCAGCCGCTCCCGCAGCACTGGCTCGCGCTGAACGACCCCGATCTTCGTGCCGCCGGTCTCTCGCGCCAGAAGATCGCATACGTCCGGGATCTCGCGCGTCACGTGCAGGACGGCGCGCTTCCCATGGCGAAGCTGCACGAGATGGAAGACGAGGCGGTGATCGAGGCGTTGACGGCGGTGAAGGGCATCGGCGTGTGGACCGCGCAGATGTTCCTGATGTTCCGCCTGGGCCGTCCCGACATTCTTCCCGTGCTCGACCTCGGCATCCGCAACGCGATCCGGCGCGCCTACCAGCTGCGCAAGGAGCCGACGGCCAAGCGCATGCACGCGCTCGCGAAGCCCTGGACACCCTATCGCTCCGTCGCGTCGTGGTATCTGTGGCAGAGCCTCGAGCTTCCGCCGCTCGAGCGCACACAGTCGAATGGCCGCTAGGTCGCGCGTACGCCCATCTCGAGGCGCACCGCGGGGTGCCCCATCCAAGCCGGCGCCGCGCGCAGAGCGCTTCGAGCTCTTCGCGATCTGCGCGCCGGGGCTCGAAGGCGTGCTCGAGGCGGAGATGCGCACGCTCGGACTCGAGGTGGGGAAGCGCGACATCGGCGGCGTCTCGTTCTCCGGCGGCTCGAGCGCGCTCTTTCGCGCGAATCTCTGGCTCCGCTCCGCCACACGGGTACTCGCGCGCGTGGGCGACTTCCACGCGAGGCTCTTCGACGAGCTCGAGCGCCACGCGCGCAAGCTCGCGTGGAGCCGCTTCCTGGTGAGCGGGCAGCCCGTGCGTCTGCGCGTGTCCACCAGCAAGTCGCGGCTGTATCACACGGGCGCGGTGGCGCAGCGCATCGCCGAAGCAATGGAGAAATCGACCGGCGTCGCTCCAATGGTGGCGAGCGGCGGCGATGAAGATGACGAGACGGGCGAGACACCGCTCGTGATCGTGCGCCTCTTTCGCGATCAGTGTACGGTGAGCATCGACACCTCGGGCGCGCTGCTGCATCGCCGGGGCTATCGCCTCGCAGTGGCCAAGGCTCCCCTGCGCGAGACGCTCGCCGCCGCGCTCCTGATGGCGAGCGGCTGGGATCCGGGCACGCCGCTGGTCGATCCGCTCTGCGGCGCCGGCACCATTGCCATCGAGGGTGCGCTGCTCGCGCGCCGCATTCCGCCGGGGATCACGCGAAGCTTCGCGTTCATGCGCTGGCCGGGCTTTCACGAGCCCACGTGGAAGAAGGTGCTCGACGAGGCGCGCGCGCAGCAGCTCCCCGCTGCGCCCGCGGCGATTTTCGCGTCGGATCGCGATGCCGGGGCGATCGGCGCATCGCGCGAGAACGCCGGGCGCGCGGGCGTGGCCGCGGACATCGTGTTCGAGGAGAAGGTCATCTCGCGCATCGCTCCGCCGGCGAATGTGCCGCCCGGCGCCATCGTGACGAATCCGCCGTACGGCGTGCGCGTGGGCGACCGCGATGCGCTCCGGAATCTCTATGCGCAGCTCGGGATCGTGGCCCGGGAACGATTCCCCGGCTGGCGGCTGTTGGTGCTCTCCGCTGACCCGCGGCTCGATGCGCAGATTGGCTCGATGGAGCCCGTGCTGAGCACGAAGAACGGCGGCATCGCCGTGCGTGCGATGCGCTCGACTATTTGAGCAAGCCGATCCAGCTCGCGATGAGTGCGAGCGCGGAGCCGGTCATGATCACCGCGGCGATGCCGCCGAACACGTTGATCGTGCGGCCATTCCGGAAGCTGCCCATCACCTTCGGATTGTTGCAGATGACGAGAACGATGATGATCAGCGGTGGCGCGAGAATGCCGTTGATCACCGCGGACCAGAGCAAGAGCCGGATGGGATCGATCGGCGAGAAGCTGAGCGCGACGCCGATCAGCATCGATGCCGCGATGACCAGATAGAAGTTGCGCGCCTGGTGCGGCTGCGCGTCCATGCCGCGCCGCCACGCCGCCGCCTCGGCCACCGCGTACGCCGCGGATCCGGCGAGCACCGGAACGCCGAGCAGTCCCGTGCCGACGATCCCGAGCGTGAAGAGAAGCGCCGCGAGCTTTCCGGCCACGGGCTCGAGCGCCTTCGCCGCCTCGGCCGCCGTTTGCACCTGCGTATTTCCGTGCGCGTGCAGCGTCGCGCCCGCGGTGAGGATGATGAAATACATCACGACGTTGGAGACGATCATTCCGGCGGACACGTCGGTTCGCGCGCTCCGGAGCTCGCGCTCGAGCGAGCGTCGCGGCCGGTCGCCGAGCTCGTGGTTCAGCGCCTCATCGGCCTCGACCTCCTGCGCCGCCTGCCAGAAAAAGAGATACGGGCTGATCGTCGTGCCGAAGATCGCAACGAAGGTGAAGAGATACTCCTTCGTGAACGAGATCTGTGGCAGAAACGTCCCCTTTGCAACCGCACCCCATGATGGCTTCGCGAGGAACGCGGCAGCGACGTACGCGAACAGCACGAGCGTGAGCCACTTGAAGATCCTGAGCAGCATCGCGTACGATCCGAACATCAGAAAGAGCAGAATGACGACCGCGAACACGGGAACGAACCAGACGTGATTCACGTGCGTCAGCAGCTCGGCGCCGGCGCCCATGCCCGAGAGATCCGCGGCGATGTTGATCGTGTTGCTGACCACCAGGAGACAGCACGCGAACCAGAGAAGCCACGGCGGATAGTACTTGCGCAGCACCGAAGCGAGCCCGCACCGCGTGACGAGTCCCAGCCTCGCGCACATGAGCTGTACGGCGACCATGAGCGGGAAACTGAGCAGCGCCGTCCACAGCAACCCGAAGCCGAATGCGGCGCCTGCCTGCGAATACGTCGAGATCCCGGACGGATCGTCATCGGCGGCGCCGGTGACGAGCCCCGGACCCAGATCCCGGAGGAACGGGCCAATGCCACGCTCGTGCGGCTTGCCCGCCGGGTGTGGCGGGCGGCGCCGCTGCCTGCGCTCCTTGCGAGCGGCTGCCGTCACACGCGCCCGTCGTGACCGGGCATCATCGGACCTCCCGAACGTCGTGCGTGCGTCGATCTCCGTCCGGGAGGAACATCGAAAGCAGGAAGCTCACGATACCGATCACGATCGCTCCCCAGAACGCCGGCCAGAAACCGGCGACGTGGAAGTCCAGGCCGAGCGTCGATGCGAGCGCGCTCGTGATCAGGAGCATCACCGCGTTCAGCACGAACGTGAACAGCCCCAATGTGACGACGAGCAGCGGGAAGGCGAGGAAGCTGAGAATCGGTCGGACGAAGGAATTGAGCACGCCAAAGACCAGTGCGACGCCGGCGAGCCCCAGCCAGTTGCCATGAAAGGTGATCCCCGAAACCAGGCGTGTGGCTGCCCACAGCGCGATCGCGGTGACCACGATGCGCATCACGAATCTCATGAATGCTCCTCCGGTGAATGCTCAGGCAAGTCGTCCGCCAGCCGTCGCATGCTTCGCAGCTCGGGCCATGCGAACGCCACTGCGGTCACGACGAGCACGGTGACGATGCCGCCCCCGACCACGGAGATGATCGGCCCGAACAACGCCGCGCTCGCGCCGGACTCGAATCCGCCGAGCTCGTTCGACGTGTCAATGAATACGCTATTGACGGCCGATACGCGACCGCGCATCTCGTTCGGAGTACGCAGCTGCACCAGCGTCTGGCGTACCACGACGCTGATCATGTCCAGGCCGCCTGCGAGTACCAGCATCAGAATGGACAGCGGAAAGGATCGCGAGAGCCCGAACACGATCGTCGCGACGCCGAACCCCGCGACCGCGAGCAGCAGCGATCTCCCGGCGCGGCGCATGGGCGGACGCCCGAGCAGGAGCATCGCGACGATCACCGCCCCGATGGAGGGCGACGCGCGCAGCCAGCCGAATCCTTCGGCGCCGACGTGCAGAATGTCCTTCGCGAACACGGGAAGCAGGGTCGTCGCGCCCCCAAAGAGCACGGCGAAGAGATCGAGCGTGATCGCGGCGAGAATGACCTTCGTGTGCCACACGAAGCGCACGCCGCCGAGGAGCGACCGGAGGGTCACCGCCTTCCGTGCACGCGCCACCTGCTGTCCGCGCACCTGCGTGAGGCACACCACGAACACGAGTATCAGCGCGGCATCGATCACGTAGACGATGCCCGCGTGATGCCGCCACGCGATGATCAGGCCGCCCATCGCAGGGCCGATCACGCTCGCGAGCTGCCAGCCGACGCTGCTCCACGTCACGGCGTTCGCGAACGTCTCCGCCGGCACGAGCTGGGGCAACAGCGCCGCGATTGCCGGGCGATGAAAGGCCAGTGCGACGCCGATCGCGAACAACGTGACGTAGATGAGCGGTATCGGCGCCACGGTGAACGAGATGATCGCGAGCGCGAGCGAGGCCGCGATGAGCAGCAGCAGCGAGAGCATGGCGATGCGCTTGCGATCGAATCGATCGGCAACGTGGCCGGCCGGAAGCGCGAGGAGGATGATGGGCACGACCTGCACCAGGCCCACGAAGCCCAGCGCCAGCGCGCGGTGGGTGCGCTCGTAGAGCTCCCACCCGATCGCGACGTCGATCATCTGCGAGCCCATGCTCGCCGCCAGACGGCCCGTCAGAAAATAGCGATAATCGGGGTAGCGGAGCGCCGCGTACGGATCGCGCTTCGCCTCCTCGGCGGAGGCGGGGATCGCTATCGACATCGTGGCTGGTGGTCGAGACGCGTGAGGAGTACGCTCGACGTGCACGCCGTGCGTGCGCCGCGCCTCACAGCTGATTCACGAGCGCCTGGAAGAACAGCTGCGCAAGTCTGGTGAGATAGAGCGCGAGAATCGTGAGCGCGACTCCGCCCGTGATGACGGCGGCGTTCGCGGTCGAGTAGCGATCATCTCGCGCTGCGCCCGGCGCGACCTTCCGGTTCACTGCGTCCATCGTCGCCTGCACGGGCACCAGGGCGAAGACGGACCCGAGTGCGAGCGTCCACCATGGATAATCGAAGAAGCAGATCAGGGTGAGGCAGAGATAGATCACCGCCAGCCCGGCCGAGCTCCAGCCCACGGGGATGAATCGCGATCGCGCATCCGTGCGCACGTGCGCGAAGAGGCCATGCGCGGTGAGCGGCGCGGCAATGGCGCGCCAGAAGGGCGAGCCGCCGCCACCCGTGCGCTGATTCATGCGCTGGTAGTTCTTGTAGAACCAGTAGATCTGATACGTCGACAGCGTCGTCACGGACATGACGATCAGCTTGTGGACGGCAACGGAGAAGTACGGCGCTTCGACTTCGGGGCGATTCGGCGGCATTGTCACTGGTGAAGGCTCACCAATGATGGCGAGTTCAGCGCGCCCGCGCACCCCGCGATCGATGCTGCCGCCGGTCAATCGACCTTCTTCATTTCCATTCCGCAGCAGCAGCGCGGATTGTTGTCTCCCCCGCCGCCGGGCTTCGCGCCGCGCGTCACCTGAATCTCGCAGCCACAATTCTCGTTCGGGCAGCGATACAGCTCGCCTGTTCTGAGTGCCATGTGAATCCCCTTGTTTGGCGCTCGCGGCTCGAGTGGTCGCGCGCGCGTTCCCCTGTCGATTTCGCACGCATCGTGCCCCGGCCGCGCGGCGACGGTGCTTGTCAGCGGTCGCTGCGCGCGGTAGCGTATCCGCGGCTCGGGCGGAGGAGGCTATGAGGGTGACACCTTGCACGACGGAAGGGGAGGCGCGATGAACATCGGCATCGCGAAGGAACGCGCGGCAGGCGAGCAGCGCATCGCGCTCGGACCCGAGAGCATCGCCAAGCTGGCCAAAGGCGGCGCGTCGGTGTTCGTGGAGCGCGGCGCAGGCGCTGCTGCCGGCTTTCCCGACGCCGTGCTCGAGAAAGCCGGCGCCTCGCTCGAGACCGATGCCGCTTCGCTCTACGCGAAATCCGCGATCGTGCTGGGCGTGCAGCCACCCACGCTCGATGAGATTGCGCTCCTTCCAGAGGGAAGCGTGCTGATCTCGTCGATGCCGGCCGCCACGAGCGGCGATCTCGTGAAGGCACTCGCCGCGCGCAAGATCACGGCGTTCGCGCTCGAGAAGGTTCCGCGCATCACGCGCGCGCAATCCATGGACATGCTCTCGTCGCAGAGCACGGTGTCGGGCTACAAGGCAGTGCTGATTGGCGCATCCGCGCTGCCGAAATTCCTTCCGTCGCTCACCACCGCCGCCGGATCGATTCCTCCGGCTCGCGTGTTCGTGCTCGGCGCCGGAGTCGCCGGCCTCCAGGCAATCGCCACGGCGCGCCGGCTCGGCGCGATCGTCTCGGCGTTCGATGTGCGCGCCGCGGCCGCCGAGCAGGTGATGAGCCTGGGGGCGACGTTCGTGGCGTCGGATCTCGTGGCAGCGGATGCGGAGACCAAGGGCGGCTACGCGCGCGCGCAGGGCGAGGAGGAGCGCGAGCGCACGCTCGCCGCGATCGGACGCCACATCGTCGATCAGGATCTCGTGATCACGACGGCGCTGATCCCCGGCCGCGCCGCACCGGTGCTCATCACGAAAACGATGGTGGGGTCGATGCGTCCGGGGTCGGTGATCGTCGATCTCGCGGCGGAAGCGGGTGGCAACTGCGAGCTCACGAAGCCCAACGAGACGATTCGTGTCGGTGGCGTCACCATCATCGGCGCGGTGAACCTGCCGGCGACGGTGCCGTTCCATGCGAGCCAGATGCTGAGCCGCAACGTGCTCACGCTGCTGCAGCATCTGATCAAGGAGAACACGCTCACGATCGACCTGAACGACGAGATCACCAAGGCGATGGTCGTGACCCACGACGGAGTGGTGGTATGAATCCCACGTCATTCATGCAGCTGTACGTGTTCATGCTCGCCGCGTTCGTGGGCTTCCAGATCATCACGCGTGTGCCGCCGCTGCTCCACACGCCGCTCATGTCGGCGACGAACGCGATCTCCGCGATCTCGCTGGTCGGCTCGCTCGTTGCCGCCGGCTCCGACAAGGGCATGGTGAGCACGGTGCTCGGCTTCGTCGCCGTGACGGCGGCCATGGCGAACGTCGTGGGCGGTTTCGTGATCACCGATCGCATGCTGAAGATGTTCAAGCACGAGCCAGCGCCGCCGAAGGACGCGAAGGCGAAGGACGCGAAACCGTCCGGAGCTCCATAAGTGCGCGAGACCTTCACCCAGGTCACGTATCTGGTCGCGTCGGTTCTCTTCATTCTCGGCCTTCGGAGCCTCACCAAGCCGGACACCGCGCGACGGGGCATGCACTACGCGGCGATCGGGATGCTGCTCGCGATCGTGGGCACGCTCGTGCAGCACGAGATCGTTCGCTACGACTGGATCGCCGGCGGGCTGATACTCGGCACCATCATCGGCATCCCGCTCGGCACGGAGGTGCCGATGACGGCGATGCCGCAGCGCATCGCGATCTCGCACATGTTCGGCGCGCTCGCGGCGACGCTCGTCGGCGTCGCCGAGTACTGGCTGCACGGCGCGGGGCTCGGGACGGCGAAGATGGCTGCGGTCGGATTCGAGGTGCTCTTCGGCTCGCTCACGGTGACGGGCAGCTTCATGGCCTTCGGCAAGCTGCAGGAGATCATCACCGGCCGCTCGGTGACGTACAAGGGGCAGAACGCGGTGAACATCACGCTCTTCGGGGCAACCGTCGTGATGTTCTTCTACCTGCTGTTCGATCCCGGCAACACGGTGATCTTCTACACGATGATCGCGCTGGCGCTGCTCATCGGCGTGTTCATGGTGCTGCCCATCGGCGGCGCCGACATGCCCGTGGTCATCTCGCTGCTCAATTCCTACGCCGGACTGGCATCGGCCGCGACGGGATTCGCGATCGGCAACAACGTCCTCATCATCGCGGGCGCGCTCGACGGTGCATCGGGCTTCATTCTGTCGATCGTGATGAGCAAGGCGATGAACCGCTCGTTCCAGAACGTGATCTTCGGTGCATTCGGCGCGGCGCCCACCACGTCGGCGAAGACGGCTTCGGGGCTCAGCGTGCGCTCGATCAGCGCCGAGGACGCCGCGATTCAGCTGGCGTACGCGAAGCTCGTGATCATCGTGCCGGGATACGGGATGGCGGTGGCGCAGGCGCAGCATCAGGTGCGCGAGCTCGCGGAGCTGATCGAGAGAAAGGGCGGCGAGGTGAAATACGCGATTCATCCGGTGGCCGGCCGCATGCCGGGACACATGAACGTGCTTCTGGCCGAAGCGAACGTGCCGTACGACCGGCTGTACGACATGGACGAGATCAACGGCGAGTTCGAGCGCGCCGATGTCGCGCTCGTGATCGGCGCCAACGATGTCGTGAACCCGGCCGCGCGCGCGGACAAGTCGAGCCCGATCTACGGAATGCCGATCCTCAACGCCGACAAGGCGCAGAGCATCATCGTGCTCAAGCGGAGCATGAACCCGGGCTTCGCGGGAATCGAGAACGAGCTGTTCTACAACGACAAGACGAGCCTCCTGTTCGGCGATGCGAAGGCATCGCTGTCGAAGCTCGTTGCGGAGATGAAGACGGTGTGATGCAGCGCGCGCGCACGCTCGGTATCGCGGCGGCGCTCGCGCTCTTCGCGTGCTCGAAGCACGAGTCGCCGCCGCCGCGCGCGCCGAGCGCCGACTCGGCGGTCACCGCGAAGGTGGAAGAGAATCGTGCGGCGCAGACCGACGAGTGGAATCTCGCTGAGGTGGTGAAGCGGCTCGGCGAGGCGGGGCTCGTCGTGACCGACAGCGGGCGCGTGGTGCATCATGCGGGGCTCACACGCCCGGGCAGCCTGCTAAACGTGAGCGCCAGCACGCTCGAGCTCTACATCTATCCCACCGCGGCCGCGCGCAAACAGGATGCGGCGAAGCTCGACACGATGCCGGATCCGGGCACGCCGCCCGCGCAGCGGCAGCGCTACATCATCTCGGGAAATCTCATCGCGATCCACGTCACGCTCAAGGAAGCGCTGGCCGAGCGAGTGGAGAACGTGCTCACGGCACGGCACGCGGGGGCGCCGTAGCGTTTTGGGATGAGACGCCACAAACGGTGATTCGCTGGTGAGCGGCTTGTCCGTCGATCAGCTCGCGCGCCCCAGCGACTTCTGAAACGTCACCAGCGAGCTGTCGAGCGGCGCCAATCGAATTGCCTGGCTGATCGCTCTCCGCGCCGCGGCGCTGTCGCCGCGTGCGAGCGCGATCTCCGAGTGCATGCGGAGCAGCGACTCCGGGCGGGCACCCTTGAGTGAGTCTGCGAGAGCCAGCTCCGCCGCCGCTTCCGGAATCTTTCCGGCCTGTCGCAGCATGTTCGCGAGCAGATAGTGCAGGTTGCCGCTGCGCGGCTGCCGCACGAGTGCCGCGCGATACGTCGCGATCGCGGAGTCGGGCATGTCCTTGTTGTAGAACGCCTCGCCCTTCATCACCGCGTGCCAGTTGAGGCTCGTCGAATCGTGCGCGGGTACGCGCGCGAGCTCGGCGAGCACGGAGTCCGGGCCGCGGCGCGTGCCGAGCGCGACGAGATACATCACCCACGTCTGCTCCGATGTCGGATTCTCCCTCGCCGCGTCGCGCAGCAGCGCGAGCTCGCTCTCGTACGCGCCGATCGCGTGCAGCTGCTCCGAGTAGAAGTAGACGATGTTGTCGTTCGCGGGCTCGAGAGCGTGCGCACGCTCGAGATACATGAGGGCCTTCTTGTGCTCGCCCTTGCCCGCGTACAGGTCGCCCATCAACTGCCAGGGACGAGACGCACGCGGCGCCTGCTCGATCCCGCGCAGAAAGAGCGTGTAGTTCGTCTGCCACGGAATCACTTCCGGATACGTCACCAGCAGCCCGCCGATCGCCACCGCCGCGAGCGGTACTCCGGTCGCGAGCTGCGCCACGAACGGTCCGCCGAGCGCGCGCCCCCACGCATACGCCACGTCGATGCCCCACGCCACCAGCAGCGCCATGCCCACACTCGGCAGGTACAGCGTGCGCTCGGCGAGCAGCTGCCCCGTGGGCACGAGCAGATTCGACGCCGGGAGAAATGCGATCGCCACCCACGTAATCGCGACCAGCGGACGCCGGTCGCCGCGCCGCGCGAGCAACGCCGCGCAGGCCACGATGATCGCCGCCGTCGCCAGCGAGAGCACCGACCAGATCGTGGGCTCCGTCAGCGGAATCACGATGTCCGATCCGTAATGCATCCGCAGCTTGCTCGGCCAGAGCAGCAGCCGGCCGACCAGCGGCCAGGCCGCCGTCATCGTCCAGAAGCGCGGCGCGAAGGTGAAGTTGCGCACCTCGTGCGTCACCCAGTGCTGGCTCACCGTGAGCCCGCCGAGCACGAAGTAGCGCGCCGTGACCACGCCCGCGAGCGCGACGGTGCACAGCGCCCACACGCGCCATCCGCCCACGAGCACCTCGCGGAAGCTCGGCCGCTTCGCGTCCGATGCGCGCCATCCCCACAGACACAGAAACGCGATCGCGGGGATTCCCGCGCCGCTCTCCTTCGCGCCGATCGCCAACGCGTAGCACGCCGCCGCGAGCAGCGCCGGACGCCACCCGATCCGCACGCCGCCATCGCTCCGCATCGAAGCGCGCAGCACCACGCCGATGCACACGATGCCGAAGAGCGCGACGAGCACCTCGCTCGAGTTGACGATGTTCGCCACCGCCTCCACGTGCACCGGATCGACCGCGAACAGGAGCGCACCGAAGAAGGCCGCCCACCTGTTCGTCGCGCGCGCGAGCAGCCACCACAGGAGAAGGGTGGTCGCCACGTGGATGGCGATGGCGTAGAGATGGAAGAGCCATGGCTTGCCGCCGCCGAGGTTCCAGAGCAGCGCATACATGAACTGCGCGACGGGCCGGTACAGCCCCGTCTCCGGATTGCCCCAGTAGCTCTGTACCCACGCCTGCGCCACGCCGAGCCACGTATGGCGCGACGGAACCTCCACGATCACTCCCAGGTCGTCGTAGACGAAGCCGAAGGTGAGCGAGGAGAGATAGGGCAGCGCCGCCGCCAGGATCAGCAGGAACAGCGCAACGCGCTCGGAGGTGAAGATCCTGCGCCAGCCGATCGTGGTGCTGGTGGAGGAAGTTGGGGCGGAGCTCATGACACAGAGGAGGGGGGAAACACGATCGGGTCAGGCATCAGCCTGACCCGAGCATGGAGGAACACACGTGCGTGGTTCAGATCACGGGTCGCAGG
This sequence comes from Gemmatimonadaceae bacterium, assembly GCA_025929535.1. Taxonomy (GTDB): domain Bacteria; phylum Gemmatimonadota; class Gemmatimonadetes; order Gemmatimonadales; family Gemmatimonadaceae; genus FEN-1250. The sequence goes on from JAICLZ010000006.1 coordinate 86,008, forward strand.
TGATGATACCATCGAGGGTCGTCGCCGCGGCCTGGCTGCCAAAGCCCGCGTAGCACTGCTTGGTCGTCGCGCTGTGGCTCGAGGTGCCCTTCCAGCCCTTCGCATCGGCCGCCATGCCCGAGATCG
>JAICLZ010000049.1 GCA_025929535.1 Gemmatimonadaceae bacterium
AGCGACAGCGCGAGATCGACGGTCGGCTTTCGCCGCGTCACGTCGTCCTGCAGATACGCGTAGAGTCGCTCGTAACGGAGATCGATCTCGGGGGCGAGCGCGAGGAGCACGACGCTGGTGTCGAACGAATCGAGCGCGAACACCTCGGCCAGCCACGTGAGTCGCGCATCAGGGGCGAGCGTCTCGCTCACGGAGTCCGCGGGGGCGGCGAAGATGCTCTCGCCCGGCGACTGCCGGAGCATGCGCTCGACGCTCTCATCGCTGATGTAGAGGCCGCGAAACCGGTCGACGGCGCCATCGGCGTTGAACGCGGCTTGCGCACGATCCACCGCACGGGCGAGCGTCGTATCGAGGTACCTGAGCGCGGGGAGCAGCTCGTGGAAGGAGTCGACCTCCTGCGCTTCGAGCTCCGTCCCGGCGTTGGTCGTCATGAGCGGCAATGTTCGCGCGAGGGACGCAGACCGGAATGGATCGATCGATTCATCTGCGGCCCAGTGCAGATCTACGCGCGGGCGCGAAGCGGCTACAGCGCCAGCTCCTTCGACGCCGAATCGAGCGTGAAGGGCGCGCTCGATGTGCTCGCGCTGCGGCGCAGGCGTGCGGCGGCCTGGCTGCGGCGCTGCACGCCGAGCTTTTCGAGCACGTTGTGCACGTGGTTCTTCACCGTGGACAGCTCGATCGACAGCCGAGCCGCGATCTGCTTGTTGGAGTATCCCTGATCGATGAGCTTCACGATGTCGACCTCGCGCGCCGTGAGCGACTCCGTGACCGCTCCGCTGCGGTCGGCCGCGAGCGCGGCGACGCGCCGCAAGAGGCTCGCAACCATGCGCGGGGATGCAATCGACTCGTTTCGCACCGACGACTCGACCGCGATGTTGAGATCTTCGAGCGAGCCGTTTCGCGGAACATAGCCGGCGATGCCCGCTTCGGCGCACGCGAGCACTGCGCGCTCCACCTCCGGCACCGTGAGCGCGATGACGCGCACGGCCGGCGCTTGCTCGCGGAGATCACGGATGGTCGCCAGACTCTCGGCCATTGCCATGTCGATGAGGAGGGCGTCGGGCGTGCGCTCGCGCGCTGCACGAATGACGGAGGCGCGGTCTTCGACCACTCCCACGACCGTGAATCCCGGACGCTGATCGAAGTGGAGCGCGAGCCCTTCACGATACAACCGGATGTCGCTCGCGATCAGCACGTGAATCATGGGAACCGCCGTCACGCAACAGACAGAACCTCGACCTGAACCGCGGAAGCGGCGCCACGCCTGCAGCCCACGACAGCGAAACGCAATGCGCCTTCCACGACCCTCTTGCCCGATGATAAAAAGGATTGGCGAGCGCTGCAAGCCACACTACACCAGCCTGACAATGGCGGAGATTAGAAAAAAGTAATCGACAAACGTGTCCGCTTTTCCCCGTGAATTACGGCGGACTCGGTGTCCCGCCTACGCGAAGTGGCGGAATCCTCGCGTGAGCGCCGCGGGTTCGCCGTTCATGCGCGCCGTCACTCCGATGCCGTCGGGAATCGGATCCATGACGCGACCGACCGCGGTGAGCGAGAGCTTCGTCGCGCGCGCGAAGGCGCTCACGTTGAGCGCGGGCGCGCACACGATGAGCTCGTACTCTTCGCCACTCACCGCCGCCTCCCGAGGCGTTACGCCCTCGTGCAGGGGCAGCTGCTCGAGATCGAGCTGAATGCGCACGCCGCTCGCGGCGGCCATGTGCCCGGCGTCCGCGAGCAGTCCATCCGAGATGTCGATTCCCGCGCGTGCGCCTCCGCGCGCGAGCCAGATCGCCTCGCGGATGCGCGCCACCGGATGCGCGAAGCGCGTGCGCGCAGCGGCATCCGGCACGTCGCCGCGCTGCCACGCCGCGAGCGCCGCGCCCGGGCCACCGAGTGATCCGGTGACGTACACCGTGTCGGCGATGCGCGCGCCGTTGCGACGAAGCGGTGCATCCGTGCCTCCGAGCACGGTGACACCGATCGTGAGATCGCTCGCTCCAGTGATGTCGCCGCCGCGCACGAGCGTTTCCGCAGCGTCGATCGCATCGCCCACTCCATCGCCGAGCTCGCCCACCACGTCGAGCCACGATTTGGGAAGTCCGAGCGCGAGCAGCACGCCGATCGGCGAAGCGGCCATCGCGGCGAGATCGCTGAGCGCGGCGGTGGTCGCGCGATATCCGATCTCGCGCGGCGTGAGCCATGCACGCTCGAAGTGGATGTGCTCCACCGAGCTGTCGGTGCTCACCACGAGCTGCTCCCCGGCGGCAAGGCGGATCATGGCGGCATCGTCGCCGATCCCCAGCGCACGCGGGCCCCAGCGCGCGAGCAGCTCGCGAATGATGTCGAACTCGCGCCCGTCCCCGAGCTCGATCGAATCCGTCATCGCTCGCCGATGGCGGGGAGCTCGGCGAGCACGGGAGGCGCGAGCACGGGCAGCGGCTCGTTCCACACCTCGCGCAACGCGAGCTCCACATCCGCGAGCACGACCCCGCGCACGTGGCCGCTCCCCGCGAGCTCGGCCGCGCGTCCGTGCGCCCAGGCGGCGCACGCTCCCGCCACCTGCGCATCGCCGATCTGCGTGAGGAGCGTGCCCGCAATACCCGAGAGAAGGTCGCCACTCCCTGCGCTCGCGAGCACGGGCGTGCCGGCGCAGCTCACGAAACGCTGTCCCGTCGCGTCGGACACCACCGTTGGCACGCCCTTGAGGAGCACGACGGCGCGCGTGCGCTGCGCGAGCTCGACTCCGATCGCGAACCGGCGTGCGAGCACGTCGTCGAGGCGCACACCGAGCAGGCGCGCGAGCTCCATCGGATGGGGCGTGAGCAGCGCCGGCCGTTCGCCGATCAGATCGCCGAGCTGCTCCGGCTCGCCCGCGAACACGTTGAGCGCATCCGCGTCGAGCACCACCGGCCCTCGAAACTCGCGCAACACGCGCTCGATGAGTACGCGGCTGCCGTACGATGCACCGAGCCCGGGGCCGATCACGAGGCCGTCGGCCCACTCGGTGACCGCGCTCTCGACTTCGGCTGCACTCTCCGGCCACGCATGCGCCAGCGCCTCGGGCACCACCGCCTGTACAACCGGCACGTTCTCGCGAGCGACGAGGACGCGCACCATGCCGATGCCGCTGCGCATGGCCGCGCGCGCCGCGAGCATCGGCGCCCCCGCCATCCCGACCTGCCCGCCCAGGATGGCGAGCTTCCCGCGCGTACCCTTGTGCGCATCCGCGCGAATCGCCGGCACGTGCGCGTGCACCCACTGCGCGCTGATCAGCCGCGGCATCGAGTCGTCGCCTGGTCCCTCGCCCATCCCGATGTCGCACACGAGCGTGCGGCCGCTGTTTCCGCGCGCGATCGCGAGCCCGCGCTTGAGCGTGCCGAAGCTGATCGTGAGATCCGCCTGCACCGCTCCGCTGGCGTCGCCGGTGTCGGCATCGACGCCACTCGGGATGTCGAGCGCAACGACCGCCGCACCGCGCGCGCGCGCCGCCGCGATGCGGGCGATGCACTCCGCGATCGCTCCGCGCGGCTCGCCCTTCGCGCCGACGCCGAGCAGCGCGTCGACGACGAGCCGCGCATCGGGCGACTCCCCTTGCGTGACAAGGGGAGCGGCGAGCGCGCGAAATTCCTTCGACTCCTCGCTGCGCGCCACCCCCGCCTCGCGCACGAACACCCGCGCGCCGCGGCTCGCGAGCGCGCGCGCGACCACCCATCCATCGCCGCCGTTGTTCCCGGGCCCGGCGAACACGGTCACCGCCGCGCCCCGCGCTATCGCAAACGCGCGCTCGATCTCCGCGGCCGCCGCATCGCCGGCGCGCTGCATCAGCACGCGCGACGGCGTGCCCGCCTCGATGGCGCGCGCGTCGAGCGCCGCCGCCTCGGCTGCGGTGGTCACGCGCGCGAGCGTCACGTGCGGCGTGCGAGCGGCCGGAACGAAAGACGGCGGCCTGGTGGGCCGCCGCGGCTGACTGCGCATACCGTGCGAGCGTTCATTTGAGCGATTGGCTGACTGTCCGGCCGTAGCTGATCTCGCCGTTGTCGATGCGGATGTTGAAGCCGCATTCGGGATTGCTGCACACCCATGCCTTGTATTCGATCGACGCGCCTTCCCGACCGTAATCGCTCAGCGGCAGCATCGCGCCCTTCCCACATTTCCGGCACTCCGGAAGCTCAATGCTCTCCATGCCGTCACCTCCCCCAACTTCACCCTCGCAATTTCACACCAACGCCGCGGCATTCCAGGGGTATTCGTGCTCGAACGCGCGATCGAAGTTGAAGACGCCGATGAAGTCCGCGCGATTGTCCGTTGGCTGGCTGATCAGATAACCCAGATCCACCAGCACGAACACGATGTCTCCGATGTCGGAGGTCGCGCGCACGCCCCAATGCTCGAGCACCACCTGCGCCATCACCCCGTACATCTCGAGCGCCAGATCGCGGCACGAAAACGCGAGCTCGCGCCCCGACACGTGCCGTCGCTCCGTGAGGCGCGTCTGCGAATATTCGAGCGCCTTGAGCACGAACAGATACGCGTCTTCCTCGAAGCGCGTTTCCTTCGTGCGTATGCGATCCATGATGCCGTCTCGAAAACGCTCCAGGAGCAACAGCTGATCCCCCCTCAATGAAAGCTGCACCGGAAGCACGTGCTCCCGGTGATTTCAACAAGATGAGAAATGGCCCTGCGTATTACAACCGCCCTGCGCCCGCCTCCGCAACCGTGTAGAGCGGGAATGCACTCGCGAGCTCCTTCACTTCCTGCTTGATCCTGGCGAGCGACCGCGCATCCTCGGGCGCTGCGAGCGCGCGATCGATGAATCCCGCGATGCGAGTCATCTCTTCTTCCTTCATGCCGCGCGTCGTCACCGCCGGCGTGCCGATTCGCACGCCACTCGTGACGAATGGAGACTGCGTTTCCTTGGGCACCGTGTTCTTGTTCACCGTGATGCCAGCCTCGCCCAGCACCTTCTCGGCCACCTTCCCCGTCACGCCCTTGTTGCGAAGATCGACGAGCATCAGATGATTATCGGTACCGCCGGACACTATCTGAAATCCGTGGCCGGCGAGGGCCGCTGCGAGGGCCTGCGCATTCCTGATGATCTGCCCGCAGTGGAATTTGAACTCGGGTTGCAGCGCTTCGCGGAACGAGACGGCCTTGGCCGCGATCACGTGCATGAGCGGGCCGCCCTGCGTGCCGGGAAAGACCGCCTTGTCGACAGCCTTCGCATGCTCCGCCTTGCAGAGGATCATCCCGCCGCGCGGGCCCCGCAGCGTCTTGTGCGTGGTGGTCGTGACGACGTCGGCGAACGGCACGGGCGACGGATGAAAGCCCGTTGCGACGAGCCCGGCGAAGTGCGCCATGTCGACCATGAAGAGCGCGCCGATCTCCTTCGCGACCTCCGCGAACGGCGCGAAGTCGATGATCCGTGCATACGCGCTCGCGCCGGCGATGATCATCTTCGGGCGCTCCTTCCGCGCGATCTCCTTCATGCGGTCGTAGTCGATGATGCCGTTGTCGTTCACGCCGTAGTGGAACGCCTTGTAGATGAGCCCCGAAAAGTTCACCGGCGATCCGTGCGTGAGATGCCCGCCCTGCGAGAGATCGAGGCCCAGGATCGCATCACCGGGCTTGAGGAAAGCGAGCATCACCGCGGCATTCGCCTGCGCGCCCGAGTGCGGCTGCACGTTCGCGTGATCGGCGCCGAAGAGCTGCTTCGCACGATCGATCGCGAGATTCTCCGCGACATCCACGACCTCGCAGCCGCCGTAGTAGCGCTTGCCCGGCAATCCCTCGGCGTACTTGTTGGTGAGCGGCGAGCCCATCGCTTCCATCACCGCTGGCGACACGAAGTTCTCGCTCGCGATCAGCTCGAGCCCTTCACCCTGGCGAAGGATTTCCTCCTCGATGACTTTCGCGATCTCCGGATCGGCTTCACGGAGCTTTGCGCCAGGCGGCCGGCATTCCCAATCGGTCCAGAGCATCGGAGTATCGAGTGTTGAAGGTTTCCGTGAGAGACTCGGACGGAACATCCGCGGAGTCTCTCGGGAAACTAGGAAGTCCGCATCGCGAACGCCACGCTATTTCAGCGGTTCGGCCACTGTGGCCACGTTTTCACGAGCGATCCGACCGCTTTTACTCTCCGTTCGGCTAGGCGATCGGCTGCCTCGTAGGTTGGGATGGCATCGCTCTTCGCAATTTCGAAGACGCCGAGAATGGTGTTGTAAATCTCATCCGCTTTGCGCAGCGCGCGCTGCGCATCCCAGCCCGCGAGCTCCGAATACACGTTGATCACACCGCCGGCGTTCGCGACATAGTCCGGTGCGTAGAGGATGTTGCGCTCCTCCAGCGCGTCGCCGTGCCGCGGCTCGAGCAGCACGTTGTTCGCCGCACCCGCGACGATCTCCACCTTGAGCTGCGGAATGGTGTTGTCGTTGATGATCGCGCCGAGCGCACATGGCGCGAAGATGTCCGCCTTCACGCCGTAGATCTCGCCGGGCTCGACCGCCTTCGCGCCAAACTCGTTCACCACGCTGCGCACGCGCTCCGCATCGATGTCCGTCACGATCAGCTTCGCGCCGGATTCCGAGAGCTCGCGTGCGAGAAACATCCCGACGTGCCCGCATCCCTGAATGGCAACGATCTTTCCCTCGAGCGAGTCCGAGCCCCAGCGATAGTGCGCCGAAGCCTGGATGGCGCGGAACACGCCGTGCGCGGTGACGGGCGACGGATCGCCCGACTTGCCCGCGAGCCCGGCGACGTAGTCGGTTTCCATGTGCACGAGATCCATGTCGCTCGTGCTCGTGCCGACATCCTCCGCCGTCACGTATCGCCCGCCGAGGCTCTCGACGAAGCGGCCGTGCGCACGGAAGATCATCTCGCGGTTCGCCGTGCGGTTGTCGCCGATGATCACGGACTTGCCGCCGCCGAGATTGAGGCCGGCTACGGCATTCTTGTACGTCATCCCGCGCGCGAGCCTGAGCGCATCGATGATCGCCTCCTCATCGCTGGCATAGCTCCAGAAGCGCGTGCCGCCGAGCGCCGGACCGAGAGTGGTGGAGTGCACCGCGATGATGCCGCGGTAGCTCGCGGAGGGATCGCTGCAGAGGACGAGCTGCTCGTGACCCATCTGGGCGAGCCGGTCGAAGAGGCCGCCGGTGGCCGGGGACGAAGCGTTGGTGAACGATGCGGTGGCTGTCATATATGTAAGGAGTAGACGAGGGTGCGATGCGTCACGGACTGCGCGAATACAGCTCTCGCGCGATCACGATCCGTTGAATCTCCGACGTTCCTTCATAGATCTCCGTCACTTTTGCGTCGCGAAACAGTCGCTCGACAGGATATTCCTTCACGTACCCGTACCCGCCGAAGATCTGGATGGCCTGCGTGGTCACCCACATGGCGGTCTCGCTCGCGAACAGCTTGCTCATGCTGCTGTACTGCGTGATCTTCTCGCCGCGGTCCTTCGCCGCCGCTGCCTGATATAGCAACGCCCGGGCCGCGGCGATCCGGGTGGCCATGTCGGCGAGCTTGAACTGAATGGCCTCGAACTCCTTGATCGGCTTGCCGAACTGCCGCCGCTCGCCCGCGTACGTCGTTGCATGCTCCAGCGCACAGCGCGCGATCCCAATGGCCTGCGCCGCGATGCCCAGGCGGCCGTTGTCGAGCGACTGCATCGCCATCGAGAAGCCCGCGCCTTCGCGTCCCAGCAGATTTCCGACCGGCACGCGCAGGTCGCTGAGCTCGAGCTGAACGGTCGGCGACGCGCGCAGCCCCATCTTGTCTTCCTTCTTCCCCACCTTGAAGCCCGGAAGATCGGGAGTGACGATGAAGGAACTGATCCCTCGCGCGCCACGCCGCTCGCCCGCCGTGTCCGTGCGCGCCATCACGATGAGCACGTCCGCCTCGCTCCCGCTCGTCACCCACGCCTTCGTGCCGTTCAGCACCCAGCAGTCGCCCTCGCGCACGGCCTGTGCGGTGAGCGAGGCCGCATCGGATCCGGCGTCGGGCTCCGACAGCGCGAACGCACCGAGCATCTCTCCGCGCGCCATCGGCGCGAGATAGCGCTCCTTCTGCTCGGCCGATCCCCACCGCAGAAGCATCTGCGTGGGCAGCGAGTTGTGGACGCTCATCGAGACCGCGACCGATGCGTCCGACGCGGCGATCTCCTCGAGCGCCACGAGATACGTCGTGGTCGGGAGCGCGAGTCCGCCGTATTCCTCCGGGAGCATCATGCCGAGGAATCCGAGCTCGCCCATCTTGCCGATCAGCGATCGATCGAAGTACGAATCGCGGTCCCACGCGGCGGAGTACGGCGCGATCTCGGCCTGCGCGAACTCGCGCGCAGTGCGCTGGATCTCGCGTTGCTCCTCGGTGAGCGGAATCAACGCCCAGGACATAGCTCTCCCGTGCGGGACGACTCGCCCCGCGTGAATGCGTCAGGAATATTCGTGGAACCCCCGCCCCGATTTTCTGCCGAGCCATCCGGCCGCGACGTATTTCCGCAGCAGCGGACAGGGACGGTACTTCGGATCGCCGAGGCCATCCTGCAGAACCTCGAGTATGGCAACGCACGTGTCGAGCCCGATGAGATCGGCGAGCGCCAGCGGTCCCATTGGATGGTTCATGCCCAGCTTCATCACGGTATCGATCGATTCGGCACTCCCGACACCTTCCATGAGGCAGTAGATCGCCTCGTTGATCATCGGCATGAGCACGCGGTTCGACACGAAGCCCGGATAGTCGTTCACCTCCACGGGCGTCTTGCCGAGCGATCGCGAAAGCTCGAGCACGCGCGCGGTCGTCTCGTTCGAGGTCGCAAGGCCGCGAATCACCTCGACGAGCTGCATCACCGGCACGGGATTCATGAAGTGCATTCCGATCACCTGAGCCGGGCGCTTCGTGCGCGCGCCGAGCTCGGTGATGGAGATGGAGCTGGTGTTCGATGCCAGAATCGCGGACGGCTGCGCGATGCGGTCGAGATCCGCGAACAGGGTGAACTTGAGCTCCGCGCGCTCGGTCGCGGCTTCGATGACGAGCGCGGCGTCGGCGGCGCTCGCGAGGCTCTCGTTCGTCGAGATGCGCGCGAGCGCGGAATCGCGCGCGCTCGCGTCGATCACCTTCTTCTCGACCTGGCGCCCGAGGTTTTTCTCGATCGTCGCGCGCGCGCGCTCGAGCGCACTGCGCGACACGTCGATCATCGTCACGTCGAAGCCGGCGACCGCGAACACGTGCGCGATCCCGTTCCCCATCTGTCCGGAGCCGACGACGGCGATCTTCTCGCTCATGTGCACCTCATGCCTGCACCACGCGGTCGCGGGAGAGTTGCCGGCGCCATGCGAACAGCACCGCGATTCCGGCGAGCATCCCCGCTGCCGCTGCGGCGCCGCCTTCCGGCCCCCAGCTGCCCCCGGTGAGCCACGCCGGACCCGCATCGTCCACGCGATAGGTCGAATACGGAAAGCGCACGCCGCTCACGGCGGAATGCAGCACGTCGGCCATCGCCCAGTTCCATGCGAAGTGGGCCATCCACGCGGCGTACAGCGAACGTGTCGCAACCAGTATGGCGCCGAGAAACACCCCCGCGAGGATCACGATCCCTACGGACTGCGAGGTCGCTCCCGGATTCCACATGTGCAGCAATCCAAAACCGATGCTCGTCGCCGCGAGCGCGCCCGCCCACCCGATCCCATCGCGCAGAGCAGCGAACAGATAGCCGCGCGACAGCATCTCTTCGCCGAGCGATTGCGGGAGGAACAGTGCCGCACCGCCCACGGCGATCTGGAGCCAGCTGTGGCTTCCCTCCAGCCCCGTCACGATCGTCAGCTCGTGCGCGAGCAGAAGCCCGCCCGAGGGCACGAGGATGCAGAGGAATCCGAGCGCCAGCCCGAGCGCGATCGCGCGCCCGTTGAGCTGCTCGCGTCCGAGGCCGACGTACGACCACGACGCACGATCGACGAAGCGCAGCATGACTGCGTGCGATGCCCAGAGCGCGAACAGCAGCAGCAGATACTGCTCGATCTGCAGCAGCGCATAACTCTCCGGCCGGCCCAGAAACAGGAACGTCGAGAACACGATCCTGTAGAACACGGCCGTGATCGCACAGAAGAGGAGCACGCGCCATCCAGCGCGAACCGCCCCCGCGGAGTTGACGAAGAGAGAGCGAGCGTTCAATCGCGCAGGTGATGCGCACGATTCGGCGAGACGATTGCCGCAACGACGACCTTGCCGAGGTCGGCGAGAATGAACGGCACCGTGCCCATGGCGGCCGCGCGCTCCAGGCTTCCCGTGAGCAGCTCGAGCTGCGCGACGCCGCCGAGGTAGAGCGTTGCGATTCCCAGGAAGGCTGCGAGGATCCGTCCGCCAAACGCCGGAAAACGTCGCGCGACGAGTCCGGCGATCGCCGCCGCCGCGGGCGCCGCGAGAAGATAGCCGCCCGTCGGGCCGATCAGCCGGAGCGCGCCGGGAGCGCCGATCGGCGAGAACACCGGTGCGCCGAGCGCACCAACGAGCAGATAGAGCACCATGCTCGCGGCGCCGGCGGCGGGGCCGAGACACAGCCCCGCGAGCACGACCGCGAGCGGCTGCAGCGTGAACGGAACGGGCGTACCCGGAATCGGGATCGCGATCTGCGCGCCCACCGCCATCATCGCGGCAAAGCCGACCACGCCGACGATGGTGAGCTGCCGGTCGCGCGCGATCACGGACGTCAGGCTCGTCATGACATTCTCTCCACGCTCAAGGCAACGGCATTGCCGCCGCCGAGACAAAGTGTCGCGAGCCCGGTGTGAGCGTCGCGATCCCGCATCGCATAGAGCAACGTCGTGAGCACGCGCGCGCCGCTCGCGCCGATCGGATGCCCGATCGCGATCGCGCCGCCGTTGACGTTCACCCGATTCCAATCCCATCCGAGCGCTGCGCCGTCCGCCAGTGCCTGCGATGCGAACGCCTCGTTCGCCTCGATGAGATCATAGTCGCCGATTTTGGTCTTCATCTGCGCCATGAGATTCTGCACGGCCACAATCGGCGCGAAGAACAGGTCGCGCGGCTCCCCGCCGCCCGTGGAGTAGCCCGTGATCTTCGCGAGCGGCTCGAGTCCGTGCGCGTTTGCGTATGCCAGGCTCGTGACCACGAGTGCGGCGCCCCCATCGTTGAGCCCCGGCGCGTTCCCCGCCGTGACCGTCAGCTCGCTCGGCGACATGTCCTTGGGCGCATCGTTCGGAAACGCCGGGCGCAGCTTCGCGAGCGCCTCGAGCGACGTGTCGCGACGCGGCGACTCGTCGGCGCTGATCACGGTCGGACCCTTCTTTCCGGGAATCTCGACGGGGACGATCTCATCCTTGAAGCGGCCTGCATCCATCGCGGCGATGGCCTTCTGATGCGAGCACAACGCAAACTCGTCCTGCGCCTGCCGTGTGATCCCCGCCTTCTTCGCCGTGTACTCGGCGTGACCGCCCATGTGCACGTCGCAGAAGGAGCACCAGAGTCCGTCCTTGATGAGCCCATCGACCAGCGTCTGATCACCGAACTTGACGCCGTTGCGCAATCCGTATGCGTAGAAGGGCGCGTTCGACATCGACTCCATTCCGCCCGCGACCACCGCGCTCACGTCGCCCGCGCGAATCGACTGTGCAGCGAGCATCACGGCACGCAATCCGGACCCGCACACCATGTTCACGGTGAGCGCCGGCACCGTGCCCGGGATGCCCGCGGCGATCGCCGCCTGGCGCGCCGGAGCTTGTCCGACTCCGCCTTGCAGCACGTTGCCGAGCACCACGTCCTCGATCTCGCCGAGGTCGATTCCCGCGCGCGCGATCGCGGCGCGAATCGCGACGGCGCCCAGCTCCGGGGCTTTCACCGGCGCGAGTCCGCCGAGAAAGCGGCCCACGGGCGTGCGGGCAGCCGAAACGATTACCGGGATGCGGTCCGAGCCTTCCATGCAGAGATCCAGGAGCGGGTGAGGCGCGCCGGCGGAAGCCGGCCGCCCCGAAAGCTATAGCCCGGCCCCCAGTGGTTGTAGTGCGCCCGCTGGTTGCAGCGCCCGCGTCGCAATCTCTGCGGTCAGCCGGTCGATGAGCGTGTCGACCGAAATGGTCTCCTGCTTCTTCTCGGAGCCGCGGAAGCGGAGCGCGACCATCCCTGCCTCCGCCTCGCGCTTTCCGATGATCGCCATGTACGGCACCTTCATCTTGGAGGCCATCTTGATGCGCTCGCGATAGTCCTCGCGATTCTCGGCGTCGAACCCCACGCGAATCCCCGCATCCGAAAGTTTGCGCGCGAGCGCCGCTGCGGCGGGTCCCACATCCGGCGTGATCGGGATGACCGAGATCTGCTCCGGCGCGAGCCAGAGCGGGAAGGCGCCCGCATAGTGCTCGATGAGCCCACCAACGAAGCGCTCCATCGAGCCCACCAGCACGCGGTGCAGCATCACCGGGCGATGCGCCTGGTTGTCGGCGCCGATGTACTCGAGCTGGAAGCGCTCGGGCAGATTGAAGTCGAGCTGCACCGTTGGCCCCTGCCACTTGCGGCCGATGGCATCGATGAGCTTGAAGTCGAGCTTCGGTCCGTAGAAGGCGCCGCCGCCTTGATCGATGGTGAACGGCTGTCCGCGCGCGTTCAGCACATCCGCGAGCGTCTTGATTGCGCGATCCCACGTTTCGGCGCTTCCGAGCCCGTTCTCCGGGCGCGTCGCGAGCTCGATCGAGTATGGATATCCGAACACCGCGAGCATCTCGTGCACGAGATCGAGGAGCCGCTCGATCTCCGAGGGCACCTGCTCCGGCGTGCAGAACACGTGCGCATCGTCCTGCGTGAAGCCACGCACGCGCAGCATTCCATGCAGCACGCCACTCCTTTCGTACCGGTATACCGTGCCGAACTCGGCGTAGCGAATCGGCAGGTCGCGATAGGATCGCTGGCGCGACTGATAGATCACGATGTGCCCGGGGCAATTCATCGGCTTGGGCCGATAGAACTGTCCCTCGACATCGATCGGGCCGAACATGTTCTCCTTGAACGTCTGGAGATGCCCGGAGATCTCGAAGAGCTTCTCGTTCACGATGTGCGGCGTGTAGACCAGGTCGTAGCCGTGCTGGAGCACCAGCTCGCGCTCGAAGTCCTCGATCTCCCGCCGGATCACTCCGCCGTTCGGGTGCCAGAGGATGAGCCCCGCGCCCAGACGCGGATCCGTGGAGAACAGATCGAGCTCGCGGCCAAGCGTGCGATGGTCGCGACGCTTGGCCTCCTCGACGCGATGCAGGTAGGCCGCGAGATCGTCCTTGTTCCACCACGCCGTGCCGTAGATGCGCTGCAGCATCTGCCGGTGCTCGTCGCCGCGCCAGTACGCGCCCGCGGTGTGCAACAGCTTGAAGTGCTTGATGCGCGACGTATCCGGCACGTGCGGACCGCGACAGAGATCGATGAACGGCCCGTCCGTGTACGTGGAGATGACCTCGTCCTCACCGAGCTCCGAGAGCCGCTCGAGCTTGAGCGGATCGTCCACGAACTTCTGCTGCGCGGTCGCGCGATTTACCTCGTCGCGCACGAACGGAAGCTTCTCGTTCGCGGCACGACGCATCTCGTCCTCGATCTTCGCGAGATCTTCCGGCGTGAACGGCTCGGACACCTCGAAGTCGTAGTAGAAGCCATCCTCGATCGCCGGGCCGAATCCGATCGCGGCCTTGGGATGCAGTCTGCGCACCGCCGTCGCGAGCAGATGCGCGGCCGAGTGCCGGAGCACGTCGAGCGAGCGCTCGTCCTTTTCCGTGAGCACGCGAAAGGCACCGCTCTCGCGCAATGGCGTCACGAGATCCTGCACGGCGCCGTTCACCTCGATGGCGACTGCGGCGCGCAGCAGCCCGGCGCCTATCGATGCGACGATGTCCCGCGGCAGCGTACCGTACGCTACGGTGCGAGTGGAACCGTCGGGGAGCGTGAGCGTGAGGTCGTCGGAAGGGCGATCGATCATACGTCCGTTGAGGGTCCCTCAGGGGTGGCGCGAGGCGCTAAACTGAATCGGTGCATGGCCTTCTTCTTGCACCCGCACACGCCTCGGCTCTTGCCAAGTTATCCTTACGATCGACCCTCCGCCACAGGTCTGGTTATGAAGCGGATTCGCTTGCACGATGATGAACCCTCCGTCGGCGGCATCGCTGCCGGCGTTGCACTCGGCGCACTCGCAGGCTTCGTCGTCGGCGTGGTCGTCGCGCAGCGCGTCGGCGGACTCTCCGGCATCACTTCACGTCTGCGCCGCGGCATGGACACGCTCGTGCACCGCGGCCAGCAAGGCATCGAGTCGCTCGCGGGGGCCGAGCGCGGTGAAGAGGATGATGAGTACGACGAAGACGAGTACGATGTGGACGACGAGCTCGATGAGCGCGCGCTCGACGGCGACTCGGCGCTGGAGGAGCGCGTGCTCCGCGCGTTCCGGCGCGATGCGATCCTGAGCGAGCGCGCGATCGACATCGGTGCGATCGGCGAAGGAATCATCGAGCTCTCGGGATGGGTCGAGACACGCGACGAGGCCGAGCACGCGACGGCCGTGACGCGCACGGTTCCGGGGATCGTCACGGTCGTGAGCCGCCTCTTCGTCGGGAGCGATGAGCAGGAGTCGTCGGATCTCGATGAAGATGATCTCGACGACGATGGCGCGCCGCTGCCCGGCGGACGCTGGGAGGGACAGGGCGTGGGCATGGGCCGGCGGCGCCAGGGCAACTCCGGTGAAATGGATCGTCACGCGGATCCCAAGCCGGTGCTCGAGAACAAGTGGCTGGACGAGGAGCACGCGCTCGAGGAAGCGGCGGGCCCGGTGGAAGGCATCGCCGAGCGCCGCGGACGGAAGAAGAAGTCGGACAAGCCCGCGAGCGCGGAAGGCGGCGAATCCGAAGTGCCGTCGCCAAGCTGATTGCGCATCCGTCGCAGCCAGCGCACGACATCGAACGGGCCGCCAACGCGGCCCGTTCATCATCCGGTTACTTTTTTCGAATGACAGAGCCGCTCGCCCCGCAATACGACTTCGCTTCCGTGGAGCGGGAGATCTACGCGCGCTGGATGCAGGAGGATCTCTTCACTGCCAGCGCGTCGCGCTCCACACGCGCGGGCGGCGATCGCTCTCCCTTCACGATCGTGATCCCTCCGCCGAACGTGACGGCGGTGCTGCACATGGGGCACGGCCTGAACAACACCGTGCAGGATGTGCTCGTGCGCTGGCGCCGCATGGCGCAGGACGAGGCACTCTGGGTGCCGGGCACCGACCACGCGGGCATCGCCACGCAGAACGTGGTCGAGCGCATCATCGCCAAGGAGGGCAAGTCGCGCTTCGATCTGGGGCGCGCGCCCTTTCTCGAGCGCGTCACCGAGTTCGTGGAGGAGACGGGCGGGACGATTCTGGAGCAGCTGCGCGCGATCGGCAGCTCGTGCGATTGGTCGCGCACCGCGTACACCTTCTCGCCGCAGCTCTCGCGCGCAGTCCGTGAAGCCTTCGTGCGCCTGTACGATGAGGGGCTGATCTACCGCGGACACCGCGTGATCCATTGGTGCCCGCGCTGCCTCACGTCGCTGAGTGATGAGGAAGCCGAGCCGCACGAGACGCACGGGAAGCTGTACTACGTGTCGTATGCCGCGGCGGATGGATCGGGAGGGTCGATCACGGTGGCGACCACGCGTCCAGAGACCATTCCCGGTGACGTGGCCGTGGCCGTGAATCCGAACGACGAGCGGTACCGCGATCTCGTGGGCACGATGGTGCGGCTGCCGCTGGTGGGGATCGAGATCCCGGTGATCGCGGACGAGTACGTGGATGCGGAGTTCGGCACGGGCGCGCTCAAGATCACGCCGGCGCACGACGCCAACGACTTCGAGGTGGGCAGACGCCACAGGCTGCCCACGCCCGTCGTGATCGACCAGGTGGGGGCACTGCGCGAGGTGCTCGACGCCGAGGGCCGACTTCCGGCGGAGCTCGTGGGGCTCGATCGCTTCGACGCGCGTACGCGGATCGCCGAGATGCTGAGCGAGGCCGGAGCGCTCGTGAAAACCGAGGTGCACCAGAACAACGTGCGCCACTGCTATCGCTGCGAGACCGTGATCGAGCCTCGGCTCTCCGATCAATGGTTCGTGCGAATGAAGGATCTCGCCGTGCCCGCGCTCGCCGCGGTGCGCGACGGCACGATCCGCATTCTCCCGGAACGATGGGAGGCCGTCTACATCAACTGGCTCGAGAACATCCGCGACTGGAACGTCTCGCGGCAGCTCTGGTGGGGCCATCGCATTCCGGTGTGGTACTGCGATGCGTGCGGCGGCAAGCCGATCGTGAGCCGCGAGGAGGTACTCGAGTGCCCGCACTGTCACGGTGCCGTGCACCAGGACGAGGACGTGCTCGACACCTGGTTCTCATCGTGGCTCTGGCCGTTGTCCACGCTCGGATGGCCCAACGAGGCGAGCGCGGACCTGCACGCGTTCTATCCCACCGACGTGCTCGTGACCGCGCCCGAGATTCTGTTCTTCTGGGTCGCCCGCATGATCATGGCGGGCTACCACTTCGAGCAGCGTGCGCCTTTCCACACCGTGTATCTCACGGGCACCGTGCGCGACATGCAGCATCGCAAGATGTCGAAGTCGCTCGGCAACGGCATCGATCCGCTCGACGTCGTCGCGCGCTACGGCGCCGACGCGCTTCGCTACACGGTGATCGCCGGGATGGGCATGGGCGCCGACGTGATGCTCGATCCGGACAATCTGGATCAATCGTTCGCGACCGGGCGCAACTTCGTGACGAAGCTGTGGAACATCGGGCGGTTCCTGCTGATGAACGTGGGCGATGGCGAAGTGCGCTCGCTCGCGGACATCCCGGCGGATCGCCTCACGCGCGCGGACGAATGGATTCTCGACCGGCTCGACGCCGCGATCCACGAAGCCGACGCCTCGCTCGGACCTGCGCGTCCCTCGCGCGAAGGAAAGTGGACCGAGCGCGAGCTCACGCAGGGGCTGCGGCTCAGCGAGTATTGCGAGAGCGCGCGCCGCTTCGTGTGGAACGAGCTCGCCGACTGGTACGTCGAGGCCGCGAAGAACCGCGTCGCGGCGGACGGCGCCGACCGCGATGTGGCGCGCGCGGTGCTCGTGCACGTGTTCGACCAGGCGCTCCGGCTGCTGCATCCCGTGGTGCCGTTCGTCACCGAGGCGCTCTGGCAGCGGCTCCCGACGCGGCGCAGCGGCGAGTTCCTCGCGCGCGCCGCGTGGCCGGCCGCCGGCGCGCCGCGCGCTCGCGCGCCGGAGTTCGAGATCGCGCGCGCGGCGGTGAGCGCGATCAGGCAGATTCGCGCCGAGTACAACGTCGCGCCCGGAAAGATGGTGAATGCGGTGCTCATCGGGGCTGACGCGCGCGCGTCCGCGGTGCTCGCGGGTGAGAGCGACGTGATCGGCCGCCTCGCGCGCGCCACGATCGCGACGAGCGCGCAGGCACCGGCGGGCGCCGCCGCGCATGCGCTCCTGCCCGACGGCTCCGAGGCTGTCGTACTGCTCGCGGGGCTCGTCGATCTCGGCAAGGAGTGCGCGCGCGTGAGCACCGAGCTCGCGCAGCTCGAGAAGCAGTTGGCGTCGCTCGAGCAGCGGCTCGCGAACGACAGCTTCGTCTCCCGCGCCAAGCCCGAGGTGGTCGAGGCCGAGCGAACGAAGCTCGGCGAGTGGACCACGCGACGCGAGCAGCTCGCGAGCAAGAAGAGGACGCTGTGCGGAGACTGATTCTTCTCTGTGCTCTCGTTGCGTGCGCTCAGCAGGGATTCCCGCCCGGCGGCCCTCCCGACAAGGAGCCGCCCAAGCTCCTCGGGACCTCGCCGGACTCGAACGCGCGCAACGTCAGCGAAAAGGAAGTGAATCTCCAGTACGACGAGGTGCTCAGCGAGCGGCCCGGAGGCGCGAGCTCGCTCGATGCGCTCGTGCTGATCTCGCCCCGCGATGGCGCCCCGCGCGTGGGCTGGCATCGCACGCGCATCTCCGTGCGCGGGCATAAGGACTGGAAGCCGAACACCACGTACACGGTCGATGTGCTCCCCGGCATCTCCGACCTGCGCGGCAACGCGGACAAGCTCGGCTATCACCTCGTATTTTCGACGGGGCCCGAGATCGCACGAGCTTCGGTATCCGGGGTCGTGTTCGACTGGCCGGCGGGCCATCCCGCTCCCAATGCACTCGTCGAAGCGGTATCGCACCCCGACAGCACCATCTACATCGATCGCGCGGACTCGCTCGGCCGCTTCACCATCTCGCACATGCCGGCCGGCTCGTTCACGGTGATCGGCTGGATCGATGGGAACAACAATCAGGATCTGGATGCGCACGAGCTGCAGGATTCGGCGTCCATCACGCTCAAGGATACGGCGCGCGTCGAGCTGCTCGCGTTCATCCACGATTCGATCGGACCGCACGTCGTCAGCGTGGAGGTGCGTGACTCCCTGACGCTTCACGCGACCTTCGACAAGCCCGTGGATCCCGCGCAGCCGCTGGACAGTGCGCACATCATGCTCCGCGCGGCGGACTCGTCGCTCATCTCGACGAAGGCGATCGTCTCCGCTCGCGAGATCGACAAGCAGCGGGCCGATTCCACCGCGCGCGCGGACTCGGTTCGCGCGCGTCGCGACACGGCGTTCCGCCGCCAGTATCAGGCGCAGCATCGACTGCCCACGGATTCGAATGCCGCCGCCTCGCTTCGCCGCTCGGCGGTGCTCGCGACGATGAAGCCGAGCAAGCCGATTCCGGTCAGCGACATTCTGATTTCCCTCGTGCGGCCGCTCACGCCGGGCACGTCGTACCGGGTGGAGGCGAAAGACATTCACAATCTGATGGGTGTTGCCGCGAGCTCGATCCGCACGTTCACGGTGCCGAAGCCCACCCCGCCGCCTCCGCCGCCCAAGAATGGCGCGGTGCCGCCGGGAGCCAAGCCCGCGGCTCCTGGAGCGAGACCGGCGACGCCTCCGTCCGCCACCAGGGACACATCGGCCGCGAAGCCCCCCGCATGACCGAGCTTCGCCCCGCCGTTTTCCTCGATCGCGACGGCACGATCAACGTCGACACCGTCCACGTATCCAGCGCCGACACCGTGCGATTGATTCCGGGGGCAGCGGCCGCGATCGCGCGAGTGAATGCCGCGGGGATTCCGGTGATCGTGATCTCGAATCAATCCGGCATCGGCCGCGGGCTGTTCACCGCGGAGGAGTACGAGCGGGTGCGCGCTCGCATCGATGAGTTGCTCGCGGCCGCGGGTGCGCAGGTGCTCACTACCTACTACTGCCCGCACTCGCCAGACGTGGCGCCTCCGTGCGAGTGCCGAAAGCCCGGGCCCGGACTCTATCGACAGGCAGCGGCCGAGCACGGTATCGATCTCGCGCAATCGTGGTACGTGGGAGACAGGCTGCGCGACGTCCAGCCTGCACGGACGTTCGGCGGGCGCGGGATCCTCGTGCCGCGCGACACCACGCCGGCGGCGGACGTCGTCGCCGCGCGCGACGGCTTCGCAATCTCGACGAGTCTCGGCGCAGCCGTCGATCGAATCCTGTCCGCGCTGCCACTACCTGGCGCGCGCCGGAGCGGGTAGACTCACTTCATGTCGACCCGCCTCGCGGTGCTCGCATCCGGTCGCGGCTCCAACCTGCGCGCGCTTCACGGCTTTCTGAGGCGACGCGAGCGCTCGAACATCGCGCGGTTGTCGCTCGTGCTCTCCGATCATGCGGACTCCGGCGCACTCGCGTATGCGCGCGAGCACGACATTGCCGCGTGCGCGGTCGACGGAGGCACGCTCGGCGGCGACCGGCTGCTGGCGGAGCTGCGCTCGCATCGCATCGACCTCGTGGTGCTCGCGGGCTACATGCGGCTCGTTCCGGAGGTCGTCGTGCACGGGTACCGCGGGCGCATGGTCAACGTGCATCCGGCGCTCCTCCCTGCCTTCGGCGGGCGGGGAATGTACGGGTCGCGCGTACACGCCGCGGTGATCGCGGCGGGCGCGCGCGTGTCGGGGGCGACGGTACATTTCGTGGACGAGCGCTACGACCACGGCGCGATCATCGCGCAGTGGCCCGTTCCCGTGCTTTCCGCGGATACTCCGCAGGCGCTCGCGGCGCGGGTACTGCGGGTGGAGCATGCGCTGTATCCGCCGGCGATTCTCGCGGTGGCGCAGTCGCGTATCGCGCTCGATCAGAACGGGCGCGCGACGCACATGCATCTGCCCAAGCTCGACGATGCGGCGTTCGTGCTCGACTCTCTCGATGATGCCGCGCTGCAGGACGCGATCGGCATCGCGCTCTCTGCCTGACTCGCCCTTTCCGGCTCACATGCCACGCGCACTCATTTCCGTTTCGAACAAGACCGGCGTCGCCGAGCTCGCTCGGGCGCTCACGTCCCGCGGATGGGAGATCATCTCCACAGGCGGCACCGCCCGCGCGTTGCGCGAGGCGGGCATCGCGACGCGCGACGTCGCCGACGTCACCGGCTTTCCGGAGATGCTCGACGGACGCGTGAAGACGCTGCACCCCGGCGTGCACGGAGGGCTGCTCGCGCGGCGCGATCTGCCGGAGCACATGGAGGCGCTCGCTGCGCACGACATCGAGCCCATCGATCTCGTCGCGGTGAATCTCTATCCATTCCGCGAGACCGCCGCGCGTGCAGGCGTGCGCCCCGAAGAGGTCATCGAGAACATCGACATCGGCGGCCCATCGATGCTCCGCTCGGCCGCGAAGAACTTCGAGTCCGTGTACGTGGTGGTCGATCCGGCCGACTACGAGAACGTGATCGAGTCTCTGGACGCCGGCACCGACGATCTGGATTTGCGACGCCTGCTGGCCGAGAAGACGTATGCGCACACGGCTTCGTACGATGCGGCGATCGCGGGATGGTTCGCGAAGCAGCGCAGCGAGCGATTTCCGGAGCGCATCCCGCTCTCGCTCGAGCGCCAGCAATCGCTGCGCTATGGCGAGAATCCCGGTCAGGAAGCGGCGTTCTACGTGGAGCATCGGGGTGCCGGGCTCGCGTCGCTCGTGCAGCGCGGCGGAAAGGAGCTGAGCTTCAACAATCTGCTCGATCTCGAGGGCGCGCTGCTCGCCACGGACATGCTGGGCGAGGGACTCCCGGGTTGCGCGATCATCAAGCACACCTCGCCATGCGGGCTTGCGGTGGCACCCACCGCGCTCGACGCCTACCAGAAGGCGCTCGCCTGCGATCCCGCCTCCGCGTTCGGCAGCGTGATCTCGTTCAACGTGCCGGTGGATGAGAGGCTCGCGGACGTCATCTCGAGTCTCTTCGTCGAATGCCTCGTCGCGCCGGCGTTCAGTGCGCCAGCGCTCGAGATTCTCGGCCGCAAAAAGAATCTGCGCATCCTCGAAGGGCGCGCGGCGTGGCCGGCCGGCTCGCTCGACTTCAAGCGCGTCCGCGGCGGGATGCTCGTGCAGGACCGTCCGTCGATCGATCACAGCCTGCAGAGCTGGAACGTGGTGACGAGCCGCTCGCCCACGAACGCCGAGCGCGACGATCTGCTCTTCGCGTGGCGCGCCGTTGCGAGCGTGAAATCGAACGCGATCGTGCTCGCGCGCGATGGCGCCACGATCGGCATTGGCGCCGGCCAGATGTCCCGCGTGGACGCGAGCTTTCTCGCCGTGCACAAGGCGCGCACCACGGGCTTCGATCCGGCCGGCTCGGTGCTCGGCTCCGACGCGTTCTTCCCCTTCCGCGACGGAGTCGATCATGCTGCAGAGGCGGGCGTCACCGCAATCATTCAGCCCGGCGGCTCGGTGCGCGACCCCGAGGTGATCGCCGCGGCGAACGAGAGGGAGATAGCGATGGTATTCACGGGCGCGAGATTGTTCAGGCACTAGCGCCGCGCGCCACGAACTCCCAACGACGAATAGAACCGTTGCCTGAAAACGGCGGTGGTGTGGAGCGCTTCAGTTACTTCGGTTGCCAACCAAAGAAACAACGCTCCCCATGCGCACAGCCCCATAGCCGGGCACGGAAGCAATCCGTTTTCTCTTCCGTTCGATCCGTTCGATCCGTATTTCGAAAAATTGTTGATGCCTGTGTCGTGCGCGCTTGCCCAGAACGACAACAGCCGCTCGGGCTGGCTCCTACATTTTTGAGATACGGATAACAAACGGATTGAAAACGGATCGAACGGAGACGACAAACTCCCACGATTCCCTTCATCGCTGCGCAGGAGCAACGACACCCGATCTTTGTATGGAAACTGCAGGTGCAGTGCGTCCCTGCCGCTGCTTCAGTTGCCAACCGAAGAGCCACCGCTCCCCATGCGCACGGTCCCATCGCCGGGCACCGAGGCGATCCGATTTTCATCCGTGCCATCGATTCGTATTTCCAAAGTCGTTGACGCGTTGCATCAGGTGAGCGTTTACTCGTTGCCTCGGCGTGGCCGGCAATCCATCTTGCACTGCTGATCCGGGCCGGCGAGCGCGCCGGCGTCCGCGCGTTCCCGACCCCGAGCATATGCCTCCGAAGAGCACCGATCTCGACTATCGTCCGTCCTACCTGGCCGCGGCGATTGCTTCGCTCGTCATCTTCTGCATCTACCTCGCGACGCTGGCGCCTTCGACAGCGATGTGGGACACGAGCGAGTACATCTCGGCCGCATACGTTCTCGGTATTCCCCACCCGCCCGGCAATCCGCTGTTCGTTCTGATCGGGCGCGTTTTCGCGATTCTGCCGCTCGGACATCTCAGCGTCGCGATGAAGGTGAACATTCTGGCGGCGCTCACGAGTGCGGTGGCCGCGGGTATGTGGTTTCTGATCACCGAGCGCATTCTCGTGGGATGGCTCACCGAGCGCTGGCAGCGGCTGGCCGGCGCCGCGCTCGCAGCGCTCATCGGCGCAACCGAGTTCACGGTCTGGAATCAATCCGTCGTGAACGAGAAGGTGTACACCGTGTCGCTCATGGGGCTCGCGATCATCTCGTGGCTCACGGTTCGATGGTCGGATGATCCCGACGGGCCAATGGCCGACCGCCTGCTCGTCATGATCGCGTATCTGCTCGGCCTCGGCTACGCGAACCACATGATGGGATTTCTCGCGGGACCGGCGGTCGTGGTGGCGGTCGCCGTTCGCCGGCCGGTCACCTTTCTCCGGTGGAAGCTGATCGCCATCAGCATCGGCGCGCTGCTGCTCGGAATGACGCCGTTTCTCACGCAGCCCATTCGCGCCGCGCACTACCCGCCCATCAACGAGGGCGAGCCGACCACTTGGAGCGCATTCCTCTACAACTTCAACCGTGGCCAGTACGGGAAGCCGGACCTCCTCGACAGGCAGGCGCCCTTTGCCGGCCAGCTCGGCATGTTCTGGCTCTACTTCAAGTGGCAGTGGCTCCGCGATGTGAAGGACATGTACCCGCGAGCGCAGTCGATTCTCGCGATGATCTACATGATCCTCGGGCTGATGGGCGGATACGTGCACTGGCGTCGGGACCGCAAGTCGTTCTGGTATTTCGGCACGTTCATGCTGACGCTCACGATCGTGCTGATCTACTATCTCAACTTCAAGTACGGGCACTCACAGTGCCTGTTGATGGGAAATCCCTCCGATGTCGCCTGCGAGGTGCGCGACCGCGACTACTTCTTCATCGTCGCGTTCTCCGCTTGGGGCGTGTGGGCCGCGCTCGGACTCGTGTACATCTGGGAGGGAGTCGCCTCGCTGTTCGGCAGTGATGAGGTCAAGGTGGGACGTGAGGTAGTCGAGGTCCCCCGCAGAACATCATGGCTCGCGAGCTCGTGGATACTCGCCTTTGCGTTCGTGCCGTTGTTCACGAACTGGAAGGCGGCGTCTCGTGCGGGACAAACGGACACCTACGCCTTCGCCCACGACCTGCTGGACTCCGTCGAGCCGTACGGCATTCTCATCACCGCTGGCGACAACGACACCTTTCCGCTGTGGTACGCCCAGGAGGTGGAGGGCGTGCGGAAGGATGTGCTCGTGCTCTGCACATCGCTGCTCAATACCGATTGGTACGTGCGCCAGCTCATTCGCCGCCCCGTATTTCCGTACGACGCGGCGAAGGGACCCGCGGTGTATCGCGGCCGGGAGTGGCCCATGCCCAAGGGACCGCCGCTGCACATGACCACGGTGCAGGCGGACTCGATCCCCGAGGTCGAGGATCTGCGCCAGCCGATGCTCTTCAAGAAGGGATCGATCGAGGCGACGATCAAGCCACAGCCTCTGCAGAAGGCGGACATCGTCGTGCTCATGATGATTCGTGATGATTATCCGAACCGCCCGTTCTATTTCAGCCGCACGGCCGGGAGTTATCCGCAGGAAGTGCTCGGACTGGGACAGTATTTGCTGATGCAGGGGCTCGCACGAAAGCTGCTCCCGGATACGCCATCGCCCGGAAAGGATACCGTGCTCCTGCAGGGTGAAGGATTCGTGGACGTGCCGCGTACGCGCGAGCTGTGGTATCACGATTTTCTCGGACCCGCGGCCGTGATCAAGCGCGGCATGTGGGTGGACAAGGCATCGGTGGGCATTCCGTACATCTATCTCACGACCGCCGTGGACCTGTCGGATCTCGCACTGCAGCGGGGCGACACGGTGGAATCCCGGAAGCTGCTGGATACCGCCCACGCGCTCGGCGATGCGACCGATCTGAGTCGGCTGTTCAATACTCAGGTTGCACCGCCGGCCACTGCGGTGCCGCTCGGCAACGACACGGGCGGCGGAGTGAAGATGTCGGACAGCGGTACGCACCCGAAAAAGTGATCGCGTTGGGCGTGCCAGGTGGCGGAGATGATGGCGGGAGAGGCTGAGCCGTACGAGAGTAGCCCGGTGTTTCAGGCGGATATCGCAGGGATCAGTGCGGCGATCCAGGAGGAACGAAAGTCGAGCCGCTACGATCCGCGCGTGCTGCACGAGGCCGTGCGGGTCACGGCAATGCACGCGCGGCAGCACCAGTGTCCGCCAGAGCGGCTGCTGCGCGCGCTCAAGGCGCTCATGCGCGAGCTCTCGATGCAGAACGGCTCGGAGTCGCACCGGCTGATCTACACCGACCGCGTCGTCGCGTGGGCGATCGAAGGCTATTACGAGCTGGCCGAGCGCTGATTACGCGAGCTGCGCCTCCCTCTTCGCGCTCGAGGCGGACGCGTGCGAAGCTCCGAGCTCGAATGCATCGGCAATGAGCTCGTACGAGTGTACGCGCGCCGCGTGATCGTGAGTGATCGTCACCACCATCACCTCTTCGGCTCCGTACTCGCGCGCTACCGCTTCGAGCCCTGCCTTCACCTGCGCCGCATCGCCCACGACCGCGCGACGACCCATCGGCAGCGGTCGCTCCGATGGAAAGCGTCCCAGAAACTCGAGCGCCTTCTCGACGGTCGGAATGGCGATGGACGATCCCGCGCGCAGCAACGTGATCGCCATGCGCATGCTCGACGCCAGCCGCTCCGCATCCGCGCTGCTGTCCGCGCTGATCGCGGACACGGCGACCATCACGCGCGGCTCCGCGAGCTCCGCGGACGGCTCGAAGCGATCGCGGTAGAGTGCGGCGATCTCCGCTCCCGCGGGATTGATGAAATCCGCGAACGCGTACGGCAGTCCCAGCTCGGCAGCCCAGATCGCGCTCTGGTGCGATGAGCCGAGCAGCCAGGGCTCGGGACGCTCGGGAAGGCCCGGCAGCGCTGCAAGTCTACGAAATGGATGTTCGGGCGGAAGTCGATCGTAGAGATAGCCGAGCAGCTCGTCGAGCTGCTGCGGGAAATCGTCGGGCGAGCGCTGGCGGCGATCGCGCTGGAGCGCAAAGGCGGTTTCGGGATCCGTGCCGGCGGCGCGTCCGAGACCCAGATCGATGCGGTTCGGAAAGAGCCCGGCGAGCACGCTGAAGTTCTCCGCCACCTTGAGCGCGCTGTAGTGCGGAAGCATCACGCCTCCACTCCCCACCCGCATGCGCGGAACTGTGGATGCGATGGCCGAGATGAGCACTTCGGGCGACGGACCAGCGATCATCGGGCTGCCGTGATGCTCCGCCACCCAGTAGCGATGGTAGCCGAGCGCATCCGCGTGTTTGGCGAGACCGATCGAGTTGCGAAGCGCCGCGGCGCTCGTGGTTCCTTCAGGTACGGGCGTCTGATCGAGAACGCTGACGCGAAGAACGGCTGTCGAGCTTGGGTTTGGCATGACGGTGCGGCTCGGGAATGATGAGAGTTTCCGATGCGAATACGCCGGACACTCACATGCTGAACGCGCGCCATGGCGCCGGGTTTCCATCGCGCGCTCACACCCGGCCCGAAAATTTGCTAGAGTTCGCTCGGCGTGGCGCACGAGTGCCCCACGTGCAAATTTTCCCGGGCGGTTCGTCGCGACGCTCGAGTGCAATGGGTTCTGGACAGGTGGCAGAGCGGTTGAATGCTCCGGTCTTGAAAACCGGCAGACCTTCACGGGTCTCGTGGGTTCGAATCCCACCCTGTCCGTTCGCTGCGCGCACGCCGGTACCGCGGCGTCCCTCGCGTGAGTATACTTGACGCCCGGAGAGAATTCGGGCTTGGGAGTGGTGGCCGAGAGGCTGAAGGCGGCGGTTTGCTAAACCGTTATAGGGTTGTAAAGCCCTATCGAGGGTTCGAATCCCTCCCGCTCCGTCAACGAGAGAAAGCCCGCATCGCACGCGGGCTTTCTTTTTTTGCCGTCACATCGCGGCGCGTTGGAAATCGGGAGAATCAGCGCCGAAAATGGCGCTGCAATCGTTTTCAGCCTACACTTCACCTACACTTAAGGGCTGCCCCGCAGGTCCGTCCTCGATCGGCGGACCTGTCGTGTTTTGCCTCTTCCGCCTGCATGGCCACTCCCGTCACTCCCCCTCGAGTCCGCTTCGCTCCGTCGCCCACGGGATACCTCCACGTGGGCGGCGCTCGCACGGCCCTCTTCAATTGGCTGTACGCGCGCCAGACCGGGGGCACCTTCCTGCTCCGCATCGAGGATACGGACAAGGCGCGCAGCACCGATGAGAGCGAGCGCGCCATCTTCGAGGGGCTCGAGTGGCTGGGCCTCAACTGGGACGAGAAGGTGGTGCATCAGGCGCTCGGCCTTCCCCGCCACCAGCGCGACGCGAACTTCCTGCTCGAGACGGGGGCCGCGTACCGCTGCTTCTGCACCGCCGCCGAGCTCGATGCGCTTCGGCAGGAGGCGGCCGCCCGCAAGGACAGCTTCAAGTACGACCGCCGCTGCGACCTCCTCCCGCGGGCCGAGATCGCGCATCGCGTCCAATCCGGTATGCCATTCGTGGTACGATTTCGCGTACCAGAAGGGGAGACCGAATGGGATGACGCGGTGCACGGGCGCATCGCCTTCCCGAACAAGGACATCGAGGACTTCGTCATCCTCCGCTCCGACCGGACCCCGATCTACAATCTCGCGGTGGTCTCGGACGACATCGACATGAGGATCACCCTGGTCATGCGCGGTGACGATCACATCTCCAACACGCCGAAGCAGATCCTCCTCTACCGCGCACTCGGCACCGAGCCGCCGCACTTCGCGCACGTGCCCATGATCCACGGCATGGATGGGAAGAAGCTCAGCAAGCGCCACGGAGCGACAGCCGTGGCCGATTACCAGAAAGAGGGGATTCTGCCGAGCGCCATGGTGAATTTCCTCGCGCTCATGGGTTGGTCGCCCGGCGGCGACCGGGAATTGATGACCCTCGAGGAGATGATCGCCCTCTTTTCCCTGGAGGGGCTCCAAAAGAAGGCGGCGATCTTCGACACCAGGAAGCTGGAGTGGATGAACGGGCAGCACTTGAGCCGCATTTCGGCCATGGAGCTCGAGCCGCGACTCACCCCCGCACTGCTCGAAGAAGGTATCGCGACCGCCGAGATGTTGGAAAGCAGACGGGAGTGGTATCTTGAGTTGATCGACCTCCTCAAAGTGCGCGCACGAACGGTACTGGACATGGTGCGGCAGGCGGCGCCATTCTTTGCAGGAGAGATTACGTACGATTCGGATGCGGTCGAGAAGCAGTGGAAGGATCGCGCCGCCACCGCAGAGCTGCTGCACGCGGTGCAGGAGTCACTCGCAGCGGCCGCTGCATGGACGCCCGAATCGCTCGAACAGGCGCTCCGCGATCTCGCGACCACACGCGGCGTGGCCGCTGGCAAGATCTTTCAGCCGCTTCGCGTCGCGCTCACCGGATTGACCGTGAGTCCTGGAATTTTCGAGGTCCTGATCGCCATGGGGCCTGAGCTGACGAACCAGCGGCTGCGCGATGCGTACGAGTTCCTGAAGGCGTCCGCTGTCTGATCACGCACGGCCCGCCCCACGCGGGTCGATCGAAGAAGCCGGAGTCCTGGCACGTGGACAGGCGGCTGCACTACTTGGCAAGGGGGAGTTATGCCGGAAGTCTTGAGCGCCATCGAACAGAAGGTCTACCACTATCTGCTCGACTTCCTCACGACGCACACGTATCAGCCGAGCGTACGGGAGATCGGCAAGCGGTTCCGCATCAAATCGACGAAAACGGTTTCCGAGCTCCTCCACACGCTGGAGCGGAAGGGCTACATCGAGCGCGATCCGTCGCGCTCGCGCGGCGTGCGCCTGCTCGGCTACGAAGGCGCGCGACGCACGCAGCCGGTTCCGTTCTACGGGAAGATCGCGGCGGGCGATCCGATTCTCCTTCCGGAGCATCGAAAGGGATACATCACCGTGGATCGCCGCTTCATTCCGTCCGAAGACGTGTTCTGGCTCAAGATCGAGGGCGACAGCATGATCGGTCGCGGCATCTTCGACGGCGACTTCGTCATGATCCAGCCCGGCACCGATGTCGAGGAGGGGATGATCATCGCGGCCCGATTCGGCGAGGACGCGACGGTGAAGACGTACACGCATCGCGATGGCGGTGTCGTGCTCGTGCCCGCGAATCCCGCCGAGCAGGAGATCGTCGTGAAGGAAGGCGATGATTTCGCGATCATCGGAAAGGTGTGCGGAGTGTTCCGCCCCTTCCAGGAGGTGCACCAGCACGAGGAGCTCTCGCTGGTGGAGTAGCGCCGGTTACGGAATCTGCGCCGGTTGCTGAGCGGGAGGCGGCGGCGGCGGAGGTGGCGGCGACTGGTCGTTCGTCTGCGGCTGCTGATCGTGCTGCGCCTGTTGCTGCGCCTGTTGCTGCGCGTGCTTCGCCGCCAGCTCCGCCTTGTGCTCGCGGTCCTTCCGCTCGCGGATCTGCTTCACCGCATCCTTGAACTCATCGTTGTCCATCGCGCGCTGCGCGTTCAGGAAGATCTCCTGTCGCTGGCTTTCCTTCATCCGGTCGTTCTGGTACCGCGCCGGATTGCCCTGGACGTTGAGCGGCAGCAGGGCGAGCAGCGCAGTCGGCAGCGCGAGCTTGCCGAGATAGATCTTCTGCTGGTCCATACCGTACTTCTGGCCGTTCTTCTCGAACGTCCAGTCGCCCGGCTGCCTGCCGCGATTGTAGAGCGCCATCGAGTCGTTGTGCGCGAACACGCGCGTCGAGATCGCGCTGTCGAGTCGCTCGGCCTGCGTCTTCGGAGCGTAGTAGGTTGGCCCCGTGGGTGCCCACACGCGCGGATCGCCGTAAGAAGGCGTCACACCCTCGCCGGCACCGCCGGCGCCCACGACGGGTCCCGCACCCGACGGCGGCTCCGTGCTCACCGGCGCTGGTGGAAGCGTTGTGGGCACGGTCGTGGGCGCGACGAGCGGACGTGCGCGCCGCTTGCCGCGCACGGGCACGTTGTCGCCGCCGCTGCGCGCGGTCGCGCTGCCCGCGGATGGTGTGGCGACGTACGTGATCTGCTCGACCTTCGGCTGCTCGCCGTGCTCCATCGTGAGCCATTGCCTGATCGGATTCGGGACCGAGAGAATGAGCACGAGCGCCGCGCCCACCACGATGTGGAGGGCGATCGAGACGAGAAACGACCCGTTGATGCGGCGCTGGGGCTTCTTCACGACACGCTCACTTCGCGGTGGCGAGAAGGTCGTTGAGCACGCGGCCGGCGCGACGCGCACCTTCCGCGATGCGCTCCGGCGGCGCGATGAACGAAATGCGGAAGAACCCCTCTCCTCCCGCGCCGAGTGCCGAACCAGGCAGTACCACGACTCCTTCCTCGGTCAGAAGACGCTCGGCGAACACCGCGCTCGGCAGCCCCTCCGGCAGCGGCAGCCACAGATACATGGTCGCCTTGGGAGCTACGCACGCAAAGCCGGCTTCGTTGAAGGCGGCAACGGACGCATCACGCCGCTCCTTGAAGATCTCGAGATTCCCCGGCAGAAAGCGCTCCCACGCATCCAGAGCCGCCACTCCGGCAGCCTGAACGGCCATGAACTGCCCTGTGTCGACGAACGACTTCACCTTGGACAGCGTTTCCGCAATCTCCGGATTGGCGACGGCCCAGCCGCATCGCCATCCCGTCATGTTGTACGTCTTCGACAGCGAGTGGAACTCGATCGCGACGTCGCGCGCGCCCGCGATCTCGAAGATGCTCGGCGGCACATAGCCGTCGTACGCCATCTCCGAGTACGCGTTGTCGTACACGAGCAGGATGTCGTACTCGCGGCAGCGCTGTACGGTGCGCTCGAGATAGTCGCGCGGCGCGATCGCGGCTGTCGGATTGTTCGGATAATTGAGATACACCATTCGCGTGCGACGCAGCACGTCCGCGGACAGCTCGTCGAGCTCGAGCAGGAAATTCGTGCGCGGGCGCAGAGCGATCGTGTGCACCTCACCCTCCGACAGGAGCGAGCCTCCGAGGTACGCGAGATAGCCCGGCTCGGGAATCAGCGCGATGTCGCCGGCGCCCACGTACGCCAGCGCAAGGTGCGCGATCCCTTCCTTCGAGCCGATGAGCGGCACGACCTCCTTCATCGGATCGAACGTGAGTCCGAACCGGCGCTGCATCCATCGCGACACCGCCTCGCGATACGCAGGCAATCCGAGCCCGAATCCATAGCGACTCATCGCAGGGTTCTGCGCGGCTTTCTCGAGCGCGGCCACCGCTTCCGCGGGAGGCGCGAGATCCGCGTCGCCCGCGCCGAGATCGATCACATCGACGCCTTTGGCGATGAGATCCCGCTTCTTCTGCGGCATCGAATGGAGGAGATATTCGGGGAGCGTGTCGTAGCGTTCTGTGGTGCGAGGCATGGGCGGATAGTGAGAGGAGGAGGCTCAGCCGGCTCTGACGGTGCTGCGGATGTTGCTCAGTCCCACGATCTCGACCTCGACGTCGTCGCCGGGCGAGAGCCTGCCCACGCCTGCTGGCGTGCCCGTGGCCACGAGGTCGCCCGGCTCGAGCGTCATGATCGTGGTGATGTAGGCGAGGAGCATCGGGATGCTGAATGCCATCTCGCTCGCGACGGCGCGCTGGCGCTCGGTGCCATTCACGCGCGTCACGACCGTGAGGCTCTCGAGATCGTCGGGCGCCTCCGCATCCGCGCCGATCGGACAGAAGGTGTCGAAGCCCTTCGCGCGCGTCCATTGACCGTCGCTCTTCTGCAGATCGCGCGCGGTCACATCGTTCACGGCCACGACGCCGCCGATCGCGGCGCGCGCCTGGGATTCGCTCGCGCGAAAGATTCTCTTCGCTATGCGAATGCCGATCTCGCCCTCGTACTCCACCTGCTTGGACTGCGCTGGGAGCACGATCGCATCGTTCATCCCGATCACGCTCGAGGGTGGCTTCAGAAAGAGCAGCGGCTCCTTCGGCACCTCGTTGCCAAGCTCCTTTGCATGCTCGAGATAGTTGCGCCCAACGCACACGATCTTTCCTGGACGGCTCACGCGGTCTCCGGGAGACGATAAAAGTCCTGCAACTCTCGTAACACAACGTTCCACGGCGCCACCACGCGCCGTGCCGGCGGAAGCGCGGCGAGAATGCCGCGGCCATATGCCTTCGTGCTCGCCCTCGAATCGCATAACACCACCGCACCCCGGTCGGTTCCGGTGCGAATGAGGCGGCCGAACCCCTGCTTGAGACGGAGTGTGGCGTGCGGAAGCATCAGCTCCTTGAAGGAGTCGCCGCCG
>JAICLZ010000097.1 GCA_025929535.1 Gemmatimonadaceae bacterium
GCCGTGAGCGTGGTGGCGATCATGCTGATTCAGTTTCGCTCGTTCATCGAGCCGCTGCTCATCGTGCTCGCGGCCCCCGTATCGTTCGTGGGCGCGGTCGGGCTGCTCTGGGTCACGGGCACGCAGCTCAACGTCTCGAGTCTGATGGGGCTGATTCTCCTGATCGGCCTCATCGTGAAAAACGGAATCATTCTGCTCGACTTCACGGAGCTTCGCATGCGTCACGACGGGGAACGGCTGGAGGATGCCATTCGCCACGCGGCGCGCGTGCGCCTCCGGCCGATTCTCATGACCACGCTGTGCACGCTCGCCGGACTCCTCCCACTCGCGTTCGGGCTCGGAGCGGGCAGCGAGCTTCAGAAGCCGCTGGCAATCGCCGTGATCGGCGGGCTCACTCTGTCCACTCCGATCACGCTCTATCTCGTGCCGACGCTGCTCGTGGCCATTCGCGGCGCGAATTTCCGGCGCGCCGCCGAGGAGCCGGTGCTCGCGTGAGATCGCTCGCTCACCGCGGGCGCGCGCTCGTGCTCGGCGCGGTGATTGCGCTCGCGCCGTGCGTCGCCCACGCGCAGAGCGCGCCTCCAATCGCAACGGCCACCGCGGACAGCGTCCATCATCGGCTTTCGCTCTTCACGCGCTCGGATCCGCTGATCATCGGCGCATTCATGGCCGGCGCCGCTGCGATCGGACCGTTCGACAGCAACATCGCCAGGGCCATTCGCGCGCCCTCCGTGCAGAGCGACAGAACTGCCTCGCGCGCGGCGAGCGCGTTCAACTTCATCGGAAGCAAAGGAGTGGTGATCGCGGGACTCGCCACGTATGGCATAGGGCGGCTCGGGCACGTCGAGCACGTTGCCGATCTCGGGCTGCACACGACGGAGGCGATTCTCGTGAGCGCCGGAGTGACGTCGATTCTCAAGGAGCTGGCCGGACGGCAGCGTCCCGGCGTAGCCGGCATAAACGATCCGGACGACTTCAAGTTCGGCGGCGGCTTCGGAAAACATGCCAGCTCCTCGTTTCCCTCGGGACACGCGACCGCGGCCTTCGCCACCGCCACTCTCGTGACGCTCGAGACGCATCACTGGAAGCCGAGCTCCACCTGGTACGTCGCGCCCGTGATGTTCGGTGGCGCCACACTGGTGGGCGTGGCGCGGCTGTACTCGAACGCGCACTGGGCGAGCGATGTCGTGATGGGCGCAGGAGTGGGAACGTTCACGGCGCTCGAGGTCTATCGCTACAACCACGTCACGAGCCGGCACAATCGCGTGAATCGCTGGCTGCTCACCGCGGTCCCCAGCGTGTCGCCGGACGTGAACGGCGGTGCGATGCTCGGCTGGAGCTTCGTCGCGCCGCGTTAGATCGTGGATCCGCGCTCGCTGTCGAGATGTTTCATGAGTGGCGTGGGATACCGGTCGCCCGCGGCGGCGCGTGGCGGCACCGCGCGCTCGATCCGCGCGACATCATCGCTCGAGAGCCTCACGTCGAGCGCGCCGAGCGCCTCCGCGAGCTGCGGGCGCCGGCGCGAGCCGATGAGGGGAACAATGTCCTCGCCGCGCGAGACCACCCATGCGATCGCGAGCTGCGCGACGGTCGCGCCCTTCTCGCTCGCGATGCTCCGCAGCGCCTCGACCAGTGCGAGATTCCGCGCGAGGTTGTCGCCGGTGAAGCGCGGATGATTCGCACGGATGTCGCGCGGGCCCGTCTGCGCTCCGGTCCACGTGCCGCTCAGGAGTCCGCGCGCGAGCACGCCGTACGCGGTGATGCCGATCCCGAGCTCGCGCGTCGTCGGCAGGATCGCCTGCTCGATGCCGCGCGAGAAGAGCGAATACTCGATCTGGAGATCGCAGACCGGATGAGTCGCCTGCGCCCGGCGAATCGTCTCCGCGCCTGCCTCCGAGAGCCCGACGTGGCGCACGTATCCGCGCGCGATCAGTTCGGCGATCGCACCCACGGTCTCCTCGATCGGCACGTTCGGATCGACGCGGGAGAGGCGATAGATGTCGATGTAGTCCGTGCCGAGCCGCCTGAGCGAGTACGTGAGGAAGTTCTTTACGGCATTCGGCCGGCCGTCGTAGCCCAGAAACCCTCCTTCCGGATCGCGCAGCGCGCCGAACTTCACGCTCACTACTACCTTGCTTCGGTCGCGGTTGGCGAGTGCATCGCGCACGAGCAGCTCGTTCGTCCCCATGCCGTAGAAATCGCCGGTGTCGAGCAGCGTGATGCCCGCATCGAGCGCGGCGTGGATCGTGGCAATCCCCTCGTTTCGGTCGGAGGGTCCGTAGAGATCGGACATGCCCATGCAGCCGAGCCCGAGCTCGGAGGCTGTGGGACCGGTGGAACCAAGTTGGCGGGTGCGCATGTTGACGGAATGTGGTCGTTTGCAGGACATTCGCTGGTTGCATTTATCTTCGAAGGAGCACGCATGCAGGACAATGGCGCACGCAATCTCGCGCTCGTGACCGGCGCATCGAGCGGCATCGGCGCGGAGCTCGCCCGCGAGCTGGTACGCCATGGGCACGACGTCGTACTCACCGCGCGACGTGCACCGGAGCTCGAGGCGCTCGCCGCCGAGTTGCGCGCGGCTGGTGCGGTTGCGACGGTCGTGCCGAAGGACCTCGGTGTTCCCGGCGCGGCGCGCGAGCTCGCTCTCGAGCTCGACGCGCGCGGGCTGCAAGTGGACGTGCTCATCAACAATGCCGGCTTTGGCGACGTGGGCGCCTTCGTGCGCGAGGATCCCGACCGGATCGATGCGATGCTGCAGCTCAACGTGGTCGCGCTCACGGCACTCACGCGCGCGCTCTTGCCCGGAATGGTCGCACGCGGGCACGGGCGCGTGATGCTCGTCTCATCGACGGCGGGGTTTCTGCCGGGACCGAACATGGCCGCCTACTGCGCATCGAAGGCGTACGTACTCAGTCTGGGCGAGGCGCTCGCGCGCGAGCTTCGAGGCACCGGTGTCACGCTCACCACGCTGTGCCCGGGCGCGACGCACTCCGGATTCGCGACCGCGTCGGGCGCCGAGTCGCTGCCGCTGTTCACGAGCAGCCTCGTTCCGAAGATGAGCTCCGCGAGCGTCGCGCGCGCGGGCTACGATGCGATGACGCGGGGGACGCCGGTGCTCGTTACCGGAATCATGAACAAGCTCGTGGCGTATTCGGGCCGCGTGCTCCCCCGCGCGATCGTGTTCCCGGTCGCGCGGCTCCTGCTCGGAGATCACCGCTGACACACCGTCCGACCGATGCACGCCGCAATGCCACCATCGTCCTGAGCGTGGCTGTCATCGCCACAGCTCTCTTCGTCGTGCTCACCGCCATGGTGTTCGAGCACGGCACGGCGTTGATCGACCGCGACATGATCCTCTCGCTGCGCACCGAAGCCACACCGCTGCTCACCGGTTTTCTGCTCGCGGTCACGTACACGTCGGGCAAGCTCGCGATTCCGGTGCTCCTCATTTTCGCGATCGTGCTCTATCGCCGGGGCGACGCCCGCGCGGCGGCGTACTACATCGGCGCCTGCATCAGCGCCGAGCTGTTGAACGCGATTCTCAAGCACCTCATCTATCGCGTGCGTCCGCACGGCGTAAGTCCGCTGCTCACCTCCGCCGGCGGCTTCTCCTATCCCTCGGCCGATGCGATGCTCGCCGTCGTGATCTTCGGACTGGGCGCGCTGCTGCTCACGTGCTCCATGCGCTCGGCCGCGCTGCGACTCGGCGCGGTCGGCGCGGCTGCTCTCTTCGTGATCGCCGCAGCGATAGCGCGCGTGTACCTGGGCGCGCATTGGCCCGCGGACGTGCTCGGCGGCGTGCTCGCAGGTGTGGCATGCAGTGCGTTCTGGCTCGGCGCCTTGTGGCGATCGCCCGAAGCTGCCGTCAGCTCGCCGTGAGCTCCTTCATCACCTTCGTATCGTTCACCTCGAGCGCACGCTCCGCCTGAAGGCAGGCGAGGTCGCGACCGAACGTCGCGAACGCCACATCTCTTCCGTTCTCCCTGTACGCCACGATCGCATCCTCCCTGCGGATGTCGCCAGCCACCACCGCATTCGTGGCCGCCGATGCGTGGCCGGCGTATCTGAACTCCTTGCCGTATTGCGCGGTCCAGAAGAACGGGATGTCGTCGTATCTGCGCCTCGCACCCAGCATGTTCTCGGCGGCGCACTGCCCTTGCCGCTCGGCCACGACGAAGTGCTCGACGCGCACCCGCCCGCCGCGATACGGGAACGACGCGATGTCCCCCGCCGCGTAGATGCCGGCGGCGCTCGACTCCAGGAACTCGTTCAGAACCACACCGTTGTCCACCGTGAGCCCCATCTGCTTTGCGAGCTCGAGGTTCGGACGCACGCCGATCCCGATCACGACGATGTCGGCGGGGAGCTTGGCCCCGTCGTCGAGCGCGACATCCGCCGCGCCGATCGCGGTCACGGTTTTCCGAAGCGAGAACTTCACACCGTGCTGCTCGTGGAGCGACTTCAGATACGAGCCGAGCTGCTCGCCGAACACCTTCGCGAGCGGAACCGTGTCGGGCGCCACGACGTGCACGTCGAGCTCGCGCGTTCGGAGCGACGACGCAACCTCGAGGCCGATGAACGATGCGCCGATCACCACCGCTCGCTTTCCCTTTTCGGCGGCGGCGATGATCTTCTCGCTGTCCGCGAGCGTGCGGAGATAGAACACGTGCTTCTGATCCACGCCCGGAATTTTGAGCGCGACCGGATCCGCCCCCGTGGCGAGCAGCAGCCGATCGAACTCGCGGCTTTTTCCGTTCTCGGCCGTCACTTTTTTTCCTGCCACATCGACCGACCTCACCCGCGTGCCGG
The DNA here is from genome assembly GCA_025929535.1 of Gemmatimonadaceae bacterium. GTDB lineage: Bacteria > Gemmatimonadota > Gemmatimonadetes > Gemmatimonadales > Gemmatimonadaceae > FEN-1250. Next base: position 4,813 of record JAICLZ010000097.1, read on the forward strand.
TGAGCAGCTCGATGTCGTGACGCTTATAGAACGATGATGAGTGGAGCGGCAGCCAACTCTCCTCGGCGGTGCCCGCGAGATAATCCTTCGAGAGATTCGGGCGATCGTAGGGCGCTGCGGGATCGGCGCCGAGCATCGTGATCGAGCCGGCGAAGCCGCGGCGGCGCAGCATCTCGGCGGCCGCGTTCCCCGCCACGCCCGCGCCGACGATTACCACGCGCTTCACATCGGGCGGAGGCGCTGCGGTCGTCGCGCCGGCGAGCGGTGCCGCACCATCGGCCGCCTTGATCTCGCTCGTCACCACCACCGTGTCGCCGCGGCGCTCCACCGTCCATCGCGATACGGGGCTGAGCGCCGGCGCGCGAATCGCCTCTCCGGTGCGCAGGCTGAAGCATGCGTGATGCCACGGGCAGCGCACCGTGTCACCCACGATGAGCCCCTCTCCGAGCGGCCCACTGTAGTGTGTGCAGGTGGCGCCGATGGCGAAGATCTCGCTTCCACGCCGCGAGAGCAGCACCGCCTGCCCTTGCGCGTGTCCTGTCAGCATTCCGCCGTCGGGAATGGAGGACACCGGCACTCCGGCCGCGAGATCAGGACCCTGAAGTTGCTGTTCGCCGCTCATGACTCACGCTCTCGCATGTGGGTGAAATGCAATGCCCGGCCGCCTGCGCCGCGGGTTCTTTCTTGCAAGACAATCAACGACGAGCACTTCAATCTTACAGGTGAAAATATGCCGAATCGACGACACGATCCAAACGAGAGCCACGAGCACATCGACGAGCAGCATCTCGCGAAGGCGAACGCACCGCTTGCCAAGGAGCACCGGAAGGAGAACGAGCCCGGCCGCAAGACAGAGGGGCTGGAGGAGAGCAGCGATGGTCGCCCCGAGGCACCGAAGAAGCACGACCACGGCTGAGCACGATGATCAGCGACGCGCGAGCCATCGCAGCTCCTGCACGACGGCTCGCCACACCGTGCGCACGAAGAGCGTCACTGGCGAGCTTCCGCCAAAGGCCGCTGCGATCGCCCACAGCGCGCGCATCGAGAACGGCGCGCGATCGTCGATCGCGATGATCTCCTCCCACTCTTCGGGTGCGAACTTCGTCTTGAAGCGATCGAGTCCGTCGAAGTCGTAGAAGCGCCGGCCGTGCGCGCGCACCCAGCGCAGCACGAGCCGCAGCCATGGCGGCACCGACGGATCCGAAAATCGGGATTGTCTCGAGAGCGGTGCGAGCCCGAGCGTCACGTACTCGGCGCCTTCGCTCGCCAGCGCATGCATCGCGGCGTCGACGAGCAGCTCCGACGTGCCATTCGGAGCACCGTGTCCGCGCACGATCTGCTCGATCAGCCACCCTCTGCGCGCCGGCACCGGCGAGGCCACGAGATACGACACCGCGGTGTCGCCCCGCGACGCAACGAAGATTCGGCGATCGCGCGTGAGTGCGATCGTTTCCGTCTCGATGAGAAAGTGGAGGGGCGGAAGTCCCAATCCTCCCAGCCACTCGTGCAGCAGCCGCTCGAGCACCGGACTCTTCTCCGCACGCTCCGCGGTCCATCGCGTCACCACCACGCCCTTGTTGCGTGCGCGATTGAGTTGCGCGCGCAGCGAGGCTCGGCGCGCCACGATCTTGCCCCAGCCGCGCGGATTCCAGCTCGGCTGCGCACCGAGGCCGACGGTGCCGTGCGCTCGGTCGCGCCGGAGCGTCTCCTCGAGTCGCTCCCCAGCACCGAAGTAGCACACGCGATCGCCGCGCGCGTGCGCATCCGTTGCGAACTCGACCGCCACATCGCGCAATCGATGTGGCGCGCACACGGGCGCGCCGGCGACCACTCGCACTCCGCTTCGGCGCACGAAGCCGACCACGGCATCTCCCGCCGCGGAGAACCAGTGCGCGATTCCCGGATTGAGAATCTGGTACGCCGTCGCATTCCAGCCGTGTTCGAGCACGAGCTCGCGCGCGCGGCTCACATCGGCGTGGCTCACCGGCTGGTCACCATGCACGAGAATATATCGGGATCATTCGGCGGCCGAGGTGCGTTCACCACCGTCGAGTGCGGCCGCGGCCGCGAACCAGTGCAACAGTCGAAACGGACATTCGGGAGTGGGCATGGCGAAGATGCGCGCAGTTCAGGTGGCGAAGGCGGGTGGTCCGCTGGAGCTCGTCGAAAAGGAGATTCCCCAGCCGGCTGCGGGATACGTGCGCGTGAAGGTGCATGCGTGCGGCATCTGCCATAGTGATTCACTCACGGTCGAGGGACACTGGCCCGGGATCGACTATCCGCGCGTGCCGGGGCACGAAGTTGCCGGCGTCGTCGATGCCATGGGCGCCGGCGTGCTCGGCTGGAAAGCCGGCGACCGCGTGGGCATTGGCTGGTACGGCGGAAGCTGCGGCTACTGCGACAGATGCCGTCGCGGCGACTTCGTGGCGTGCCTGATCAACCCGCAGGTCTCGGGCATTTCGTTCGACGGCGGATACGCGGAGTACATCGTGGTGCCGAAGGAAGCGCTGGCGCTCATTCCGGACGAGATCTCGTTCGTCGATGCGGGCCCGCTGATGTGCGCGGGCGTGACCACCTTCAATTCGCTGCGCAACAGCGGCGCGCGCGCGGGTGATCTCCTTGCGGTACACGGCATCGGCGGCCTCGGACATCTCGCCGTGCAGTACGCGTCGCGCATGGGATTCCACACCGTCGCGATCGCGCGCGGCGAGGACAAGGCCGCGCTCGCGAAGAAGCTCGGCGCGCACGAGTACATCGACAGCACGGCGAGAAATCCGGCAGAGGCGTTGGCGAAGATGGGTGGCGCCAAGGTGATCCTCACCACGGTCACGAGCGGCAAGGCGATGGGCGAAGTGCTCGGCGGCCTCGGCGTAGACGGAAAGCTGCTCATGGTCGGCGCATCGATGGAGCCGATAGCCGTCACATCGCTCCAGCTCATCGGCGGCCGCAAGTCAGTGGCCGGCTGGCCGTCCGGATCCTCCATCGACTCGCAGGACACGATGCGATTCAGCGCCCTCACCGGCGTCCGCCCGATGATCCAGGAGATGCCCCTCGAGCGCGCAGCCGAGGGCTACAAGCTGATGATGGACAACAAGGCGCGCTTCCGCGTGGTGCTCACGATGAACGAAGGCGCGTAAAGCCTGCATGGTGCGCGCCTGCCCGGAACGGCAACAGCCGCTCGGGCTGGCTCATACATTTTGAGATACGGACTACAAACGGATTGAAAACGGATCGAACGGAGACGACAAAACTCTACGATTTCCATCGTCATCGCGCGGGACCAAAGACA
>JAICLZ010000051.1 GCA_025929535.1 Gemmatimonadaceae bacterium
ATCTGATCGAGAGTTACGGCTACGCGATCGTCGTGCTGCTCGTGCTCGCCGAGGGCGTGGGTCTGCCGCTGCCGGGAGAGACCGCGCTCATCACGGCGGCGGCCGTGGCCGCGCAAAGCCACCGGCTCACGATCGTGGGCGTCATCATCGCCGCATTCGTGGGCGCGGCCGGCGGCGGCGTGGGCGGCTACTGGATCGGCACGACCGGGGGGTTGCAATTCCTGACGAAGCACGGTCGCATTCTCGGCGTCACCCCGCAGCGCATCGCGAAGGCGCGCAAGTTCTTCACCGAACATGGTCCGAAAGCGGTCTTCATCGCCCGCTTCATCGCCATTCTCCGAATGTTCGCGGGCGTGCTCGCGGGCGTCACGAAGATGCGCTTCGGTATCTTTCTCCTCTGGAATGCGCTCGGCGCGCTCGCGTGGTCCATCCTGTTCGGCGCGCTGGGCTACGTATTCGGGAACAACCTGCCGAGGCTCGAGCATCTCGTGGGGCGCACGAGCCTGATCGCGTTCGTATTGGTCGCGTTCGCCGCGGTCATCGTGTGGCATCACCGCAGCTGCAGATCGGAGCTCAAGGGAATCCCGTGATCGATCTTCTGCGTGGCCGTGCAGCGCGACTGCTGGTTGCGCTCGTCGTCGCGAATCTGGCCGCGTGGGCGTGGGCGCTGACCGCGTTCCACGCGTACCCACTGCTCCTCGGCACGGCGCTTCTGGCGTACGGGCTTGGCGTGCGCCACGCGATCGATGCCGATCACATCGCCGCGATCGACAACGTCACGCGCAAGCTGATGCACCACGGGCAGCGGCCGATCGGCGTCGGCTTCTTCTTCTCGCTCGGACACTCGACGGTCGTGGTGCTCGCCTCCACGGCGATCGCCGTGACCGCGACGGCACTGACGCGACAGTTCGCCGCATTCCACGCGATCGGGAGCATGATCGGCACGATCGTCTCGGCGCTGTTTCTTCTCATCATCGCAGTGATGAACGGGTTCGTGCTCCTCTCGGTGTACCGCACCTTTCATCGCGTGCGCGCGGGTGGACGCTACGCGCACGACGATCTCGACGTGCTGTTGAGCGGCGGCGGGCTGCTCGCGCGCGTCTTTCGTCCGCTCTTCGGAATGATTCGCGAGAGCTGGCACATGTACCCGCTGGGATTTCTGTTCGGGCTCGGCTTCGACACCGCCACCGAGATCGGACTGCTCGGGATCTCCGCGGCGGAAGCATCGAAGGGGATGAGCCTCTGGTCGATTCTCGTCTTCCCCGCTCTCTTCACCGTGGGCATGATGCTCGTGGACACGGTGGACAGCATGATGATGGCGAGCGCGTACGGATGGGCGTTCGTGAAGCCGATCCGGAAGCTCTACTACAACATGACCATCACCTTCGTCTCGGTGATCGTCGCGCTCCTGGTCGGCGGGATCGAGGCGCTCGGCCTCGTGGGCGCGCGGTTGCACGCAACCGGCGTCTTCTGGAGCGGCGTCGCAGCGCTCAACCACAATTTCGGCAGCATCGGCTATCTGATCATCGCGGTGTTCATCGCGAGCTGGCTGTTCGCGGCCGCGATCTACCGTCTCAAGCGTTACGACGCGCTGGATGTGAGTGCGGGCGAGACCGCCGGATGAGCGCCGAATTGGAGCGCAATATTCGGGAAGTGCGGGCGCTCGAGGCGCAATAGACTGAGCGGTGTGATCGAGCCCTCGTACCGATGCGGCTCGCGTACTTCACCCCGGCCATCGATTCCAATGCACACCGTCATCGATCCCGCGATACTGTACTTCGGCACTCCGGTCGTTCTCGTGAGCTCCACGAACGCAAATGGCTCATCCAACCTGGCCCCGATGTCGAGCGCGTGGTGGCTCGGGCATTCGTGCATGCTCGGCTTCGGCACGCGCTCGCTGACGCCGCAGAACGTTCAGCGCGCAGGCGAGTGCGTGCTCAATCTTCCCTCGGTGAACGAGGTGGGCGCGGTGAACCGCCTCGCACGCACGACCGGCAGCGATCCCGTGCCGCCGCACAAGCTCTCGATGGGTTACCGCCACGTGGCCGACAAGTTCGGCCTCGCCGGGCTCACCTCGCTCGAGTCCGAGTGCGTGCAGCCGCCGCGCGTGGGGGAGTGCCCCGTGCATCTCGAGGCGACGCTGGAAGCGGTTCACCCACTGGCCGTGCGCGACGACGATCGCCGCGGTGCGCTCGTGGCACTCGAGCTCAGGATCGTGCGCGTGCACGTGGACGAGGCGATCCGGATGACGGGCCACTCCGATCGCATCGATCCCGAGAAGTGGCGCCCGCTCCTCATGAGCTTTCAGCAGTTCTTCGGGCTGGGCGGGATCGTGCACGACTCGACGCTGAGCCGGATTCCGGAGACCGTCTATCGTCCGCGGCGCGCGGCGGAGCGAACGCGGACGATGGCCGGAGCGGCATCATGAGCGCGCACCTCGAGACGGCGCGGTGGAAGGCGGTGATGGCGCGCGACGCCGAGCAGGACGGACGCTTCGTGTTCGCGGTACGAACTACGGGCGTGTACTGCAAGCCGAGCTGCGCGTCGCGGCGCGCGCTGCGTGCGAACGTGCGCTTCTTCGCGGATCCTGGTGCCGCGGAGGCGGCCGGCTTTCGCGCATGCAAGCGCTGCGATCCGCGCGCAACGGAGAGCGCGGCCAGCCGCGTGATCGCGAAGGCTCGCGCCTATCTCGAGGCGCACGTGGGCGAGCCACCTGCGCTCGCGACGCTCGCCCGGGCCGTGGGGATGAGCGCGTCCCACCTGCAGCGCACCTTCACTCGCCACGTCGGCGTCTCGCCGCGCAAGTATGCGGCCGCGCTGCGCGCGGACAGCCTGAAGGCGCGTCTGCGAGCCGGCGCGACCGTGAGCAGAGCGACCTTCGATGCGGGCTATGGCGCCAGCAGCCGCGCGTACGACGCGGCGATCGCGCAGCTCGGGATGACACCGGGCGCGTACCGCCGTGGTGGCAAGGGCGTGCAGATCCGATACATGACGGCGGCGACCTCGCTCGGCCGGCTGCTCGTCGCCGCGACCGAGCGCGGCGTGTGCGCGATCACGCTCGGCGACGATGACGCGATGCTCGAAAATGCCTTGAATTCAGAATATCCACAGTCGACGCGCACGCGCGTGCGCGGCGCGCGCGGGGATGCGCGGCTGCGCGCGTGGGTGGCCGCGGTGCGTGCGTACGTCGAGGGCTCGCAACGGGAGATCGCGGTGCCGCTGGATGTGGCGGGGACTCCGTTCCAGCAGCGTGTCTGGCAGGCGCTGCAAGGGATTCCGTACGGCCAGACGAGATCGTATGCGCAGGTGGCTGCATCGATTGCGGCGCCGAGCGCGGCGCGCGCGGTCGCGAGCGCGTGCGCGCGCAATCGTGTGTCGCTCGTGATCCCGTGTCATCGAGTCGTGCGCGGCACCGGCGCGCTCGGCGGCTACCGGTGGGGACTCGCGCGCAAGGAGCGGCTGCTCGCGCGCGAGCAGCGCTCAGCGGCGGGAGGCGAGTAGCCGGTCCAGCGCGTCCTTCGCGGTCTCGACATCGAGTGATGCGACGGAAGAGCCGGTCCAGTACGCCACTTCCGAGGGCGTGCACCAGGAGCGCCACTGGTCCTCACCGCGCTCGAGCAGAAGGACCGTCGGAATGCTGAACGCCGACGCCGCGTGCGTGATGCTGGTGTTGGACGTGATCACGCGCTCGCTCGTTCCCACCATCGCGAGCGCATCGCGCAGGCGGGGCGCGCTCACCGCCGCGGCTCCCGAGACGAGCGCCACCCGCTGCACGGCATCACGCTCCGCCTCGACACCGATCACGGCGATGGTCGCGTGCGGCTCCCGCGCTCGCAGGTGCGAGATCAACGCGATCCAGCGCTCATCCGGCCAGCGGCGCACCAATGCTCCGGCCGAAAGATTCACCAGCCATCGTGTTCCGTTGCCCGAGCGGCTGCGCGCCGCGGCATCCCATGAGCGTTCCGCCCGCTCGCGCTCGCCCGCGCTCAGAAAGAGCTCGGGGCGAAAGCTCGTCGTCTCGAGGTCGACGCCGAACGGAGAGGCCAGCGCTGCGCTTCCCTTCACCATGTGCGTGGTCGAGCGATCGTAGCGCGGGACGCACATGTTGAACACGAGATGATGGTTGCCACCCCCCACACCGATGCGGTAGGGCGCGCGCGACAGCATGGTGAGGGTCGGACTCCGGATGAAGGACGCGCCGCGCGTAATCTTGCCGTCGATGACGACGTCGTACTTCGAGCGGCGCATCACCGATGCGAGGGCGGCAGACTCCGCGATCCCCTTGCCGGTCGTGATCACGCGGCGCACGTACGGATTGTTATCGAGCACGGGCGCGGCCGCGCGCGTCGTGACCACGTCGAGCGAGATCGTGGAGTGCGAGCGCGCGATGGCGCGGAACACCCCGGTGGCGAGAATCACATCGCCGATGCCCTGCGTGCGGAGATACAGCACGGACCAGGGGCGCGCGTCCCAATCGGGAACGCGCGCGACGCGCTCCCCGCCGGAGAGCGCGCCGATCGATTGCATCCATGCGCGCCGCCAGGCACGCTCCAGCCCACCAATGTCCACGAACCGCCCGAGCGGAGGAATTCTGCCGACGACTCAGGGAAATTGGAGGCGCGCTCCGCTCAACGGCACGTCATTCGTCAAAAGACACCACAAAGTTTTCTAGGGGACTTTGGTCCGTCCAAAGCTCCCCGGGCTCATGAGGTGCGTGCGCGCCGGCTGCACTCTGCTGGCGGCCTCCAGCCGCGGCCCGTGGGCCGTGAGCAGGTCGCTTCGCGAAAGGATGCCGGCCAGGCGATGCGGCCGTGCGCGCTCCAGTACGGGCAGGCGCCCGACGCCTTCCGCGACCATCTGATCGGCGGCGTCGCGCAACGTGCTGTCGTCGAAGACGACCACCGGGTCGCGCGTGATCGTGCTCGCCATCGTTTGCGTCACGTCGGCATCGGGATCGAGAAGATCGCGGCGCGTCAGCACGCCGATCACCACACCCTCATCCGTGAGCACCGGAAATCCCTGGTGCGTGGCGCCCGCGCCGCCGCGCACGATCCACTCGCGCGCGTCCGCGATCGTGTCCGTCGCTCGCAGCGTCACGACCTCGCGTGTCGCCACATCGCGCACGAGCACCTGGCTGAGAAAATCGACGGCATACTCGGTTCGCAGGCTCACACCGCGGCGCGCGAGCTTCTCGGTCATGATCGAGTTGCGATTGAGCAGCAGCGCGACCAGGTATGAGGCGGTGCATCCGGCGAGCAGGGGCAGCAGCCCGAACGTCTGCCGCGTAGTCTCGAAGGCGAAGACGACGGACGTCAGCAGCGCGTGCGACGCACCGGCGAAAATCGCGGCCATGCCCACGAGTCCCGCGACGTGTGCGTCGATGCCGAGCCATGGCGCGAAGACCGCGCACTGCTCGCCCACCCAGGCGCCCAGCCCCGCGCCGATCGTGAACAATGGGGCCAGCGTTCCACCGGACGTGCCGCTTCCGAGATACACCGCCCACGAGATCAGCTTGAGCGCCACCAGCACGAGCAGCGCTCGTCCGACGATCGCGCCCGACAACAGATCGGTGATGTTCTCGTAACCGACACCCAGGGTGCGGGGCGAGAGCACACCCACCACGCCGACGACGATCGCGCCGAGGGCGGGCCACCACATCCAGTGAATGTGATAGCGCTCGCCCAATTTCTCGAACGCGTCTTCGATCCCGTACGTGAAACGCGTAATGCCCGCGGCGAACGCCCCGATGAACATTCCGAGCACCGCGTAGGCGACGAGCGCGAGCCCCGTCGGCTGCGCGAGTGGCGCGATGGCGAAGATGGGCGCGCTTCCGGCAAAGGCGGCGCGAATGGCCGTCGCGACCGCGGATGCGAGCGCCACGGGAATGAGGGAGCGCGGACGATACTCGAACAGGAGCAGCTCGACGGAGAGCAGCACCGCGCTCACCGGACTGCCGAAGGTCGCCGTCATACCCGCAGCCGCGCCGGCGGCGAGAAGCGTCTTGCGCTCGTCGGCGGTGATCTTCACGAACTGCCCGACGAGGGAGCCGAGCGCCCCACCCGTCGCGATGATGGGCCCCTCGGCGCCGAACGGTCCGCCGGTGCCGATCGCGATCGCGGCCGAGATGGGCTTGAGGAAGAGCACGCGGGCCGGAATCCGGCTCTCGCCGTAGAGCACGCGCTCCATCACCTCGGGAATTCCGTGGCCGCGAATGGCCGCCGAGCCGTACCGCGCCATGAGCCCGACGATGATCGCGCCGCCGATGGGAATGGCGATGATCAAGAACGGGTTGTGCGTGCCGAAGCGCGGCGCGGCGAACGAGGTGGAGAGTCTGCCGTAGAAGGTCGCGTTGGTGACCAGGCCGATGAGATGGATGAGCAGCTGGGCCGCGAGACCGGCGCCGATCGCAACGACGATTGCGCCGGCGCAGATGCCGATCGTCCTGCGATCGACGGCCGCATATTCCCTCGGAGCGCGAAAACCGATGGTGGCGTTCGCCTTTGCCGCGGCGTCTTCGAGCCCGGGTGCAACGGGAACGGCGCCCGGCTCGATTCGTGGCTCCTTGTCGATGGGGTTGGTCACGCGAACGGCCTCTTGGGCAGTCTCTTTAATCTCTTCAGCGGTCGTGGAACGCTCTTTCGCATTTGCCTCGCGTGTCGTTTGATGTTTCCCGGTGTCCCCTGTCGGGGGCGTACAACGAATAGTATCATTGGACACCCGGTGAGCGCTCCTCCTGCTCGGCTCACACGTCCGGCGCCGCCTTCACTTTTCCTCCAAACCTGCGCGCCGATGAGTGTGCGTCCTCTTGCTGCCGAGCCTTTGAGCTCTCAAGCGCGCTCCGCGCCGCTCGCACCGCGCGCGAAGGCCGCGCGCCGCGCCGAAGGGATGCGCGTCTATCGGGCACTTCGCGACGCGATCAACGAGGGGCGCCTCGCGCCCGACACGCGGCTCATCGAGGATCAGCTCGCGGTGCAATTCCGCGTAAGCCGTACGCCGATCAGGGACGCGATACAGCGCCTGCAGCAGGAGGGGTACGTCGTGACGCCGGAGGGATTCCGGCACGCGCGCCCGGTGGTGGCCCCGCTCGTGGACAGCGATGCCGACGAGCTCTGCTCCCTGGTCGCGCTTCACGAGGGCCACGCGGCCGCCGCGGCGGCCCGCCTCCCCACCGATCGCCGGCTCGAGCTGGTGGCGGAGCTCGTGGCGCTGAACGAGAGCATGCGGCGGGAAGGAGCGTCCGCCACCGCATCGCACGACCGCCTGCGCGACATCGATGCGGCATTCCATCATGCGTGCACGCACGCGGCCGCGGGCCCTCGCCTGCTCGCGTTGCTGGATGTGATCAAGCCCCAGGCGGAGCGCTACAATCGGGTGTACGCCAACGAGATCCTTCCCAAGCGCATCGTGGATGCGGCCGCGGAGCACGACGCGATCATCCGCGCGCTGCGCGCGGGTGATCCCGAGTCGGCGCGCCGCGCGGTCGAGACGAACTACGGTCACGGCACTGCGGAGCTCACACACGTGATCGAGAGTCCCGAGGCGAGCGACCAGGCGTCGCATGCGCGGCCGCTGGCCTCGCTCACGCTCGCCAAGAAGCGCAGCGACGCCCGTTAGGGCATACCCACCATACTGCCGACGCGCGACGTCAGCACGCCCGCTGGATCCTGGAACCGCTCCCCCGCGAAGGTGGTGAGCGGGAACGAGAGCTGCGTGAGCGCCGGGTCGACGCCATCGGTTTCCGGAAAGGACGCGGTAAGCGTGGCGTCGAAGGTGGCGAGCAGACACGTCGCCTGCGAAGCCGTCGTGATCACCGGGTTGGTGAGTCCCGATGGCGGCGTCGCGCAGCTCGCACCAGTGCCCGTCTGCGCGATGCTTCCGGAAGTGGAGCTCGCGTGTACCACGACCGTGTCGTTCGCCATGAGCGACGTGCCTGCGAAGGTGCCGTTGGCGAGGAGCACCGTGACGATGAGCGTGTGCGCATCGGCGTCGCGGTAGGCGAGCAACAGCCGCCCCGAGTCCGCAGGGGCGCCGTGATTCAGCATCACTTCCTGAAAGACGAATCCCTTCCAGCTCTCGGTCCCTGACGCGGTCGCCATGGCAACTGTGGTGGGCGCGGCACCGAAGGCTGCGGGAAGCTCGAGGTCCGAGAGCGCCGTCGCGCGAAAGGCGTAGTTCGTATCGCTCGTGCTGAGTGCCTTGGCGGCGATGTGCAGCGAATCGAAGTGCACGGCGACATTCTGCGTGGGCACAACAGGCGCCGTGCTGTCGCCGCCGCATGCGGCAGTGGTGGTGAGGATCACGAGCGCAGCGGCGAGCGCGAAGCGCGGGGCAGCTTGCATGTGCGAAGGACTCCGAAGTTCGTGAGTGAACGGCGATCGGTGAATGGCGAGCGCTCGATAAGCGATTTCCATTCCGCGGTTGGAAAACAGCTCTTGCCGGTGATGCGCATCACCGGCGATTGCCGCAGACGCGACGATGCCCCGCCGATCACGAGAACGGCGGGGCATCGCGAACGCACGTGCGGATGCGCCTAGCGGTGTCTGTTTGCCTTCGCGGTCTTGAGCATGTCGAGCACGCGTCGCACGGCAGCGCCCGAGGCCTGATCGACCACGCGAGCGCCATTCACGGAGGCATTAGAGAAGCTGATGCTCGTGAGCGCCGCGTCCATGCCCGTCGTCGAGGGTGAGGTGAGACTCACCGTCGTCGTGAAGCGCGCGAGGTTGCACGAACCGATTGCCAGCATCGCCAGCTGCGGATTGAGCAGGGATGCGGAGGGCGTCGCGCACGTGGAGGACATGGAGCTCAACGACGTGGCCGCGGAGGCGGACGTGGGGCTCACGGAAATCGTGTCGCCCGCGATGATGCCTCCGGAGTCGCCCGCGCCCGTGCTATCGAAGGTGATGAGCAGGGCGTCGTGCGCATCCGCGTCTCTGAACATGAGCAGGAAGAACACCGAATCCGCGCTGCTGGTGGACGGCACCGCGAGCAGCTCGTAGGCTTTCCAGCTCTCGACACCATTGGCAGTGCTCACGCTCACCGTGGCCGGTACCGCGCCCAGAGCCGCTGGAAGCTCGATCAGCGTGGCCAGAAAGCCACGACCACTGTAGGCCTCATTGGTCTCGCTCTGCGTCTGTGCCTGAATCGCGATCGAGTCGAAGTGAGCCGCAACCTGTGCAGCCGTGGGTGCCTTGGGTCCGGTGCTGTCACCCCCGCACGCGGCTACAACCGAGAGCGCGAGGAGAGATGCGACGACATTGAGACGTGCAGGTGAGCGCATGCGGTGGCTTGCTCCGAAAATGGGTTGTACAAGAATCTCTTTACCAATGACGGGGCGAAAGCAGCTTGCGTCACGAAGCGACGGACGCGAAGCGAGCGCTCGGCGTAGAGCTCGCGATTTCGAGCTCTTCCGCCGTCATGTCGACCTGGATGTCCGCGAAGAGCGGCGTGCTCAGATACCGCTCTCCGGTATCGGGCAGCATGCAGAGTACCGTCGAGCCCTTGGCCGCTTCCCTGCACAGCTGGAGCGCACCGGCGAACGTCGCTCCCGATGATGTGCCGACCAGAATCCCCTCCTTCTTCGCGAGCTCGCGGCTCCAGTGCATCGCATCGGGACCCGTGACCGTCACGACGCGATCGATGATGCCCATGTCCGCTGCGTCGGCGGCGAGCTTCGGAATGAAGTCGGGACTCCATCCCTGGATCGGGTGCGGCTTCCACGAGGGATGACTCGCCTCGAATGTGCCGTCGCCCCGTTGCTGCTGCTTCGTGCCGCTGGCGAGCATCGGCGCATCCGCCGGCTCGCAAACCACGACCTTCGTTTCCGGTCGCTCCTTGGCCAGCACGCGCCCGACGCCTTTCAGCGTGCCGCCGGTGCCGAAGCCCGTGACCCAGTAGTCCAGCGGCTCGCCGGCGAATGCCTCGATGATCTCGCGCGCCGTGGTGCGCGAGTGCATGTCCGCGTTCGCCTCGTTATCGAACTGGCGCGTGAGGAACCACCCGTGCGTCTCCGCAAGCTCGACGGCCTTCTTCACCATTCCCACGCCCCGCTCCGCGGCCGGCGTGAGCACGACCTTCGCACCAAGAAAACGCATCAGCTTCCGCCGTTCGATGCTGAAACTCTCGGCCATCGTCACTACCAGGGGATAGCCTTTCTGCGCGCACACCATCGCGAGGCCGATGCCGGTGTTGCCGCTCGTCGCCTCGATGACCGTCTGCCCGGGCTTCAGCGTTCCCCTGCGCTCGGCGTCCTCGATGACACCGAGCGCGAGACGGTCCTTGACGGAGCCGAGTGGGTTGAACGCCTCGATCTTCACGAAGAGATGCACGTCCGGAGGCGCCAGATGGTTGATGCGTACCACCGGCGTGCTGCCGACTGTTCCGAGAATGCTGTCGAATTTGCGATTCATTGGCCGCGCTCGAGAATGCGTGCGATGACGAGACTTCGGATCGGTCAACGATAGCAAATCTTCAGTCGATCATCCACGCCCCACTCGGCGGCGCGCCGCCTGGCGGGCTGCGCCGCAACGCTCGAGCGCGAGAAGCCGCTGCGCTAGATGTAGCTCAGCCATGGATCGGTGCGACGCGCCTTCAGCGCCGCGTACCAGCGGCAGAGCGGATACATTGCGCACACGATGAGCGCCCAAATGAGGTACACGACCGGCAGCGGGAATCCCCACCCCGGCGGTGCCGTGAACGGATAGTGGGCCACGCTCGGCGACTCGAACATCCAGTGTGCCGTGCCGTAGCGAGCAACGCACGTCGCGAGCGCAAGGAGATGAATGAGCGGAAAGTGCACGATGTAGTAGAACAGCGGGACTCTCCCGAATATGATCGCCGGCCGCAGCGCGCGCGGGGTTGCACCATCCACCGCCCCCAGAAAGAGGAGCGCGGGACCGAGTGTCATCAGAAGGAACAACAGCGATGGCGGATACTTCGTCGTGGCGAAAAACGAGAGCACGGTGTACAGCGTCGAGTCGTGCCGGGACCAGCGCGACGGATCGCCATAGACATTCACCGCGCGCAGCGCAATGAAGGCGAGCGTGAGCACGAGACCGAGCCGCAGAAGGAAGGCTCGCCGCCGCGTGGCGCTCCAGGAATAGATCTGTCCGAGTCCGTAGCCCACCGCGGTCACGCCGATCCACGGGACGAGCGGATACGCCGCGAAGACGACGTGCGCCGGGGTGTTGAGCACGAAGCCGGGCTGGTGGAGGATGCTCCAGAGCGGGCTGGTGGATCGTACCGTGTCGAGGAGATTGTGGCCGACGATCATGATCGCGCCTATCGCGGTGACCACCGGCGCCGGCAGTCGAACGAGGGCGGCGAGCGCGATCATCGACCAGCCGAGCGCCCACAACACGAGGAGAAGCGTAACGCGGAAGTCGAAATTGAACTGGTACGCGAGGCAGCGGAGCACGACCAGGTCGAGCACGATGAGCCAGAGCCCGCGAGTGAAGAGAAAGCCGGCGAGATTGCCGGGAGACCGCCTGCGCCGCGAGAGGCAGGCGCCGGTGCCGGTGAGCAGGAAGAACACCGGTGCGCAGATGTTGGTGATCCAGCGCGTCATGAAGAGCGCCGCGGATGCAGTGGAGAGATCCGTCGGATTCTGGCCCGGGATGCCGAAGTAGTCGCGCGTGTGATCGAGGGCCATCAGAACCATGATGACGCCGCGCACGACATCGACCGAATCGATGCGCGCACGTGCGGGACGCGAGCTGTCCACGTGCATCGGTGACGCGCGCTCGGCGACGGCTGGAAATGCTGTGCCCACTCACTGCTCCGGAGAAGATTTGCGATTCGGGCGCGGCGTGCGAGTGTGCTCGCCCGGTTCCGGCGAGCATGCCCCAATGCGGAGCATCGCGCAACTCAGGGGTTGGTACGGGACGTGTCAGGCTTTGCTGACACCCGTCGCCGTACCGCCGGCATCCGAGCGAGCCGACCGCGCACAAGATGCCATCATACCTTAGCTTGCACGCGAGCGACGCAACCGATTCGCCTGTTCGAGTCCCGACAGCCTCCTGTGGAATGAACCGTGCCCCGTTCGAAGAGTCAGACTCGTTTCACGTTCCCGGCTGAGCTCACCGCGCCATATCCCACTTCTTCGACTCACGACTTGTGACTCGGCAGCGCATCAGCGTGGTGATTCCCTGCTACAACAGCGCGAGCTTTCTCGGGCAAGCACTGCAGTCGGTACGGGAACAGTCGCGAGCCGTCGACGAGATCATCGTCGTGGACGATGCGTCGTCGGATGACCCGGCCGCGGTGGCGCGCGACGCCCAGGTGACCTGCATCTCGCTTCCCTCGAACGTCGGGCCGGGCGCCGCGCGGAACTACGGAATTGCGGCGACCACCGGCGATCTCATCGCGTTTCTCGATGCGGACGATTACTGGATGCCGACGCACGTGGACGAAGTGGCAGGGCTGCTGGAGCGGTACCCACAGAGCGCGGTGGCCTTTTCGCGCATTCAGCGCTTCGGGGACGAGGACCTGATCGCGCCCGCCTCCGTGCCGGAGGGCCCGCCGTCCAACATGTTCTGGCGGCTGATCGAGGAGAACATCGTGGCACAGTCGTCTGCCGTGGTGCGCCGCGACATTCTCCTGCGCAATGGCGGCTACGACGCGGCGCTGCGCTACTCCGAGGACTACGACCTGTGGCTGCGGCTGGCGCGCCGGTACCCCTTCGTGTGCACGAGCGCCGTGACGGCGTGCTATCGCGTGCATCCGAATCAGGCCTCGCGAAACGTGACGGAAATGGTGTTGGGCCGGTGGCGCGTGAAGCACCACTTCTGGAGAGTCGCGAAGAAAAGGGAGACGCCCGCATTCGTGGAGCAGCTGGAGACGCAGATGCTGCGCGCCTTCGCCTATGGCCTTCAGACCGCGTGGGATGAGCGAAACGAGGCGCATCTGCGCGCAGCACTCGCAGTTCGCAAGCTCGTTCCCAGCAGCACGAAGATTCACAAATACTGGGCGCGCCGCTACAACATCGGCTGGCCATTCTGGATGGCGCTTGGCGGCGCCTGGGACCGCATGCTGCCGTCGGTGCGTCGATTCGTGCGTCCCCTGCTCAGCCCTCTGTTCGGCCCGAGCAGCGAGCGAACGCCGCTCCCGGACTATCTTCCGCCGCCCGGCAACGAACGCGAAGGATCCTGACTGGCTCGGGCGGGCAGGCGCAGCAGACCCCACGCGATGCTCGCGCGCCGCAAATGGAGGCTCCAGAGGTCCGCCGAGGCGTACGGGCGCCGCAGCCGATACGCGAGCTCCTGGAGCACCGCCTCGCGCCACGCCCAGCGCGGTCGTCCGAACAGCATGCGTTCATCCGCCGTGCTTCGCGTGCGCGCGAGCGACATCCCGTTTTCGAGATAGTACCGGCGCAGATAGCGCACGCTCTGGCGCTCAGTCGGGATCACGTGCTGGACGCGCGCGCCGGGAACCCATCGTCCCGTTGCACCACGCGCGACCATTTCGGCGAGCACGGCCCATTCCTCCCCGGCCGACAGTGCGTTGCCGCGCCGGCCGAGCTCCGGGTCGAATGGATGTCGCCGTTGTTCATCCGTGCGCACCACGAAGTTGGCGCCGAACGGCAGCGTGTCGCTCGTGAGTGCCACGGGCGCGCTGCCGAGGTCGCGGGCGGCGTACGCGTTGTCGATGACGGGGAGCGCCGCCTGCATCCATCGCGGTGGCGTTCCCTCGAATAGCGGGACGATGGGGCCGCCGAAGAACGCCGCATCAGGCCACGCCCGAAAGGCATCGGAATACGCGGCCAGCCATTCTGCATCGACCAGCACGTCATCGTCGAGCCACAGGATGTAGTCCCCGCGCGCGTGGGTGATCGCCGCATTGCGCGCGTGCGACAATCCGATTTGCGGCTCGGCGATCGTACGCACCGGCAGCATGTTCGAGGCGCCCGCCACGACGTTTGCGGTGCCGTCGGCGGAGCCGTTGTCGACGACGAGCACCTCCCACGAGAGCGACGGCGGGATCGCGATCGCGGCGAGCGATCGCAGCGTTCGCTCGAGCGCGCGACAGCGGTTTCGCGTGCAGATCGCGACCGTGACGAGCACGAGCGCGCCGCTCAGCCGAGGCGCCGCGTGAGGCGGCGCATCGTGTAGTCGAGTGCGCCCTCGAGCTCGCGCACAGTCGCGCCGAACGTCTGCACGCCGACGCTCTGCCACCAATAGCGCGCCACGCGCCAGCGAATGGGCAGCTCGAAGATGCACTTGGCGTAATACGCGCCACGTCCGTGATCGTAGCTGCGCCAGAGCGCGGAAATTTCGGCGGGATCCCGGCGACCGTGATGATGATGCACCACCGGCTCCGGCACGAAGCTGCCCGCGAAACCGGCCGCCGATGCGCGCGCCGCCGCATCCACATCATCGTTGCAGAACGGCGTGCCGGGACCGAGCGCGTCATCGAAGCCACCGATGCGCTCGAGCACCTCGCGCCGAAAGGCCATGTTCGCGCCCTGTACGAGTCCCGTGGGCACGACGCTGCGCGGCGGAATCGGAATCGGCGTGGAGTCGACGCGAATGGTGATCGGATGGTCTTGCGCATCGTAGAGCAGAATTCGTCCGGCGAGGAAGCCTCGTTCGCGATCGGCGAAGGCGTCCGCCACGCTGTCGATGTAATCCACAGCGGGATAGCAGTCGTCGTCCGTGAATGCGAGGAGCGCACCACGCGCAGCGGTGACGCCGGCATTCCGCGCCCGTCCCAGCCCGGGTCGCGGCTCGCGCACGATCGTCACGGGTGCCTCGAGTGAGCCTGCCAACGTCGCGAGGCGTACCGGGGTGTCATCGATCGAACCGTTGTCGACGATCACCAGCTCCCACGCGGTGCGTGCGCGCATCCGGCCCAGCGCCTCGAAGAACGCATCCAGCCTGCCACTCCGGTCGCGCGTGCAGACGATGAGGGAGAGCAGCGGCGGATCGAGTGGAGCCGCGGCATCGCTC
This sequence comes from Gemmatimonadaceae bacterium, assembly GCA_025929535.1. Lineage (GTDB taxonomy): Bacteria > Gemmatimonadota > Gemmatimonadetes > Gemmatimonadales > Gemmatimonadaceae > FEN-1250. The sequence continues at coordinate 14,943 of JAICLZ010000051.1, forward strand.
ACGCGACTGGCGAGGCGCTGCTGCCCGCGGCTCCCGCGCGTGCTCCCTCCTCGAGCCGGAGCCGCGGATTCATCTGCACCGAGCCCGTGAACGCGATGCCCGCGCCAACGTTCACTTGCGCGTTCGGCCCGGGAAATACTTCGCGCGACGTGAGCGTGTCCAGCACGAGCGACTGGATCGTGTACACGTTTGCGGGAACGTTCAACTGCAGATCGACCTCGAGTGTGAACGGACCGGCATGTGGCAGCGGCATGCCATTGAGGGCGGTATCGGTGGAAAAGACCATCGCCCCAGTCTCGACCGACGATACGCGCAGCACCACGGACTCGCGCGTTCCGGTCCAGTTCGGGCGCACGGTGCCGGTGATCGTGACGGTGATCGTGCCGCCGGATGGCACTTCGCCCGGCGCGTTGACGAACATGGACTCGATGCGTGTGGCCGAGTCGCTGGCGATGGCATCAGCGGTACTCGACGTCGTGTTGACGTAGGCGGCGATCGTTTCCGCCGCCGTGCCGCTGTGCACCACGCGCCCGCGATTGAGCAGGATCGCCTTCGTGCAGAGTTGCGCGATGCGATCCAGCTGATGCGACACGACGACGAGCGGCACCTGCTGCCTGCGCATGTCGGCGATGCGCCCGAACGCCTTCTGCTGAAATGCGGCATCGCCCACGGCCAACACTTCGTCGATGATCAGCACATCGGGATCGAGATGCGCCGCGATCGCGAAGCCCAGCCGCGCGTGCATGCCGGTCGAGTACCGCTTGACGGGGGTGTCGATGAAGTCGGGGATACCGGCGAACGCGACGATCTCATCGAACTTGGTAGCGATCTCGCCGCGATGCATCCCCATGATCGAGCCCTGAAGAAAGATGTTCTCGCGGCCCGTCAGGTCCGGGTGAAATCCGGCGGAGAGCTCGATCAGCGCTCCGATGCGCCCACGCACCGTGCAGCCTCCGCGCGTGGGGCGAACGATGCGCGTGAGCAGCTTGAGCACCGTGGACTTTCCCGCCCCGTTCGGCCCGATGATTCCAATCGCCTCTCCCGGCCGTACCTCGAACGAAACATCGCGCACCGCCCAGAAGTCGCCGGACTGGAGATCGTGCGCGGCCTGCGATCGCCCGTGGAGGAGCCTCCGTCCGAGCGCGGGAAGGAGGTCGCGCAGGCTGTTGTGAACCTCGCCATAGCGGAACTTCTTCCAGACGTGGCGGAAGGAAACGGAAGCGGTGCTCACGGCCGCTCAGATGTACTCGGCAAAGACGAACTCCGAGCGATGAAAGATCATGGCGCTCGCCGCCAGCCCGAGAATCGCCCAGAGCGCCGCATACACGAGATACAGCGGCGACCAGACCACCAAGCCGTCCGGCCCGATCAGCGGAACCAGCAGATCGTGTTGCTGGACGACCGCGAGCCGCAGCCCCTCGAGCAGCGGCGACAGCGGATTGAGCATGATCAAAGCGGCGAGTCGGCGGCCCATCATCTCCGGCTCGAAGAACACGGGGGTGAAGAAGATCCCGAACGTGAGCATGACCTGCACGATGTACTTGACGTCGCGAAAAAAGAGATTCGCGCAGCTCAGAAACAGGCTGGCGGCAACCGTCAGGAGAAAGAGCAGCAGGGCGAGAACGGGTACCCAGAGCAGCGCCATCGAGAGATGCACATCCAGAAATGGCAGCACGAGCACGAGCACGAGCGCGCCGATCGCAGCATCGAATGCCTGCCCGAGCGTGGCGGCGAGCGGCAGCACCGCGCGCGGGAAGTAGACCTTGCTCACGAGCTGCAGATTGCCCGTGAGACTCTGGGTGGAGAAGCTGATGGTGCCGACGAAGAAGGACCATGGAAGCGCCTTCACCGAGATCGATGCGATTCCCGCCAGATCGAGCGGAGCCCCGGATTTTCGTGTCATGGCATATCGAACGAGGCAGCCGGAGAGCACGATGAGCGCGGGCATGAGGAGCGCCCATCCGAAGCCGATCACGGCCTGCTTGTAGCGGATGCGCACGTCGCGCAGTGTGAGCTGGTAGAGCATCTCGCGAAAATGCCACAGCTCGGTCGCGGCTTCGCGAAGGTCCTCCACATAGGTCGGCTGCGCCTCATCTTCCGGCGTCACCTCGAACGCGGAATCCTCTGCGGCGCTGACGGCTGCTGGCGTCACGAATCACTCCATCCATGGTGCGGCATGCTGGCCAAGCTAAGGCGGCGCTCCCCCGATGCCTAGACGAACGGATGCCCTGCGGCGCCCGCGGACCTATATTTTCCACCGTACTGTCTCGTCGCGAACGGCTGCGCACGAACTTGCACTGCAGTGCTGCACTCGATGTGTGACCACTCGCAACGCCTCATGCGCAGGACGGAGCCATTCGAGCACTCGCGAGCCCACCGATAAAAGTTGCCGATCTCGAGCTGTGCGGCCCGATCACGGGACTGACGGGGCTCACCGGCTTCGAATCCGCGCGCGTGCTCGTTCGGCTCTGCGGCACTCCGCTCGGCTGGACCACCGTGCCGGTGATAGACGGGCACTGCGACCCGCGCACGCTCATCTCCGCGCTCCGGAGGGATCTCCTCGAGCCGCTCGTGCGCGAGCTGGTGCATCGCCGGCTCGCCGAGCCGCTCACGGACGATGCGCTGGCGATGCGAAGCCTGCTCGCCTTCGTGCCGGCGAGCCGAGAGGACACCCTGCCCGGCGTGACGGTGGCCGTGTGCACGCGCAACCGCACCGCGGATCTCGCGTTCTGCCTCGACGCGATCATGGCGATGTCGCTCCCGGCGGCGGAGGTGCTCGTGGTGGACAATGCGCCCTCCAGCGACGACACCGAGCGACTCGTGCGCGAGCGCTACCCGGGCGTGCGCTACGTGCGCGAGCCGCGACCGGGGCTCGACTGGGCGCGCAATCGCGCGATCGCCGAGGCGCGAAGCGAGATCCTCGCGTTCACCGATGACGATGTGATCGTCGACCCCGCCTGGGCGCGTGCGATCGCCGAGCTGTTCGCCGATGCACCGGACGTGCACGTCGTGACGGGGCTCGTTGCTCCGTACGAGCTGGAGAGCGGGGCGCAGCAGGACTTCGAGAGCTATGGCGGCTTCGGACGCGGCTTCGGACGCACGTGGCACGTTGCCGGGGGACACCACGGCGCCGGCCGGTTCGGCACGGGCGCCAACATGGCGTTCCGCCGAGCGCTCTTCGATACGATCGGTGGCTTCGACCCGGCCCTCGATGTCGGAACCGCTGCCGATGGCGGCGGCGATCTCGAGATGTATTTCCGCGTGCTGCAGGAGGGCTACCTGCTCGTGTTCGAGCCGCGTGCGCTGGTGCGGCATCGGCATCGACGAGAGCCCGAGCGACTGCGAAAGCAGATGCGCGATTGGGGAAAGGGACTGTTCGTCTACATGCGGCGGAGCGCGGATCGCTATCCACGCGAGCGACGGCAGTTCCGCCGCCTCAGGGGCTGGTGGATCCGGCGCTACATCATTCGGCGCTATCTGCTCTCGTATCTGCGCACCGAGCCGTTCCCGCGCGACCTCATCGTACAGGAGGTGCGCGGAGCGCTGCAGTCGCGCCGCGCGTACCGCGATGCCGTGCGCGGTGCGGAGCGCATCGCGCGCGAGTCAGGGAGCGGTCGCTACGACCTGCTCGAGACGACGAGCGCGAGGAAGGAGCGCAGCTGGAACGGCGCCAGTGCCGTGGCCGTGCGCACGATCGAGCTCGCCGCGCCCCTGCGCGGGATCGATGACATCGACGCGGCCCGCGCGGTGCAGCTGTATCTGCTGCGCGATGGACGCCCCGTCGGAACGATCGAGGTCGCAACCCAGGGACATCCGCTCTCGATCCCGCAGCTGCGGGACACGCTCACCGATTTTTTCACGCCGCAGCTCCTGCTGAAGCGACGCGAAGCGGTCGGGGAGGAGATCGAGCGCTGGTTCGCGGACCAGTACGCCGCTGCGTCGAGCGCCGCAACGACACACGAGCGCGCGCGCCTCGAGCCCGTTTCCATCGTGGTCGCCACGTTCGATCGTCCCGATGATCTCCGCGCCTGTCTGCGCTCGCTGATGACGCAGGTCACGGTGCGCGACGCCGACATCATCGTCGTGGACAATCATCCGGCATCGGGGCTCACGCCACCGGTGGTCGCGGAGTTTCCGCGCGCGCGGCTGCTCAGCGAATCGAAGCAGGGACTCTCGTATGCGCGCAACGCCGGCATCGGTGCCAGCACGGGCGCGATCATCGTCGCCACCGACGACGATGTCATCATGCCGCCGGACTGGCTCGAGAAGCTGCTCGCGCCGTTCGAGCGCGACGATGTCATGATCGTCACGGGCAACGTGCTTCCGGCCGAGCTGGCGACGCGCGCGCAGCAGCTGTTCGAGCACTACGGAGGACTCGGCCGCGGGTTCGTGCGCGTCGAGGCTGGAGGCGAGTGGTTCGGCTCCTGGTATCGTGAAGCGGTGCCCACATGGCAACTGGGCGCCACTGCCAACGCCGCCTTTCGCGCAACGATATTCTGGCATCCGCGCATCGGCATGCTCGACCCTGCCCTGGGCGCCGGCACGCCGACAGGCTGCAGCGAGGACACCGATCTCTTCTATCGAGTGCTCGCGGCGGGGTTCACGATCGTGTACGAGCCCGCCGCCTGGGTCTGGCACCATCATCGCCGCGACATGCGTGCGCTCCGACGACAGATCTACGCGTACAGCAAGGGCCACGTGGCGTACCACGTGAAGACGTGGACGCGCTACGGCGATACGCGCGCGCTCTTCCATCTCGCGCTGACGCTCCCGAAGTGGCAGATCAAGAAGCTCGTACGCTGGATGCGACGCTCGAACGACTATCCACTCTCGCTCATTCTGACTGAGATTGCGGGCAACTTTGCGGGTCCCTGGGCCCTGTGGCGCGCGCGCCAGCGCGCCCGGCGCCTCGATGCTGCGGACGTGTGAACACGACGAGGAGATCATGTCACTGCGCTATCGATTGAAAGTCCGCGTTCTCAAGACGCGCCGGGGAAATCTCCTGTGGCGGCACTGGCGCGCGCGGCGCGGCGATGTGGTGGGCAGCTACGCCGATCTGGCCGACTACGTGCGCCAATTCGCTCCCGGAAACAGCTTCGCCGACATCGGCTGCATGTGGGGCGTGAACGGCCAGCACTCCTTTCTCGCGGAGGAGGTTGGCGCGCGCGGGGTGAAGGGTGTCGATGTGTTCGGCCCCACACCGGAGTTCGAGCACACACGGCACGAGCGCAATTCGGCAGTGGAGTTCGTGCTCGGCGACTGCACGCAGCCGGAGACGATCGGGCGCATCGGCCCGACGGATGTCGTGCTCTGTGCGGGAGTGCTCTACCACCATCCGGCTCCCTTCGACCTGCTCGTGGCGCTGCGCGCGCTCTGTCGCAAGACGCTCATTCTGCGCACGTCGACGATTCCCGAGATGGCGGGGCTGCCCAACTTCGCCGTCTTTTTCCCGATGCTCAGCGCGGAGGATCGCGCGCTCTGGAATCTGTCGAGCCTGGGGCTTCTCCATCAGGTCGGGATCAGCGACACCTTCGATCCGCACCAGGGCTACGGCAACTGGTTCTGGGGACTCACCCCGAGCGCGCTGCGCTCGCTGGTCGAGACCGCAGGCTTTCGTGTCGACCACTTGGCCACGGAGGCGTTCGCACAGACGCTGGTGTGCACGCCGGTGGAGTCGGCGTTCAAACACGAGCTTCCGAGCTCTGTGCAGGCGCAGGAGGTGGGCGCGGAGGTCTCGGCCGCCGGCATCGCGCGACCGGCGTAATCGCCCCTCAGTGCTCGTCGCGAAGACGGCTGAAGGGACCGATGTGCGCGTCGTGCAGCATGCGCATGCCTGCGGCGAGCTTCTGCTCGTCCCAGTGCATGAGGAATTCGCGGTGCCGCGATGCCATCTCGAGGCGCGGCACGCCCTCCCCGATGTCCTGCTCGACGGCGTTCATGCCTGTCACGTACCAGCCGCGCCAGCCGATGTCGTAGCGTCCTGGCAGTCCGAATCCTTCGCGCGTGTTCCACGGGAGGAGCACGATCATCGCGATGCAGAGCGCCGCCTGGAGGGCGCGGCGCGCCGCATCCGGCGCGTAGAGCTCCCAGATGAGGTAGGTGGCGCACAGAGCCGGCACCGCGAAGAGGACGTATCGCATCGGCATCCCGGACACCATGTCCGTGGCCGCGCGCCCCCACCCGATCGCGAGCGCGAGCACGCCGCATCCGCCCGCGAACGACAGCAGCCCGAAGGCGCGCTGGCGCTCGGCCCCCCGCGCGCGCGCCAGCGCCCGTACGAGCACCACGAGCGTGCCCGCGAGCACGAGGACGATGGCGAGGATCGCGATCGTCCACGCATTGCGCGCCGCGGCGCCCCACGCCAGTGCGAGAAATCTGAGCGTCGTCTTCAGCGACTGGAGGCGCCCGGGATTCGGCGGATTCCACCACGGCTTCACGTAGCCGATGAAGTAGACGCCAACGAGAACGGGCGCGGCGATCGCGGAGGCGAGCAGCAGCGCGCCTCGCGCTCCCGATTCACGAGCGGCCCGCGCCGCGCGCAGCTGCACGACGCCCACCCACGCGGCCCACGGTGCGAGCGCGAGCGCGAACACGAGCCCGCTCGCCCCGGTGAGCGGAAGCAGCACGAGACTCACCGCCGCGACGATGGCCTGGCGCATCGTCGGGGCGCCACGCTGGCGCGCGACGGCGAGCATCAGCGCGCAGATGAGCACCGCCGAGGAAACGAACTGGAACTGCCACGCCCAGACGAGATTCTCCCAGTCGCCGAGATGCAGCAGCGCGAGCGGAAAGAACGCCTCGCGCGCGCGCGTGATGCCGCCGCGCAGATGGCGCACCGTGAGAATCATCGCCGCGGCGAGCGCCGACAGCGAGAGCACGTTCAGCACCATCCCCGCGCGAAAGTCGTGCGTGATGTCGAGCACGACGAGCAGCACGAGTCGCGGCAATGGCAACCGGTGCTCGTTGTTCTGCGCCCACAGCCACGATGCGAGGTGCGGCTCGTGCCCCGTCATCGGAGGCACCAGCAGCCAGTCTTCCGCAAGCGGGATGTTGCGGCCGTATCGCGCAATGCACAGGAGCGCGACCAGCGTCATGATCGCCCACACTCCCCAGACGAACGCCGGCGCGAGGCGCGCCGATGGCTCCCGGCCGGCGCTCACCGGCCGCTGCCCACGCGCGCCGCGGCGACATCTGCAGGACGCTCCACGAGCGGCTCTGCGCGAAGCCAGGTGGTGCTCTCGCCCTGACCAACGCCGAGCGCCGCATACGCACCGCCGCCCAGGTTCACGCGGCGCCAGAGCCTGCGCAGCACGCGCCAGTAGCCGCCTCCCACGCGCATCAACCGGAAGGACGACGAGCCCATGTCCGGCGCGCGGTTGATCCACGAGATGGGTACCTCGGCCACGCGATAGCCCATGACGAGCGGCTGCAGCCCGGTCTCCGCGTTCACCGCGAAGCCCGGCTCCTCGAGCACGAGGCGCTCGACCACTTCGCGCCGCATCAGCTTGAGATTGTTGGTGAGGTCGCGAAAACGGCGTCGCAGGACGAGCTGTGCGATCGTGTGAAAGCCGCGATTGGCGATCACCTTCTGAAACGGATAGTTGAGGAGCACGCTGTGCCGCGAGAAGCGGCTGCCCACGACCACGTCGTAGCCATCGGCGGCGGCGTCGAAGAGATCGCGGATCTCGGGGAGGAGATGTTGAAAGTCCGAGTCCATCGAGAGCACGTAGCGGCCCGTGGCCACGCGATATCCATCGGCGATGGCTCTGCCCACGCCGTTGGGAGGGGCGCGCAGCACCGGCCGCACGCGCGCATCCTCTGCCGCGAGCGCGAGAATCACCGCCCTCGTGCCGTCCGTGCTGTTGTCGTCCACGAGAATGATCTCGTGCAGATAGCGATCGTAGAGCTCGCGCAATCGGGAGACGAGCGGGCGTACGTTCATCTCCTCGTTGTGACACGGAACCACCACCGAGAGCGCGCCATGGAGCTCGGCGTGCTCGCACATCCGTGCGGATGCGTGAGCGATGGTGCGCGGCGGCTTCTGCGCGTGCACGAGAATCGCTCCTGCCAGGGTGCGCGCACCCGGCGTGTTCTCGAGCACGATCGAAAGATTGCGCAGCAGCCACACCAGCCGTCGCGTGAGCGGCGCGTAGACGAAGTCGGTGAACACGGCGAACACGCGAATGAACCCGACTTCCGACATCAATTCATAGAGTTGGGGCCGGCTGACGAGGGTGCGCGGATCGCGGCTGCCGGTCAGGCGCGCGAGCGCTCGGCGCGCGCGAAGCATGATGTTCCATGGATTGCTCTCGAAGAACACGACCTCGCCGCCGGGGCTCAGCAGCTCGTGCGCATGCTGCAGCATCTCCGACGAGGTGCGCTGATCGAGCAGGTCCATGCCGACGATGAGATCGAACTGCTTGCCCGCGAGCGGTCCCGGAAGCGAGGAGGCCGCGATCCGGGTCACGGCCGGGCTGTGGAGTGACGGCGCCGCATCCGGCTCGAAGGTGACGGCGGTGATGGGATTCTCGCCCCGTGACACGAAGAGAAGCTGGCGCGTGAACGCGCCTTCGCCGCATCCGAGCTCGAGGATACGCTGCCCGGGCAGCAGGTGCACGAGCTGGCGGAAGGCGTGCGCCCGCCACCGCATGCGATCGGTGGCGATCGGATCGCGGTTGCGCAGATACCAGTCTCGATGGCGCTCCCGCATGGCGAGCGTCTCGACGAGTGAGCGATTGGAGACCGACGGCTCGCGCATGGGCTGAATATTACGGCGCCCCCTCGCGCACGGTACCGCGAGAGGGCGCGCACGGCAGCCCGCGAATGGCGACCCTGGTTGGCGTCAGGCGCGCACGCCTAGTACAGCTCCGTCCACGAGCGACGAGCCACGAACACCGGGGTCGCCGCGCCCGCGAGTGCTTTCGTGAGCGCGCAGCTGGAAAAGTTGACCACCGCGTTCCCGAGCAGTGTGCTCTGCTCGAGGTCCACGTTGGCGGCCATGACGCCACCATTGAAGTGCCCGCCCGTGGCTGCCGTTTTCAGGCTTCCCTTCACGATGACCGGACCAAAGAACTCCGCACCGCCCTGCACGCTCAGGTCACCATCGACCAGCAGAATTCCCTGCCCTTCGCCACCGGTGATCTTCAAGTCGCCCATCGCGTGGATGATCGGAAAATAGCTCTGGCACAGCGTGGTGGTGTGCAGCGGGTCTCCCCAGTTGCTCGGATCCGATGTATTGCAGGCAGTCCCGGATACCGACGGCGCCAATCCGTTGATCGTCGCCCCGGACGAATAGGTCTTGTTGGCCATCCCCGTGAGCGTGGCCCAATCGAGGCCGGGACCAAAGGAGAAATACGTGCTGGAGTCTGCGGCCAAGCTGTCCTGCACGACTTTGGGTGAGCCCGCGATGCAGCTCAGTCCCCCGCAGCCGGAAGTCGTGAGCTTGGTGGTGTCCGGCATTGCCAATCCTGGAACGCCCGTGCTCACAGGCGGGCAATCCCAGTTCGCGATCGCCTGGTCGTTGCCGTCCAGAAAGGAGCTTCCGCCCACCTTCACCTGTCCCTGCGTGGTGAGCGCGCCCAGCATTTTCAGCTGCGGAATCGCGAGCGTCACGATCGCACCGATCCGATGCCGCGACTGCGCACCCGACGCCGGGCCAACGCGACCGGTGGACGTCAGCAGGAACATTGCGTCCGCCGTCTTGGTGACTCGCACCGTATCGATCCCGCCATCGTTCGACGTATAGCCGATCGTCCCGACCAGACCATTCGCCGCCGTGTTCCACGCCGGATTCCAGTTTCCCGCTCCCACGGTCAGAATGGAGTTCATCCCGAACTCCGACGTCGTGAGCGCGCGCGCCTGCAGAGCCGTGTTCCGGCTCATCCGGTATTCCTGCGTCGACGCGAAGAACATTCCGGTGATGATCGCGCCGATGATGACGATCGCCGCGAGTGCGATGGCCAGCGCGAAGCCCGGACGGGTGCGAAAGCGAGCGTGCATGGGGTCGTCCTGTCGGAGAATGGGCACTAGTTGCGCGGTGCAATGCTGACGAACATCGAGTCCGTCATCGGTCCGCTCTTGTAACCCGAGGTGTGTACCGATACCGATGTCTGCGCACGCGCGGCGAGATCCACTCGCCGAACGAGCAGCGGATTCGCCGTCACCGCGCCAAGAGAATCGCGATAGGTGAACACGATGCCGCCTGTTCCTCCGAGATTCGGCGCGACATAGGGGCCGGCGATCGGCTGCAGCGAATTGCACACCGGCAGGCGCGTGGGGATGCAGTCGAAGTAGCCGAGATACCAGTTGCCCGACGCCGCCTGATACAGCTCGTAGCGTGCCCGTCTGAGAATGCGAATCGGTGAGCCGACCGTCGTGCCCGCGGTGAGCGCAGGCGTGACCTTGAAGGAGAAGCCCTGCGTCGCCTCGCCGGCCGTGGTGGTGAGACCGGTCGTGGTCGGGCAGCTCGCATTCACCGTCGGGACGGCCGCAAGCGTGTAGACGTTGAAGGTGTCGGTCACCGCGGCGGGCGTGCTTCCGGGATCGAAGATGAGCAGCGTGTCTCCCGTCGTCGGTGCCGTCAGCCAGGAGGTGAGCGCAGCGCCCGTTGCCACATTGAGTGGGGGAACGGTGATGACCGTGCGACTCGCGTCGATGGAGCACACCACCGTGCTTCCGGGCTGCGAGCGGAACTCCACGAAGCTCGAGCCCATCGCGTAGATGTCGCCGCTCTTCGGAGAGAGTGCGCGAAAGTCGCTTTGCAGCACGTAGGCGGCATCGCGTGTGGACGAGCGCGTCTCGATGATGGCCGAGCTGTCCGAGTAGAAGCGCTGCTGCTGCACGAAGATCGTCATGACGCACGTCAACACCACGGCGAGAATCACGATGACGATCAGCAGCTCGACGAGAGTGAATCCCGTACGCCGGCGTGCGCTCAGCATCTCACGTAGCTCCGATACGCCTGCGTGACCTTGGAGCGGCGGCTGATCGGTACGAAGCTCACACTGTCCGTGATGTCCCAGGTGTGCGCGTCGAGCTTCGTGACGCGCCACGACTCGGTGACGCCGCGCGTGGTCGCGGTGCCGCCGACGATCGATGCACAGGCGGCGCCGCGAAGCGTCTCGAAGCGTGAGGCTGCCACCGTCGCGGCCGTGGCCTCGCGGCTCGAGCCTCCCATCATGCGTGACACGGCGCCACTCGTGGCGACGAGCCCCGCGAGGCCGACGCCCAGCAGGAACACGGTGACCATCAGCTCGATGAGCGTGAAGCCGCGGCGAGCCATCGCGCGGCGACGATGCGACGGCGCGATCATAGCGCGCACCCGACGCGCGTGACCTTTCCGAGCGCCATGAGACAGACGCTGTCACGCGTGGTGCCGTTGTTGACCACGAACTTGAGCGTCGCGGTATTCCCGACAACCATGCCGCGCGAATCGTACCTGACCGTATCGCGGCTCGCGGAAACGTCCACGCCGAATTGGGAGTGAAGGTCCTGCTGCGAGATGATCGTCGATCCCGTCCCGCTCACGCCGATGAGCGAGATGACGTTTCCGGTGCGCACGACCAGCACCGTCTGATCGGTCTGGATCGCCGTGGCGCGTCCCTGGGCCAGCAGCGAGCCGAGCTCCTGCTTGGCGGAATGCACGGACATCGCGCCGGAGATCGCGCCATATCTGGGCACGACAACGCCGAGCAGGATGCCCACGATCGTGATCACAATCAACACTTCGATGAGCGTAAATCCACGTCGCTGCTGCATATGTCTTCCGCTTGCTGGTATTCAGGCTTTCGGTGCGCGCTCTCAATGCGCGCTTCGTGCCGTGCGTAACGTGTTGTCGCAGAGCGATTTAAGAATGGGCTCACGCTCGCGGGCGACACATATCTTTCGGACCCTGCAACTTTGTAGCGCCTTCCGCGCACGCTGTGGGCGTGAAACTGGGAGCGTGGGACATGGATGCACGAAAGCCCTCTTTCGATCCGATTTGCCGTGCATCGCGGATGTGAGAGGGCCGTGATCGCCTCGTTCAACCGTACGGTATGAGACGAATCCCGTAGCGTCGGGTCACGTTGCGAAACCGAATCATCAGAGCATTCGGCGGGTGCTACGAAAGTGGTGAGAGGATGGATTCGCGACCGGAATAATTCACGGCTGGCGAAGCAGTCGGTGCGCGTCTCGCGCGCGCATCATCATATCTGAAGCCGACTACGAGAACAAATCACGGACGGGGTGGGATTCGAACCCACGGTACGCTTTTAACGTACACACACTTTCCAGGCGTGCGCCTTAAACCACTCGGCCACCCGTCCCTTGCATCGTACATCGTTTCAACTCCCACACACACTTCGGCGCCCGGCCGCTCGCGAGTCGTCGAGACCTCACGGAAGCCGAGCGCCGCGTCGTCACGGACAGGGTGAGATTCGAACTCACGATACCGTTGCCGGTACTCCGGTTTTCGAGACCGGTGCCTTCAGCCACTCGGCCACCTGTCCTGGCAGCCGTAAAAGCTATCGGGCTACGAGAGACGAGTCAACGCGCCGCGCGCCTCGTCGCGAACATCGCGGTGAGCAGCGCACCGCACTCCTCCGCGCACACGCCGCCGCGCACATCGGGCCGGTGATTGAGCGCGGGATGGCGCAGCAGATCTTCCACCGAGCCCGCCATGCCCACCTTGTCGTCCCACGCGCCGAACACCACGCCCTTCACGCGCGCGAGCACGCTCGCGCCCGCGCACATCGCGCACGGCTCGAGCGTCACGTAGAGCACGCAGTCGCCGAGGCGCCACGTGCCCAACGCCGATGCCGCCGCGCGCAGCGCGAGCACCTCCGCATGCGCCGTCGGATCCTGATCGCGCACCGTGCGATTGCCCGCGCGCGCGATCACCACGCCGTCGCGCACGACCACTGCGCCCACCGGCACCTCGCCTGCATCTCCACTCTCACGCGCGACGACGAGCGCCTCCGCTATCCAGCGCTCATCATCGGTGAGGCCGCGCCCGATCAGCGCCCCGCTCCCGCGCCGGCCGCCTCGCGGGCGCCTTCATCCGCCTCGGGATCGTGCCCCGCGAGCTCGAAGCCCAGCGTGCCGTCGTTGGCGCGCGTGACCAGCACGTGGTCGCCGTCCTTGAAGCGCCCCTCGAGCACCGCCATCGCGAGTGGATTCTGCAGGTAGCGCTGAATCGCGCGCTTGAGCGGACGTGCACCGAACGCCGGATCGAAGCCCTCCTCCGCGAGCACGTGCTTCGCTTCCGGCGTGAGCTCGAGCGTGATCTTGCGATCGCCCAGCAGCTTCTTCAGCCGCTCGAGCTGCAGGTCGACGATGTGCTCGATCTGATCCATCGAGAGCGGGTGGAAGATGATGATGTCGTCCACGCGATTGAGAAACTCCGGCTTGAAGTTGCGCCTGAGCTCCGCCATCACGTGCGTCTCCACCTCGGCCCAGTCCGCGGTGCCGCGATCGAGAATGAACTGGCTGCCGATGTTCGACGTCATGATGATCACGGTGTTTCGGAAGTCCACCGTGCGACCCTGCGAGTCGGTGAGCCGGCCATCGTCGAGAATCTGCAGGAGGATGTTGAAAACATCCGGATGCGCCTTCTCGATCTCATCGAAGAGCACGACTGAGTACGGACGTCTCCGGATCGCCTCCGTGAGCTGCCCCCCTTCCTCGTAGCCCACGTAGCCGGGCGGCGCGCCGATGAGCCGCGCGACCGCGTGCTTCTCCATGTACTCGGACATGTCGATGCGCACGAGCGCCTGCTCCGAGTCGAACAGGAAGTCCGCAAGCGCGCGCGCGGTCTCCGTCTTTCCGACACCGGTTGGGCCGAGGAAGATGAAGGAGCCGATCGGACGATTCGGATCCTGAAGACCGGCGCGCGAGCGACGCACCGCGTCGGCCACGGCTTTCACGGCTTCGCGCTGACCGATCACACGGCGCGCGAGCTCGTCCTCGAGCTTCGTGAGCCGCTCGCGCTCGCTCTCCATCATCCGCGACAGCGGAATGCCCGTCCACCGCGACACGACGTCGGCAATGTCCTCAGCATCCACCTCTTCCTTGAGGAAGCGCGGGCCACTCGACTCGTTGTGCTTGAGCGCGGCCTCCGAGTCGCGCAGCTGCTGCTCGAGCTGCGGGATCTGTCCATAGGTGAGCTCCGCCGCGCGACCGAGATCGCCCGTGCGCTGCGCCTGCTCCGCCTCCGTGCGCGCCTGATCGATCTGTGCCTTGATCGCGCTCACCTTGCCGAGCGAATCCTTCTCGCCCTGCCACTGCGCCTTCATTGCGCCGGACTTCTCCTTGAGATCCGCGAGCTCGCGATCGAGCACCGCGAGCCGCTCGCGCGAGGACGCATCCTTTTCCTTCTGTAGCGCCTGCCGCTCGATCTCCAGCTGCATGATGCGGCGCTCCACCTCATCGATCTCCTGCGGCAGCGAGTCGATCTCGATGCGCAGCCGCGACGCCGCCTCGTCGATCAGATCGATTGCCTTGTCGGGGAGAAAGCGATCGCCGATGTAGCGGTTGGAGAGCGTGGCCGCCGCGACGATCGCGTTGTCGGTGATGCGCACGCCGTGGTGCACCTCGTAGCGCTCCTTGAGCCCGCGCAGAATCGCGATCGTGTCGGCTACCGTGGGCTCGCCCACGTACACCGGCTGGAAGCGTCGCTCGAGCGCCGCGTCCTTCTCGACGTGCTGGCGATACTCGTCGAGCGTCGTCGCGCCGACGACGCGCAGCTCGCCGCGCGCAAGCATC
>JAICLZ010000054.1 GCA_025929535.1 Gemmatimonadaceae bacterium
CCGCGCCCGATGGGGCGAGAGATCGACATCGTGCTCGAGGCACACGAGCAGCGCGCCATCGGACGCGGGCGCCCCGTCCCACGCGGCGGTGCCGGCGCTCCCGATCTCGATCGACAGGTTGCGTTCAGCCGCGATGTGCCGCGCCAGATACTCGGCCATCACGCTTCGACAGGTATTTCCCGTGCAGACGAAGAGCACACGCATGGGACTCACAGATCTCCGATCAGGTCCGGCACGCTTTCCCGCAACGTCGCGGAGGAGATGGCGCCGGGGCGAATCACCCGCGCCCGCGCACCCATGCAATCTACTACCGTCGAGGGCGGTGACGGGATCAATCGCCCGCCATCGAGCACCCGAAGCTGTCCGCGCCCGATCTGCGCACTCCACTGCTCCTCGATCTCGCGAGCGGTCATGGCGGGCGGAACGCCGGGTCGATTGGCGCTGGTGGACGTGAGCGGCTCGCCGTAGGCCGTGAGCAGTCGCGCGAGATTCGGATGCGACGTCCACCGGACCGCCACACCGCCTTCGGGGCCGCGCAGCCGCTCGGGGAGCCGCCGCTCGCCGCCACCGAGCACGAGCGTGAGCGGGCCTGGCCAGTGACGCGCCGCGAGGCGCGATGCGTAGCCGCTGAGGCGTAGATCGAGGCGCGTCACCATCTCGCTCGACGCGACGAGAATGAGAAACGGCTTTCCCTCGGGGCGCCCCTTCATGCGCACGAGCGATTCAACGGAATCGTGGTCCGTCGCTCCGCCGAATCCGTAGACCGTCTCGGTTGGATACGCGAGCACCTTGCGCGCTGCGAGGTGCGCGATCGTGCCGTTGATCGACGCTGCAACCTCCGCTGGCGACCAGAAGGGGATGACGAATGGTTCGACGCTCATCGAACCAATTTCACGAGTCCGTCCAGTCGCGCGAAGTCCTCGTCCGTGGTGACCTTCATCCCCGTCGCGCTCCCTTCCACGACCACGACGCGTGCGCCGATGCGCTCGCAGAGCGCAGCGTCGTCCGTGGCGCGCACGCGCTCTGCTTTGGCGCGCATGTACGCCCGATCGATCATGTCGCGCGGAAATCCCTGCGGAGTCTGCGCGTGCACGAGGTGCGTGCGGTCCGGGGTGCGCACGACGGCGCCGCTCTCGTCCACTTCCTTGATCGTGTCCGTGACAGGAAGTGCGGGCACAGCGCCAACACCTTCGCGCGCCTTCGCCACCACCCGCTCGATGGTCCCGGAGTCGACCATCGGCCGCGCCGCATCGTGGACGAGCACGATGCGAACCTCCGGCGGAAGGTCCTCGAGCCCGTTGAGCACCGACTCGCCGCGCTCGCGGCCGCCAACGGACACGAGGAGCCGGTCGATGTCGCACTGAAAGAGCCAGGGAGGTGGATCTCCGGCATGCGATTTGGGGAGCACGCAGACGACGATCGCGACATCGGCGCGCTCCATGAATCGCTGCACGCTGTGCAGCAGCATCGGCTTCCCCGCCACCCAGCGGAACTGCTTGAGCTCCGCGCCTTCGGTGCGCGTGCTCGATCCCGCCGCGACGATCACGACGCCCACGTCGCGCGCCGCGCCGCTCACGTGAAGATCCGCTCGAGCAGCTCGCGCACGCTCTGCACGCCCACGCATCTGATCCCGCTCGGCACTCGTCTCGGGATGCTGCGCTCGGCGAGATAGGCGACGCTCATCCCCATCTTCTCTGCCTCGGCGAGTCGCCGCTCGGCCTGCGAAACGGGACGGATCTCTCCCGCGAGTCCGATCTCGCCGAGGAGGATCGCGTTGGCCGGGAGCGCGCGGTCGTACACGCTCGACGCGAGCGCGGCGGCGATCGCGAGATCACCCGCGGGCTCCTGCACCTTCAGGCCGCCGACCACGTTCACGAACACGTCGAGCTGCGCGAACGACAGCCCGGCGCGCTTGTCGAGCACCGCGAGCAGAAGCGCGAGGCGCCGTCCATCGTAACCGGTGGCCACTCGCTGGGGGGTGCCGAAACCCGCCTTCGCGGCGAGTCCCTGCACTTCCACGAGCAGCGGGCGCGTGCCCTCCATGAGCGCGGTGACCGCGGTGCCCGACGCACTCGCGTGCCGATCGCCGAGGAAGAGCTCGGAGGGATTCGCGACGGGAATGAGCCCGCCCGCCGTCATGCGGAACACGCCGATCTCGTCGACGCCGCCGAAGCGGTTCTTCGTCGCGCGCAGCACGCGCTGATCCAGAAATCCCTCACCTTCGAAGTAGAGCACCGTGTCCACGATGTGCTCGAGCGTCTTCGGTCCCGCGATGCCGCCGCCCTTCGTGACGTGACCCACGACGAACACCGCCGTCTCCGATTCCTTCGCGAAGCGCATCAACCGCGCGGCGCACTCGCGCACCTGCCCGACGTTGCCGGGCGCGCCCTCGAGCTCGTTCGTGAAGATGGTCTGTATCGAGTCGACGAACATCGCCTGCGGCTGCATCGCGGACCCTGTCGCCAGAATCGTCTCGAGCTCCGTTTCGGCGATCAGCTCGACGTTCTCCGAGGACTCGGCGAGACGATCGGCGCGCAGCTTCACCTGGAGCGGCGATTCCTCCCCCGAGATGTAGAGCGCGCGATGCCCGTGCTGCGCGAGCCGCGCGGCCACCTGGAGCAAGAGCGTCGACTTGCCGATGCCGGGCTCGCCGCCGATCAGCACCATCGAGCCGGGCACGATGCCGCCGCCCAACACGAAATCGAATTCGTTGATGCCGGTGTTCCAGCGCGGCGTGTCGGACGCGCGGAGATCGCCGAGTCGCGTGGCCGCGGCGACGTTGCCCGCGGTGGCGAGCGTGGGTCCGGCGGCACGTGCGCGGCCGGCGGCCGTGGCGGGGCGCGCGGCGACGATCTCCTCGACGAGCGTGTTCCACTCGCCGCACGTGTCGCAGCGTCCCGACCATTTCGGATGCTCGGCCCCGCACTCGGTGCAGCGATGCGCGGTGCGCGCCTTGTTCTTCATTGGTTTCGCGCGCGCAACATCCCGCGCGCGCATCCCTCCCGTGCGCATTTCATTGCTGGCGCGGCGCCGTGTAGTTCTCGAACCGCGTGTACGCCTTGTGAAAGAAAAGATTCACGAGACCGACCGGTCCGTTGCGCTGCTTGCCGATGATGACTTCGGCGCGCCCTTCGAGCGAGTTGCCATCCTTGTCGGTGGGGCCGTCGTAGATCTCCTGACGGTAGATGAACATCACGAGATCGGCGTCCTGCTCGATCGCGCCCGACTCGCGGAGGTCGGAGAGCTGCGGACGATGGTCGCCCGCGCGCTGCTCGGGCGCGCGCGAGAGCTGGGAGAGCGCGATCACCGGCACCGCGAGCTCCTTGGCGAGCGCCTTGAGCGAGCGCGAGATCTGGCTGATCTCCTGCTGCCGGCTTTCGGAGCTGGAAGGCCCCTGAATGAGCTGGAGATAGTCGACGACGACCATGCCGATGTCCTGGTCGGCCTTGAGGCGCCGCGCCTTCGAGCGAATCTCGAGGAGCGAGATGCCGGCCGAGTCGTCGATCCAGATGGGCGCGCCGCTCAGGATGCCGGCCGCGCGCGCGAGGCGCGAATAGTCTTCATCGCGCAGCAGCCCTTTGCGCATCTTCTGCGCGTCCACCCGTCCCTCGGCGGTGAGCATGCGCTGGACGAGCGACTCCTTGCTCATCTCGAGTGAGAACACCGCGACGGGGACGTTCTTCTCGATCGCGGCATACTGCGCGATGTTGAGCACGAGCGCGGTCTTTCCCATGGAGGGACGCGCGGCGACGATCACGAGGTCGGAGGGCTGAAAGCCGGACGTGAGCTCGTCGAGGTCGGTGAAGCCGCTCGCGACGCCGGTGATGGTTTTTCCGCCGCGCTGAAGCGCCTCGATGCGCTCCATCGTCGGCCACATGAGCTCCTTCACGCGCGTGAAGCCCTGCAGTCCCCGCTGCTGGCTCACCTGGAAGATCTTCTGCTCCGCGTCATCGAGCAGCTCCTCCGCCGTGGAGCGGCCCTGGAACGCCTCGGTGATGATCGAGGTGGAGGTCTCGATGAGCCGGCGCAGGAGCGCCTTCTCCTTCACGATCTTCGCGTGGTACTCGACGTTGGCCGCCGTGGGCACCGCGTCGATCAGCTCACCGATGTACTCCTTGCCGCCGGACGCATCGAGCTCGCCGCGCCGATCGAGCTCGTTGGCGAGCGTCACCGGATCGACGACCTCGTTGCGCTGCGAGATGGCGATCATTGCGCGGAAGATCCGGCGATGGCGCTCGTCGTAGAACATCGTGTCGTCGACATGCTCACCGGCACGGAGAATGGCATCCGTGTCCATGAGCATCGCCGCGATCACCGCCTGCTCGGCCTCCGGGGCGCGGGGAGCGGTGCGGTCGCGGAAGGGATCACGCGCTTGCGCTGTCGAGGATTCTTCGAGCGAGCTGGACATCTTCCCATGTTGGCCGCTTCCACGCCGGATTGCGGAGCAGCGCGGCCGGATGATAGGTGACGATCACGGGAATGCCGTGATAGCGGTGAACCGAGCCACGGAGCTTGCCGATCGACAGCTTGGTCTCGAGCAGCGACTGGGCGGCGAAGGTGCCGAGGGCGAGGATGACTTTCGGGGCCACGAGGTGTACCTGACGGACGAGATAGGGGCGACACGCGCTCACCTCGTCCGGAAGCGGGTTGCGGTTCCCCGGCGGCCGGTGTTTCAGGACGTTGAGGATGAACACCTCTTCCCGCGACAAGTTAACCGCCTGAAGAATCTTCGTCAGTAGCTGGCCCGCCTGGCCGTAGAACGGTCGGCCCGTGGCATCCTCCTGGGCGCCGGGAGCCTCGCCCACGCACATGAAGTCCGCGTGCGGGCTCCCCTCGCCGGGGACGGCGTTGATCGCGGTTTTGTACAGATCGCAGCGCGTGCAGCGGCGAATGAGCTCCGCCAGCTGATCGAGATCGACGGCCGCGGCGATGTCCGGCGGCACGCGCTCCATTTCGGCGGAGCCGACCACCAGCCCCGGGGGCGCGGGCGCGAGTGGCGCTGCGGGCGCCGGGAGCTCGGGCTCCGCGGCCACCTGTTCGGCGAATGGTGCGGATCGCGCGGGACGCGCCGCGGGAAGATCGTCGGAGCGAATGGGCTCGGCGCGTGGCGGCTGGGGCGCCGCGCCGCTCACGCGCAGGGCGTCGCGCCACCCCGCGGACGCGGGCTCGCCCGCGGCGCTCGCGCCCTCCGCCTCGCGCACGATTGGACGGGCGCGCTCCAGCGGCGCACCCTTGCCGCGCTTGATGCCGACGAGCTTCATCACCTCTTCGACGGAGAGCCCATCGAGCACCAGCTCCGTCTCGCCCATCTCACGCCGCTGCTCGAGATAGCGCCTGAGCAGATCCTCGGCCTTCACCGGCGATGCGCCGCCGGCTCGAGGCGCATGCGATCGCGCACGCGATCGAGGATGATGTCCGCGATCTCGCGCTTGAGCATGAGCGGGATCTGCTCTTCGCTGCCGTCGCGCGAGATGATGGTGACGCGGTTCGTCTCGACGCCGATGCCGGCGTCGGGCTCGAGCGCATCGTTGAGCACGATCATGTCGAGCGACTTCGATTCCAGCTTGTGCCGCGCGTTCGCCAACCCATCGTGGCTCTCGAGCGCGAAGCCCACGCGCACCGCGCCCGCGCGCATGTGCCGTGCGCTCTCTCGCAGGATGTCGGGTGTTGGCGCGAGCTGGATGGACGGCGAGCTCGCGCCCTTCTTGATCTTGTCGCTGGCCGTGGCCGCGGCGCGAAAGTCTGCCGGCGCAGCGGCCATCACGAGCACGTCGGCCGTGCCCACGGCCGCGTTGACTGCGGCCGACATCTCCTCGGTGGTCTCGACGCGCACCACTTTGGGTCCCGCGGGCAGCGGCACCTCGAGCGGACCCGCAATGAGCGTCACGGTCGCGCCGCGACGCCACGCCGCCGCGGCGAGGGCGACGCCCATGCGCCCGCTGCTCCGATTCGAGAGCACGCGCACCGGATCCACGAGCTCGCGCGTGGGGCCGGCCGTGACGACCACGTTGCGCCCCGCGAACGACGCATCCTCGAGGAGCCGCGCGACGTGCGCCACGATGGTCTCCGGCTCGGGCATCCGCCCCTCGCCGCTCCCCTCGCCTGCGGCGAGCGCACCGATCTCCGGATTGAGCACCGTGTAACCGATCTCGCGCAGATGCTCTGAATTCAAGCGAGTTTGCGGGTGCGCCCACATGTGATCGTTCATCGTGGGCACGAGCAGCACGCGCGCCTCGGTGGCGAGCAGGATGGCCGCGAGCAGATCGTCCGCGCGGCCGTGCGCCGCTCGGGCACAGAAGTCCGCGGTGGCCGGTGCAACCACTACCGCGTGCGCCTGCCGCGCGAGCTTGATGTGGTCGAGCGCGTGCCCCTGCGCGAGAAGCGCCGTGTGCACGGGGCGGCCGGTGAGCGCCTCGAACGTGAGCGGCGCAATGAATTCGGTGGCGGTTCGCGTCATCACCACATCGACGGCCGCGCCCTCCTGCGAGAGGAGGCGCGCGAGCCACGCCGATTTGTAGCTGGCGATCCCGCCCGTGACGCCCAGCAGGATGCGGCGGCCTTCGAACGGTCTCACGGATGCGCCGCTGTTAGCGGCCGCGCCGGGGCACGACGTGGTACTTGATCGACTCCTCGCTCGTGAGCTCCTCGAGCGCGCGCGTGGTGAGCTTCTTCTCGTGAATGTCCGAGCTCATGCGCGGAAACTCGTTGAGAATGCGCGCGTACTTCGCGGCGACGAGAACGCCGAGGTACTTGTTGGCCGCGTGCTTCGCGACCTCGATCGGGGTGAAGACCTGCATCTAGTGCTCCTCGCTGTGAGTGTCCAGCTCCAATTCCAATCGCTCGATGATCGAGCGAACATCGCGTTCCACGTTCTGCAGCCGCTCGCGCCTCAGCCCTTCCGCATCGATGATCTGCGATACGCTGGTCGCCGCGCGGTCCTGATCGTCGTTCACGACTACGTACTGATAGCGTTGCACCGCCTGCAGCTCGACGAGCGCGCTCTCGAGCCGCTTCTTGAGCGTTTCTCTCGTTTCGGTTCCCCGCCCGCGCAACCGGTCCAGCAAGATCTCGCCGGATGGCGGCAGCACGTACACGAGCACCGACTCCGGAAACGCACTCCGGAACTGCATTGCACCCTGGACGTCGATGTCCATGATGACGTGCTGCCCCAGCTTCAACACGCGCTCGACCTCCGAGCGCAACGTGCCGTACAGATTTCCGTGCACCGTGGCCCACTCGGCGAACTCGCCGCGCTGCTGCCGCGCGAGAAACTCGGTGGTGGAAAGAAAATAATAGTCCTGCCCTTCGGTCTCATCCGTGCGCGGCGGCCGCGTGGTACACGACACCGAGTACCCCACGTCCCCGCGCATCTCGAGCAGCCGCCGCGCGATCGTGGTCTTGCCCCCGCCGGACGGCGCCGACAGGATGACGGGGAACATCTTCATTCGATGTTCTCCACCTGCTCGGCGATCCGCTCCAGCTCTTCCTTCACGGCCACGACATCGTGCAGCATCGTGGCATCCCTCGACTTGCTGCCCGTGGTGTTCGCCTCGCGCAGCATCTCCTGCAACAGAAATCCGAGTCGCTTTCCAACCGGCTCCTTCTTACCACTCGCGAGCGTTTCGCGAAACGCCGATACGTGCGAGCGAAAGCGATCCACCTCTTCGCTGACATCGAGCCGGTCCGCGAGCAGCGCGATCTCCTGCGCGAGTCGCTGCTGATCGAGATCCACGCCGTCGGTCAACTCCCGCACCGCCTTCGACAGCCGCTCGCGCTCCGCGACGAGCCGGTCGGGGGCGCGCCTGGCAATCCGGTCCAGCGCCGCCTCCACGACCGAGATGCGCTCCTCGAGCAGCGTCGCGAGTCGCGCTCCCTCCAGCTCGCGCATGCGCGTGAGCGCGGCGAGTGCTTCGATGGCGAGCCTCTGCACTTCCGCGGCGCTGCCCGCGTTCTCCTGATCCTGCCCGCTCGCGAGCACATCGGGAAAACGCAGGATCGTCGCCACGTCCACGGGTCCGTCGAGTCCGTGCCGCTGCTGCAGCCCGCGCAGCATCTCGGCGTAGCGCGCGACCTTCTGCTCGTCGATCGCTTGGACGTCGTTCGCCGCGCGCTCGATTCGCGCCGTGGCGGTGACGTGCCCGCGCGCGACGCCCTTGCGCAGCTGCTCTCGAAGCTCGCCCTCCCACTGGGACAGCGCGCTCGGAAGCTTGATGCTGGGATTGAAAAAGCGGTGGTTCACCGTTCGCAGCTCGAGCGTCACCTGCTGCGATCCGATTGGGCCTGCGGCGGCCCCGAAGCCCGTCATGCTTCGTATCATGTGTAATCACGTAAGTTATGACGGCACAACGAGCTTGTCAATTCCAGAACTGCCAGCGAATGCCGTATTCCAGACGCTGCGGCGGAAGGTAGAAGCTCTTCACCTGCTCCACTCGCGTGGGCGACATCCCCGAGTAGGAATTGAAGAAAATCGCGGCGTCGAGAATGTGGAACTCGATGCGGCCGACGATCGCGTGGCTGAAGAACGACGCAATCCCGTTCGGGTCCGAGAGCGATTCGAAGCCGCCCGCAGTGGGGAACAAAACGGCCTGCCGATATTCGTGTGCAATGCCCGCAACCAGCCGGAAGTGCTTCGATGGGAATCGCTTCAGCCACTGGGTGTCGATGTAGAGCTCCTCGTGCGACTGCAGCTGCGGGCGATAGTAGCCCGCGCTGTTCCAGCGGACGCCCCAGATGTTCACGCCGATGTCGCGCCAGATCTTTCCGCGAGCGGCCGCGAACGGCCCGGTGGCCGCAATCGTGGGCGCGCTCGTGTAGATCGTGTCGAACGCGATGAGCCCGGGCACCACCGCCTGCGCCCTGCGCCAGATGCCGGCCGAGAGCCACGCCTGATGAAACCTGATCCCCGCCTCGAGGCGCGCCGACAGCTCATCTTCATCGCCGAACGCGGTGCCACCGTGCCGGCGCGCGACTGTCCCGGCGAGAGCAAAAAATGGCAGCGGAGTCAGTCGCGCCGTGGCCTCCTCGGTGGAGCTGCTGTCCGCCCCGCGTCGCTCCGCGTAGAGCGACAGCGCGAGCAGCCGGTGCTCGAAGCTCGCGCGCAGCGCCGTCGCGCTCACGCCCCCCGTCTGCAGCTTGTGGTAGCGCTCGGCGCCGCTCAGTCGCAGCCCCCAGCGCGTGAAGCCACCGGTCGCGATGTACTGCGTGCTCGTGCGCACAGTGTCCGCGGAATCGAGCGGCAGCCCCGCGAGTGCGCTGAAGCCCGTTTTCTCGGTGAAGTTCGAGTGCGCGACCATCGCCTGCACCCACACGCCGCTGTCCGGATCTCCCCGCGCCGCGCGCGCGTACATGTCGGCGCGTGTGCGCTTCTGCTCCGGAATGCCGTTTTCCAACAGCGCGTTCGCGAGATCGGGCTGACGCACATCGCGATCGCGATCGGCGTGCATGAAAAAGCCGTCGAAGCTCCAATCCTTGTTCGCCCAGCCGAGTCGCGCGAAGAGCGAGAGCTCGTTTCCTCCGCCCACGGACTGATCCGACGAGGTGCCGTAGTTCTGCCCGCCAACCTGCAGAATCTGGCCGTGCTGATAGCGTTTGCCGAAAAAGGCGCGGTACAGGTTCGTGCGCTGATCGCCGGTGAGCACGTCGATGCGCGTGGAGGTCGTGGTGCGCTGGACCGTCCACGTTCGGCAGTAGATGCGAAGCTCGTCGGCGCCGCGCTCGATGGTCACCTGCTCGAGTGACCAGAGCTGCAGCTCGGCGAGATCGAGCGCGCCTCCTGCACGCGGATCGAGATTGTCGATCTCCATGCCGTCGAGAAACACGCGCACGCGTCCGGGGTTTCCCGCGTACGCAGCGAACTGCGGCGACGCGAGATTGCCGCTCGTGAACGTCGTCACCCCGGGCACGAGCTCGAGCAGCTGCGTGAGCGTGAGCGCGCCCGTCGCGAACAGCTCTTCGCGATTCCACGTGAATTGCTCGCCGACGCCGAGCACCGGAGGCATTTCCGCATGCGCCATCGGCGCCTTGATCGTGTCCTTCGGAATCTTCGTCGCCGTGTCACCCGGATGGAGTCCGAGCACGGACACGCTGTCGGTGTCGGCCGGCGATGGCTTCGCCGAATCCGCACGAGCCTTTGCCGTGTCGGCACGCGCGCGCACGGTATCGAGCGTGGAGCTGTTCGGTCCTGGCGCCCGCTTCCGTTGCACCGAGTCCGGATAGGGAGTGGTGTCGCGCTGGACCTGCTGCGCGCGCGCCGCGGGCTCGAGCGCCATCACGATCATCGCTGCCGCTACGCAGCCGCGCCTGAGCGCGGCGACGACGGTCAGTGTGCCCTCCCCCGTACGAAATCCACGAAGAGGCTCACCGGAACGCCGGTCGGCCCCTTGGGAATGAAGCCGAGGTCCGTCTCGGAGTACGCCGTGCCCGCGATGTCGAGGTGCACCCAGGGAAATGTTTCCGCGAATTCCTTGAGAAACATCGCCGCCGAGATTGCACCCGCAGCGCGGCCGCCCGTGTTCTTGATGTCGGCGGCGTCCGTGAGAATGAGCTCCTTGTAGTCATCGAACAGCGGGAGTTGCCAGCCGGTGTCGCCGGAGGAGCGGCCGGCGGCGAGCACCTCGTCGATGAGCGCCTGATCGTTGCCGAACACGCCGCTTGCCGAATGACCGAGTGCGACCACGCAGGCGCCAGTGAGCGTGGCGGCATCGATGACGGCCGCGGGATCGAAGCGGCGCGCGTACGAGAGCACGTCCGCGAGTACGAGGCGTCCTTCCGCGTCCGTGTTCACGATCTCGATGAACTTGCCGAGATGACTCTGCACGACATCGCCGGGATTCATCGCCTCGCCCGACGGCATGTTGGTGGTGCTGCCTACGAGGCCCACCACGTTGATTGCAAGACCGAGTGCTCCGATCGTGTCCATGGCACCGAGCACGCCGGCGGCGCCGCACATGTCGAACTTCATGTGCTCCATTCCCTGCGCGGGCTTGATGGAGATGCCGCCGGAATCGAAGCAGAGTCCCTTGCCGATGAGCACGACCGGCTTGCTTCCCGGCGGCCCCTTCTTGTACTCGAGCGCGATCAGCTTCGGATCCTGCGGCGTGCCCTGCGCGACCGCGAGGAACGAGCCCATCTTCTCGGCTTTCATCTCCGTGCGGCCAAGCACCGTCACGTTCATGCCGCGCCGGCTCGCGATCTCGCGCGCGGTGTTCGCCAGATACTCGGGCGTGCAGATGTTGCCGGGGAGCATTGCGAGCTGCCGCGCGAGGTTGATCCCGCCGCCGATCGCCGAGCCGCGCTGCACGGCGGCATTGGCGCTCGCCTCGTCACTCACGAGAATCTGTGCGCTCTCGAGCGCCGGCTTGCGCTCATCCTCGGGTGGCGCGCTGCGCGTGGTCGTGTATTCCCACGAGCCCATCGCGAGCCCCACGGCCACCGCCTCGATCGTGCCCTCGCTCTGGTCCTCGGCGAAGAAGGCGAGCGATGGCGCGCCGATCTTTCGCGCCTGGCGCGAGGCGACGCTCGCCGCGCGGCGCAGCGCACCGACCATCGTTGCGGGCTTGCCCAGGCCCACAAGCAGCACGCGCTGGGCGCCTTTCGCGCCGCCGGGAAGCACGAGCGTCTCGTCGCGCGCGCCGCGGAAATCCTTTCTCTCGAGCGCGCGCCCGAGCGTGCCGCCGAGCGCGGCGTCGAGGGCGGAGAGTGCGGGAGTGAGCGTTGCGCCCGACGCGAGTGCGAGAACGAGGAGAGGCGCGTCGGCCGTGTCCGGCTGGGCGCGGCGTGCGGTTACCCGGAAGTCCATTGAAAGTGCTCCGAACGAAGTGCCCAAGGCGGGACTCGAACCCGCATGGCCCGAAAGCCACTGCATTTTGAGTGCAGCGCGTCTACCAATTCCGCCACTCGGGCGAGTGTCCTGCTACCCCACCTACGGCGATTCTGCTCGTTCCGCCCGCGGCTCGTGGGAGGCTGAGAACGTGTGCCCGCGGCCCGTAAGGTTAGCACGACCCACGGCGTTCGTCCACGCCGGGGAGTGCGGCTACCGGTCTACTGCTCGCCCGAGAGCGCCTCGGCGATCGCTGCCTTCACGGTCACGCGCGATTCGCTCTGCGCTGCCCTTCGGAGCGTCGCCTGCCCCGCCTCGCCGCCGATGCTTCCGAGCGTCGCTGCCGCGGCGCTCGCGAAGAGCGGGTCGCCGTCGTCGAGATATCGCGTCGCAACTGCTATCCCGCGCCTTTTATCCGGCCAGTGCGCGAGTAGCGCGAGTGCGGTGATCCGCACCTGCCGCGGCTCCTTCTCGGCCGTCATCGCCTCGAGCGCGTCGAGCCCCGCCACGCCGGGCCTGCGTGCGAGCGCCACGGCTGCGGCGAGACGCACGCCGAGCGATCCACCACGCGCGGTGCGATCGACGAGCAGCGCAGTGCCCTGAGGCGCAATCGCCGGATCGTAGACGGACAGGGCGGACTCCTGCACGTAGAAGCTCGGATCGGTCGTGATCAGTAGCGCGGCCTCGGCCTGCACCCGCGCCGTGTCGCCGATGGCGAGCGAGCGAATCGCCTGTCCGCGAACGCCGCTGGATGGATCGCCGAGCGCTGCCTGGAGGATGTCGCGACTGTTCACGCGATCGTGCGTGCCGAGCTGGCGGACCGCTTCCTCACGCATCTGGTCCACGGCGTCGTTCAACGCGATGAATCTGCGTGTGTCGCTCGCGATCGGCGCGCTCGAACTGTCGAGTGTGGCCAGCGCCCACCAACGACCTGCGAGATCGAGATCGTGCTTGGCGAGCTCGCTCAATTCTTCTGGTGTCTGATCGGTCGTGACGGTGCCGAGCAGCCACCCGCCTTCGTCGAAACGGAAGGTGATGGGCGCACCCGGAAGCGCGATCGTGAACCGCTGATCCTGCTTCGTCACCATGATCTCGTGACGCACCACCGAATCGCGTGTGACGATGCGAACGGTGGCGGGAAAGCGAAAGAACGGATGCGTCCCGTCGATCGTCTGCGTCTGCCGAATCGTGAGCGTGAGTGTTTTGGCAGCCGCGCTCCACGCGCGCGTGACCTGGACCTTGGGATAGCCGATCCCGTACGCCCACTGATCGAAGAACCAGTCGAGGTCGCGGTGGGAAGTTTTCTCCATGGCGATCGCGTAATCGGCGGTTTCCACCGGCTTGTACGCGTTGTCGGTGAGAAACCGGTGCATCCCCGCCCAGAACAGCGAATCGCCGAGCAGGCGCCGCAGCTGGTGCGCGAGCTGCGCGCCCTTGGGATAGACGTGTCCGGAGAAAAAGAGCTGAATCGGATCCTTCCCGTGCGTGGCGCCATAGACGAGCGGCCGCTCCTGATTGAGGTCGGCGTCCATCGCCTGTTTCTGCTGCGCGATCCAGTTGAGCTGCGCGGCATCCCAGCCGCGGCTCTTCTCCTCCTGCACCGATTCCATGTACGTCGTGAGTCCCTCGTTCAGCCACGCGTGCGCCCAGGTCGCGGTGGTGGTGAGATCGCCGAACCACTGGTGCGCGAGCTCGTGTGCATCGAGGCCGCGCCCGGAGGCTTCGGGCTCGCCGCCCGCGCCGTGCAGCGCGAGATCGGTCTGCGTGGTGGCGGAGACGTTCTCCATGCCGCCGTAGGTGAAGTCGGGAATCACGGACTGATCGTACTTGGCCCACGGGAAGTTCACGCCGAGCACGCGACTGTAGATTTCGATCATGGACGGCGTCTCGCCGAAGGTTCGCCAGCCGGCGTTCACGGTGTCCGTCGCGACCCAGTACTCGACCGGTATACCGCGCCAGTTGTCATGCAGGATGCTGAAATGGCCTGCCACGATGGAGTAGAGATAGGTGGACGCGGGCTTGTCCTGCGACCAGTGCCAGACCTTCTTCGCACCGCCAGCTGCGGAGGTCACTCCGACGAGGCGTCCGTTGGAGAGCACGCTCACGCCCGTGTCCGCAGTGACGAGTATGTCCCACGTGGTCTTGTCGTTCGGCGCATTCCACGTCGGCACCCACGACGGCGTCTCGATCGCCTCGCCCTGCGTCCACATCACGCGCCGGCGCGGCACGAAATACATGCCGCGCTCCGGCCGCGCGTGGTAGCGCAGATTGAAGTCGACCGTGTCGCCGACGCGTGCGCGTTTTGCGAGGTGAACCGTCACGCTGGACGTGTCGAATGAAAACTTCAGCGCATGATTCGATGCATCGGTAGCGCCGTCGATCGTGAGCTGGGAGGCGTCGAGACGGATCGTGTCGGTGGGCTGCGCCTTCACGACCAGGCGCGTCTCGACTTCCCCCGCCATGCTCCGCTTGTCGAGATCGTAGCTGATCGCGATGCGCTGATGAAGCAGATCGAATGTGCGGGCTCGCTGCGGCCACGCGATGGGCGGTGTGTACGCGCCGACGCGGCCGGCTGGACGCGGAGTCTGGGCGCCAATGACGAGTGCGAGGTGGAGCGATGCGAGGAGCGCGACGCGCGACAGCGTGCGATGTGTAGACAAGACGGGTATGCGGAAACGTGCGGGGCTGCCCGCGTGTCGTTCGGTGAAAATCCCAAACGACAACTTTGTGGGGCGTGCTGCGGTGCGCGCAATCGGCGCCCCGCCACGTTTCTCACATGCGCATCACTCGCGCCTGGTGTCGAAAGTGGCGTCGTTCGTAGCCGCGCACGCCAGGAAATTGCTCGCGGTCGAAATCGGGTACCGATAGGCCGCGCTGAAACAGGATTCGTTATTCACGCTCTCACCGTACGTTTCCGTTTGTCCACCAGTGTTGATGTAGGAGCACTGGGTCATGATCCGGTCTCCCATGTGGATCAGAACCGGAGTGGTGAGCTGCGTATACGTCTCGTGCTGCCAATCGAAGTCCTCGTTGAACAGCAGCTGGTGCGAGGAACCGGTGAGGACATCCACGGTCTGATGCACGCCGCGTGATCGCATGAGTGGCAGGAAAGCGAGTACGTGCGCCTCGGCGGCGACGTAGCAGCTTCCGGTTGCCGTGTGAAGCTGCCCGTCGCTGGGAATGTTGATCAGGAACGTTCCGGTCATCGTCATGTCGATCGGAGTGGTGACGTCCGGCGCCGTGCCCACGCGCGCTTCAATGCGCGTGGAATCCGCGACACTCGTATCGGCCGGGTTCACGACATGGATGTTGAGATATACGTACTGGCCTGGCGACACATGGACGCCGAAC
This sequence comes from Gemmatimonadaceae bacterium, assembly GCA_025929535.1. Taxonomy (GTDB): domain Bacteria; phylum Gemmatimonadota; class Gemmatimonadetes; order Gemmatimonadales; family Gemmatimonadaceae; genus FEN-1250. Next base: position 15,170 of record JAICLZ010000054.1, read on the forward strand.
CCCGCGGGAAAGTCGATCGCCGTCGTGCCCTGACCTGCCGCATAGATGAGCCGAGGGCCGTCGGAGCCTGCGCCGCAGTCGAATGCTCCCTCCGGTATTGGAGCATCGGACAGCGTGAGCAGCACCTCGTTCTGCACCGAGCTCGGCGCCGCGAGACGGAAGCCGGTAAAATATTCGTCACTCGTCACGTGTATGCCGACACACTTGTAGCCCTCGGTTTGTCCGGCCATCGTCCACGCTCGCCCGGCGACCACACTCCACTGCTCCTGTGGCGGCGGTGGCGGCGGAGGTGGACTCGTGGAATCGCGGCTCGAGCAGGCGGCGATTCCCAGGACTAACGCAAGCGCGACGAGGTCGAGGGGAACGAGTAGGCGAAGCTGAGCAGCGTGGCTGAGCATCTTCATGGCGACTCCAGACGAAGGCGCGGACATTCCACTTCCCCCCGCCGACGCGGGGCGATGCTCCTGGCAGAGCGGTCCGTACCGAGATGATCGCATTTGAGGCGCGGAACACGACATCGTGCATGCGCGCGTGACCGCTCGTCGCTCAGCCCGTCGTGTCGCCCATTCGCCTCATCTGGCGAAGTCGTCTGCGCTGCTGGGGCGTGAGTCCGTTCTCCTGCCGCCGTTGCCTGAGCTGCTCTACCTTCCTGCGCAATCCTTCCTGCAGTGTCGCGTATTTCGCGCGCTGCACCGGCGTGAGGAATTTCGCGAGGTCGTGCTGCTCGCGCGTGAAGATCTCGAGACGCCGTCGCTGCACCTCGACGAGCTGATCGAGCATCTGCGATACCAGCTCCTCGTTCGCCGAAGAATCGCGCAGCACTTCGGCGCGAATCGTCTGGCGGGCCTGGCGATCCTTCTGATTCAGCTCGCGCCGCTGCTCCTGATAGCGATGGTTCACCTCGCCGAGCTGTCGCATCTGATCGTTCGTTGCGCTCAGCGTGCGCTGCACGACGTCATATACCCGACGCTGCAGGGCCTGCACCGCCGGGCGTTGCGCGTCGTCGGCGGCATCCTGCGCGCGAAGGGGCGCCGCCACCGCGCATGCGAGTGCGAGCACGAGCAGTCGCATGCGCATCACCTGCCTCCGGCTGAGAGATCGTCGAGCGACGCGCCGAGCGGATCGATGCCGGGCGACGGATCGGCGTCGGGTACGGACGAGAGCTTGTCGAGCGACGCGGTGAGTGTGCGCACCTCGTCATCGGAGAGATCGGACACGTTCTCGAGCACGCCAGTGCTTGCGACCATGGTTGCTGCAGGAGCGCCGACGTGCGGCGGCGCGACGGCAACCTGACGTTGGGGGACATCTACAGGCTCGGAGGACGGCGGTGCGACAATGGGTGCGCGCGCCGACCCCGGAGCTGGACGCGGCGGGTTGCCCGTATCGCTCGTGCCGGTTGCCGGCCTGGGCGCGACCGCGACGTGCGGCGTTCCAATCGCACCATGGGTCTTCGCGACGTATCCAAGCGCCCCGGCCGCGAGCAGCGCGGCGGCGGCGATCGCCACACGCCACCTCGGCGCGATTCCCGCACGCGCGGGCGCGCGACTCGCGCCATTCGCGGTTCGCGCGAGAACCGCGTTCGCAATGCGCTGCGTGTCGATCACGGGCTCGCGGGTGAGCGCGGGGCGCAGCGAGCGAAGCAGCGCCAGCTCATCCGCGCACTCCATGCAGGACGCGACGTGCGCCTCCACTCGTTCCCGCGACTCCGTATCCAGCCGGCCGTTCACCAGCTCGGGCAGCAGATCGCGCAGCTCTCCATTCGTACACTCACTCATCGATCTTCTCCCTGATCATCCGCATCGCGTTGTGATAGTGCACCCGCGCCGCGCCTTCCGTGCTTCCGACCGCGATTGCGATCTCCTTGTACGACAATCCCTCGGTCACACGCAACGTGAAGATCGAACGCTGCATCGGCGAGAGCGTCTCCACCGCGGCGCGCAGCCGCTGTTCGGTCTCGGTCGCGACCGTTCCCTCCAGCGCATCCGACGAGCTCACGAGATCGTCGTCCTGAATCTCCACATGGTGTCTCGCCCGCTTGCGCGTCCGATGCCGATCGCGAACGAGATTTCTCGCGATCGTCAGGAGCCACGTGCGAAAGCTGCTCTCGCCCCGAAATGAGTCCAGTGAGCCGAACGCTCTCACGAAGGTATCCTGCACGATCTCCTCCACCTCGTCCCGCTCGCCGAGGCTCGCGACGAAGCGCGCGATCGCCTGCGCGTGGCGCTCGACGAGGGCCGTCGCCGCACGGTCTTCGCCACCTCGCCACCGCGCGATCAGCGCTGCGTCGTCCTGTGCGAGCTCGCTCGGTGAGTGGTGAGTCATGCGGTCACGTGATGAGACGGCGCCGTGCGGAAAACGTTAAGGGCGAGTACCGGCAGACGCCGGGGAAGGATCAGAGGGCGTTTCAAGGGGTGCGCGGAGCTTCGCCGCGCATCAACTTAGACGAGTGGCACTTCCGCCCGGCACCGGGCGCGCACGCTCTTTTCACCGGAATCGACAGTCTCATGACCGACGCTCTCATCGTCGACGCAGTTCGCACGCCGATCGGCCGCCACGGCGGCGCGCTGGCCCGCGTGCGTCCCGACGACCTCGCCGCGGTGCCGCTCCGCGCGCTGCTCGCGCGCACGAGCATCGATCCCGCCGCCATCGACGACGTGCTGCTCGGCTGCAGCAACCAGGCGGGCGAGGACAATCGCAACGTGGCGCGGCTGGCGCTCCTTCTCGCGGGCATCCCGGTGACCGTTCCGGGACAGACCGTGAACCGCCTCTGCGGCTCCGGGCTGCAGGCGATCGTGAGCGCCTCGCACGCGATCAGGAGCGGCGAGGGAAGCTGCTTCCTCGCGGGCGGCGTCGAGAGCATGTCGCGCGCGCCGTGGGTGACGCTCAAACCCGAGACCGCCTTTCCGCGCGGCGCACCGGCGGTTGCCGACACCACGCTCGGCTGGCGCTTCGCCAACGTGAAGCTTCCGGCCGAGTGGCTGATCTCGATGGGAGAAACGGCGGAGGAGGTGGCGAAGCGGTGTCATGTTTCGCGCGAGGATCAGGATGCGTTCGCCGCGGAAAGCCAGCGGCGCACGGCGCAGGCTGTAGCCGCGAAAAGGTTCGACGATGAGATCGTGCCGGTGTCCGTGCCCGGTGCGAAGGGCGAGACGATCGTCGATCGCGACGAGCACCCGCGTCCGGATGCCACCCTCGAGAAGCTTCGACAGATGAAGCCCGTGTTCGCATCGGGCGGTACCGTCACTGCGGGATCCGCGAGCGGGATCAACGATGGCGCCAGCGCGGTGCTCGTGATGTCCGAGAAGGCAGCGAAGGGCGCGGGCGCGCGACCGTTTGCGCGCATCGTGTCGAGCGCGGTAGCGGGAGTGTCGCCAGAGGTGATGGGGCTCGGACCCATTCCGGCGACGCGTCTCGCGCTCGCGCGGGCGGGGCTCTCGATCGGCGACATCGATCTGATCGAGCTCAATGAGGCGTTCGCGTCACAGGCGATCGCGTGCATGCGCGAGCTCGGCGCGGACCCCGCACGCGTGAACGTCAACGGCGGCGCCATCGCGCTCGGCCATCCTCTCGGCGCATCCGGCGCGCGCATCGTCACGACGCTCGTCCACGAGATGCGCCGCCGCCGTGCGCGCTATGGACTCGCCACGATGTGCATCGGCGTGGGCCAGGGGATCGCGATGATCGTGGAGCGCCTCGCCGACTGATGGCGCGCGCGCGGCCGATGTTGATCGGGCATCGCGGCGCACCGCGGGAGCGCCCCGAAAACACCCTGCCCTCCTTTCTTCGCGCGCTCGAGCTGCAGGCGGATGGCATCGAGCTCGATGTGCACTGCACGAGCGACCGCGTGGTCGTGGTGCACCACGATGAGATTCCCCGCGCAACGCCGCCATCCGGCCGGCTCGCCGGCAAACGCATCGACGCCCTCACCTTCGATGAGTTGCAGGGCTTTTCGGTGCGCGGCCTCGCACTCATCTCGACACTCGCCGAGGCGCTCGCCGTGATCAGGGGTCGCGCGGACGTGTTCATCGAGCTCAAAGGGGCAGCCATCGAGAGGGAGGTGGTCGAGGTCATTCGCGCCTCCGTCGCCCCCGAGCGCTGTGCCGTTCACGGGTTCGATCACGCGCAGGTCGCGCGCGCGCGTGCGCTCGCGCCGGAAATCCGCGGAGGAGTTCTCTTTGACAGGCCTGTTGCCGATCCTGTGTCAGCGATGCGCGCCGCGAGTGCGTTGGATGTATGGCCGAGCCGGGAGCACGTGACCGAGGCTCTCGTGCGCGAGGTGCACGACGCGGGCGGGCGGGTGATTCCGTGGACGGTCAACAACGAAAAGCAGGCGATCGCGTTCACCGAGATGGGCGTCGATGGATTGTGCACCGATTTCCTGCCGGTGCTTCGGGCAGCACTCTGACATTCGTATCGAACATCGCGGCTGGCATCGCCCCGGTGCCGCGTCTACGTTCCACTGTTCCTGATTCTTCACGCTCAGCGGAGGCACGTCCAGCAATGCGCATCGTCGTATTCGCGGCGGCTCTCTCCGTGCTCGCATGTGCTTCGGCAAAGGGGAGCCAGGCTCCCGCCCCGAGTCCCATGCAGAGCGGAGACAGCACCCACTCGCAAGACTCCAGGGATTCCACGACGGCGGGCCGCGGCGCGCTCTCCGTGCCGAATGCCGATCCGTTTCCGAGTACCTATAAGCCGTTCCCCTCGAAGACGACGGTCATCAGGAACGTCACGATCATGACCGCTGCGGGGCCGAGCATCAAGAACGGCGCAATCCTGCTGCGAAACGGGAAGATCGAGACGGTTGGCGCGAGCGTGAACGCGCCATCCGATGCCACGGTGATCGACGGCGCGGGCAAGTTCGTCACGCCGGGAATCATCGACATTCACTCGCACCTGGGCGTCTATCCGGCGCCCGGTGTCGAAGCGAACAGCGATGGCAACGAGGCGGTGAAGCCGGTGACGGCATACGTCTGGGCCGAGCACTCGGTGTGGCCGCAGGATCCGCAGTTTCCGCGCAATCTCGCGGGCGGCATCACGACGCTGCAGGTGCTCCCCGGCTCGGCGAACCTGTTCGGCGGACGAAGCGTGGTGCTCAAGGTGGTGCCGAGTCGCACCGTGCAGGGGATGAAGTTTCCCGGCGCGAAGTACGGGCTCAAGATGGCGTGCGGCGAGAATCCGAAGCGCGTGTACGGAAACAAGGGCGGCCCACAGACCCGCATGGGCAACGTCGCGGGCTATCGCACGGCGTGGATCGAGGCCGAGCAGTATCGTCGCAAGTGGGACAAGTGGAACGCCACGCACAAGGGCGATCCGCCGGCGCGCGACCTCAATCTCGAGACCCTCGCCGAGGTGCTGCGCGGCAACATTCTCGTGCACAACCACTGCTATCGCGCCGACGAGATGGCGCAGATGATCGACATCGCGCACGAGTTCGGGTACAAGATCAAGGCGTTCCACCACGGGGTGGAGGCGTACAAGATCGCCGATCTGCTCAAGAAGGAAGACATCGGCGCCGCGGTGTGGGCGGATTGGGGTGGCTTCAAGATGGAGGCGCTCGACGGCATCCGCGCCAACATGGCGCTCGTGAATCAGGCAGGCGCGCGCACGATCGTGCACTCCGATGATCCATCGGGATCGCAGCGACTCAATCAGGAAGCCGCGAAGGGGATCGAGGCTGGCAAGGAGATCGGCATCGACATCTCCGAGGATCAGGCGATCAAGTGGCTCACGATCAATCCGGCGTGGGCGCTCGAGCTCGATTCGAAGATCGGATCACTCGAGCCGGGAAAGGATGCGGACGTCGTGCTCTGGTCCGGCGATCCGTTCAGCGTGTACACGCGGGCCGAGAAGGTGTGGATCGACGGCGCGCTGCTCTACGATCGCGATGATCCGTCCGAGCAGTGGCGCACGGATTTCGATCTTGGGTTCGTTCCGCTCGTCGGAGGTGCAAAGTGAAACGGTCGATGCATCGGAGCGCGCTCGCGCTCGTCGCCGTGTGCGCGATGGCTGGATCGCTTCGCGCGCAGACCGTCGCGATCACGGGCGGCAAGGTGTATCCGGTGAGCGGTCCACCGATCGAGGGTGGCACGGTGCTGATGCGCGACGGCAAGATCGTCGCGGTTGGCAAGGACATCGCGATCCCGGCGAACGCCGAGCGCGTGGATGCCACGGGCAAGTGGGTGACGCCGGGACTCGTCAACTCGAACACGAGCGTCGGTTTCGGAGACGTCGGATTTTCAGGCGGGCCGCGTGAGCTGAGCGCGAAGGGGCACGACGGCATCGCCGCCGGCTTCCAGGTATGGCTCGGCTTCAACACGCAGTCCACGATGATCGCGCCCGCGCGCGAGGGCGGCGTCACGAGCGTGGTTGCGTCTCCGTCGGGCGGGCTGGTAGCCGGCCAGGCGGCGATCGTGGATCTAAGTGGTGCGTTGCCGCTGAGCGAGGTGCTGGTGAAGGCGCCCGCGACGATGATCGCGCAGATCGAGGACAACGAGAGCGCCAAGGTCGGCGCTGCCGGCGAAGCGATCGGTCAGCTGCGCGACCTGATCGAGGACACCAAGGCGTACATGCGCCGCAAGTCCGATTTCGAGCGCGCGCAAACGCGACCCTTCGTGGCGCCGCGCCGCGATCTCGAGGCGATGATCCCGGTGGTGGAGGGACGCGAGCCACTCACCATCATCGCCGATCAGGCAGCCGAGATTCGCGAGGTGCTGAACATCGCGAAGGACTACGGGATCAAGACCGTCATTCTCGGGGGCGCCGAGGCGTGGACGTTGGCCGACAGGATCGCCGCGGCCAAGGTGCCCGTGCTCACGGGCGCGATGAACAACATCCCGGGGAGCTTCGCCACGCTGGGATCGCGGCAGGAGAACGCGGCAATGCTTCGCAAGGCTGGCGTGCAGGTCGGGATCATCGGCAACGCGGGCGGCGGCGACGAGGAGTTGTTCAACGTTCGCAACCTGCGCTACGAGGCCGGCAATGCCGTCGCCTACGGCATGTCGTGGGATGACGCACTGCGCGCAGTGACGTTGGCGCCGGCCGAGATCTATGGCGTGGCGGACAGGGTGGGATCGCTCAAGCCCGGCACGGAGGGGAACGTCGTGATCTGGAGCGGCGATCCTTTCGAGTTCTCATCGCGCGCCGAGCAGGTGTTCGTGCGCGGCAGGAAGATCGACGCGCCATCGCGCCAGGATCTTTTGGCGAAGCGCTACCAGAAGCTGCCGCCGAACTACGAGTCGCAGAAATGAGCGACTGAGCTCGACCGAGCGAGAACGGCCGGCGCGAGAATGCGCCGGCCGTTTTTGCGTGGCTACCCGGTGCCGAGCCGCTTCTCCAATCTCTCCATCTCGATTTGCGCACCGACCGAGCACGCGATCGAGAGCGCACTGCGCCACCACTCCCTCGCCGCGCTCTCGTGATCGGCTCTCAGCGCGAGATCGCCGAGCAGCCGCTCGCACTCGATGCGTCGCAGCGCGTTGCCCGTGCCCGTGAAGTGCGCGAGCGCGACCCTCGCCATCGACTCTGCGCGCACGAGCTCTCCGGTGCCCCCCAGCGCCTCGGCCATGTTCATGATCGCGAGCGCGAGCAGACCGGGGTCCGCCGCGTGTTTCGCGCTCGATACTGCTTCCTGCAGGAGATCGGCTGCGAGCACATAATTGCTCCGGTCCAGCGCCGCACGTCCGAAGGTGTTGTGCGCGAGCGCCACGCCGCGCTGGTATCCGGCGGACTGAAAGCGCCGCACCGACTCCATGAAATGCCCGCGTGCGTGCTCCCAGTCTCCGCGCTCCGCCGCAATCGCGCCCAGGCTGTGAATCGCGAGCCCGGTGATGCGCGCATCCTCGGTGAGCGACGCGACGGTCGCGAGCTCGCGAATCGCTTCTTCGTACGCATCGTTGGCGACGTGCACCCACGCCACCGCGATGAGCGCCTCGGCATGCTGGTCGTGCAGCGACGCATCCCGTGCCACCGCGGCCGCGCGACGAGCGAGATCGAGGCTCAGCTCCCACTCCGAGCGCGCGTGGTGCAGATACGCCTGCCGGCGCAGCACCTCACTCGCGAGCCACGCATCGCTGCCCGCGAGCGCCTCCGCCGCGCGATAGTGCACGAGGGCCTCATCCACCTCGCCCTGCCGCTCGTGAACGACGGCGGCATCCAGCTCATCGTACGGGTCCACTCGCCTTCGCGTGCCCAATGAGAGATGAGACACGATGCGGCGCATACCCGAAATGCGCAACGCGCGACAGCTTCGTCCTTGCACCGCGGGTAAACGCCAACAGCTTTGCGACTGCGAACGCGAGGCTCGAAAGCGTCCCCCCCGGCAATCGCTTCAATTGCTTTGGTTGCCAACCAAAGAAACAAGGCTCTCCATGCGCACAGCCCCATGGCCGAGCACGGAAGTGATCCGTTTTCTCATTTATCAAATCCGTTCCATTCGTATTTCCAAAGCAGTTAGCGCTGAGCACTGCTCGCCGCTAGCCCGGAACGGCAACAGCCGCTCGGGCTGGCTCTAACATTTTGAGATACGGATAACAAACGGATTGAAAACGGATCGAACGGAAACGGCAAAACCGCTACGATCCCCTCGGCATGATGTTCGCTCGGGAACGAAGCAACTGATTTTTGACTGGAAACGGCAGGGGAGAGCGTCCCTGCCGCTGCTTCCGTTGCCAACCAAAGAAAGAACGCTCTCCACGCGGACCGCCCCCTCCCCGAGCACTTGCCCGCGGAGGAGTGTTAGCAGTTTCCGTCTGTGTCCGTTGGCCTCCGTTTGTGTGGTCTCATCCAACGCAGTTGCCCTTTCGAGTCGCGCGCGCCAGTCCACACCGGCAACAACACGGGCAACGGCAACTCGTGATCGACGTTCGGCTCCGCCGTACTGCAGCAAAGAAAAAGCCTCGCGCCGGGTATCGGAGCGAGGCCTTCGTGTCGGCTATTCGAGCAGTGTTCGTTACGCCGCGGGGTAGACGCTCACCTTGTAGCGCGACTTGCTCTTGTGCTCGAACTTCACCACGCCCTCGATGAGCGAGTAGATCGTGTAGTCGGAGCCCAGTCCGACGTTGCGGCCCGGATGATACTGGGTGCCGCACTGGCGGATGATGATGCTTCCGGCGGTCACCTGCTCGCCGCCGAACTTCTTGACGCCGCGGTACTGCGGGTTGCTGTCGCGGCCGTTGCGGGTTGAGCCGACCCCTTTCTTGTGAGCCATTGGAGAAAGACCTCAGCCGAGCGTGATGTCGTTGATCTTCACTTCCGTGAAGCCCTGACGATGGCCCTGCTTCTTCGCGTAGTTCTTCCGGCGCTTCATCTTGAAGACCACGATCTTGTCACCCTTGCCGTGCCGAACGACTTCGCCCGTGACCTTGGCGCCGGAGAGCAGCGGGACGCCGGCGTGCACGTTCGTTCCGTCCGATCCGAGGAGCACTTCCTCGAACGTCACCGTCGAGCCGACTTCGGCGTCGAGCGATGGAATTCGAAGCGTCTTCCCCGGCTCGGCGCGGAACTGAAAGCCGGCGGTGCGAATGATGGCGTAGGACATGGGCGCGGATACGTATGGTCAGGGTAACTGGTACAGACTGAACAACTTAAGGGGAGCGAGGCCGACTGTCAACCAATTGGACGCGCAGCGCCCGGGCCTCCCGCTGGGGTGCCCGGCGCCTGCGCTGCCGCACCCGGTTGCAGATGAGGCGCTCCCAGACTCCGCCTGAGCGCCGTGAGCATGCGCCCCACCTCATCGCCCAGCCCCATGGCGGTCTGGATCTGGTCGCCCGAGAGGAGACAGACGCGCGTGGCGGCGAGCAACAATGTCTCGGCCTCACGCAGCGATGCCGTCGCGACGGTGAGCGATTCCAGGAACTCGGCCCGCTCCCGCGCGTGGCCGCCCGCGATGTGCGCGGCCACGGCCACCGCCGCGCGCTCCAGGTGCGCACCGAGCGCATACGTCTCGCTGGGCGGGAGGAGCCGCGCCACGCGATAACACTCCGTGAGCAAATCCATCGCCCGCTGCCAGACGATGAGATCGCGATAGCTCTGTATCGGCATCTGAATTCCGGCGAGGGTGGCAGCGCGTGCTCTGACGAAACCAGAGTAGCGCCCGAGCCCCGCAGCCCTGCATCAGGCCATCGCGTACTGCTGCGTTACGTCCCGCTCGGCACCCTTCACCACCAGCTTGAACTCATCCGGCTTGAGCAGCGGATCGTCGCGCACGTCGAGCGAAAAGCCCACCGATTTCTCGAGCTTGTGAATGAGGTCGTGCTCGTGCTCGAGCACGTAGAGCGCGACCTCTGGGTGCACCTTCACGATCAGGCTGTCTTTCTTTCCGTCGGACGCCATGCGGCGCACCGAGCGCTCGAAGCGCCGCATCGTGCTCTCCGGCGTGAAGACCCGGCCCGTGCCCGCGCACACCGAGCAGAACTCGGTCATGTTCTGGTAGTGGCTCGCCCGGACGCGCTGGCGAGTCATCTCGATCAGCCCGAGATCGCTCACCGCGAACGCCTTCGTGCGCGCGCGGTCGCGCGACAGATTCATGCGCAGCTCCTGCAGCACCTTGTCGCGATTCGCCTTCGTCTCCATGTCGATGAAGTCGCAGACGATGATGCCGCCGATGTCGCGCAGCCGGAGCTGGCGCGCGAGCTCCCGCGCCGCCTCGGTGTTCGTCTTGAAGATCGTCTTCTCCGGATCCTTCTTCCCCGTGTAGCGTCCCGAGTTCACATCCACACTCACGAGCGCTTCGGTCTGCTCGATGATCAGGTACCCGCCACTCGGCAGGTCGCAGCGGCGCTTGAAGAGATCGCGGATCTCGGGCTCGATTCCGGCCTTGTCGAAGATCGGAACGGTGTCCTCGTACAGCTTGACGCGCTCGGTGAGCTCGGGGGCGATTCCCCTCAAATACTCGGCGATCTCGTTGTACACCTGCTTCGAGTCCACCTGCAGCCCATCGATCTTCGTGCTGAAGAGATCGCGGATGAGCCCGCGCGTGAGGCTCGTTTCGCGATGCACGAGCGCGGGCGCATGCTGGAAGTGCGACTTCCGCTTGATCTTCTTCCACTGCTGGATGAGCGTCGTGATCTCGCGCTTGAACGTCTCCTGCGTGACGTCCTCACCCACCGTGCGCACGATCACGCCACCGGAGTCCGGCGGAAGCACCGCCTGCACCTGCTCGCGCAGCCGCTGCCGCTCGGCACGCTCGCCGATCTTCCGGCTGACGCCCACGCGCGACGCGAAGGGCATGTACACCACGAAGCGGCCGGCGAGCGATACCTGCGCCGTCACCCGCGGTCCCTTCGTCGAAATGGGCTCCTTGGACACCTGGACGATGATGTCCTGGCCGCGCTTCAGCACGTCCTGAATGGGCGGCGCTTTCGCGCGACGGCCGCGGGGCGAGGCGTCCTGCTCCTCGTCGTCGTCGGATTCTTCGTCTTCTTCGTCGTCATCGTCGCCTTCGTCGAACACGAGGTCGGAGGCATGCAGGAATGCGCTCTTCTCGGTGCCGATCTGGACGAACGCTGCCTGAATGCCGGGCAGTACGGCTTCGACCTTTCCCAGATAGATGTCCCCGACCATGCGTCTGTTGTCGGGGCGGTCGATCATCAGTTCGACGAGCTGGTCATCCTCCAGAATTGCTACGCGCGTCTCGCGTTGAGCCGCGTTGATCAGGATCTCTCGCTTCATGCACTTGGGCGTCACGCAACCCGGGCGGCGACTCCGCTGCGGTGATGCCGACGTTTGAAGAAATGTGAGCGGACAGCACCCGAGGCATTGATGCCGTGTCGGCCGGCGATGGGACTCCTCCCTGGGAGACTCCCGTGCCCAGCACGATCATCCACGCTGCTCCGGCCGCGAACGGCGCGAATCGACCGTGGCGCGCCACGAGGGCGAGCACCGTCGACGCGACGTTGCGAAGAAATCGGACGAGTGGGCGATCTGACATTGGCGTCGTGTTTCGGTGAGCGTGATCCGGCGAGCACTACCGCTCCGCCGGTCATCACTGCGGACGCCCGTGAGCCGCGAGTCGCACGGCGGGCACAGGCGCAGAAGCATCGTTGTAGTCTAAAGTTACCTTGCTTGCCACCAGTCCTCCAGTGGCGTGCTCGCGATCAGTCGGCGACGCTCGCAAGCAGATGACGAGCGATGACGATGCGTTGTATCTCGGAGGTCCCCTCCCCGATCTCGCAGATCTTCGCATCGCGCATCATGCGCTCCACCGGATACTCGGTGGTGTACCCGCGCGCGCCGTGGATCTGCACTGCCGCAGTGGTCGCCCGCATCGCGAGCTCGGAGCAGAAGAGCTTGGCCATTGCCGCTTCCTTCGCGAACGGCTGCTTGTGCTGGGAAAGCCAGGCCGCGTGGTACACGAGGTGTGCACCGGCCGCGATCTCGGTCGCCATGTCCGACAGCTGGAACTGCACGCCCTGGAAACCGCTTATCGCTTGTCCGAACTGGTGACGCGAACACGCGAACGCGCGGGCCTGCTCGAACGCACCCTCCGCGATGCCGAGCGACAATGCGGCGATTCCAATCCGTCCGGAATCGAGCGTGCGCATGAAGTTGGTGAATCCGGCACCCTCACCGCCGAGCAGATTCTCGGCCGGAACCTCCACATCGTCGAACAGCAGCTCGCGCGTGTCGGACGCGCGCCAACCGAGCTTGTCCTCCTTCTTGCCGGCACGGAAGCCCTTCATGGGCACGAGCGACGGATCGTGGCCGATGCCGTAGCGCGCGGCCGCCGCGAGATCGGCGTTTTCCTTCGTGAGGATGAAGGAGCTGATCCCCTTGCTCCCCGCCGACGCATTGGTGACCGCGGTCACGACGAATACCTCGCCGATCCCCGCGTGCGTGATGAAGCGCTTCGAGCCGTTGAGCACGTAGACATTTCCCCGGCGCACTGCCGTGGTGCGCGTGCCGCTCGCATCGCTTCCGGCGCTCTCCTCCGTGAGACCGAAGCCTCCGAGCACGCGGCCGCTCGCCAGCGGCGGCACGAACCGCTCGCGCTGCTCGTCCGTGCCGAAGTTCATGATCGGCGAGGTGCCGAGCGTGGTATGCGCGGAGATCGTGATCGAATGCGACGCGTCGACCTTGGCCATTTCGTGGATGGCGATGATGAACGACATCAGATCGCCACCGGAACCGCCGAGCCGTTTCGGCCATGGAATGCCGAGCAGTCCCAGGTCCGCCATCTGCTTGACGGTGGCCCAGGGGAAGGTCGCATCCGCATCGTGCTTTCGCGCGACGGGCGCCACGACTTCGCGCGCGAACTCACGAACCTTTGCGCGCATCTCCTCGTGCTCTTTCGTGAAGTAGGGAAGGTTGCCGGGTGTCATGCTGCCTCAGTGTCGTCGGATTCGCGAATCACGGCCAGGATCTTTTCACCGTAGCGCTCGAGCTTTGTCGGTCCGACGCCGCGCACGTCGCTCAGCGCATCCAG
>JAICLZ010000028.1 GCA_025929535.1 Gemmatimonadaceae bacterium
AAGAGCGGTTGAAAGCCCGTACGCGCGCGAACGAGAGGGAGAAGGGTGTGAAAATGCTGGCGGCGAAGATTGAGCTCGACCCACCGCTCCGCGCGCGACTTCGTGTAGACCAGCTGCCAGGAAGCTTCGCCGAACGGCGGCTTGTCGGCGTGTTGCATGTCTCTGATGTCATCCACAACGAGAAGGGCGTGTGTTTGCGAGATGAATGACTAGAGGAACACGACTGGAGAGTCAATCTACGATGGGCAGGAAAGACACCATGAAATCAGGGAAAAAGCAGTGCTGGCTGGCGCTCGTTGCCCGACGTGCCAACGACCTTGAGCGGATTATCGTCTCCCGCACCGGTGTACACGACGATGTCGCCCGTTCCCGCTGTGACACCCGACACAACGAGGCATTGCGCGCTGGTGCAGGCCGGATCTCCCACGTCCGTTCCGCCGGTGACGTAATCAGTGACCGTGCCGCTGGCCGTCTCTATGTGGTGAATGGTCGTGTGATCGTGCCCGTCCACATAGAACACGCTCGCTCCGTCCGCGCTCCAGCTGCCGCTGAACGCGCCGTTCGCTTCGTGCGTCAGCTGCACGGGGGTGCCTCCCGCGGCAGGCATGAGGTACAGCTGCGAGACCCCGGTGCGCGGCGAGTCGAACAGAATCTGCGTACCGTCAGGGCTGAATCGAGGAGCTGATTCCGGGGTGAACTCATCGGAGCCGGTTTCCAATTCGGTCGGGCTGGATCCATCGGCAGCCATGGTCCAGAGCCTGGACGTCGACGTACGCAGGCTCACGAAGACGATCGTCGTTCCATCAGGGCTCAGCGAAGGCTCGATGTCCACAGCGGGGTTGTTCGTGAGCCGCTGCAGGTCGCTGCCGTCGTTGTTGGTGCTGTAGATCTCCGCATTCGTCGGGCCATCACGATAGCTCGTGAACACGATGCGACCATGCGCACTCTGTGGATCGATGTCGCCCGCCACCGAGCCGGGAAGCAGGGCCGAAGCCCCCTTGCTGTACGTAAAGAGCTGGTCGCTGCCATTCTGGTTCGACACGTACACGAAGTCGGGGATCTGATCGAGCGGGTTGGGAGCGGTGGCATCGGAAGAGCACCCTTCGGCTCCCGCGAGCGCCAGGAATCCGAGTGCGCAGGCGACCTTGATCATGTGATTGCTCCGGGTAGGACCCTCTCGAGCGCCGACTCGAAGAGCTCCGCAACGCGCACGAGCTCCTGGGGACCATGGCTGAACGAGAACAGGGGCGCACTGGCCACGATGCGCCGAAGTCCCGTGAAATGCGCCCGGCTGAAGCGATCCCCCAGCAGGACCCATGGCGACTGCCGAACGAGCAGCATCAAGGCGTCGGACTCACCGCATTCGCGCAGCGCTCCGTTGCTCGCCTGCGTGATGAACACCAGTGCGCCCAGCCTCGCCCGGGATGACCCTTCCACGTGCCACGGCATTCGGCGCCGCGCATCGCCGGGAATCGTCGCTTCGTGTTGGTCCTCGAGCTCAGGAAAAAAGCCGGCGAGCGTGGCGCTGACGAGCAGCGGTGAACGCCAGGCGTGCACGATGGTACCCGGCTGTCCCGGCTCGAGCACTACTCCGTCGTCGCCGAGCAAGGTCCAGCCCGCGCGCACCAGCGCGAAGGCGAGTGTGGATTTGCCGCTTCCGCTTTCGCCGACGAACACCACGGCGCGCCCGCTCCGATCGACCACGCCGCTGGCATGCACGAAGTACCGATTGCGCTGGCGCAGCCGGAGTATCGCTCCGGTGCGTGCGAGCGCGCGACGTGTTTTGGGAATCGCGGTGCCATAACCCAGGCCGCGCACCAGCCGCCCTTCGACTACGCTGAGCTCCGCGCCGCTGCGGAGATCGCGAAGAAGCGTGCTATCCTCATCGACACTCCTTCCCTCGATCTCGTCCATCCGCCAGCGCGTTTCATCCTTGCGCGGCGACACGGACGATGCGGGACTCGGCACTCAACACGGAATCGGATGTCCGAACGCGTCGAAGCACTGCGAGTTTTGCAAAAAGAGCAGTGCCATGGGCACCGGCGACGCCGTCTGCGTCACGGTCGTGAGTGTCGACTGCGCCTGCAGCACGGGCGTGATCCAGGGGCGGCGCGCGTCCCGATTCTCATGTCGTATCACGGGGATGTCACTCCGATCGTGTAACTGACTGAAGACCACTTGGACGTAAGCGTTGGACCAAAGGGTGATCCGCGAGTGAATCGATTGCCGAACCAGAAGTACTGGGGTTTCGCGACCGCGGACGGCGCCGCGGGGAGCGAGGCGTACGGCAGGTTCACGATCTTCACTCCGTTGGCATAGGCAACGACGCTGTCGTGAGCAAATTTCCTGATGCGCCACGTCGTCGTGGTCGCCGGGTCTACTGTTCCCGAGCCGTTCGCGATGAAGGCGTTGGCCGCATTGGTGAAGCCCGCCGTAGTACTGGCGATGCCGAACGAGATCGCCTTGACGCGATCCTGCATGCCGAACGTCACCGAAGGTTGACCCAGCGCCAGCCCTGTGGCAGACAGCTTTGCTTCCATGAAGGCGCTGTCGGCGGTACCGAGCGAATCGCTGCGAAAATAGATGAGCGAGTCCGTCGTAGTCGGAGGGGCAGGCGGCGTGTTCGACACGATCTGCAGGCAGCGCGTCACCCCTGCACCGGCGCAGCCGCTCGTCGCGATCGAGGTATCGGCCACGGCCGATCCGCGGACGCGCCAATCCGGTTCGGTGCGGAGGTCCCCCAACCCGGTGCCAACCCGATTGGGGAGCGAGTCGCCGAAATAGTTCACCGACCATCGCGTGTCGTTGGGCTGGACGAACGCGGCGCTCACCGACACGCCGAACTTGAAGTTCGTTACCCCGGCCGACGCGCGAAACGAGAACGTGCGGAAGTAATCGACTCCGCCCGCAGTGCCGGAGAAATCCTGGCCACTGTGCGGGATGCCGTCGGTCGGCTCGAGTATCGTCTTGTAAAAAATGTACGGCTGTGCTGGTGCCGTGAAAGCAAAGCTTCCATCGTAGCCGCTGTCCGCCTTCACGACACAACCCGGACCGGGAGTGCAGCCGGTGAGCACGACGGGCGCGATCGACATGAACACGTACACGCCCATGGTGTCCGCGGGGAGCGTCGCCAACGTGTGCGGGAGGCGCGTTCCGATCGCGAAGGGCTCGAGATTTTCGATACGATCGGTCAGGTTCCAGGTCGTTCCAACAGGCGCGCCGCCCACCAGCTGAAAGGTGTGACTGATCAGCGACGCTGCGCCGTAGATCTTGGCATTCACTCCAGGGGGCGCGTTCAGCGACGCGGATTCATACGGTTGCGCTGTCACCTCGCCCGTCTTCGTGTTCACCTCGACGATCACGGTGCCGAGATTCACGAGGTGATCGGGCGGCGGCGGCACATGCGGAGGCGCAACGCTCTCCTGGCAGCCGGCGAGCCCTCCCATGACGAGCGCGAGCGACCCCAGCATTCGACGTGCATGCCGATCGAGTTGCAGCATCATGAGAGGCCCTCGTGCTCGATTGTGTTCAGTGGGGATCCTGCCGAAGCGATCGACCAAGCCGCATTAGAGCACACTCATTAATTCGCTCTAACGCAACAAGATACGCGTCAGCAGCAAAAATGAAAGAGCCCGCTACGTTACAGTGTCTGCATCACTTCTTACCGGGCTCTGCAGCCAAGTGCCTTCCTCGGCCGGTCAACCCGCCCGATGTGGCATGGCCCCTGCCCTGCCACGTGACAGTCAGCTCGCAGCCACCGCTCTCCCATTTCCGCCCACCCAATGCATCCCGATTCCGGCCAGACCACCTCCATCTGGATGGACACGGCCTCCGTCCCGAGCTACCCGGCCCTTTCCAGCAGCATCGAGACGGGGGTGTGCATCATCGGAGCGGGGATCGCCGGACTCACCACGGCCTATCTGCTCGCGACGCAAGGGCAGCGGGTCATCGTCATCGACGATGGGCAGATCGGTAGCGGCGAGACGTCGCGCACCACCGCGCATCTCTCCAACGAGATCGATGACCGCTACTTCGAGATCGCGCGCGTGCACGGCGAGGACGGCGCGCGCATCGCCGCGAGCTCGCACACCGCGGCGATCGACTTCATCGAGTCGTTCGTGCGCGAGCACCACGTCGAGTGCGACTTCAGGCGCATCGACGGCTACCTGTTCCTGGCCGAGGGCGACACGCAGGATGTGCTCGACGACGAGCTCGAGGCGGCGCGCAAGGCGGGTGTGTCCGTCGAGAAGGTCGACCGCGCGCCCTTCGCCACGTTTGAGACGGGGCCCTGCCTCCGCTTTCCCAATCAGGCGCGCTTTCATCCGCTCGCCTACCTCTCGGCCATGGCCGAGGCGGTGGTGCGCTCGGGCGGGCGAATCCATTGCGGGTCACACGTGACGAGCACGGAAGCGAAGGATGGGCGCATCACGGTGACGATCGAGTCGCCGGCGGTCCAGGTCACGGCGGACGCGCTCGTCGTGTGCACCAACTCGCCCATCAACGACCTGATGGCGATGCACACCAAGCAGGCGCCGTACCGCAGCTACGTCGTCGCGGCGCGCGTGCCGCGCGGCTCCGTCACCGACGCGCTCTACTGGGACACCGAGGATCCGTACCACTACGTCCGTCTGCAGACCACAGCAACGGGCGACGAGTACCACGAGCTGATCGTGGGCGGAGAGGATCACAAGACGGGGCAGGAGTCGGACATGGAGGAGCGCTTCCGCCATCTCGAGCGCTGGGCGCGCGAGCGGTTTCCCTTCATCGCCGACTTCCCGTATCACTGGTCCGGACAGGTGCAGGAGCCCGCCGATCTGCTCGCGTTCATCGGCCGCAATCCCGGCGACGAGAACGTCTACGTGTGCACGGGCGACTCGGGGATGGGGATGACGCACGGCACGATGGCGGGACTCATCATCAGCGATCTGATCGCCGGGCGCGAGAATCCGTGGGCCAAGCTGTACGATCCATCGCGCATCTCGATCAACTACGGCGCGCTCAAGGAGTTCGTGAAGGGGAACGCGAACGTGGGCGTGATGTACACCGAGTGGCTTCGCCCGCTCAATGGCGACTCGCCCGACGCGCTGGCGCGCGGCGAGGGCAAGGTCACGCGCCGCAAGGGACATCCGGTGGCCGTCTACAAGGACGAGACGGGAACGCTGCACGAGATGTCGGCGGTGTGTCCGCACCTCAAGTGCATCGTCCACTGGAATGCACTCGAGAAATCCTGGGACTGCCCGTGCCATGGCTCGCGGTTCGATGCGTACGGGACGGTGTTCACGGGGCCGGCGGTTTCGTCGCTGGAGCCGGTCGCGGCGGAGGAGAAGCCTTCTCGCCGCGACTGACGCGTGCCGGTAACGCTCGGCCCGTAACCTGATCTATGTTTTGGGGTATGGTCACACATGCCACGCTCGCGCGAACTGACGGGATTTCGTATATAGATGGCCTCCCGAGGTGATCCCGTGAGACAGCGGAACAGCAAGACAGGTCCGCCGCCACCGCTCCAGATCGGAAAGCCATTTCCCGACGACCAGGCGATTCTCTGGGCGCCGGTGGAGGGTCTCGCGCGCTCGATGGAGCTGTCGCAGCCGGCGATCGTGATCACGCAGGGAGCGCTGCGCGAGGTGATCCGCCATCTCTCCTCGTCTCCCGATCAGGAACTGCTCGGCTTCCTGATCGGCGAGCCGTGCGAGTGCCCGAACACGAAGCGGCGCTTTCTGTGCATCACGGGAACGCTGCGCACGGGGCACACGATCGCCGAGGAAGAGCCGGTACAGATTCCCGATGCGGAATGGCTCGGGCAGCAGCTGGAGGTGCGTCGGCGCAGGTCGACGCTCATCGGCTGGTACCACAGCACGCCGTTTCTTTCGCCGTCGCCGAGCTCTCTGGATCTGGAGACGCATCGCGCGCGCTTCACCGAGGCGTGGCAGTGCGGGCTCGTGATCGCCACCGAGGGGAACGAGCCCGCGGGCGGATTCTTTCGCGCGCACGCGAACCCGGAGGAAGGCGGCGCGTACGTTCCGTTCTACGAGCAGGTGGATGAGGAGGGAATTCTCGAGGGCGGCCGGCTTCGCACGCTGATCGACTGGTCGAGCTACAGCACCTCCGAGCTCGTCGAGCGCGACGACGATGAGCGCACCGTGCACACGTCCACCACCACGAGGCAGGCGGACCCCGACGCGATTCCGGCTGCACTGCCGCTCATGATTCCGTCGCCTGGGGACGAGCCGGCGAGCTCGATGCCGCTGCGCGCTCGATGGGTTGGCGGAACCATCTTCACGGTATTCGCGCTCGGCGTGGTGTTCGTGGGCGCGATGATCTGGAATGCGCGGCGGCTGCCCGAGCCACCGATGACGGCGTCCTCGCGGAATCGCGACTCCGTGGCGGCGGCGCCCGTTCCGAACGCGCAGGCGTTGGCTGGGCAGCGCCGACTGGACTCACTGGCCTCGGCTGCGATGGCTGCGGGGAGCGCGGCCGCGGCGCAGAGTGCGGGCGCGGCGACACAGCCGGGCGACACCACCACCCTTGCGTCCAACGTGGCGACGGACGCGACACCGGCGGCTGCGCCCGGAGCTTCGCCCGCGGCTGCGCCCGCGGCTGCGCCGGCGTCGACACCGGCGCCCGATGTCGCGCCGGCCTCCTCCAGTGTTGCCGCGGCGTTGCCGTCGCGCTTCGATTCGCTCGCGGATTCGCTCGCGCACGGGCTGCACAACTACCACGATCGCCGGGTGGACTTCGGACAGAAGCGGCTGTCGTGCACGGAGCTGGCGTACGGATATCGCGCGGCGGACGAGGCGCTCGTGAGTCTGGCGCGGCTCGCGGGCGACGGGCGCTCGCTCGATCCCCAGCGCACGGCGCGCTACATACAGCTCAGAGCCGGAATGGACACGGTGAACAACGACTTCGACGCCTCGAAGTGTAAGCGCATCTAGCGCACGAGCATGCCGTTCCTACACTGCGGCGAGGAGAGCATCGATACGAGGCCAAGTACGAATTCGTACAAATGGCGTTCGTAAGTTCTTGCGAGTCAATGACTTGAATGCGCATGTCGCGTCTTGTATCTTGTGGCATTCATCCGACGTTTGGCGGCGACCGATGCGCTCCCGACGTCGATGCGAGCGTTGCGAAAAACTCCTGCGGGGCCGCTGGGTTGCCACTCGAGTAATCCCAACATCACGCCGCGCCCGCCGCACGCATGGAGTACGCACATGACCCCGCCCATCGAAACGTCTCCGAAAACTCTGTCCGCAACATCCATCGGCGCCCTGCGCCTCTGGCTGCAGACGCAGCGCAGCGGCGTCATGTCGGGACAGCCGATTCATCACGGCGATGTGCAGCGCGCGATGCGTCTCGTGTGCAACGAGGTGCGACGCCGCGGCCTTCCCGTGGAGCGTCTCATCGTTCTGTTGAAGCAACAGTGGTTCACGCTCACCGATGATGGCGACGGCGGCAGCATCAAGTCGCGCGATGCGCTGGAAGAGATCATTCGCACGTGCATCGACGAGTTCTACGCATCCACTGCCAGCTTGACCGCGCCGCCTTCGCCCAATGCGCGCAACTCGGAAGCGTCGCGCTAGGTAGCTGCGTCAGCGCGCCCGCACGTCGGGGTCGCGCTCGTGTGTGCCCCACACGAGCGCGGGATTTTTTTCCCACGGCGACACGTGCACCATCCATCCGAACACCGTCGGAAAGAATCGCCCACCGGCGGCCGAGCACGCGGCCTCGGTGCTGATCGTTCCGCGCAGGCCAAAGCGGGATGGCGTGCTCCCCGAAGGTAGCAGCGCCCGGCTCTGCCCTCTGGGCGGCAGGCACAGGTTCGTGTGCACGTGCCATTCGGCGACGCTCAACGGCACGCGCGCATCCAGCTGCTCGGGAGTGAATCGCCTGGGTGCGGTGAACATCGCGCCCACGAGGTGATAGCCGTCGCTCGTCTTGCGATAGAGCAGCGATGTGGGGCGCGACGGATCGAACGCGAAGTAGGCCGCGAGCCCGTTCGATCTGCTCGTGAAGTGGTAGACCGTCTGCGGTATCTCCGCATGGAAGATCGTGAACCCTTCCGCGAGCGCGACATGGTAGTCGCGATACTTCTCGATCGCGCGCCCCACCGTGTCCGCGATCGCCGCCGCGCGCTCGGCATCGCCCGCGCGCGCAGGCGCGAGCTTCGTCATGGTCATGTGGCTCACGGTCATCTCGCCTCCCTGCATCGAGCTGGCGGAGGAGGACATGTCCATCCCCGGCATCTCCTGCGCGCGGGCGGCGGGAGCGCATGCGAGGAGCGCGAAGCTCAGTAGCGCCAGCGAGGGAAGCAGTGTTCGAGTCATACCCGGTTGACTCGCCGCTCTGCCAAACGTTAAGCGCCCACCGGCGCCTATTGCACGCCGGCCCAGGCGCTGTGCACGTCCTCCTTCGCGTTTTCCGCTCCGGCGACGGGGATCGGCCGCTGATTCGCCGGCGGGAAATACGCGTTGTGCACGTACTGGCCGACCATGCGCTGCGTGTTGAAGAACGAGCCGTTGAGCGCGATCGCGTTGCGCATCACGTTCGCCCACGAGAACGGCAGCCCGTAGAAGAGCGGCAGGATCACTCGCTCGAGCTTCACGTAGAGATCCGCGATCTCGTCATCGGGGCCGCCGCGCGCGCGCCCGATCGCCCACCCGGTCACGCCGTCGATGCACCCCTCCACCCACCATCCGTCGAGCACCGAGTACGAAGGAACGCCGTTGAGCGCCGCCTTCATTCCGCTCGTGCCCGATGCCTCGAGCGGCTTGGTCGGATTGTTCAGCCACAGATCCACGCCCGACGTCATCAGGTGCGCGATGTCCATCTCGTAGTTCGCGAGATACACCACCTGCACGTGACCCTCGAGCTCGGCCGCCGCCGCGTAGATCTGCCTGATCAGCGCCTTTCCGCCCTCGTCGCGCGGATGCGCCTTTCCGCCAAAGAGCAGCTGGATCCTTCCGGAGCGCCCGGCGATCGCCTTGAGCCGATTGATGTCGGAGAAGATCAGGTCCGCGCGCTTGTACGGCGTCGCGCGCCGAGCGAAACCGATCGTGATGATCGCGGGATCGAGCTTCACGCCGGTGCGCTTCAGCACCTCGTCGAAGAGCGACGCCTTCGTTGCCGCGTGCGCATCGAGAATTTCCTCGAGCGGGATGTCGATCGCGTAGCGGAGATACTGGTTGTCGCGACGCCACTCGGGGATGCGACGATCGAAGAGCTCCTGGAACGGCGCCGCGGTCCACGTGAGCGCGTGCACGCCGTTGGTGATCGAGTCGATCGGATAATCCGGGAACATCCCCTGCGTGATCTCCCGGTGCCGCATCGCCACCGCGTTCACGTAGCGCGAGAGGCGCAGCGCGAGGTGCGTCATGTTGAGCGTGTGATCCTCGACCACGTGCGCATCGACGAGGAGCTGGGCGCGATCGTCGCCGAGCACGCCCCGGTACTCGCCCTCATCGAAGCGATCGTGGCCGGCGGGAACGGGCGTGTGCGTGGTGAAGATGCAGCGACGGCGCACGCGCTCGAGATCGGCCTCGCCGATGTCGTGGCGCGCGCGTCCGGCGAGCTCGCGCTCGAGCAGGGTGAGCGTGATGAGCGCGGCGTGCCCCTCGTTCATGTGGTACGTCGCATCCTCGGCGTAGCCCATCGCGTCGAGGATCGCCGCGCCGCCCATGCCCAGCACCACTTCCTGGCAGAGACGGTAGTGGCTGTCGCCGCCATAGAGACAGTCGGTGAGGGTGCGATCCCACTCGGAGTTCTCCTCGAGATCCGTGTCGAGCAGAAAGACCGGGACGACGTGCCCGCCGGCGCCGATCACGTCGTAGCGCCAGGCGCGAATGGCCACGTGCCGCCCGGCGATCTCGACCGAGGATCGCGCGCTTTCGGGAGCGAGCACGGTCTCGGGGCTCCACAGATCGGGCGCCTCGTGCTGCTGGCCGTTCGCATCCAGCGTTTGCGTGAAGTAGCCCTTTCTGTGAAGGAGGGTGACCGCGACCATCGGGACTTCGAGATCGGCGGCGGAACGGAGGGTGTCGCCGGCGAGAACGCCGAGTCCGCCGCTGTAGGTAGGGATCGCCTGCTCGAGGCAGATCTCCATGGAGAAATAGGCGACGATGGCGCCTGAAGGGATGCTCATGAAGCCGGGTTGCAGGTGTAGGTGCGGCAGGAACGCTTCAAACTACCCGATCCGCGGGAATCGCCGCCACGCCACGGATCGATATCAGCGCCACGGATCGATATCAGCATGGTCACAGACGACGCGATGACCGAGCGGGCACGTCGGAAAGGTAAGCGGAGGTCACGCGTGCCCGCACGAGAGAGCGCGCCACGCCGGATGCATATATTTGTGTCTCGATGAACACCCTCATTCGCATGGTGAATGCTCGACGGACAGCCAGTCGGCCGCGCGCGGGGCGTTCACCGGGAGTGGCGGCTGCGATCGCGATCTCGATGACGTTGATCACGGCGCAAGTGTCGTGCGGGCGCTTCCAGCGATACGAGGCGGCTCCCGTGCCCGAGCCGACCGCAAACGGATTCGTTCATCGCACCCTGGATGATCCGGCGCTCCGGCAGTTTCTCGCGGCGCAGGGGGCCCGCACCACGGACGGAAGCTGGACGCCGAAGGAGCTCGCGCTCGCCGCGCTGTACTTCCACCCGGCGCTCCGCGAGCAGGCGGCGGCCGTTGCGATCGCGCGCGCGGAAGAGGTGACGGCCGGCACTCCGCCGGACATCGCGGGCTCGGCCGAAGTGAGCCGCGCGACCAGAGTGGACGAGGGGAAGTCCACGCCCTGGAGCGTCTCGCTGACGTCCGGATTGACATTCGAGACCGGCGGCAAGCGCGCTGCACGACGTGCGCGTGCGCGGGCGTTCACGCTGGCGTCAACCCTTCGCCTGCAGGCAGCGGCGTGGCAGCTGGGGGCGATCGCGACGACGGAGGCGGCGGTTCGCGCAGCGGGCGCGGACCAGGAGATGGATGATGCGAGGCGCGAGGGCACGGCGCTCGCCGAGCTCGCGACGCTGGTTCGCGCGCGCTACGCCGAGGGGCAGGTCACGCTCGCCGATGTTGCGCAGGCGGAGACCGAGTCGCAGACGGCCATCGTTGCCGTGGTGCAGGCCGAGCGTGCGCGCACGGCGGCACGGCTGGATCTCGCGCGCGCGCTCGCGGTGCCGCTCCGTGCGGTGGACTCGCTCCCGCTGCGTGCGGATGCCGCCCACCCGTGCGCGCGCAGCGCATCCGCGGGATTCGATTCGCTGGGAGCGATCGCGCTGCACGAGCGGTACGACATCGGCGTCGCGCTCGCCGACTACGCGGTGGCCGAGGGAAGCTTGCGCGTCGAGATCGCGCGGCAATATCCGGACATCACGATCGGCCCCGGCATCGCATGGGACGAGGGTGTGTTTCGCTGGATACTGTCGCTCGGCACTCCCGGATTTCTTCGCAGTCTCAATCGCGGGCCCATAGCGGAGGCGCGGGCACGGCGCGCAGAGGCGGCCGCTCGCGTCAGCACCATTCAGGACAGCATCCTCGCGGCGGTCGACTCGGCGGTGGGAGTGTGCGGCGATGCCTCGCGCGAAACGGACGCGACGTCCGCGCTGGTCGGGTCCACCCGGAAATCGCTGGAGATCGCGCAGGCGGCATACGAGCGCGGCGAGACCGGGCAGACGGAGGTCGCGTTCGCGCGGGTGGCCGTTCTCCGCGCCACGCGCGCGCATCATCTCGCGGAGCAGCGCGCGCGCGAGGCGGGGGTGGCGCTCGAGTCCGTGCTCGGCGCATGGCCGCCCGGCAAGCCGCGGTGGCCTGACCTCACGTCGCAGACGAGCCTCGTCACGAAGGACGAAACGCGATGAGAAGCCGCCGAACGGTGATTCTCGTGACGGTGATCGTGCTGGCCGCGATTGCCGCCGGCCTCCTCGCGCATTTTCGGCGTGCGGGGCGCGCCGCTTCGAATCAGGAAACGGTGCCCGCGGGGAGCACGAGCCGCATCGTGGCCATGGGCGATGAAGCGGCGATCGTGCTTGGCGGCAAGGCGGCGGCGCACGCGGACATCGGGACGACGCCGCTCCGCGCTGGCGGTGTCGCGGGCGGAACGGAGGCGGGCGACATTCCGGCGGCCGGGTTGCCGGGTGAGCTCATGGCCGACCCGGCGCGCAGCGCGACGATTCGCGCGGCGCTGCCCGGGCGACTGCAGAGCAACACGTGGCCGGCGCTCGATTCGCGCGTGACTCAGGGGCAGATCCTCGGACGCGTGTCGGATGCCGCGCCGATGTCGGCACCGCGAAGCGGCACCGTGCTGCGCTCCCACGCGAAGCACGGTGAAGTGGTGCAGGCGGGACAGGAGCTTCTCGTGCTCGCCGACTTCGGCGCGCTCCTGGCCCGTGTGGTCTGGCGTCCGGAGCTCGGAAGGTCGCCTCCGCCGCTGCTCGTCATCTCGCCGCTGGAGGGCGGAGCTCGCGGAGCCGCGCGGGCGCGCGCGCGGCTCCTGGGCGGCACGGCGGGAGTGGACAGCCTCACACGCATGCCCCTCTACCTGTACCGGATGGCCGGGACATGGCCGGGCGCGCGCCCGGGCGAACCGGTGGTCGCCACGACGCCTGAAGGAGAAGCGGCCGGTACCCGCACACCGCGATCTGCGCGCGAAGATGCGGTGGGCGACAATGCGGTGGTGGTCCCCAATGCCGCGGTGGTGCAATGGGAGGGGCTCGCGTGGGCGTTCGTCGAGCGCCAGCCGAACAGCTACGTGCGTACGCGGGTGATGACCGATCATCCCGTGCCCGGAGGCTACGTCGTCACGGCCGCGACATCGGGACTTCATCCTGGCGATCTCGTGGTCACGCGCGGCGCGCAGCAGCTGCTCTCGGAGGAGTTCCGGACGCACGTGCGGATGTCCGACGAGACCGATGAGAGATAGGGGCGGCCGGCGGGGATACGGATGCTGAATGCGATCGTCGCGGGCTCCGTTCGCCATCGCGGCATCGTCATCGCGCTGGCGGGGGCGTTTCTCCTGTACGGCGGCCTCGTGCTCACGCGCACCAGGTACGACGTGTTTCCGGAGTTCGCTCCTCCGCAGGTGAGCATCCAGACGGAAGCGCCGGGTCTCACGCCGGAACAGGTCGAGATACTGGTCACGCGTCCGATCGAGAACGCGATCAACGGCGTGCAGGGCATCGCGTCGGTGCGGTCGCAATCGATCCAGGGTCTCTCCGCCATCACGACCGTGTTCAGCGAGCGCACCGACATCTACCGCGCGCGCCAATCGGTTGCGGAGCGTCTGGCGGCGGTGAGCGGACGGCTGCCGCAGTCCGTGCGCGCGCCGGCGATGACGCCGCTCACGTCGTCCACCGGCACCGTGCTCGTGGCGGGGATCACGAGCAGCACGCGATCGCTTCGGGAGCTTCGCACGTACGCGGACTGGACGCTCGTGCCCGAGCTGCTCGCCGTTCCGGGCGTGGCGCGCGTGACCGTGCACGGGGGCGAGGTGCGCCAACTGCAGATCGATGTCGACCCGCTGCGGCTTCGCAGCTATCACCTGACGATGGAGGACGTGGTGAGCGCCGCCCGGCGAGCCACGGGCGTTCGCGGCGCGGGTGCGATCACCAACGCGAACGAGCAGATAGCGGTGCGCACCGAGGGACAGCAGGCCACGGCCGAGCGGCTGGCGCAGAGCGTGGTTCGCGCCGAGGGCGCGACGGTGCTCCGCATCGGCGACGTGGCGCACGTGGTGGAAGGCTCGGAACCGCGCGTCGGGGCGGCAACGGTGAACGGGAAGGACGGCGTGCAGCTCGTGATCGATGCGCAGCTGGGCGGCAACGTGCGCGAGGTCGCGAGAGATGTGGAGCGCGACCTCGCCCGCATGCGCCCGGCCATCGAGAGGGAGCAGATCACACTGCACGCGGCGATCTTTCAGCCGTCCAATTTCATCGACGTCGCGCTCGGCAACGTCGAGCACTCGATGCTCATCGGCGGCGTGCTGGTCGCGGTGGTGCTCCTGCTCTTTCTCGCCGACTTCCGCGCCGCGGCGGTCTCGCTCACCGCGATTCCGCTCTCGCTCCTGGCGGCCATCGTGGCGCTCGACGCGCTCGGGCTCACGATCAACACGCTGACGCTGGGCGGGCTCGCGATCGCGATCGGTGAGGTGGTGGACGATGCGATCATCGACGTCGAGAACATCACGCGCCGCCTGCGCGAGAATCGCGCGCGACCCGATCCGAGACCGGCGCTGCAGGTGGTGTTCGACGCCTCGCTCGAGGTGCGCTCGAGCGTGGTGTACGCGACGTTCCTCGTTGCGCTCGTGTTCCTTCCGGTGGTGGGGCTCACGGGTGTGCAGGGTGCGTTCTTCCGGCCGCTCGGACTCTCGTACCTGTTCGCGATTCTCGCATCGCTCGCGGTGGCGCTGACGGTGACGCCCGCACTGTCGCTGGCGCTCCTCTCGCATCGTACCGGACGCGCGGGCGACTCGCCTCTTCTCGAGCGGCTGAAGGGCGCGTACACGCGGCGGCTCGCGTCGATGCAGCAGCGACCGCGCACCATCATCGGCGCGGCGGTCGCGCTGATGCTACTGGCGGCGGCGATGGTGCCCTTCTTCGGCGGGAGCTTCCTGCCGCAGTTCAACGAGGGACATCTGCGCGTGCACATGGCCGCGGTTCCGGGCACGTCGCTGGACGAGTCGATCCGCATCGGAAACGCGGTGACGGCCGCGCTGCTCGCGGACAGGCGGATCACGGGCGTGGCGCAGCGCGCCGGACGTGCCGCGGCGGCCGAGGACACGTACGGGCCATACTACAGCGAGCTCGAGGTATCGCTGGTTCCGCTCTCCGGAAGCGAGACGGCGGCGTTCGAGGCGGACCTGCGCCGGCTCGTGAATCAGTTCCCGGGCGTGCACTTCCTGATCCTGCCATACCTCTCGGAGCGGATCGAGGAAACACTTTCCGGAAGCACGGCTCCGGTGGTCGTGAAGATCTTCGGCGATGATCTGGACAGCCTCGACAAGGGGGCTCGTATCGTCGCCACGGCCGTGGAGCAGGTGCCCGGCGCGATCGATGTGCAGCCCAGCGCCGCGGCGGTGTCGCCCGAGGTGCTCGTGCGACTGAAGCCGATCGCGCTGGTGCGGGCGGGGATTCCCGCGCTCGACGCGCTGACCGCGGTGGAAACCGCTACGCAGGGCGAGCCGGTGGCGCAGGTGTTCGACGGGAATCGCCAGACGGATGTGGTGGTGAGGGTGAGCCGGGCGCAGGTCTCGCGGCCGGAGGATCTGGCCAACATCCCGCTCGCGACGCTGGGCGGCCGCGTGATTCCACTCGGCGAGATCGCCGACATTGCGCGGGTGACGGGTCGTTACGGGATCGCGCACGAGGGTGCGCGAAGGGTGCAGACGGTCACGGCCTCGCCGGGCAGTGGCGATCTCGCGGCATTCACGAGCACAGTGGAGAGTCGGCTACGAGCCGAACGCCTGCCCCGCGGCGTGTACACGGAGGTGGTGGGATCGGCGACGGCGCGACGGGAGGCGGAGCGGGAGCTGGCGCTCCGGAGCGCGCTCGCGGCCGCCGGCATCCTGATCCTGCTGTGGCTCGCGTTCGGCGACCTGCGCCGCGTGCTGCTGGTGATCGTGAATCTCCCATTCGCGCTGGTGGGTGGCGTGTTCGCGGTCTACGTCACGGGCGGCTCCATCTCGCTGGGATCACTCGTGGGCTTCGTGACGCTCTTCGGCATCACGACGCGCAACGCGATCATGCTCATCTCACACTACGATCATCTCGTGCAGCGCGAGGGCGTGCCGTGGGGAGCTACAGCGGCGATTCGCGGCGCGGCCGAGCGACTCGGGCCGATTCTGATGACCGCATTCATCACGGGGCTCGGGCTGCTTCCCCTCGCGATCGGCAGCGGCGATCCGGGACGCGAGATCGAGGGCCCGCTGGCCATCGTGATCCTCGGCGGGCTCGTGACATCGACGGCGCTGAGCCTCTTCGTGCTGCCGACGCTGGCGTTGCGGTACGGCCGATTCGGTGAGGGGAAGATCGGCGCGTGAGTGGTGCGTCTATCGGGCAGCGTCGCGAAGCAGAAGGGCAACGGGAAGGGTGGCGAGGATGCTCGCGACGGGGACGCGAACGTTCGAGTCGGCGAGGGAATGGTGAGGCGCGCCCGGGAAGGTGAGCGCGATGCCGGAGATGGCGCAGCGCCACCGAGTGCCCGCGAGATCGGCGGGAACGTGGAGCTCGGTGTCGCTCCAGCGCTCGGCGACGGGCGGAGCGACGGGTGCGAAGGCGTGGGTGAGGCGCGGCACCACGGTAATGGAAGAGTCGTTCGCCGCGCTGCGGCCAAAGGCGACGATGTGCTCGCCGAGCGGGCCGTGGGCGGCGAGCGGCTGGTAGCTTCCGTGCGCGAAGAGGGCTTCGTGGTCGCGGCGAGCGCGGAGGAGATTGCGGATTACGGCGAGCTTGACGGTGTCGGAGTCGATCACCGTAAGATCAATTGGCACTGGCGTTTGTGAAATGTCACCACTCGGTGACATAACATCGAGATCGACCAGCAGCCGCTCCCTCGCATCGTACGCCACCGGCCGCCGGTTGTCCGGATCCACCAGGCTGTAGTTCCAGAGCTCGTCGCCCTGATAGATGTCCGGGAAGCCGGGCGAGGTCAGATGGAGCACCGTGCGCGCGACCGCGTTCCAGGCGCCGGTGGCCGCAATCGTGGCGACGAACGCCCGGAGCTCGGCCAGGAAGTCCGGGCTGTCGAAGAGCGAGTGGATGAAGCTCGCGAGCGCGCGCTCGTACTCCTCGTCCGGATCGGTCCACGACGTGCGCGCCTTCGCCTCGCGGGCCGCCTTGCGCGCGTACTCCGACACGCGCCCGCGAAGCGCGTCGCGCTCGGGCGCGCTCGGCTCGCGCGCGGGCCACACGCCCACGAGCGTCTGGTAGAGCACGTACCGCATCTGCGCATCGGGCGCGAGCCTGTCGCGCACGCGTACCTTCAGCGAGCGGTGCGCGCGCTCCCAGCGCGCCAGCTGCGCCGCCCAGTCGCCCGGAATCTCCGAGAGCACGTTCACGCGCGAGCGCACATCAGCGCTGCGCTTGGTGTCGTGCGTGCTCGTGGCGAGCATCGTTCGCGGCCACCGCGTGCACCGCTCGATGTTCGCATCGTGAAAATAACCGACGGCGTCGCGGAGCTCGCCGCCGGGATCCGCGCCCACCTCGTTGAGCGACAGGAGCGGCGAATACCGATAGAACGCGGTGTCCTCGATTCCCTTCGCCGTCGCCGGTCCGCTCACCTGCTGGAAGCGCAGCACGAACGCATCCCGCTCGGCGCGTCGCTCATCGCCGAGTGCCGCGATGTCGCCGAGGAAGATGTCCCGGAAGAGGGAGAGCAGCGGAAGTCGCATGAGCGCGTCGGTACTCACTTCGGCGAGGGCGCGCTCGAGCGCCGCGCGGTCGGCCTCGTGGATCTCGAGCGCGCCCGCTTCCATGTACGTGCGGTAGACGGGCAGTCGCGCGATCAGGAGCACGATCCCTTCGGAGAGCTGGGGGCGCGTGAGTCCCCGCGTGCGCGGATCGCGGCGCGCGAGCGGGGCGAGGAGTCGTGCGAGCCGCTGCACGTCCGAGGCGAGCGAGCCGCGAAGGATGAACGCCTTGCCTCGCACCGCGACCTCGTGGAAGTCGAGCTCGGGGCGGCGGATGCCGAGGAAGTCGCGGTACGTCCGCTCGATCTGGCTGCGCCCATCCGGGCTGACGAACAGCGCGTCCAGCTGCGCGAGAAACTCGTAGCCGGTGGTGCCCGCCACCGGCCACTCCGCCCGCAGACGCTCGCGCGCCGAGAGGATCTTCTCGACGAATATCGGAACGTCCGAGCGCGCGAGCACCTGGCGAACGGCGGCGTTGAGGCGCTCGAGATAATCGCGCGGATTTCTGAGGCCATCCACGTGATCGATTCGCAAGCCGTCGAGCTCCCCGTTCTTCACCCACTGGATGATGCGGCGATGCGTGGCGCCGAAGACGACGGGATCTTCCATGCGCAGCGCGACGAGCTCGTTGATGTCGAAGAAGCGGCGGTAGTTGATCTCGTGCGCAGCGCGGCGCCAGAAGACGAGCGCGTACACCTGCGCATCGAGCAGCGCGCGGAGCCGCGCGCGGCCCTCGATGCCGGACGCGAAGGTTCGTGCCGCGGTGTCGAGTGCGCGCTGCACGCCGCGCGAGCGATTCGCCAGCGCTTCGAGGCGACGGAGCAGCTCGGGCGCGTTTTTCTGGCGGCGCTCGACCAGCGCCGCGCTCACCGTGAGACGCGGCGGGAGCGCCGAGAGCGCGACTCGAATGCTCGAGAGCTCGTCGAAGTCCGTGGGCGCGACGTCCGGCGGGAGCGCTGCGAGCGCCTGGTCGAGCACCGCGGGAACGGTCGCGGGATCGAGCGGAAAGCTGTGATCGAAATAGATGATGCGAAATCGCCCGGCCTCGAGCACCAGCGCGATCTCGTTCGACTCGATGGCTTCGGAAAGCTCCTTGCCGAGGATGGGAATGAGCACGCGACCCTTGAGCCCGCGCGCGGGCGTGTTCCAGTCGATGTCGAACCACGTCGCGTAGCGCGATGCCGGGCCGTTCGCGAACAGGTCGTCCCAGAATGGATTGTCGGCGCCCACGCCCATGTGGTTCGGCACGATGTCGAGCACCATGCCCATGCCGTGCGCGCGCAGCTCCGCGATCAGCGCGCTCCAGCTCGTGTCGCTGCCGAGCTCCGGATCGAGGCGCGTGGGATCGACGACGTCGTAGCCGTGCGTGCTTCCCGGGCGCGAGCGCAGCACGGGCGATGCGTAGATGTGCGAGATGCCGAGTCTCGCGAGATACGGCACGATCGCGCGCGCGCTCTCGAGCGTGAACCCGGAGTTGAGCTGGAGGCGATAGGTCGCTCGAATCGGGATCGGCATCGGAGTGAAAACCGGATGCTCGCGCTAGCGGCCCGCGCGCACGGGATCGGGGAACGCGATCGCGACTTCGAGGTCGGTGGCGATCGCCTCGAGCGAGTGCGAGAGGCGGCGCGTCCAGCTCTGAAACAGCTCCGATGCGACACCGGGCAGATTCACGGGCTCGCGCTCGCCCACGAGATCCTCGAGGTAGATGCCCACGAGCGCCGCCGGCGTGGAGCACAGAAAGCGGTGGACGGCGCCGCGCAGCTCGGCGTTGCTCGGCGCCTCCGCATCGCTGCTCTTGAGCGCGCCCTCGGCGACGAGCCGCTCGACGAGAAAGCGGCGCTCGTTGTCGCGATGCGCGCGTGCCGCGGCGGCGCTCTCGTCGGTCCCGATGAGTCCCGCCATGCGCTGCAGCTCGATGTCGCGCGCGGTCCAGAAGCCGGTGATCGTCGCCATGTCGTGCGTGTCCGCCGTGGTGAGCGAGAGCTTCGGATACGAGGACGCGGGGCGAAAGCGGCCGTCGCTCTCGCGCTCGAAGTACATCACGCGCGAGGAGAGAACTCCCCATCGCTCGAGCACCCCCGGCACTTCCGGAGGAACGGTGCCGAGATCTTCGCCGACGATGAGCGCGCGATGCCGGACGCTCTCGAGAGCGAGGATGCCGAGCATCTCTTCGGTTGGGAAGCGCACGTAGGCGCCCTGCGCTCCGGTCATGCCGTGCGGAATCCAGAACTGGCGGAAGAGGCCGAGCACGTGATCGATGCGGAGCGCGCCCGCGTGACGAAGCGACGCGCGGATGAGCGCGATCCAGAACGCGTAGCGATCCTCCACGAGCTCGCGCGGATCCATGGGAGGAAGGCCCCAGTTCTGTCCGTGCGGCGCGTAGGCATCCGGAGGCGCGCCAACCGAGACGCCGCGCAGAAAGAGATGACCGAACGCCCAGACATCGGCGCCGTCGGGAGCGGCGCCGATCGCGAGATCCTGATAGATGCCGATCCCGAGTCCGGACTCGCGCGCGACGCTCGCGGCGGCACCGAGCTGTCGATCGAGCTCGAACTGGAGCCAGCGATGAAAGTCGACCGCATCGGTGTTGGCAGCGCGGAAGGCAATCACGCCGGGCGAGTCCGGATGCCGAAGCTCCTCGGGCCAGCTTGGCCAGTCGGTGGCTTTGGCGTTCGCGAGGAGGTGATCCTCGAGCGCGCAGAAGGTCGCGAAGCTCACGAGCGCGGTGCCTTCGCGCTCGATGTAGGCGCGGTAGTCGCGTCCGCGCGCGGAGCGGGCGTCGCGATGCCGGACGATGAAGGTGCGGTGGAGCATCTCGAGCGCGCGCCGCTTGAGCGACCAGATGCGCTCGTACTCCACGCGCGTGCTCGCGCGCAGCGATGCCAGCGTCTCCTGCGTGGCCGGATCGTCGAGCAGCGCGCGCGCGTCCGTGCACTCGTTGAGCTCGGGGACGGCGGCGACATCGATGTAGATCGGGTTGCGGTAGAGGCGGCTGACGGGGCTGTAGGGCGAGATGTCGTGTCCGCGATTGCGCAGCGCGTGGAGCGGATTCACCCCGACGAACGCTGCGCCTTTCTCACCGCTCCACTCGGCGATGGTGGCGAGATCGGAGATGTCGCCCACGCCCCAGTTCGCGTCGCTGCGCACGGCGTAGAGGTTGGCTATCACTCCCATCGCGCGGCGCACGGGTGCCATGCACTTCGGAGGAACGACGATGAGCGTCTGCGTCTCCTCGCCCTGCGCGAGCGTGTGGTAGCCGAGCGGGAGCTCCTTGCCGGGGCGCCACTCGCCGCCGCGCTCGAGGGTGAGCACGGCCCTGGGCGAGGGGAGCGCGAAGGCCGAGTCGTGGACGATCACGCGCGCGGGCGGGAACGCGCGCGAGAGCTCGCGCGCCTCGAGGAGCTCGAGAGCGGAGGCGGCGCGCGATTGGGTGGATGCGTCGACGCCCATTGCGGCGAGGATCGCGACGCGCGTCTCGTCCGACGTCACCCGCGTCTCGCGACCGGTCTGATCGACGTACTCCGGAAGAATGCCGGCGCGATCGGCGAGCGTGCGCAGCGCGGAGTCGGACATCGGTGAAAGGTAGCGTGAGTCGGGCGATTTGGGCGTCGACAATGGTGATAGCTTTCTGCTTTAGCCCGCCATCAATGGAGGATCACATGAATTTGAACGGCTCTCGTCTCCTCGCAGCCGTCGTGCTCGCAGCGGTGCTCGTTGCGGCGCGTCGCTTTACGGAGGTCGCTCCTGCGCAGGGGTCGGATGGATGCTGGTTTCAGGGCAAGTCGGCGGAGGTGGCGCAGCGAAAGAGTCCGCACGATTCGGCGTCGGTGGCGCTGGATGGTGGAACCGTGAAGGTGTGCTACGGTCGTCCGCATCAGAGCGGGCGGGAGATCATGGGGAAGCTGGTGCCGTACGGAGAGCCGTGGCGCATGGGCGCGGACGAGGCGACGGCGATACACGTTCCCTTTCCGGCGCGTATCGCGGGCGTGAGCGTCGAGCCGGGATGGTATTCGCTCTACGCGGTTCCCGGTGACAAGCAGTGGCAGATCGTGGTCAACTCGGTTTCGCAGCGCTGGGGTATTCCAATCGACGAGAAAGTACGCGCGAAGGATGTGGGCACGGGAACGGTGGCGAGCGAGCATCTCGCGACGCCCGCGGAGATGCTGACGATTGGACTGGCGGCGGCGTCGCCGACCAAGGCGATGATGGACATCGCGTGGGCGAACACGCACGTGCGCGTGCCGATCGAGAAGCGGTGAGAGTCAGCGCCGCGCACCTGTGCGGTGCGCGGCTTCATCCTTGGTGACGTGCATCGCGAGATGCGTGGTCACGTAGAAGTTGGGATCCACCCGGAAGCTCGCCGGATTGCCCAGGGCGAGCTTCGCCGTTTGGGGGGACGTGGTTGGCCTGATGAGGGTCCAGGTCGAATCGGCGAGCGTGACGCGCACGGGCATGTCGAAGCCGGGCACGACGTTCGTCCAGCGATAGATGAGGGTGTTGCCGCGCGTGCAGTACTCGAGCACGGGGATCTCGGTGGTCGTCAGGTACTGCTCGAACACCTTGCTCAGGTCCATGCCCGCGTGCGCGCTGATGTAGTCCTCGATCTGTTTGCCGGTGACGGTCTGGTGGCGGAACGTCGTGTTGAGCCCGCGCAGAATGGCGCGCCACTTCTCATCGTTGCCCACGAGCTGGCGAATGGTGTGAAGCATGTTGCCGCCCTTGTAGTACATGTCGGCGGAGCCTTCGCGGTTGAGGCCGTACTGCGAGACGATCGGCGCATCGTTCTTGACGTTCTCGCGCACACCGATCACGTAGCGCGCACCCGCGTCCTTTCCATCCTTGCACTCCTCGAACAGCGACTCCGCATAGTTCGCGAATCCTTCGTGTACCCACGAGTCGGCGATGTCCTTGGTCGTGATGCTGTTGCCGAACCATTCGTGCGCGCTCTCGTGGACGATGATGAAGTCCCAGCCGAGCCCGAGCCCGGTGTGCGAGAGGTCGCGGCCGAGATAGCCGTTGTGAAAGTGATTGCCGTAGGCGACCGCGGACTGATGCTCCATTCCGAGGTGCGGCGCTTCCACGAGCTTGTAGCCGTCGGCGTACCAGGGGTACGGGCCGAACCAGTGCTCGAAGCACTCGAGCATCGGGCGCACCTGTGACCACTGCCTCTTCGCGGCCTCGAGATGATAGGCGAGCGGCCAGAAGTCGAGCGTGAGCGTTCCGCCTTCGCCGTCGTACGTGTCGCTGTAGTGCGCGTAGCTGCCGGCGTTGACGGCGACATCGTAGTTGTTGATCGGGCTCGTGACGAACCATTCGTAGGTGGTGGTCCCGTCGCCGTTGTGCGTCGTGCTGCGCAGGCGCCCGTTCGAGACATCGATCATCGAGTCGGGAACGGTGATGGCCACGCGCTGGCTGTCGGGCTCGTCGGCCTGGGTGTCCTTGTTCGGCCACCAGACGCTGGCACCGAGCCCCTGATTGGAGGTGGCGACCCACGGATTGCCGAGCGAGTCCTGCGTCCAGGTGAAGCCGCCGTCCCAGGGCGGGCGGAGTGCGACCTTTGGCTTGCCGTGGTAGTAGACCCTCACGGATTTGTGCTCGCCGATCTTCTGCGGATCGAGAAGCGACGCGAAGAACGCGTTGCCATCGCGCCGCACGTTGAGCACGCGGTGTCCCTGCGTGATGCTGTCGACGACGAGCGGTTGCTGCAGATCGATCTGCATCTCGCGGGCGGGTGCGAGCACGGCGTACGTGATGCCGACGAAGCCCGAGATGCTGCTGTCGGCGGGCGACACGCGGACGTGCAGATCGTAGAAGGTCGCGTCCCACCATGCGCGCTCGGGAGTGATCGAGCCGCGGAGTGAATCGGCGTGCGTGGGTGGCGCGACCGTCTGCCGCGGGCGCGCGTGCTTCTCGGCCTGCGCGTGTGCGGAGCTGAAGGTCACCATGATCGCAAGAAGACTTCGTATGTACAAGAACCAGCGTTTCACGTGGTACGTAGTTGGAATGAGAGTTGCTTTTTCGTGCACGGGAAAGGTGCCGGACATAACAGCCAGCTGACTTTCAACCCATCGACTCGTGCTGAACCAGTCGGACCGTAGTCGGGAAATATGGGTGCGGCTCTCGATGAGCGCGCTGTGTGCCTGCGCGCTTTCGCTGAACGGTTGCGGCCTGGACGTGCATCGTACCCCGGCCGGTGCCGAGGGGCAGCAACCGCACATCGTGTTGCAGACGGCGCTTCCTCCAGGCGGAACGGGCGCGCAGATCGCGGCGGCAGCTACGGCGCCCGAGGATGGGCAGTGGATCCGCCCCGCCAAGGATTTTGCGAGCTCGCGCTTCAGCGGGCTGAACGAGATCACCACGAGCAACGTCGCGCAGCTGAAGCCGGCGTGGACTTTCCCGACCGGAGTATTGCGGGGCCAGGAAGCGGCGCCGATCGTCGTCGGGCACATGATGTACGTGGTGACGGCGTATCCGAACCTGCTCTACGCATTCGATCTCTCCAAGCCGGGCGCGTCGCTCAAGTGGATGTACAATCCGAAGCCCGCCACCAGCTCGCAAGGTGAAGCGTGCTGCGATGTGGTGAATCGCGGCGCTTCGTACGCCGACGGCAAGATCATCTACGCGACGCTCGACAACAACGTCGTCGCCGTGGACGCCGAGAGCGGGAAGGAGGTGTGGCGGACGAAGGTGGGCGACATCAACAAGGGCGAGACGATGACGATGGCGCCGCTCATCGTGAAGGACCGAGTGCTCGTGGGGAACAGCGGCGGCGAGATGGGTGTGCGGGGGTGGATCAAGGGGCTCGATCTGAAGACGGGCGCTGTGAAGTGGACGGCGATGCACACGGGGCCCGACAGTGTCGTGCTCATCGGCCCGTCGTTCAAGCCGTTCTACAAGAAGGATCAGGGCACCGACCTCGGTGTGAAGACGTGGCCGGGCACGACGTGGCAGATCGGCGGCGGCGGTATGTGGGGGTGGATCTCCTACGATCCGGCGCTCGATCTCATCTTCTACGGCTCGTCGAATCCCGGACCATGGAATCCGGAGCAGCGCCCCGGCGACAACAAGTGGACCTCGACGTTCTTCGCGCGCCGGCCCGAGACGGGTGAGGCGATCTGGGCCTACCAGATGAATCCGCACGATCTCCACGACTACGACGGCGTGAACGAGAGCATCCTCCTCGACATCCCGTGGCATGGATCGAAGCGGGGAATTCTGGTGCACCCCGATCGCAACGGCTACATGTACGCGCTCGATCGCGCGACGGGCGAAGTGCTGTACGCGAATCCGTACGTGCACATCACATCGAGCGACAGCGTGAGCCTGAAGACGGGCGAGCTCGCGCTCAATCCGACGAAAGAGCCGAAGATGGGCAAGATCGTTCGCGACGTGTGCCCTGCGGCGCCGGGTGGAAAGGACTGGCAGCCCTCCGCGTTCTCGCCACGGACGGGGCTCATGTACGTTCCGCATCAGAATCTGTGCATGGATGAGCAGCCCACGGCGGTGAGCTACATCTCGGGCACACCGTACGTCGGAATGGACGTGCGCATGAAGCCGGGGATGGGTGGCAATCGCGGCTTCGTCACGGCATGGAATCCGGTGACGGGAAAACCGGTGTGGCGCATCTCCGAGCCGTTTCCGGTGTGGAGCGGCGCGCTCGCGACCGCTGGTGACGTGGTGTTCTACGGCACGATGGAAGGGTGGTTCAAGGCCGTGGATGCGCGCACGGGTGCGCCGTTGTGGAAATACAAGACGACGTCCGGGATCATCGGGCAGCCCGTCGCATTTCGTGGCCCGGATGGAAAGGAGTACGTGGCGGTGATGTCGGGAGTGGGCGGATGGTCGGGAGCGATCGTCGCCGGCGGACTCGATCCGCGCGACTCGTCGGCCGCGCTCGGATTCGTGGGTGCGATGCGCGATCTACCGAGGGTCACACCGAAGGGAGGAACGCTCTATGTGTTCTCGCTTCGCTGAGCCAGCGGCGCGCGCGGGAATAGTAGTGCTCGTGGTACTGGCGCTCGCCGCGTGCTCGCGAGAGCGGCGCACCTTCCACGACTCGCCGCCCGCGGCATCGGTGGCCGCGGAGAGTGCGAAGGCCGTGCGATCGGACAGCGGCGTGTCGAGAGACGGACCGTACGGCAACAACGCCTGGGCGCTCAGCCAGGGGAAGCAGCTCTTCTCGGCGTTCAACTGCGTTGGCTGTCACTCGCACGGCGGCGGCGGGATGGGGCCGCCGCTCATGGACTCTGCGTGGATCTACGGCTTCGAGCCCGCGAACATCTATGCGACCATCGCGAACGGGCGGCCGAACGGCATGCCCGCGTTCAAGAGCAGGATCACGCCGCAGCAGACGTGGGAGCTCGTGGCGTACGTGCGATCGATGAGCGGTCAGGGCTCGAAGGCGGCGCGTACGAATCGCAGCGACGAGATGGAGGTGCGGCCGGCCGAGGCACAGACGAAGACGGAGAAGCCGGTGCTGGTCACGCCGCCGCCAACCGTGACACCTCCGGCACAGGAGGGACATCCATGAGGCCACTGACGCGCGCGGTGACGATTGCCGCCGCAGCGCTCGCGTGCGCGGGGTGCTCGCTGCACAACGCGCAGAACGCACTCGATGCGTCGGGTCCGCAGTCCGCGCGGATCGCGGGGCTCTGGTGGTTGATGCTTCCGATCGCCGCGGTGGTGTGGGTGATCGTGATCGCGGTGATGCTGTGGGGAGCGGGTCGCAAGCGCAGCGTGCGCGAGGTGATGGAGACGCGCGGCGGGACCGAGGTGGTCGCGAACGACGAAGCGCGCAGCCGGCGCATGACTCGCATCGTGGCCGCGGGCGCCATCGTGACGGCGGTGATTCTGTTCCTGATGCTCATCGCCGACTTCCGGGTGGGACAGGCGCTCACGATGGCGCCGTCCACGAAGGTGGTACCGATCAAGGTGGTGGGGCACCAGTTCTGGTGGGAGGTGCAGTATCCGGACTCGGTTCCGAACAAGACGGTGATCACCGCCAACGAGATCCACATCCCGATCGGCACGCCGGTGGTGATGGAGCTGTCGTCACCCGACGTGATTCACAGCTTCTGGGTGCCGAGTCTCACGGGGAAGAAGGATCTGCTGCCGGGATACACGCGGTCGCTCTGGTTCCGGGCGGATACGGCGGGAGTGTATCGCGGACAGTGCGCGGAGTTCTGCGGCCTCGAGCATGCGAAGATGGGAGTGCTGGTGATCGCGCAGAAGCAACAGGACTTCGACGCGTGGCGCGCGGCGCAGCTGGACTCGGCCACCACGCCGTCCGATTCGCTCGCGCAACATGGCAAGGCCGTGTTTCTGGGAACGACCTGCGTGATGTGCCATGCGATCAGCGGTACGTCCGCCGGCGCGACGACCGGCCCCAATCTCACGCATCTGGCGTCGCGAAGCACGATCGCCGCGGGCACGCTGCAGAACACGGACGCAAATCTCTACGCATGGATCTCGGATCCGCAGCGCATCAAGCCGGGTGTGCTGATGCCTGCGACCAAGCTCGATCCGCGAGACATGCAGGCACTCGTCGCTTATCTGAGGCATCTCAAATGACCGCGCCGCCGCTGGTAATCGGAGAGACGGTGCCCGTGGACGTCGGGGCCGAGCGGGAGCAGATGGAGCGCGTGTGGGGGTCCAAGCGAGGGTTGTGGGGCTGGATCACCACCACGAACCACAAGGAGATCGGGAAGCGCTACATCACCACTGCCTTCATCTTCTTCCTGCTCGGCGGAATAGAAGCGGCGATGATGCGGGCGCAGCTCTCGCGTCCCGAGAACAGCCTGATCGGGCCCGACAAGTACAACCAGATCTTCACCATGCACGGCACGACGATGATGTTTCTCTTCGCCGTGCCGATCATGGAAGCGCTAGGGTTGTACTTCGTGCCGCTCATGGTGGGCACGCGCAACGTGGCCTTTCCGCGGCTGAACGCGTTCGGCTACTGGCTCTTCCTGATCGGCGGCTCGTTTTTGTACGTGCAGTTCTTCTTGAACACGGGACCGGACGTCGGATGGTTCGCGTACGTGCCGCTCTCGGGGCCGGCGTTCGGTCCGGGCAAGCGTGCGGACACGTGGGCGCAGACGATCACGTTCACGGAGATCGTCGCGATCGTTGGTGCGATCGAGCTCATCGTGACGGTCTTCAAGCAGCGCGCGGTGGGGATGTCGCTCAATCGCATCCCGATCTTCGTGTGGGCGATGCTCGTCACCGCGTTCATGATCATGTTCGCGATGCCGGCGGTGGCGACGGCGAGCATGTATCTCGCCCTCGACCGGCTGGTGGGCACGCACTTCTTCAATCCGGCCGAAGGCGGCGACGTGCTGCTCTGGCAGCACATGTTCTGGTTCTTCGGGCATCCCGAGGTCTACATCATCTTCCTCCCGGCCACGGGACTCGTGTCGACGATGCTGCCGGCCTTCACGCGGCGGCCGGTATTCGGCTATCCGGCGATGGTGCTCGCGCTCATCTCGGTGGCCTTCATGGCGTTCGGGCTCTGGGTGCACCACATGTTCGCGACGGGGATCCCGCAGCTGGCGGCGAGCTTTTTCACGGCGACGAGCACGATGATCGCGATCCCGACGGGCGTTCAGATCTTCTGCTGGCTCGCGACCATCTGGAGCGGGCGGCCGCGCTTCGCCACGCCGATGCTCTTCATCATGGGATTCATCTTCCTGTTCGTGATCGGCGGCGTGACGGGCGTGATGATCGCGTCGGTCCCCTTCGATCTGCAGGTACACGACACCTTCTTCATCGTCGCGCACTTCCACTACGTGCTGGTGGGCGGCGCGGTGTTCCCGCTGTTCGGCGCCTTCTACTACTGGTTTCCCAAGGTGACGGGGCGGATGCTCAGCGAGCGAATCGGGAAGTGGAACTTCTGGCTGTTCTTCATCGGGATGAACATGACGTTCTTCCCCATGCACTGGCTGGGCTTCTACGGGATGCCGCGGCGCGTGTACACGTATCTCGCGAGCACGGGATGGGGGCCGCTCAATCTCCTCTCGAGCATCGGCGCGCTCGTGATCGCGAGCAGCGTGATCACGTTCCTCGTGAACGTGGTGGTGAGTCTGCGCGGCGGCGCGGTCGCCGGCGACAATCCCTGGGATGCCGACACGCTCGAGTGGGCCACGACCTCGCCGCCGCCACCGTACAACTTCCTGCATCTGCCCGTGGTCCAGGGCAGAAGCGCGTTGTGGGACGAAGGCGACGAGCGCCAGGTGACGGTGGGGACGAGCACGGAGCGGCGCGAAGTGCTGCTCACGACCCCGCTCGACGCGCAGCCGGACAGTCGCGAGTCGCATCCGCACGATTCGGTCTGGCCGCTCGCGATGGCGCTGGCGATCGGCGTGCTCTTCATCACAGCCATCTTCACGCCGCTCGCACTTCCGATTGGCGGCGCGCTCGCGCTCATCGCCTTCGCGGGGTGGGCGTGGCCAACGAGTCAGGATGTGGAGAGCGAGAAGAGTGACGAGAAGATCTCGCTGGAGGGCGCATGACGAAACGCGAGCGTGTCACCGTGGATGTGACCGAGCTGCCGACGATCGTGTTCGGAAGCCGCGGGCTGTTGTGGTGGGGAACGTGGGGCTTCGCGGTCGCCGAGGGGATGACGCTCTTTCTGAGCATCGCGACGTACTTCTATCTTCGGCGCAACTTCCAGACGTATCCGCCCCTGGGCTATCCGCAGCCCGACTGGTTCGCGCCGACGATCGGAATGGCGATCTTCCTCGCGACGTGCATTCCCGCGTACATGCTGAAGAAATCCGCAGTACGGCTGGACAAGGATGCCGCGACGCGCTGGCTGGTGATCCTGAGTGTGTGCGCGCTCGTCCTATGCGGCGTGCGCACGATCGATTTCTACGCGCTGCGGGTACTATGGATGACGAGTGCGTACGGCTCGATCCAATGGGTACTGCTGGGATTCCACGGCTCGCTGCTGGTGATCGAGGCAGCCGAAGTGATCGGAACCGCCGTGCTGTTCATCAAGGGCCCGGTCCTGCCACGCCACTTCCCGGACGCATGCGACATCGGCAACTACTGGTACTTCCTGGTGCTCTCGTGGCTGCCGATCTGGTTCATCGTGTACATCGGCCCACGCATCTGGTAGCGCGTGGTGCCAATCAGGTCCGCAGAGCGACGCTCTTCAGTCACTTCGGTTGCCATCCGAAGATGTAACGCGGCCACGCGAACCGCCCCAAGAATTGTTTCATGCCTGTGTCGTGCGCGCTTGCCCAGAACGGCAACAGCCGCTCGGGTTGGCTCATACATTTTTGAGATACGGATAACAAACGAATTGAAAACGGATCGAACGGAGACGGCAAAACTCTGGATTTCCATCTCAGCAGCTGCACTTCAGAACGTGCTCTGCGATGCGGCGTGGGGGTCGTGTACCGGCTCCGCTGCGGGTGGCTCGTTGGCGTCCGGGATCAGCAGTCCCTCCATCGCCGACATGTCGGGGGTGCTCGTCCGCGGGATGACCGACCACTCGCCGTCGTTTTCGAGCATCGTGCGACCGGAGGGTCCCGCTTACTACTCCTCGCGCCATGTGCGAACGGCGTAGGCCAATCCGGCGCCGATCGTCGCCACGGCGAGAATCGCGGGAAGGGGTCGCAGCGTTGCCGCCGTGCTCACGCTGGTTCTCATCACGTGACCCTTGTACCTGCCGCGCACGCGCGGATTGCCGGGACGTGGCTCGAACAACGTGTCGTCGTAGCGCGCCGGCTCGTCGGTGCGCGAGCCCTCGAACGTCGTCGCGACCTTGATCCGGTCGCCGAGTGCGGGCGCCACCTTCTCGATGAGCGTGAATGCCTTCGCGCCCGCGCCCACGCGCACCGTGCGATGCTGATGCGACGCGCAATGGAGAATGGCGTTCGCAACGAGCTCCGGCGCGTACACCGGCGGCTGATGCGTGGGCTCGACCTCCATGTAGTTCTTGGCGTGCTCCGGATACGGCGTGTCGATGGCCGATGGCTCGACGAGCGTCACGGACACCGGCGCCTTTTCCTTCTCGAGCTCGATGCGCAGCGTTTCGGTGAATCCCTTGAGCGCGTGCTTGCTGGCGTTGTAGTGACCCTGCAGCGGGATGACGGTTTCCGACAGCTCGCTGCCGACGTTGATGAGTGCTCCGCCGGAGCTCTTCAGATGCTCGAGCGCAACGAGACTGCCGTGCACCGTGCCCCAGTAGTTCGTATCGAACAGCCGCCGCGCATCGATGAGAGACACCTCCTCGAGCAATCCGTACATCGACACGCCGGCGTTGTTGATCCACGTATCGATGCGGCCGAATTCACGAATCGCGGATTGCGCGAGATTGCGCACGACGTCGATATCGGCGACATCCCCGGCGACGTACGCGACCTGGCCGCCGATCTCCTCGTTGATCTCCTTTGCCACCGTCTGCAGATCCTCCTCGGCGCGCGCATTGAGCACGACGGATGCACCGCGCTTCGCGGCCTGCTTGGCCGTGGCGAGTCCAATGCCGCTCGTCGCGCCCGTGATCACTATGACCTGCTCGCGTATTGGCTTGAGCTTGATCTTCATTGCTGACACTCTCCCTGTTGTAGCAGCACCGAATGAATGCCTGTCGGCCAACTCGACTGGACGGCACGTGCCGTGCCTCGGGAGTTGGGCCGCGGCGGGAGTGCCGGACTCGAGCGCGACGCCAGTGGCTCGGAATGTGAACTCGAAAAGGTCATGACTCACGGATCTCTCGTCGTCCAGACCGACCCTGCTCCGCTCGATGTGCGTCCGGTGCCCGAGAAGCCGAGCATCGTCGACGAGAGCACCGGCGTGCTGTTCTACGGAATGCTCGGCCCGCCACTGCTCA
This sequence comes from Gemmatimonadaceae bacterium, assembly GCA_025929535.1. Taxonomy (GTDB): domain Bacteria; phylum Gemmatimonadota; class Gemmatimonadetes; order Gemmatimonadales; family Gemmatimonadaceae; genus FEN-1250. Next base: position 31,228 of record JAICLZ010000028.1, read on the forward strand.
CGCTGCTCAACCTGGAGCTCAGCTACGCGCTGACTCCAGTGGCGTGCCTCACGGGGAGCACGCTGGCTATGAATCTCTCGACCGCCTTTCTGCTGGCGCTCGTGATTCTCGCGGGTGTGGGCGCCGCAATGCATCTGCGGCGCAACTGGATCGAGGACACGGTGCTCTCACGACCGGGCTTCATGTCGATGCTCGGAGTCCTCGAGAGCACACTCTTCAGCGCGGTCATCATCGCGCAGTGGTTGCCGCACGCGTTCCTGTCGGCTTGCCAGTAGCCTTCAGCGGGGCGCGAGCACGAGTGCGCCAAGAGGCGGCAGATCGAGCGACACGGATTGCGGATAGCCATGGAACGGCGCGGGATCCGTGGCCAGCGAGCCTTGCTGTCCGTATCCGCTTCCGCCAAAGCGCGGCGAATCGGACGAGAGCAGAATCTCGTAGCTCCCCGCCAGCGGCACACCCGCGCGATAGTTCGCGCGCGGCTCGGGCGTCATGTTGAGCACGATCACCGCGTGCGACTCGGCCGCGCGACGCACGTAGCTCAGCACCGAGTTCATTCGATCGGCGACATCGATCCACGAGAACCCGGCCGGATCGAAATCCTCGCGCCAGAACGCCGGGTGACTGTCGTACAGCGCGCCGAGCTCCTGCACGAAACGAAGGAAGGCGCCGTGCGCCTGCTCGTCCGCCAGATGCCAGTCGAGGCTGACATCGTGGTTCCACTCGTTGTACGGCGCGATCTCCGTGCCCATGAACAAGAGCTTCTTTCCGGGCCGCGTGTACATGTACGCGAGCATCAGCCGCAGATTCGCGAGCTTGCGCCAGGGGTCACCCGGCATCTTCTCGAGCAGCGACTTCTTGAGATGAACCACCTCATCGTGTGACAGCGGCATGATGAAGCGCTCGCTGTATTCGTAGATCATCGCGAAGGTGATCTGGTCCTGATGATACGAGCGGTAGAGCGGATCCTGGCTGAAGTACGCGAGGGTGTCGTGCATCCACCCCATGTTCCATTTGTAGGTGAAGCCCAGCCCTCCCTCGCGCGGCGGCTTCGTGACACCGGGCCACGACGTGGACTCCTCGGCGATCGTGTAGCAGCCGGGTGCATCGGCGTGTACCGCATCGTTCATGGCGCGCAGGAAATCAATGGCGTCCAGATTTTCGCGTCCGCCGAATCGGTTGCGCAGCCACTCCCCGGGCTTGCGGCTGTAGTCGAGATAGAGCATCGATGCGACCGCGTCCACGCGCAGCCCGTCGCAGTGGTACTCGAGCAGCCAGAAGAGCGCGTTCGCGATGAGGAAGTTGCGAACCTCGGTGCGCGAGTAGTTGAAGATGAGCGTGCCCCAGTCCGGGTGCTCCCCCAGGCGCGGATCCTCGTGCTCGTAGAGCGCGGTGCCGTCGAAACGGCGGAGCGCGAAGTCATCCTTCGGAAAGTGCGCGGGCACCCAATCGAGGATCACGCCGATTCCAGCGCGATGCAGCGTGTCGACGAAATACTTGAAGTCATCGGGCGAGCCGTAGCGCCGCGTGGGCGCGAAGTAGCCCGACACCTGATAGCCCCACGATCCGGTGAAGGGATGCTCCATCACCGGCATCAGCTCGACGTGGGTGAAGCCGAGCCGCTGGCAGTGCTCGACCAGGCGAGGCGCGAGCTCGCGATAGGTGAGCGGGCGATCATCGTTCTCCGGAACCCGAGCCCACGAGCCCAGGTGCATCTCGTAGATGAGCATCGGGAGCCTGGTGCTGTCCCGGGTCGGTCGCGCATCCATCCATTCGGTGTCGTTCCACTCGTAGCGCGCGAGATCGACCACACACGACGCCGTCTCGGGCGGCGCCTCCATCCCGAACGCGAACGGATCGGTCTTGATACGCGGAACGCCTTCACGCGTGCGAAGCTGATACTTGTACATCGCTCCCGGCTCGATGCCGGGCACGAACAGCTCGAACACACCGGACGATCCGAGGCGCCGCATTGGAAGCAGTCGCGCATCCCATTGATCGAACTGGCCGATCACGCTCGCGCTCCGCGCGTTCGGCGCCCACACGGCGAACGACACCCCGCGCTCGCCGCCGATCTCGCGGGGGTGCGCGCCGAGCATGTTCCAGAGCTTGCGATGCGTGCCCTCGTTGAAGAGATGCAGGTCGATGTCGCCAACGGTGGGCAGGAAGCGGTACGGATCACCGCGCTCCCACGTCGCGCCGCCGGCGAAGTGGAAGCGCAGCTCGTAGCGAAGCGGAAGTTTCTCGCCGGGAATGAAGGAGCCGAACAATCCGCCGGCGAGCCGCTCGAGACTCACACGCCGCCCATCGGCGAGCAGCGCCTCTGCCCGGACTGCGTCCGGGTGCATCGCGCGGATCACCACTCCGGTCTTCGCGCCGGCGGAGCCGGGGTGCGCGCCCAGGATGTGGTGCGGGTCGTCGTGATCGCCGGCGAGCAGACGGTTGACCTCACCGGGATCGATGCCCGCCAGCGCATCGGGTGTGAGAGCCGGGCCCGTCATGACACCTCCACCTGATAGCGCAGGAGCACGAGCGATGCCGGCGCGAGTGTGATCTCGTTCACCGGCTCGTCGACGATGGTCGGTCGCTCCGTGTCCACGATCAATATCCAGGTGCCGGAGATCTCGAGACGCGGGAGACACCAGTGCTCGTCGCCCTCGCGATTGTTGACCACGAGGAGAAGCGTGTCGCCCTTGATCGGCCGTCCGCGCTCATCGATCTCGTCGGCCGCCTCGCCGCGAATGAGCATGCCGAGCGAGTGGCTGCTCCTGTCGTTCCACTCGGCGTCCGTCATCTCGCGTCCATCGGCGCGCAGCCAGGTCACATCCTTCGCGCCCGATTCCACCAGCTTGCCGCGAAAGAAATAGCGGCGGCGCAGCGCCGGATTCGTCCGGCGAATCGCGAAGATCCGCTGCGTGAACTCGAGCAGCCCCTGCTCACGCTCATCGAGGTCCCAGTTCATCCACGAAATCTCGTTGTCCTGCGCATACGCGTTGTTGTTCCCCTCCTGCGTGCGCGCGATCTCGTCGCCGTGCGCGATCATCGGCACGCCCTGCGAGAACGCGAGCGTCGCGAGGAAATTGCGGATCTCCCGGTCGCGGCGGCGCACGATCTTCGGATCATCCGACGGTCCCTCGACGCCCCAGTTGCGGCTGATGTTGTCGTCGGTGCCGTCGCGATTGCCCTCGCCGTTCGCCTGATTGTGCTTGGTCTCGTAGCTCACGAGATCGTTGAGCGTGAAGCCATCGTGCGCGACGACGAAGTTCACGCTCGCGTAGGCCTCGCGCGCGCTCCACTGGTAGATGTCGCTCGATCCCGACAGCCGCGACGCGAGCTCATCGACCATCCCGGCATCGCCGCGCCAGAATCGCCGGACGTCGTCGCGATACTTGCCGTTCCACTCCGCCCAGCCAATCGGGAAGTTGCCCACCTGATAGCCGCCCGGACCCAGATCCCACGGCTCCGCGATCAGCTTCACGCGCGAGAGAACCGGATCCTGATGGATGATGTCGAAGAAGGCGCTCAACCGGTTCACCTCGAACAGCTCGCGCGCGAGCACGGGCGCGAGATCGAAGCGGAACCCATCCACGTGCATCTCGGTCACCCAGTAGCGCAGCGAATCCATGATCAGCTGGATCGTGCGCGGGTGCAGCATGTTGAGGCTGTTCCCGGTGCCCGTGTAGTCCGTGTAGAAGCGCGGGTTGTCGGGCTCCAGGCGATAGTACGCCTTGTTGTCGATCCCCTTGAGCGACAGCGTCGGCCCGAGATGATTTCCTTCGGCCGTATGATTGTACACGACATCGAGAATCACCTCGATGTCGGCAGAGTGCAGCGTCTTCACCATCGACTTGAACTGCACCACCTGACTTCCGAGGCCGCCCACGGCGTAGCGCACATCAGGCGCGAAGAACCCGATCGTGTTGTAGCCCCAGTAGTTCGTGAGTCCCTTCTCCGCGAGCTGGCGATCGACCGCGAAGTGCTGCACCGGAAGCAGCTCGAGCGCAGTGACGCCGAGCGAGCGGAGATGATCGATCACCGCATCGGAGGAGAGCGCGAGGTACGTGCCGCGAATCTCCTCGGGAACGTTCGGGTTCCGGATCGTGAGCCCCTTCGTGTGCGCCTCGTAAATGACGGTGCGATTCCACGGCGTGCGCGGCGGCGCATCGTTCCCCCACGTGAACGCGTTGTCGATGACCACGCTCTTCGGCATGCCGCCCGCACTGTCCGCGTGATTCATCTCGAGATCTTCGCGCGGACTCCCGACCTGGTAGGCGAACAGCGAATCGCTCCACTGGATCGCGCCGCTGATCGCCTTTGCGTACGGATCGATGAGCAGCTGATTCGGATTGAAGCGGTGTCCCTCCTGGGGTGAGTACGGTCCATCCACGCGATAGCCGTACAGCTGTCCCGGACGCACATCGGGGAGGTAGCAGTGCCAGATCTGGTCGCTGCGCTCGAGCACCGGAATGCGATGACGCTCCTTCGCATCGCCGTGTGCATCGAAGAGGCACAGCGTGACCGCTGTCGCATTCTCGGAGAAGATCGCGAAGTTCACACCCTCCCCGTCCCACGTGGCGCCGAGCGGATAGGGCTGACCGGGCCAGACGCGCATCAAGCGATCTCTCGGTAAAAGAGGGCGGCGGAGAGCGGAGGCAGCGAGACGATCGATTCGCGAAGCAGCGCAGCATCCGTTCCTCGTTGCGCATCGCTCGTAGCGAATCGCGCCCGCCAGCCGGCGCCATCCTCGCCCGCGAGGGGAATCGAGCGCTCGCTCGTGGCGAGATTGAACAGCGCGAGAAGGCTCCGCGCGCCCGGCGCGTCGAGTCGCATCGCGATCCAGCGCGCGCTCGCGTCGCTTCGCACGGTGATGCGCGCCGCACCAGGGCGGAGCGCGGGCTCCTCGCGCCGGATCGCGAGCAGCTCGCGGTGCAGCGCGCGAAGCGTCGCGTGCTCGCCCTCCTTCCCGAGCTCGAAATGGATGCGCGACCGCGCGAACGTCTCTGCCGACTGCGGATCCGGCACATCGCCCGTCCACCCGAACGATGCGAACTCCTCGCGCCGCCCCCTGCGAACGGCCGCCACGAGATCGGGATCCGAGTGGCTCACGAAGTAGAGAAAGGGCGCTCGCTCGCCGTACTCCTCGCCCATGAAGAGCATCGGCACATACGGCGCGAGCAGGAGGAGCGCCGCCGCGAGCCTCAGCGCATTCGGTGGCACGAGCGCGCTCAGACGATCTCCCGTCGCGCGATTGCCCACCTGATCGTGATTCTGAATCGAGATGATGAAGTGGTCGGCCGAAACGTCGGTGGCGGGCGCGCCGTGCCGGCGCCGGCGATGCGGCGCGTACTGCCCCTGGAACACGAAGCGGCGCTCGAGCGCATCCGCCACTGCAGCCACATCGCCGTAGCGCGCGAATCCTTCGTAGTAGCCCGCGCTCTCGCCCGTGAGCGCGACGTGCACGGCGTGATGGAAGTCGTCGCTCCACTGCGCGTCCATCGCGAACCCGCCTTTCTCCACCGGTCGCAGCAGCCGCGGATCGTTGAGATCACTCTCGGCGATCACCTGCACCATGCGGCCGAGCTCCTTCGCCAACGCGTGAACACGCGTCGTGAGCTCAGCCAGGATGTGTCGCGCCTGGATGTCGAAGATGCCGTGGATCGCATCGAGACGGAGCGCGTCCATGTGAAAGTCCGCCACCCAGTAGCACGCATTCTCGATGATGAAGCGACGCACTTCGTCGCTGTCCGCTCCGTCGTAGTTCACGGCCGGGCCCCATGGCGTGCGATACACGTTGGTGAAGTACGACCCATACTCGGCCAGGTAATTCCCCTCGGGGCCAACGTGGTTGTAGACGACGTCGAGGGCGACGGCCAGTCCCTCCGCGTGGGCGGCGTTCACGAGACGCTTGAGTGACTCGGGACCGCCATAGCTGTTCTGCGGCGCGTACAGCTCGACGCCATCGTAGCCCCAGTTCCGCTCACCGGGAAACTGCGCGACGGGCATCAGCTCGATGGTGGTGATGCCGAGCTCGCGCAGCGCGGCGAGACGCGGGATCACCGCATCGAAGGTACCCTCGGGCGTGAAGGTGCCGACGTGCAGCTCGTAGATGACGTGATCCGCCATCTCGATGCCCTTCCAGCCGTGGTCACTCCACTCGAACGCGTCCGGATCGACGACACGCGATGCGCCGTGCACGCCGTAGGACTGCCAGCGCGATGCGGGATCGGGGCGCTCCGGCCCGTCATCGATGCGATACGCATAGTCGTCGCCCGCCCTCACGCGGGGAATGATTCCGGAGAAGACGCCGTGCTCGTCGCGCGCGAGTGGATGATCGCCCGCGGCGCTGCCCGTGTGCACGCGAACGGAAAGCTCGTGCGCCCTGGGCGCCCATACCACGAATCGCGTGGCGCCATCCTGCGGGCGCGCTCCGTACGTTGGCTCGATCACCGCGGCGGGAGCAGTCAAACGACGCTCGCGGGGAGCATCTTCTCGATCCCGAGCAGCGGAATCCATGCCCAGGTGGGGCGGTTATTCAGCTCGTACGCGAGCTCGTAGAAGAGCTTCTCGAGCTCGAACAGCTCGACGAGCGCGGGCGCACTCGCGTCGCCGTAGCCGCGCAGAAACGCCGCGCGCGTCATCGCCTCCCACTGCGCCGCGCGCTCGCGATCCGCGTCGTCGTGCGACGCAGCCGTCGCAGCGGCGTAGGCGAAGGAGCGCAGCATCCCTGCAACATCGCGCGCGGGGCTGTTGAGCGCGCGGCGCTCGGCGAGCGGACGCGCCGGCTCGCCCTCGAAGTCGATGATCATCCAGTCGTGGTCGGTGCGGAGCACCTGACCCAGGTGGTAGTCACCGTGATGACGCGAAAGGATTCCCGCGGCGGATGGACCGCCCAGCGAGCTCACGATGTCGCCGAGCTTCGCGAAGGCATCCATGCGTCGTCCGCACGCGGTGAGCGCGAGCGGGCGCGAGCGCGCGTCGAGGCTCCGCGCGACTCGCTCGAGCAGCGCGAATCCCTGCTCCACCGAGCGGCGCGCGCCGCCCGCCCAGCGCGCGATGTCCGCCGCGGTGGCATCGCGCGGCGCGAAGGCGGGATCGCTCGTGGACGACGCGAGCGCCCGATGCAGCGCGGCCGTGATCGCGCCGAGCTGCTCGGCCTCTGCCTCGAAGGGATCGTTGCGCACGTCGCCCTCGCCGTGCGTGAAGGCGCGAGCGCGCGCGAGCGCGTGCGCCCAGCCGTCCATCGCGCCGACCACGAGTCGCGACAGCATTCCCGCAACGGAGCGCTGTCCGCCGTGATCGAGCACGAGCACCGCGTAGAGCTCGGGTGTGTGGCGGAAGCTGGTATGCGCGGTGAGATAGCGCGCGATCTCGACGTCGGGGCTCTCGCCGCCCTCGAGGCGGCGAAAGAGCTTGAAGATCGCCGACTCGCCGAAGATGATGGAGCTGTTGCTCTGCTCCCCGCCGATCACGTGCGATGCGCCGCTCAGCCGCGGCCCGCTGCGCACGACGCGCTCCGCTCGAAGGGTTGCGCCCTCGCCGGTAAAGTGCTCACCCTCCGACAGTGCACGAGCGATGCGTGAGCGAAATGCCGGATCGTCGATCGCATCGAAGAGGAGTCCCTTCACGACGGACGATTCGACGTGCGCCAGCACTGCCGCCGGCGCGTGGGCGCGGCTCATCTCGCGCTCGCGCACGGAGAGCGGAAGCTGGTAGCTCGCGACCGAGCCATCGTCGAGCGTCACCTCGACGCGCGCGATCGCCCACTGCTGTCCGTCGCCGGCCACCGGAATCACATCGACGATGCGCGCATCGAGCGACTGCTGCGACTTCTCGCCGAACCAGCGGCGCTCCCGGAGATATGCGGTGAGCGTGGCCGAGTCGATCGACCGCAACACGTCTGGATCGAGCGCATTCTCCAGGGCGCCCGAGACCGTGAGCGTCAGCGTCTGCCCTCCCCGCGCCGCTCGGGCGCCTCGTCCGCGGAGGCGAGCTTGAACCAGTAGAAGTTGTGCGGCCCGAGCGCGAACAGGTACGGATTCTCGGTAATGGGCGGAAAGCGGATGTTGCCGATCATCTCCACCGGCACCATCCCGATGTAGCGCTGGAGATTGATGCGCGCGGGCTGCACGAAGCGCGAGAGATTGTTGACGCAGAGGATCGTCTCGCCCTCGTACGATCTGAGATAGGCGAGCACCGAGCGGTTCTCGGGAAGGAGCATCTCGAACTTTCCGCGTCCGAACGCAGGATGCTGGGAGCGCACCCTCACTATCCGCCGCATCCAGCGCAGCAGCGACGTCTGCGTGCGCTCCTGCGCGGCGACGTTCACGCCCTGATAGCCGTAGGGCGGATCCATGATGAGCGGAAAGTAGAGCGCCTGCTGATCGGCTTCGGAAAATCCGGAGTTCCAGCCGCCGTTCCACTGCATGGGGGTGCGCACACCGTTGCGGTCGCCCAGGAACACGTTGTCGCCCATGCCGATCTCGTCGCCGTAATAGATGATCGGCGTGCCCGGCATCGTGAGGAGGAGCGCGTTCATGAGCTCGATCTGGCGGCGGCCGTTGTCGAGCAGCGACGCGAGGCGCCGGCGAATGCCGATGTTGATGCGCATCCGCGACTGGCTCGCGTACTCGCGGTACATGTAGTCGCGCTCCTCGTCCGTCACCATCTCGAGCGTGAGCTCATCGTGATTGCGGAGAAAGATCGCCCATTGGCAATCCTCGGGAATCGGCGGCGTCTGCGCGAGGATCTCGACGATCGGGCTGCGATCTTCCTTGCGGATCGCCATGTACATGCGCGGCATGAGCGGAAAGTGGAATGCCATGTGGCACTCTTTCCCGTTGCCGAAGTACGGGATCACATCGCTCGGCCACTGGTTCGCCTCGGCGAGCAGCAGCTTGTTCTGGAACTCCGCATCGAGCGCCGCGCGGATTTCCCGCAGCACCTCGTGTGTCTCGGGGAGGTTCTCGCAGTTCGTGCCGTCGCGCTCGATGAGATACGGGATGGCGTCCAGCCGCATGCCGTCCACGCCCATCTGGAACCAGAAGCGCATGACGTCGATCACCGCCGCGCGAACTTCGGGATTGTCGAAGTTGAGATCCGGCTGGTGGCTGAAGAAGCGGTGCCAGTAGAACTGCTCGGCCACCGGATCCCAGGTCCAGTTCGAGACCTCCGTATCTGTGAAGATGATGCGCGCATCCTTGTACTTGGTTGGATCGTCGGACCACACGTACCAGTTCCGCTCCGGTGAGCCACGAGGAGAGGTGCGCGCGCGCTGGAACCAGGCGTGCTGGTCGGAGGTGTGGTTGATGACGAGCTCCGTGATGATGCGGAGATTGCGCGCGTGCGCCTCGTTCAGCAGCCGCTGGAAATCCTCGATCGTGCCGTACTGCGGGTGCACCGATTTGTACTCGGAGATGTCGTAGCCATCGTCGCGCAGCGGCGATGGATAGAACGGCAGCAGCCAGAGCGTGTTGACGTTGAGCGACTGAACGTAGTCGAGCTTCTGGATCAGCCCCGGAAAATCACCGAAGCCATCACCATTGCTGTCGCGAAACGCCTTGACGTGCAGCTGGTAGATGATCGCGTCCTTGTACCAGAGTGGGTCGTTGTCGCTGATGGGACGGACGGATCGATCGGGCATCGTTGTGGTGAGGGGCATTGGGCGGGATCAGCGCTGCAGCCGGAGGATGTGTCCGGGCTGAAGATTGGGATCGAGTCGCACGTAGTTGCGGGCGCCGCGCCAGCTGTAGCGCGCGCCCGTGATGAGGTCCTCCACGATGTACGGCGTGTCGGGATCGAGCCCGAGCTCGGCGAGGGGAACGGTGACGACCGTTTCCTGCGCGCGCGAGGGATCGAGATTCACGATCACGAGCAGGTCGTTGCGCCATCCGGGCGCCATCTTCGTGAAGAAGAGGATCTGCGGATTCTCGGAGTCGCGGAAGGTGAGATTGTCCATGCGCTGGAGCGCCCTATTGTCACGCCGGATCGCGTTGAGCAGCGCGATGTCCCCGTTGAGATTCCCGGGCGCGTCCCAGTCGCGCACGCGAATCTGATACTTCTCGGAGTCGAGGTACTCCTCGCTTCCGGCGCGCACCGGTACGTTCTCGTTGAGCTCGAAACCGTTGTAGATGCCATAGAGCGGCGACATGGTCGCGGCGAGCATCAGGCGCACGCGAAACGCCGGACGACCGTGCGTCTGCAGATACTCGTGGAGAATGTCGGGCGTGTTCGCGAAGAGATTGCCGCGCATGTACTCCAGTGCGGCGGGATTGTGCATCTCGGCCCACCACGAGCGCAGCTCGCTCGCCGTGTTCTTCCAGGTGAAGTACGTGTAGGATTGCGTGAAGCCGAGCTTGGCGAGCAGCTTCATCGTTCTGGGCCGCGTGAATGCCTCCGCGAGAAACACCACGTCCGGATGTCTGGCGTGAACTTCGTTGATCACCCATTCCCAGAACGCGAACGGCTTCGTGTGCGGGTTGTCGACGCGGAAGGTGCGAACGCCGTGTCCGATCCAGAAGAGCAGAATGTCGCGACACGCGTTCCAGAGCCCGTCGCGATCGTCGCACCAGAAGTTGAGCGGATAGATGTCCTGGTACTTCTTCGGCGGATTCTCGGCGTACTTGATCGTGCCATCGGGGCGCACGAAGAACCATTCGGGATGCGCCTTCAGCCACGGATGATCGGGCGAGCACTGCAGTGCGTAGTCGAGCGCGATCTCGAGGTCGAGCTCCGCCGCCGCAGCGACGAGCGCGTCGAAGTCCGCGAGCGTGCCGAGTCTCGGATCGACCGCCGTGTGCCCACCGGCCTCGTTCCCGATCGCCCACGGGCTTCCCGGATCATCCGGCCCCGCAGCGAGGGAGTTGTTCGGCCCCTTGCGCGCGGAGATGCCAACGGGATGGATGGGCGGAAGATAGACCACATCGAAACCGAGCGCCGCGATGCGCGGGAGCGCCGCCGCCGTGCTCAGAAAGGTGCCGTGGCGCCTCGGATCCGTGGTCTGCGAGCGCGGAAAGAGCTCGTACCACCCCGCGAACGCCGCGCGCTCGCGATCCACCCACACCTCGAGCTCGCGCACGTACGCCGTGAGATCGAGCGGCGAATAGTTGTCCTCGAGCATCGTGTGTAGCTGCCCATCGAGTGCAGCCGCGACGCGCTCGGCGCCGGGCACGTAGCTGTCGCGGATGTGAAGGGCGGCCGCGCGGAGCGCATTGCGCACATCGCCGAAGCGGGCTCGCCGCGCCACCGCATCGACGAGCTCCGCGCCCTCGAGGAGCTCGGACGAGACATCCTGCCCCGCGCCGACCTTCTTCTGGAGCTCGCTGCGCCACGTGCCGAAGCGATCGGTCCACGCTTCTACCGTATAGACCCACCGTCCAGTCCGGTCGACCTTGAAACCGCCGATCCACTGGTCGGCGTTCTGCTCGTAGTGCATGGGGACGGTGCGCCATTCGGCGTCCCCGGGTCCGGTGTAGCGGATGCGCGCGGAAAGGAGATCGTGACCATCCTTCAGGATGTCGGCACGAACCTCGAAGGCATCACCAACCACGCGTTTGACGGGATACCGGCCTGCGTCCAGCTCCGGCCGTACACATTCGATCACCAGAGGCGCCGGCGGGCGTCGCATCGTCGTCTTGGTGGAGCGTCGTCGGATGGTCGTCGAGGCCATTTCGGAGTTCGGGAAATGCGAGATCGCGGCAGAAGTCACGCGGGAGGAAAGATATGCGAATCCCGGCTGCGGCGACGGCGGAGGTAGCTTTCGCAAGAGGCAGGCCCTCGGCCGAGCACATCACTCACGCGGAGAGCAGGGAATGCGGGGGATTCTGATCAAGGGGTACGGCGGCCCCGAGGTGCTCGAGTACGGTGATCTCCCCGATCCCGCGCCCGGGCCGGGCGAGGCGCTGATTCGCGTGCGCGTGGCCGGGGTGAACTTCACCGACGTCTACCAGCGCACTGGCACGTATCTGGGCACGCTTCCGTTCACGCCGGGAGTGGAGGGTGTGGGGACCGTCGAGAAGCTCGGGCGGGGTGTGACGAGCGTGCACGTTGGTGATCGCGTGGGCTGGGTGATGCTCAAGGGTGGCTACGCCGAGCTCGCGGTGATTCCGGCGGATCGACTCGTGCCGATTCCGGCGAGCGTCGATGATCGCACGGCGGCGGCGATTCTGCTGCAGGGCATGACCGCGCACTTCCTGCTGCGCGACTGCTACCGCGTGACGGCTGGCGAATGGATTCTGATTCACGCGGCGGCGGGCGGCGTGGGTCTGCTCATGACTCAGATCGCGCACAGGATCGGCGCGCGCATCATCGGCACGACTTCCACGAACGAAAAGGCGGCGCTCGCGCGCGAGGCCGGCGCCGATGAGATCGTGCTGTACACGAAGGAGGATTTTCAGCAGGCCGCGCGGCGGATCACGGGCGGCGCGGGGGTGAGCGTCGTGTACGACTCGGTTGGCAAAACGACCTTCGACGAGAGTCTCGATTCGCTGCGCCCGCGCGGTTACATGGTATTGTTCGGCGCATCGAGCGGTGCCGTTTCGCGGGTGGATCCGCAGATACTCAATCGCAAGGGCTCGCTGTATCTCACGCGTCCCACGCTGGGCAACTACATCAGCACGCGCGAAGAGCTGCTCGGGCGCGCGACGGAGCTGTTCGACTGGGTGTCGAAGGGTGAGCTGAAGGTGCGCGCGGAGCACGACTATCCGCTGGCCGATGTGGCGAAGGCGCACGCAGATCTCGAAGGGCGTAGGACGACCGGAAAAATTCTGCTCACCATTTGATCTCACTCTCCCCCGACCTCTCCCACCCGCTCCTCGCGCTCCCGCTGCTCTTCGGCGCGGGCGTGCTGACGAGTCTCACGCCGTGCGTCTACCCGATGATTCCGATCACGGTGGCGCTCGTGGGCGGCGAGAGCACGGGCGCGCGCTCGCGCTGGCGCCCCTTCGCGCTCACGCTGAGCTACGCGATCGGCCTCGCGCTCGTCTACGCGCTGCTCGGGGTGCTCGCGGGGCTCTCGGGAACGCTGTTCGGCAGCGTGAGCACGAATCCGTGGCTGCTGTTCGCGATGGGCAATCTGCTGCTGCTGTTCGCGCTCGTGATGCTCGACGCGCTGCCGCTGCCGATTCCCGCGTGGGTGATGGCGAAGGCGGCGAGTGCGGGAAGCGGCGGCGGACTGGGTGGCGCGTTCGCGATGGGTGCGGCATCGGGAGTCGTGGCCGCGCCGTGCGGCGCGCCGGTGATGGCGGCAGTGCTCACCTGGGTGGGGAGCACCCGCAGCGGCACGCTGGGCTTCATCTATCTCTTCGTGTTCTCTCTCGGCATGACCGCGCTCTTGATCGTGGTGGGCACGTTTTCAGGCGCGCTCGCACGATTGCCCAAGGCGGGTGTATGGATGGTGTGGGTGAAACGACTCTTCGCGCTGCTCATGATCGGCGCGGCCGAGTACTACTTCGTGACAATGGGACAGGTGCTGCTATGATCGCTGGAATCCGGATTGTCTCGCTGCTCGGAATTGGCGCGATGTCGTTGATGCTCGCGCGCGCGCTGCCGGCGCAGGATCCGCTGGGGCTTCCGGTGGGCGCGAAGGCGCCCGGCGCCAAGGTGCAGACGCTCGATGGGAAGCCGGTCGATCTCTCGACGTACATCGGCAAGGGACCAGTCGTGCTCGAGTTCTGGGCGCTGTGGTGCAGCAACTGCAAGGAGCTCGAGCCGCAGCTCAAGCAGCTCACGGCCAAGTACGCGGGCAAAGTGACGTTCGTCTCGGTGGCCGTGAGCGTGAACGAGTCACCGGATCGCGTGAAGCGCTACGCGGAGAAGTACGGCCTCGCGCAGCAGCTGGTGTTCGATAGGGATGGTGCTGCGACCGATGCGTATTCGGCGCCCGCGACATCGTACGTGGTGGTGATCGATCGCAGCGGCAAGATCGTGTACACGGGGTTGGGCGGCGGGCAGAACCTCGAGGCGGCGGTGCAGAAGGGGTTGTGAGCCGGGTGTCGCGAGAGATGTAACCGTCCTGCGTCTTCAGTGGTGAGAGCCAAACTCACACACAGGAGATGATATGGACGGCTCAATGACACGCCTACAGGAAGTCGCGGCAACGGTCATTCAGATCGCCGTGATTGCCATTGCGATCGCCGTTACTGTTCTCGTACTCTTCCCGAGCAGGTAGTGGCAATCAGAGATTCTGGGCGCATGCTATTCGACGCGCGCGTGTCAATCGCGTGGCGCGACTTCCATCCGTAACGCCTCACGCTCATTCGCCAGATAGCACGCAATAGTCGTTGTTCTTCATCGAGTGCAGCCGTCAGAACGACGGCTGCACTTTGCTTTTCCAGCAGATCTCGATCGATGTAACTGCTTGGCGTCTTCAGGGAGAACGCAATCATCACCCATTCCCCTGGAGACACGATGAGACACACAACGACACGGGTGCGCGGCGGGGCGACCGCACTCGTGATGCTGTTCCCGTCGCTCGTGCTGGCCGTCCCGCTCCTCGCCCAAAAGCAGGCGAGTGACACGACGCAGGCTAGCGCAACCTCGAATGCACCCTATCGACCGCCCGCGCTCGCGCTGGCCGCGCCTGCACGCGGTGAGAGTCTGCCGCAGAACAAGCCTGCCATCGTGCTGCGCTACGCGCGCGGTGAGCCCGATGACCCGATCGACCTCGCGTCGCTGGTCGTGCTCGTCGATGGTGAAGATCGGACCACGCAATTCCATGCCGACAGCACCGAAGCGTGGGGCTCCGTCGATCCGCTTGCGCGCGGCGCATCTGCGGGACAGGCGCTCGCACTCGGCGTCCATCAGCTCACCGCACGCATCTGCTCGTCGCGGAGCATCTGCACCGACCTGCGCGAAACGATCACGATCGAACCATCGGTGTTCTCGACCGAGCCCACCCCGCACTCGAGCTCGAAGGCTCGTGTGCTCACGGTGATCGCGCTGATTCTCACGCTCATTCAACGCCTGTTCACATTCTAGCCGAGCCGCAATACGCTCGGCACGGACGATATCGATATGTCGTGGTACCCCTCCCTTTCCGCGCTCGCCAAAGCTGTCGCACTCTCCTGGTCGATGTTTCTCGGTGGCCCTCCTGTCCCCGCGCACGCGAACGTCGCGCGTCGCATGACGTGCTCAACCTCGTTTACGGCCGTTACGCCGTGCACTCCGTCGGGCTCTGCATTCACCAACTCGACTGGCAATCCGCAGAACTTCCAGCTCCAGAATAAGATCACGACGGAGGCCGGGTCGTACTTCCTGAGTTGCGCCCACACAGGTGCCGTGACGTCATGCTCGGTGCCAGCGAGCATGACCGTGCCGGCCAACTCCACCAAGCCGTTCACGATGACCTACAACGCCGGGGCAACTGCCGGCTCGGGCACCGTCACGGTCACTATCGACGATGGACTGTCGCCGCTGGTTGCGACGGTGACGGTGACGGTTTCGAATCCACCGCCGCCGCCGACGCCCACGCTCCGCCTGCTCAGCGTATTCCCGCACTACCAGACGTTGGACGCAGATCATGCCAGCTCCAACGCGGCGCAATTCCATATCGCGAACAGAGGATTCGCCCAGGACACGTTCACCTACACCGCGACCTGTGCAGGTACTGGCGTGGGCAGTTGCGTCCCTGCGAGTGGGAGCAAGATCGTCGCAGCGGGAGCCGACTCGGTCGTTTCGATCTCGTTCGTATCCGGAAGCCTCTCATCGGTGGGCACGCTGAATTTCCTTGCACTACGTGCGAGCGATGCGACCGTCAGAGACAGCGGCACTCTCTCGGTGGCGGTTGTGGGTGGCGGATCCGGTACGACGCTCTCTGCAGCGAACCCGGGCTCCAGCATCGAACGCGATCTCTGCCTATCGGTCGCGCTCGGGGTCGGCGCCGCATACGAATGCGGCGATCTTCGGCTAGCGCATGCGCTCCCGAGCGTGCGTACGCTCAACGCGGCACGAACACCCGTACTCCTGTACTCCAGTCGACAGGCACATCCGATCGTGGTTGTGGGTGCCGATGTCAACGCTGGTCTCAAAGCACTCGATTCCGTTGTTGCGCTCCTGCGTGGCCCAACGGGCGATTCGCTGGCCGGCGGCGTGTGGCCCGGATCGCAGTTTCCTGTGAGCAGCACGCGGCGCATTGCGCTCTCATTCGATGCGTATGCGAAGAGCTATGCCACTGGGCTCTACTCGTACTCGTTGATTGTGCGCCGCAAGTATGGGAGCAGCACGGCAACCGATAGTGTCACGGGTGAGTTTGCGGTGGTCAATCGGTCGAACAGCGCCTTCGGACCGGGGTGGTGGCTGGCCGGCTTCGAGCGGCTCTACAAGGTAGGTACGGATCTGCTGTGGGTTGGTGGTGATGGAAGTACGCGCCGCTACGTCCGTCAAGCGAGCGGCACGACATGGGCGGCCGCCGGTGTCGATCGGCCGGACACCATCAAGATCGTCACGTCGCCGGCTGGCTATTACGAACGCTACCTGCCGCACAAGCTCGTGGTCCGCTTCGACACGACGACACTTCTGCACGTGCAGACCGTCAATCGACTGGGCCAGGTCACCAAGTTTTACTCCACCCCGTCGACGCAGCGACTGGATTCCATTGTCGTGCCCGCGGGCGTACACCGTGCGTACGCCTTCCACTACGATGCGGGCTCACATCTCCGAAGCATCGATGCGCCGGCGCTCCCCTCGACGCGCCGCTTCGACTCGCTCGTGGTCAACGGCTCGAACCAGGTCACCGCGATTCGTGATCCCGACGCCTCCGCTGTGAGCTTCCTGCTCGATGGAAGCGTATCGAATCGGATCGTAGCACGCATCGACCAGAAGCAGGATACCCTGAGCTTCACGTACGGAGCGGGCGGCGTGGTCACAGGCGCCTCGCTGTCGCTCGATGCGACGCACGTGATCGCCCAGACGTTCCAGCCATCCGAAAATCGCGGAATCGCGGGAACGCCGGCCACGACGCCTGCGCAGACATCGACGTTGTTCGACGGTCCGCGCACGGATGTCGGCGATACCATGCGCGTGTGGACGGACCAGTTCGGCGCCCCTCGGAAGATTCGGAACGCCTACGGTGATGAGACCGTGCTCACGCGTGAGAACGCGAGCTATCCGGCGTTGGTCACGCGCCTGCAGACACCCAATGGACGCGTTGTCAGTGCGAGCTACGACGCACGCGGAAACATTGCCACCAGCGTGGACTCGAGCACCTACGATCCCGTCCGCACGCTCTTCGCGAAGACGAGCTACACCTGGGATCCTGCCTGGGACTTCGTGACCAAGACGGTGCGACCGGAGGGCGACAACGATAGCACCAGCTATGATCCTGTGACCGGGAATCGCCTCTGGCAACAGGACGGTCGGGGCTCCTCGAGTCGAGTGAGTTTCTCTTACTACACGAGCGGCATTACTGCGGGTCTGGTGCGCGCCACGCAGGCGGCGACCCTCGAACGGGATACCGTCGCCTACGATGGGACACTTGGAAATTTGGCATTCACGCAGACGCCGCTCGGATTTCGGGAGACGGTCCGCACGGACAGTCTGGGCCGCGTGGTTCGTGACTCGACGCCTACGAATGCGGCCGCGGACACGGCGGTCATCGCGACGCACAACTTTGATCTCCTGGATCGTGACACGCTCACGATCACGACCGGCGGCACGACAGCCAGTCAAACCGCGCTCCGTGTGCGCACAGGCTACGATGCGGTCGGCAATCCGCTCTGGGTCAGACGAATCGCGGTTCCCGATCCAAACGCAATCGACACCGTCATCCGCACGTACACCTACGATCGCGCCAATCGCAAGCTCACGGAATTTCCGGGTGGCCTGTACACATTCACGTGGAGCTACGACCCAGCAGGCAATGTGCTCGTTGATGGACGCACAAACGTCGCGAGTACGTACGATGCCCTCGGCCGGCCCACCATTCGCGTGGGTATCGATACCGCGCGCTTCGTGTACGACGAGATGGGGCAGGTACTGCATGCGATCAACCAGCCCGCGCGCATCCATCGGCACTATGCTCGGAACGGGACGCTAGCCGTCGACTCGACGCAGCTTGCGACCAACAACCTGATCGATCAGAACTACAGCACCTACGTCTCCGCATTCGCGCCGCGCTACGACCTGAATCTTCGGCG
>JAICLZ010000094.1 GCA_025929535.1 Gemmatimonadaceae bacterium
ATGAGTCCGACGATGCACCACCACAGAATGTAGGAACCACTCATGAAGAGCCTCCCGAAGGCTTGAGGGTAGCACGGCAGAGCAGGGCAACTCGCGTGCCCTGTCGAAATCGCCTCGGCAGGCGGCGCTAGTCCGGAACGGCCATCCCCATGGCATGATAGCCTTTATCCACGTAGACCGTGCTTCCCGTGATGCCGCTCGCCAGCGGGCTCGCGAGGAACGCGGCGGCGTGGCCGACCTCGGTGGCGGTGAGTGGCTGCGTGAGCGGCGCGTTCGCGGACACGTACTCGACCATCTTCTCGATGATGCCGATCGCACTCGCGGCGCGCGACGCGAGCGGGCCCGCGGAGATCGTGTTGACGCGGATGCCGAATCGCCGGCCCGCCTCGTAGGCGAGCACGCGCGTGTCGCTCTCGAGCGCGGCCTTGGCGGAGGACATCCCGCCGCCGTATCCCGGAATCACGCGCTCGCTGGCCATGTACGTGAGTGAGAGCACCGAGCCTCCGGTGCGCATGAGCGGGCCGAATCGGCTCACCATCGCGATCAGTGAATACGCGCTCACGCTCAGCGCCGTGAGATAGCCTTCGCGGCTCGTGTCGAGCAGCGCCTTCTTCACCTCGGGGCCGTTCGCGAGCGAGTGCACCACGATGTCGAGTGGCTTGTCGCCATAGTCCTCGACGAGCTTCGTGGCGAGACCATCGATGGAGAAATCGCCGACACCTGCGTAGCGCTTGTTCTCGCGGATCGATGCCGGGGCGCTGGCGAGCGTGGTGTACTCCGCGTCGAGCGGATGGATCGACTCGAACGACATTTTGGCGCCGGAGGAGAGCACGAGCGACTCGTCCATCTTTCCGCGCTCCAGCAGGTTGCGGAAAATGTTGAGCGCCGGCGGCCAGGTGCCGGCAATCACCGTGGCGCCGGCTTCGGCGAGCTCCTTCGCGATCGCGAAGCCATAGCCCGCGTCGTCGGCGACGCCGGCCACGAGTGCGCGTTTGCCGGAGAGATCGATCTTGAGCATGTCGGCTGCGTCCGTTGGCTGAAGTACACGTGGCAGCGAGTGACGCCGCGGCGAGGTAGCTTACAGCAGTAGCACACAGTCTACCAGTCATGACCGCAATCACAACGTCCGCAACGACCGCGGCTCCTTCGTCGACCATCGGGCCACGTTTCGCGCGTGGGCTCTGGCGCATTGCTGCCGCCGATGCGTCGCTGGGGAACGAGGTGGAGCTGATGCGCGATGGCACGCGCATCTTCGGCGCGATGATCGACGTGATCGAGCGTGCGCGGGAAACGGTCGTGCTCGAATCCTACATGATCGTCAGCGACAGCGTTGGAGAGCGCTTCGCCACTGCCCTGCTCGCAGCCGCTGCGCGCGGCGTGAAGGTGCGCGTCATCGCCGACTGGGCCGGGAGCCGCGAGACCACGCGTGCGTTCTGGCGGAAGCTCCGCGACGGCGGAGTGGATGTTCGCATCTTCAACAAGCCCGGCTTTCGCGCGTGGCTGGGTCTCCTGCCGCGCGATCATCGCAAGGTGCTCGTGGCGGACGAGGAAGTGTGCGTCACCGGTGGGATCGGCCTGGCCGAAGTGTGGTCGGGGTTCGTGAAACGGAAGCGGCGCGCACCGTGGCGCGACACGGCGGTGCTCATTCGCGGCCCGGCAGCGGTGGACATGGCGCGCGCGTTCGAGACGATGTGGAAGCGTGCGAATTTCGAGGAGCGGCGCGCGGCCCGGCGGCACGTCGTCCGGCGCGCACGCAACAGCGGCACCTCGCGCGGGGAATCGACCGGCGCGGCGGTCGGGATCGTGGAAGGCGAACCGTGGCGCCTGCGCGTCGCACGTGCGCTGCAGATCCAGTCGGTGTCCGCCGAGAGGGCGATCTGGATCGCGAGCGCGTACTTCTATCCGTCGAGCGCGGAGATCGAGGCGCTGTGCGGTGCGGCGCTGGACGGCGTGGATGTGCGCGTGCTGGTGCCGAGCAAGTACGATCATCCGTGGGTGCGGAGGCTGACGCACCGGGTGTACAAGCAGCTGCTGCGCAACGGCGTGCGAATCTGGGAATGGAACGGCATCATGATGCACGCGAAGACGAGCGTGATCGACGGGCGCTGGGTGCGCGTCGGGTCCACCGATTTCAATCCGCTCGGCGTCGCGATCAACTACGAGCTCGACGCGCTGATCGACAGTCCCGAGCTGGGAAAGGAAGCGGAGGCGATGTTCTTGCACGACCTCGAGGAGTCCACCGAGATTCGGCTCCCCTGAGACGCCTTTGACATCATCCAGAATCGCTGACCCCGGGCCGCGCCCGCAAATGGAGCGTGCCGGACTCGTCCTTCTCGATGGGAACTGGCAGTTCGCACTCGATCCCGACGCGGTGTGGACCCTGCCACAGCAGGTGAAGTGGAAGCGGCGCATCACCGTGCCCTTCGCGCCGGAGACGCCCGCGAGCGGCATCGCGAACACGAGCTTCTACCTGGCGTGCTGGTATCGCCGAACCATTCGGCTCGCGCAGCCCGCGAACGGCTCGCGCGTGCTCCTGACCTTCGGCGCGGTGGACAACGAGGCGCGCGTGTGGGTGAACGGCCAGCTCGTGGCCGAGCACGTGGGCGGGTACACGCCGTTCACGGCGGACATCACTGATGCGCTGATCCCCGATCGCGCGCAGGAGATCGTCGTACGCGCCTACGACGATCCGCACGATCTCGCAAAGCCTCGCGGCAAGCAGGACTGGAGGCTCAACTCACACTCGATCTGGTATCCACGCACCACGGGAATCTGGCAAAGCGTGTGGTACGAGGTCGTGCCGTCCACGTACATCGGGCAGCTGCGCTGGACGTCCAATCTCGAGCGGTGGGAGATCGGGCTCGAGGCGTGGCTCGGCGGCGATCGCGAGCGTGAGGGGATGCGGCTGCACGTGAAGCTGCTGAGCGGCGCCACGGTGCTCGCGGACGACACCTACGCGGTGATCGCGGGCGAGGTGCATCGCCGCGTCGCGCTCTCCGATCCCGGCATCGACGATGTGCGCAACGAGCTGCTGTGGAGCCCCGAGCGGCCGACGATCATCCGTGCGGAGATCGAGCTCTGGGCCGGCCGCGGAGAGCTGCTCGATGTGGTGCGCAGCTACACCGCGCTGCGCACGGTGGGCTTGATGGGCGATCGGATCGCGCTCAACGGACGGCCCTATCAGCTCCGGCTCGTGCTCGACCAGGGCTACTGGCCCGACACCGGACTCACGCCGCCGAGCAGTGCCGCGCTCCGTCGAGACATCGAGCTCACCAAGGCACTCGGCTTCAACGGCGTGCGCAAGCATCAGAAGGTGGAGGATCCGCGCTATCTCTACTGGGCGGACCATCTCGGGCTGGTGGTCTGGGAGGAGATGCCGAGCGCGTACCGGTTCACGATGGAATCGGTGAAGCAGGTGACGAAGCAGTGGGTGGAGGTGATCGAGCGCGACTACAGCCATCCGTGCATCGTCGTGTGGGTGCCGTTCAACGAGAGCTGGGGCATTCCCGACCTGCCCGCGCGCGAGGAGCAGCGGCACTACGTGCGCGCGATCTACCATCTCACGAAGACGATCGACAGCACGCGTCTCGTGGTGGGCAACGATGGATGGGAGCACGTGGCGACGGACATCGTCGCCATCCACGACTACGAATCCGATCCGCAGAAGGTTCGGGAGCGCTACGACATGGAGCGCGTGCGCACGCAGCTGGTGAAGACGGAGTACTCGTCGGGCCGCAATCTCGTGCTCCCCGGTTTCGATGTGGAGGGGAAGCCGATCATGCTCAGCGAGTTCGGCGGCATCGCGTACGCGCCGAAATCATCAGGTGTGTGGGGCTATTCGTGGGCGAAGACCGAGGCCGAGCTGGCCACGCGCTATTGTGCGCTCATGGGAACCGTGAATGAGCTCCCGCTGCTGGCCGGCTTCTGCTACACGCAGCTGACTGACACGTATCAGGAGGCGAACGGGCTGTTGTTTGCCGATCGCAAAGTGAAGGGGAGCATCAAGAAGCTGTCGATATGAAGGCGGGCATTTTCGTGGTCGCGGAGCTCGGCGAGCCGGTGCGCGATCGGATTCTCGAGGTACAGCGCTGGGCGGATCCGCGCCTCGCGGCGGGAACGCCGCCGCACGTGACGATGGTGGGATCGTCCGGCGTTGGCCCGCTGCCGCTCGGCACGCCGGTGGAGCTCCTGCGCGAGCGAATCGAGCCGATCACGCGCGACACGGCGCCGATCACGATGCGCTTCGAGCGGCCGCACCGCTTCATGCAGACGGACATCATCGTGCTGCCACTCGATCCGCACGGACCGCTGCGCACGTTGCACGAGCGCGTCGCGGCGAGCGGACTTCCGTTCGAGCGCGCGCGCTTCCAGTTCTCGCCGCACGCAACGCTGAGCTTCTATCCGCGCATGACGCCGGAGATGCTGAAGCGCCTGTTAGCGTTGAGGTTCGAGGACGACGTGGTGATCTCGGCGCTGCAGTTCTACTCGACGCCGCATCCGCAGCCGAGCAGGCGGGTGTTGGAGCTGAGGCTGGAGGGGGCGCCGTAGGTAAGCGGCACGGAGTTATAGGGGCGAATGGTGAGCAGCACTCGAAACGTTGATTCCTTTCCCGCTTCTAACGAGCCGATCGCCCTTCCTGACGCGTGCCGTTAGATGAGATTGTACTTTGCGAGACCGCGGTTTCAGTACAGATAATTAGCGCGAATTGGCCGATCGAGCGCGTGAGCACCGGGAGCGCGAGCGTCGGAGTGGTCGCAGTGCGTGGAGGCACGAGCTGCGACCTGTGTTTCGTGCAGGATCTGGTCGCCATCCCAGTTCACCCGGCGCACGTAGTTGCTGCAGTCAGAGTCGACGTCGTGCGTGGTGCAGTTGGTATCGCGCACGAGCTCCACCCACACGCGCCGGCCAAGGGCATCGTATCGGTAGGACTCCTTGTGCTGGTAGATCATGTAGTGCGGTGGCACGCCCGGGATCGTGTCGAGCGTGTACTTGCTGAACGTCATGACCCCGGCCGTGTAGCCGCTGCTCGTAATGCGGTTTTCCTTGGCTGTATCGCTCACGCCTCCAGAAAATCTGGTAAACGGGTGCGTGTGAATCTCGGACGACTGCTCGCCGTTGCTCGTGTATCCATACGAGACCGTATCCCAGAACAGGCCACCGTTGAACTGGAGCGCGGTCCGCAGCACATCCATATGCTGATCATAGGCGAAGTTCTTGACCGGCACCCCAATGCTCGCGACCTTGTTGCCGGCAGCATCATACGTGTGGGCTCGACCCCCGTCGCGTTCGCGTAGCGGCCGTAGCGTAGCTGGCCGAGCGCCGTGTAGGCGAGCGAGTCACCATTCAACACATTGCGCACGACCTTCCCGCGGCGATCGTACTTGAGACTGTCCGCGAGCAAGGTCGACGATCCGCGCACGATGCTTCGATACCGGAGTCGGCTATCGGCATCATACCGCGTGAGCTCGATATTGGTGGTGTCCATGCGCTCGGCGTGACGCGCGAGCTGCGTCACCCGGCCATCGGCGTCGTACTGCCACGCAAACGTGTGACCGAAGGGATCGGTCAAGACGTCGAGTGCACCCCACTGGGGATCGTAGTGGTAGCGAATCGAGTCCGTGCCCATCACGAGCCTGATCCGCCGAAGATTCAGGTCGTAGCGCGGCGCGAATGCGGAGACGTAGGTGCTGTAGTTCTGATCGATCAGGTTGTTGGTCGCAAGCTGCGTCGAGTCGACGGCTAGCGTCCCGTTCCGAGCATAGTGCCGAGGGTGTTGGAGTTGAGGTTGGAGGGGGCGTAGGAGATAGGACAGACCCGGTCTGCAGCGGGGCTCTTGTTCGCACCAACAGTTAAGTCGACTAGATCAGATAAAGGCTCATATCCAAAGGCATCCTGAACAAACTTGGCTCGAAAGTGTGTGGCAGCATTTATTTCCCTTAACGCGCGTCGCTCCGCCTGGCATCTCTCTGATGCAAAGAGGCGAGCTCGTCAAATTTGATCGAGCTCGCCTCTTGAATCGCAGTTCAATTCATCCGCACAACTCGATTGACGGATCACTACTCGCGTTTCTTCAAGTCTATCTCGGCTTGAGAGCGTCTCTTGGAATCGCGCGTGACTCCGTCATCTTCGGCCACTGTTTCAGCACCTCAAGCCATGCAATTCTCGATGTCAGGCTTTGCCGCGGATGTTGCAGATCACGGCGAATCCTCCGAGGCTCTTAACAACTGCCGAACCCTTTCACTTTCGTGTTCATCCCCATGGGTAGCTGCAAGAATTTCGGCATAATCCTCAAGATGGCGTCGTTCCTTCTCGCTTCTGATAGTTCCACGTTCAAGGATCGATTCCACAACTCGTTGAAGTTTCGCTCGCTCGAACTCCTTGTCTACTCCAAATCTTGCTTTCAGGAGCGCCTCTAGTCCATCTCGTTCGTGAGGCGTGGATGCGAGTGTCACCATCATATCAACTTCTCTAGCAATTAGAAGAAGGTTTCGAATGTCTCCGCGATCTGCCGCAGCACATACCTTCCGCTCAATGCTCTTTCCAGCCGGGAAGTCCTGAACGTTCTGCATAAATTGCAGCGTGAAAAGCAAACGTTGACGCAGTAAGCGAAGCTGTGCTTCTTGGTCAGCTGTCAATGTTTTTCTCCTCATCCGCGCTTCGCTTTATTGAATGGGTCCAAACTCAGCGTTCGATGCAGCATTGTATTCTCCAGCCAAGGGATTCCCCCTTGATACCCCTCGAATGATATTGGCTGAATTCCCGCCTTCACTTTGGGCGCCACCATGTGAATCTATCAGTTGCTGTTCGCGTCCACGAATTGCCATATAACCATTGTAACCTGATGCGGCACGGTCCACGACGGGGGGCCCAAAGTTGTCGAGTCGATCTGGATGACTCGCGGTTCTGGCATTGACAATGTTTTGCGGGCTTCCAAAGCCGCTAGTGCGTCCAGAATAGACTTGCCCGTTTTCCGGATTCGTTCGTGTGTACGTGACAAAGGTGAGGGTGGCCTTGTCACGTAGCGAATTGACCGCTGCACCTATTGCCGCGCCTATTCCCGTCGTTCGTGATGCAACGTACGCTGCTGCTGTTGCGGCAGCCCCCGCGAGCCATCCTTCTACCGCGCCTCCACCAACAACAACGGGAATTTCCCAACCCTGCAACGTCATAAGGCCGAATGGATCGCTGTAATTCGCAGGATCTCCACTCGCGTACCCATACACATTAAGCCCACCCGCGAGCCCAACGGGATCTTCCTGGTTGAACCTCCCCGTGCTCGGGTTGTAGTACCGATTGCGCTTGTACTCGTAACCCGACGCGTCGATTTGCCCTTTGATCAGCGTCCCAAACCACGTCCCCTGCGCGACACCGCCCTGGATATCGTCGTACGCAGATGCGTCTGACAAGGGATACTGGACGCCCGCACACCCGGTGCCCGCGCAGGTGCCGCGCACGAACTGCCCATGCCAGTTCGTATACGGCAGGATCAGGTTGTTGCTCGCCTTGTAGACCTCGAGCGGTTGATCGACCGTCCCGCCGTGGACGTAGGTGACGCTTCCGCCTTCCAAGATCGCGTTGAACTTGCCCGTGTCCGCTGCGACCTGTGTTTCGTGCAGGATCTGGTCGCCATCCCAGTTCACCCGGCGCACGTAGTTGCTGCAGTCGGAGTCGATGTCGTGCGTGGTGCAGTTGGTATCGCGCACGAGCTCCGCCCACACGCGCCGGCCGAAGGCATCGTACCGGTAGGATTCCTTGCGCTGGTAAATCATGTAATGCGGTGGAACGCCGGGGATCGTGTCGAGCGTGTACTGGCTAAACGTCATGATCCCGGCCGTGTAGCCGTTGCTCGTGATGCGATTTTCCTTGGCTGTATCGCTCACGCCTCCCGAAAATCTGGTGAACGGATGCGTGTGAATCTCTGACGACTGGTCGCCTTTACTCGTGTATCCATACGAGACGGTATCCCAGAACAGGCCACCGTTGAACTGGAGCGCGGTCCGCAGCACATCCATATGCTGATCGTATGCGAAGTTCTTCACCGGTACGCCAATGCTCGCGACCTTGTTGCCAGCGGCGTCGTAGGTGTAGGCCTCCACTCCCGTGGCGTTGGCATATCGCCCATAGCGTAGCTGGCCGAGCGCCGTGTAGGCGAGCGAGTCACCATTCAACACATTGCGCACGACCTTCCCGCGCCGATCGTACTTGAGGCTATCCGCGAGTAACGTCGATGACCCGCGCACGATGCTTCGATACCGGAGCCGGCTATCGGCATCGTACCGCGTGAGCTCGATATCGGTGGTGTCCATGCGCTCGGCGTGACGCGCGAGCTGCGTCACCCGGCCATCGGCGTCGTATTGCCACGCGAACGTGTGACCGAAGGGATCGGTCAAGACGTCGAGTGCGCCCCACTGGGGATCGTAGTGGTAGCGAATCGAGTCCGTGCCCATCACGAGCCTGATCCGCCGAAGATTCAGGTCGTAGCGCGGCGCGAATGCGGAGACGTAGGTGCTGTAGTTCTGATCGATCAGGTTGTTG
>JAICLZ010000135.1 GCA_025929535.1 Gemmatimonadaceae bacterium
CTTCTCCTGCATCGCGATCGTCCGCGCAGCCAATCGGTCGCGCAATTGCCTTTCCGCTCGAGCAGTGCCGGCGATCGGATGTCGTACCGGAGGGAACGAAGCCGTGTCGCGCACCTCCAATTTGGAGAACTGGAACAAGTAGCCCACGGATCGAGTGTGGGCGAAAGCGAATGCCAACCGAAGATCGTCCCCGCTCGTCACCGCACGGCGCGCGAGGCCGTGTGCCTGTCACGCCCCTTAGTCGGCACACGCGCCGCGCTGCGCCGACCCTATCGTCAGCCGCGTCATCGTCGGGAAAAATGTCGGCGCTGCCCCGCTCACGCCTCGAGGAACCCTTCGAACCCGACGCGTACTCGTCGACCGCACCGGGGGAAATCCTGGATCGCACGCTCCATGCGATCACTGCCCGCTTCACGGCAGGTCTGTCGCCCTTGACGTTGATCTGCGCGTACCTCGATTGGGCCGCCCATATGAGCTTCTCGCCCGGCAAGCGTCTCGAGCTCGCCGAGAACGCCGCGCGCAACGCGTCGCGTCTGGCCAGCTACGTGATCCGCCGGACGCTGCAGGAGCGCGTCGAGCCGTGCATCGAGCCGCTGCCGCAGGACCATCGCTTCGACGATCCTGCATGGCAACAAGCCCCGTTTGCGATCGTCTACCAGTCATTCCTCCTCACCCAGCAGTGGTGGCACGGCGCGACAACGGGCATGCGCGGGTTGCGCCGCCAGGATCAGGACATCGTTGCGTTTGCAACGCGTCAACTGCTCGATCTCGTATCACCGTCGAACTTCATCGCGACCAATCCGCTGGTGCTGCGGCGTACGCTCAGCGAGGGCGGCACGAATCTCGTGCGCGGCTTCCAGCATTTTCTCGAGGACTGGAATGCGCTGATGCACAGGCAACGCCCGTCGGGCACCGAGCGCTTTCGAGTGGGACGCGACGTGGCGGTCACGCCGGGCAAGGTCGTTTACCGCAATCGACTGATCGAGCTGATCCAGTACGCGCCCACGACGCAATCGGTGCACGCGGAGCCCATTCTGATCGTGCCGGCGTGGATCATGAAGTACTACATCCTCGATCTCAGTCCGCACAACTCGCTCGTGCGCTATCTGGTCGGGCAAGGCTACACGGTGTTCATGATCTCCTGGAAGAATCCGGACCCGGGTGACCGCGAGGTGACGATGGAGGACTACCGCACGCTCGGCATCATGGCCGCGCTCGATGCCGTCGGCGCGATCGTTGCCGGCGCAAGAGTTCACGCAACCGGCTACTGTCTCGGCGGAACGCTGCTTGCCATCGCCGCTGCGGCGATGGCACGCGATGGCGATGATCGTCTTGCGACGACCACGTTCTTCGCGGCCGAGACGGACTTCACGGAAGCCGGCGAGCTGCTGCTGTTCATCAACGAAGGCCAGATCGCGTTTCTCGAGGACGCGATGTGGGAGCAGGGTTTCCTCGATTCGACGCAGATGGCCGGCGCCTTCCAGCTCCTGCGCTCGAACGATCTCATCTGGTCGCGCGTGATCGAGGAGTATCTGATGGGCGAGCGCCAGCCGATGTTCGACCTGATGGCATGGAATGCCGATGCGACGCGAATGCCGTTCCGCATGCATTCGCAGTACCTGCGGCGACTGTTCCTCGAGAACGCGCTTGCCGAAGGCAAGTACAGGGTGGACGGGCGCGTCATCGCCTTGTCGGAGCTGCACGCGCCAACGTTCGTGGTGGCGACCGAGCGCGACCATGTCGCCCCATGGCGATCGGTCTATAAGCTGAATCTGCTCGGGAACGCCGAGGTGACGTTCGTGTTGACCAGCGGCGGCCACAACGCGGGCGTCGTGTCCGAGCCGGGACATTCCGGACGCTCCTATCGGATTGCAACCAAGCCGCGAAATGCCGACTACGTGGGGCCGGAGCTGTGGCGTGAACGCGCGCAGCACAAGCAAGGATCGTGGTGGCTCGAGTGGGTGGACTGGCTGTCCGCACGTTCCGGTGCCCCGGCGAAACCGCCTGCGCTCGGGCTACACGAAGGCAAGTACACCGCTATCGCCGACGCTCCCGGCGAGTACGTACTGCAGCCATAGCCGTTCGCGGCGCAAGAGCGAGCGACAGCGGGCTTCGCTTCGATGGCGGATCGCGGCGTGCGCGATCGAAGCCGCGCGTTCGAACAGGAAAGACGATGCCCATGAACACGCCAATGAACGTTACGCAGAAGTTGATCGCC
>JAICLZ010000117.1 GCA_025929535.1 Gemmatimonadaceae bacterium
CCGATCCGCTTCCTCCGGTGCAATGCCCGGCAGTCTCAGAAAATCTTCCCGCTCGAGATCGATGATGTCGTTGAGCGTCCGATAGCCGGCATCTTCGAGCACCGCCACCGTTGCCGGTCCGAGTCCCTCGATTTCGGACAGCTTCACGTCGGCCGCTTCGCTCTCCTCCGGCAAGGGCTGGAAGAGCGGCGCCTCGCCTCCGCGCTCGAGCCACTCGCGGCTGGAATAGAGATCGATCTTCCACCCCGTGAGCTCCGACGCCAGACGCACGTTCTGTCCGTTGCGCCCAATGGCGAGCGACAGTTGATCTTCGTCCACCACCGCCTGGATCGCGCGGCCCGCGGGATCGCTGAACACGCGCGCCACGCGCGCCGGCGCGAGCGCCATCTTGGCGAATCGCTCCGGATCGGACGACCACGGCACGATGTCGATTTTCTCTCCGCCTAACTCGTTCACCACCGCCTGCACGCGCGAGCCCTTGAGCCCGACGCACGCGCCGACCGGATCGATGGAATCATCGCGCGAGAACACCGCGATCTTCGTGCGGCTCCCCACTTCGCGCGCCACCGCGCGAATCTCGACGATGCCCTGCTGAATTTCAGGCACCTCGAGACGGAAGAGCGCCTTCACGAACAAGCCGTCGGCGCGCGTGAGGATCAGCCGCGGCCCCTTGGGCGTTTCCTCGATGCGCTTGAGCACCGCGCGCATCGGCTCGCCCTGGTGATAGTGCTCGCGATGATTCTGCTCGCGGTACGGCACGATCGCCTCCGCCTCGCGAAACTTGTTGAGCATGATCACGAGCTTGCCGCGCTCGATCTGCTGCACTTCGCCCGACAGCAAGTCGCCGACCCGGCCGGAGAACTCGTCGCGAATCCGCGTGCGCTCGCGCTCGCGAACGCGCTGGATGATTCGCTGCTTCGCCGCCTGCGCCGCCGTGCGTCCGAACTCCGCGAACTCGATCGGCTCCTCGAGCTGGTCGCCCGCTTCGAAGCCTTCGTCGTAAATGCGCGCCTCTTCCACCGAGATCTCGCGACTCGGATCCGTCACTGCGTCGACCACCGATCGAAGGCGAATGATCCGGATCTCGCCCTTCGCTTCATCGATCGACACCTCCGCCTGCACCGTTGGGCCGTACTTCTTCGCGAGCGCGGCAAAGATGCCGTCCTGGAGCAGCGCATGCAGCTCGGACCGATCGAGCTGCTTCGTGTTGCTCACCTCGCGGATCGCACTCAGGATGTCGTCGGACGCCATCGCGACTGCCTCTCTCAATTACCAGTGAAACGCCAACCGCGCGTCTTTCACGTCGGCCAGCGCAACGCGCTGTTCGTGACCACGCTCGTCGCGGAGCACCACGATCTCCGCACCCGGCTCCCCTGCGACGGCAAGGATTTCAACCTCCTCTCGTCCGTTGAGCGCCGGGCTCGACACACTCGCCCTGCGCCCAACGAACCGATGCCAATCGGCTGCGTTTCTCAACCGCCGCTCGAGACCCGGTGACGACACCTCGAGCGTGTACCGCTCGCCCAAGGAGCCATCTTCGTCCAACTTCGCCTCGACCGCGCGCGAGACTGCCGCACAGTCGTCAACCGTCACCGTACCGCCATCCACTCGATCAATGCGAACCTGCACCGTGGGACGTGCGCGCGTCCCTCCGATTCGAAGCTCGAAGAGCTCGAATCCGAGCGCTTCGACTCGAGTCGAAATCAACTGCTCCAACGCGCCAGTCTCGATCATCGCAGGTCACAATAACAAAAAAATGTGGGGCGTCATCCCCACATTTCCGCCCGGCGCTCCAGGTGCCGGGGAACCGTAAGTAATTATAGAATTGGAGTTAGGTGGAGTCAAGCCGCGTCGAGGCGAGGTCAGGCTGCATCCCGGCGCGCCACCATCACGGCGAGCATGCGGCCGGCGTCGCCGGCGCGGTGGGAGAAGAACCGCTCGTTGTCGCAGCGCGTGCAGAATTCGCTCACTGAGACGTGCGTGATGCCGGCCTCCCGCGCCTGCCGCGCGAGAATCGCACGGAGATCGACGCACCCGGCAGCGCTCGCACTCTGTCCGGTGAGCTGCGTGTACACGTCGGGCCCGACCTCGTAGCAGCGTCCGCAAATGGACGGGCCCAGGTGCACACGCAGGTCCCGCGCACTGTGCCCCGCGCGGACGAGCTCGGCCACACCGCGGTCGAGGATCCGCGCTGCCGTCCCGCGCCACCCGGCGTGCAGCAGGGCACACGCGCCGCTCGGATGCGCGACGAACACCGGCACGCAGTCGGCCACGGTGATCGCGAGCGCGGTGCCGCGCTCGGGCGCGACATGTCCGTCCGCGCCATCCACGCGCAGCCATCCCTCCCACGTTAGGCGGTGCACGAGCACGCGATTGCCGTGCACCTGCCGCGACGTGGCCAGTCGCGGGCTGAACGCGCGCAGCTCGTCCACCAGCGACCACCAGCGCGCCATCACGTCGCCCACCGGATCGCGACCTGCGGTACCGTACGTGCCCGCCTCACGCGTCGTCGTGAACGCGACCACGCCGAGGCCGGCGACATCGGCGACATCGTCACGCGCGACGTCGAGACTCACGACTTGGTGTCGTCCACCCGCGTGATCTTTGCGCCGAGTCCGCGGAGCCGCTCATCGATGCGCTCGTATCCGCGCTCGATCTGCCCAACGTTGTTGATCGTGCTCGTCCCATCGGCGCAGAGCGCCGCGAGAAGAATCGCCATGCCCGCGCGAATGTCCGGCGACTCCACGATCGCGCCGCGCAAGCGCGAGGGACCCGCCACGAGAGCGCGATGCGGGTCGCACAACACGATGCGCGCACCCATCGCGATCAACTTGTCGACGAAGAACATGCGCGACTCGAACATTTTTTCGTGCATCAAGATGAGCCCGTTGCACTGCGTCGCGGCGACGATCGCAATCGACATGAGGTCCGCCGGGAATGCGGGCCACGGTTGGTCCTCGAGCTTGGGTACGTGCCCGCCGAGATCCGGGCGAATTTCGCGCGCCTGGTCGGCCCGGATGACGAGCGTGTCGCCCTCGCACTCGCACACGATGCCGAGTCGCTCGAATCCCATCCGGATCGCGCGCAGATGTTCGACGCCCGCATGCTCCACGCGCAGCTCCGAGTTCGTCACCGCGGCGAGGCCGATGAACGAACCGACCTCGATGTGATCGGGACCGATCCGATGCGTCGCGCCACGCAGGGTGCGTCCGCCTTCGACGGTCATGCAGTTAGTTCCGATCCCGTCGATGTTCGCGCCGATCGCGACGAGAAACTGCGCGAGATCCTGCACGTGCGGCTCGCTCGCGGCGTTGCGCAAGATGGTCGTGCCCTTCGCGGCAACGGCCGCCATGAGCGCGTTCTCGGTGGCGGTGACGCTCGGCTCGTCGAGAAAGACGTCGGCGCCCTGAAGGCCGGTGGTGCGCAATTCGTACGAGTTGTCGACGTGATACGACGCGCCCAACTGCTCGAAGGCGAGAAAGTGCGTATCGACCCGGCGGCGACCGATCACGTCGCCGCCCGGCGGCGGCAGCGTGACCGCCCCGCATCGCGCGAGCAGCGGGCCGGCCAGGAGAATCGACGCACGAATGCGCGCGGACAAGCGTGAGTCGAGTGCCGTTGCGCGCACTTCTCGCGCGTGGATGGCCAAAGTATTGCGGGCAGACCACGTGATGCTCACGCCGAGCGTGCTCACGAGCTCCACGAGCGTTTCGACATCGCGAATGCGGGGCACGTTTTCGAGCGTGACCGGCTGCTCGGTGAGCAGCGCCGCGGCGATGATGGGGAGTGCGGCGTTCTTGTTGCCCGATGGGCGAATGGTGCCGCTTAAGCGACGAGAGCCTTCGACGACGAATTGCATGAGACGA
>JAICLZ010000024.1 GCA_025929535.1 Gemmatimonadaceae bacterium
ACGATCTCGTCGATGCGGATCTTCAGCCCCTCCTCGTGGAGTTTTACGCCGCGATCGCGCGCGACGCCCTGCTCGCTCCGTATTTCGAGTCGCTCGACATGGCGGACCACATTCCGCGGATTGCCGACTTCTGGTCCACGCTCCTCTTTCACTCGGGGCGGTACACGGGAAATGCGTTCCGCCCGCATCTCGAGATGCCGGGGTTGCGTGGCGAGCACTTCGAGCGATGGCTGGCCACTCTCGAGGCGACGCTCGATGCCTCGTACGCCGGACCGAACGTCGAGCGGATGAAGTCGTATGCGCACCGGGTTGGTTACAGCATGCAGCTGCGCCTCGGCATCGCGCCGGCTACGACCTACCGAATCGACTCCGTCTGAACGACGCGCGGCGGCTCACGTCGCCTGCGACTCATCTCCCACTGCGGCCTCACCCGGCGCGGACGCTTCCGCAGCGTCGCCATCCTCCGGCAGAATCGCGACGTACGTCACCGAGTCCCAGGCGTTGTGGATCCCGATGAAGAGCAACAGCATCGATGCTGCCGCGACGCCGAAGAGAGCATCCTCGGTGTGGTGGACCAGCGTGAGACCGGCCGACAACACCGTGACGTACGCCAGAAAGGGCAGCGCCGTGTGAAACAGCCAATCCTCGAAGACCAGCGCGTAGATCGTCTGGCGCCGCACGCGTCGTACCACCACGGCCGTGTACAGGAGTCCGAAGGCTCCCGTGAGTCCAATCGCAAAGGCGGGGCTCGAGAGCCCGCGCCACGGTGCGCTGAGTATGGCCGAGAGCAATAGCGCCACGCAGAAGTGCACGACGGTGGGCGTCCCGAATGCCTCGAACTGGGCGCTCGTGCGACGCCTGCGCAGCTCGGTGGTGAGCGCGATCACGACGAACTGAAGCCCCGTGAGCGCGGCGCCGGATGAGCCGACGATCACGTAGAAGCTCTCCCACGCCGAGATCGGGTTCGTTGCTTCCTGCATCGAGATCTCCTCGAATGGCCAGGGGATGCCGGTCACATGCGCCGGGGCGGAGAAGAGGTTACAATGGTCCGGATGAGAGATCAATCAGATCGCCCGCCCCGCGCGTCCCCGCGCAGAGCCGCGATCGTGCTCGGCGCGGTCGCACTCGTGCTCGGGTCCGTCGTCACCGCGTTTGCGCACGACACCTGGCTCATCTCCGCCACCAACTTCGGCCGTGTGGGGACCCCCTTTCTCCTGGGCCTCACGAGTGGCGAGACCTTTCCGAACGATGATTTCTCGATCGTCTCCAATCGCGTGGCGCGCGCAATCGTGCGGGAGGCCGGCGTCACGCGCTCGTTGCCGCGGCCCACGCCGGCGGCGCTGCGGCTCGAGTACATGTGGATACCGCGTTCCGCCGGAGTGGCTTCGGTGGGCATCGAGCTTCAGCCGAAAACGCTGGTGCTGGAGCCACGGCTGATCGACGCGTATCTGCGCGAGATCGACGCCACCGATGCGATTCGCGCGACGTGGAAATCGCTCGGCGACAAGCAAAAGTGGACGGAGTCGTATACGAAGCACGCGATGACATTCGTGCGCGTCGTGCCGGCGAAGAGCGACAGCGCATGGATTGCCGACAAGAGCTGGACGCGGCCGCTCGGACTCGCGCTGGAGCTCGTGCCCGAGCGCGACCCGACAGCCCTGCGTGCGGGCGACACGATGGTGGTTCGTGTGCTTCGGCGGGGTGCGCCGGTGCCTGGATTCTCGGTGGGAGCGATCCGCGAAGGGCGATCGAAGGCGAGCTTCTTTCACACCGACGCTGCCGGACGCGCGCGCGTGATCGTGGACGCGGACGGCCGTTGGTTGCTGAACGGCACGAGCCTGCGCCGTTCGAGCACGGGCGCAACCGTGTGGGAGAGCGACTTCGTCACCGCCACGCTCCACGTTGCGCCGCGCCCGTGAGGCCACGAGCCACGGCTCTCTCGCTACACCTCGTTTCGCCTGAAGCACCCCGGCACGTGATCGTTGACCAATCCCGTCGCCTGCATCCAGGCGTAGACCGTTGTTGGCCCGACGAATTTGAAGCCGCGCTTCCTGAGCGCGATCGAGATGCTTTCCGAGAGGGGAGTTTTCGCCGGCACATCTCCACGGATCTTCGCGGGCACGCCTCCCACGAAGGACCATGAAAATGTCGAGAAGCTCTCGCCGTCTGCCTCCATCTCGAGGTAGGCGCGAGCGTTCGCGATGGTCGCCTCGATCTTTGCGCGCGAGCGCACGATTCCCGGATTCGCGAGCGCGCGCACGATGTCCTTTTCGCCCATCTCGGACACGACGCAGGGATCGAATTTCCGGAACTCCTCGCGAAACGCCTCGCGTTTGCGCAGGATCGTGATCCACGAGAGGCCTGCCTGAAAGCCATCGAGCATCAACGCTTCCCAAAGCGCACGACTGTCCCGCTCCGGTACGCCCCACTCCGTGTCGTGATACTCGCGCATGAGCGGATCACCCTCCGCCCAGGTGCAACGGTGTACTGCTGCGGTGCGTGACATTGATTCTCCCGGCTGCTCGCCAGCCAATCGAATGTTCGGCCCGGGCGCTACCGCTCCGCGTGGGAAGCGCGCCAGTTCCCAAGAGCCGCGAGCGCTGCGAAGATCATCGCGGTCAGAAAATATGCGGCGCGAACCCCGTTGTCAGCGGTACCGTTCCACCCCGCGAAGTCGAATTCCGGCGCATGCGCGCTGCTGATCACAACATAAAGAAAGAGCAGCGCGACGGAAGCGAACAGCTTTGGCGTGCGCGAGAGCAGTCCGAGCCCGACCCCGGCGGCAGCGAAGAGCCAGCCGCCGATCAGCAGCGAGAGTGCGTCCGCCGGTGCGGAGATGGCCACGCGCACGAGCGGCACCAGCCGAAATGCGAGCGCGATCCCGAGCGACGCGAGCAGCTTCGCGTACACACTCGAGGCGCGAACGCCGACGATTCCATTCCGGATCCCATCCACGCGCGCCACCTGATCCCGCGTGGGGATTTCGGCGAGCGTCGCGATCAGGGCGACGAAGATGATGGGTATCACCGCGGTGCGAACGGTGGCCACGGGCACGAGCGCCCCGGCCACAGCTGCCGCGATCACCGCGAGAAATACGGCCGGGCGGAGCATGAGCGTGAGCGCGATCTCTCCCAGCGTGGCCCGCAGGAGACCGGGTCCGCCCCACGATGCCGGGCGCAGCATCCGGAGCATACGCTGCATGGGGACGCCGACTCGCGCTCGCACGCTGGTGCGCGAGCTGCCGGCGCCTTCCTTCATTCGTGAGGGATCGAAGCGCGCAAAGGCCAGCCACGCGATCAGCAGCGCCGGGAACGCCAGCATCGCCGATGTGACGCGCGCGAGGATGACCGGTGCGCTCCATCGCACACCCCGAAATCGCCACGGCGATTGCGTCGGATCGAAGCGGCTGCTGCCGATGCTGACTTCGGGACGTGCGTGAAAGTCGCTGATGGCCTGATCGTTGGCTGCATTGATGATGAACGCGATGGCGAACACATCGTAGCGCGAGGCTCCGTCGCTCCGGTTGCGCACGACGGTGGCCGCGGGCGCGCTGAGCATGAAGGCCCAGAGAAAGAAGTACAATATGTCGCCGATTCGCCCCGAAAGCGGACGCACGCACTCGAACATGAGGGCGATGGCCGACACGACGATGATCACAGGCCCAACGATCGCGAGGAACATGGCCGCGTAGGTGAGCGGCTCGACCCGCGCCTCGCCACGCAGCAGCTGCATCGCCATCACGTTGAGCACGTACACGAGCACGACCAGCGCGAGGAATGCGGCACTCCCGAGCATCTTGCCGGCGAGATACTCGAAGCTGCGCACCCTCGTGGACGCGATCACGTAGCCCGTGCGCGACTCCACATCGCGGCGAACGGTATTGCTCGTGAGATAGAAACCGGCAAGCCCGAGCATCACCGCGCAGAGCGACGAGGTGGCGAGCGCGATCGTGGCGGAGTTGTAGAGCGCGCGATGGCCGTTCACCTGCATCAGTGCGCGCCCCGTCGAGAGATCGGGTACGAGCACGTAGGCGAAAATGCAGAGCGCCACGAGAACCACCACGGTGGAGCCGCGGGCGATGCGCATGCGTACGTCCGTGCCCGCGATGATGCATATTCGGCGAAGCGTCGAATCCCGCTCCGCCATCGTCACGGAGCGGCGCCGAAGCTCAGGGCATGGATGAATGCGTCCTCGAGCTCGGGCTCGACCATCGCGGCGCCATCGCACGGGCGCTCGGGATGCACGATGCGGGCGTGGACTCCATCACTCGTGCGGACGGAGCGGGCGATCCTGAGGCGCTTCCGCTCGTCATCGAAGCGAGCTGTCGGAATCCATGCTTCCCACACATTCCCTGCCGCTGCGCGAAGGAAGTCCGGTGGTGCCGCCGTTGCGATCAGCCGCCCGGACTTCATGACTGCGATCTCGGTCGCGATCGACTCGATGTCGCTCACGATGTGCGTGGAGAAGATCACGAGTCGATCGAATCCGATGTCGGACAGGATGTTCCGGAAGCGGAGGCGCTCCTCGGGGTCGAGCCCCGCCGTGGGCTCGTCCACGATGAGCACCGCGGGATCGTTGATCAGCGCCTGCGCGATTCCGAGTCGCTGCTTCATTCCACCCGAGAAGCCTCCCACCGCGCGGTCGGCTACCGAGTGCAGATTCACGAGCTCGAGCATCTCCGTCACCCGAGAGCGATCGTGAATGCCCTTGAGCGCCGCGAAGTAGGTGAGGAACTCGAGCGCGGTCAGCCCGTCGTACACGCCGAAATCCTGCGGCAGGTAGCCGAGCGTGCGGCGCAGCACGTCGGGATCGCGCGCGATGTCGATGTTTCCGAAGCGGATGCGTCCCGCCGTTGGCTTGGTGATCGTCGCGATCATCTGCATGAGCGTCGTCTTCCCGGCGCCATTGGGACCGAGCAGGGCGAGCACGCCGGTGCCGAGCGAGAGCGAGAGATCGTTCACGGCGATGACGCCATTGCGGAAGCGCTTGGTGACGCCTTCGAGCGTGAGGGCGGCCGCCGCGGGGGAGGCGATGGTCATGCTTCCCCTACTGGCGTGAGGCGCATTCGGTTTCAATCCGCCATTCAGGGAGGATCGAAGATCGCCTCGTCGCGGAACTTGGCCTGATCGAGTCCCTTGATCGCAGCGCGGCCCACGATCTGGTGGAACGTCGCGCCCGAAATCTCGGCGAGCGACAGATCGCAGCCCGTGAGATTCGAGCCCGTCAGCGTTGCGCGCGTCAGCTTCGCCTTGCGCAGGTTGGCGTCCGTGAGATCCGCACCGCTGAGATCCGCCCCCGAGAGATCGGAGCGCATCACGCCCATCGGCTGGTTGCGGGGATCGGCGCCCAGGTCGGCGTGGTCGAGCTTCGCGCGCACGAAGATCGCGTCCGTGGCGAGCCCGATGATGCGCACCCGCGTGAGATCCGCGTCGGTGAAGTTCACGTGGGGCATGATCACCGCGTACATGCTCGCACCGCGCAGCGTGGCATGCGTGAAGTCCGTGCTGCGCATCGTGCTCACATCGAGCGTTGCGCCGGAGAGGTTCGCACCGCGAGCCTCCGCACTGTCGAACGTCACCGCGAACATCTTCGCGTTCATCATCTTCGTGCCCGCCAGCTTGGCCCGCGCCAGGCTCGCGCGCTTGAAGTCGAGGCCGGAGAGATCGAGCCCCGAGAGATCCTCCCCCGCGAAGCTGGCCGGATGATCGAGCGATGCCGAATCCAGGCGCGCGACCACCTGCGCGCGCGTGAGCGGCGCGTGTTGCGGCGCGCGCTGCCGCGCCGGGTGCAGCATCGCGATCGCGACCATCGCGATGGCGACTCCGCGGCCTTCGCGCATCATGGCCTCGACACTCGCGCCAGCGGAGCGCCGGGACGCGCAAGCGCTCGATGCGCTGCGGCGCTGTCGGGCTGGCCCCACCGATCGAATACATCCGCCAAGGTCGCTTCCGTTCGCCGGTACGTGTAGAAGTTCGGGTGTGGCGCCGATCGCAACGTATCGAGCATCGCGGTGAGGCGCGCGACTGCCGCGGCTGGCTGCCGGCGATCGCGAAGGAGCAGCGCGTCCACGCGCGCAAGCGTGGACCAGCGCGCGTCTCCCGGCGGCAGCATCCCCTGCCAGAGCGCACGCGCACTGTCCGCGAGCGATGCAGCCGCAACGTCGTCGCCGGTGCGCGCGGCCAGCTCGGCACGGCTCGCCATCACCGTGCCGCGCCCGATGCGCTGAAATTGCAGCGGCTCCGTGGCTGCCATCATCGCGTACGACTGCCGCAGCAGTGAGTCGGCCGCCGCACCCTGGCCCATCGTGGCTTCAGCGGCGGCGAGGTACGACTGCGCCGATGCGATCGTCTCCGAATCGGGCTCGGTCACCGCTTCCAGGCGATCGAGCTCCTTCCGGAACATCGCGGACGCTTCCTCGTTGCGACCCTGTCGCCGCAGTGATTCTCCGAGCAGGATGAGCGCCGGCGTCCCCGGTGTGGCGTTCGGGCGCTGCTCCTGCACCACCGCCAACTCGCGAAACAGGCGCTCGGCTTCCGCGTACTTTTCCTCGCCCATGAGCGCGGCACCCAGGGTAGCCGTCGCTTCCTGATCCACTACGCCCGGCGTCAGTCGCGCGCGGATGCTCCGTGCCTCGACGCCCGCCGACTCCGCTCCCGCGTACTGCTGCACTCTCCCGAGCAGGCGCCCGAGCGTCTCGAGCCGTGTTGCCAGATCCGTTGAGTCGCGGCCGTACTCGCGCTGGCTCGCAACCGCTTCCCGAAGCAGCCGCTCGGCGCGCCTCAGATCGCCGTTGTTGAGATAGATCTGCCCGAGCGCGGATTGCATCGTCGCGCGCACGTTCGGCTGGGTCGCGTACTGTCGCACGATCGTCGGCTCGGCGTGGTCCAGAACGTCCGCCACCGAGAGCGGATGACCGAGCGAATCGGTGAGCTGGCCGAGCAGGGACCAGAGCGTGTGCGTGACCGCGCTCGCCTGATCGCGCTGGGCAGCGGTTCGTTCGGACTCGCGTTGCAGCGACCGCGTGTGCCGTTCGGTGATGAAGGCGAAGGTGGCGAGCGAAAGTGCGACGACGGCGGCAATGCCGACCGCTGCGCGTCGCCGGCGAAGAAATTTCATCGTGCGATACATGCCGCCGTCCGTTCGCGCGAGCACCGGGCGCTCCTCGAGATACCGGCGCACATCGTCGCCCAGTCGATCCACGGACGCGTATCGCCGATTCGGCTCCCGGCGCAGCGCCATGAGCACGATCGTGTCGAGATCGCCCCGCAGCGCGCGGCCATCCTCCGTGACCGCGGACGGAGCCCTGGGCTCGGTCTCGCGAACGACGCGCGCCCACTCCGCCGGATTCGTTCGCGCGAGATTCAGCGGACGCGTGCCCGTGAGCAGCTCGTAGAGCACGACGCCGAGCGCGTACACATCCGCTGATGTGGTGACGGGCTCGCCCAGCACCTGCTCCGGGCTTGCATACTCCGGGGTAAAGGGCTGAACTCCCGTTCGCGTGATCGGTGCATCGCCGCCAACCGACGGCGCGAGCAGCTTCGCGATCCCGAAATCCAGCAGCTTGATCGCCCCGTCGGAGGTGACGAGGATGTTCGACGGCTTGAGATCGCGGTGAACGATCAGATTGCGGTGTGCGTACGACACCGCATCGACGATCTGCAGGAACAGCTGCAGCTTGTCGTGCAACGTCAGAGTCCGCGCCTCGGCGTAGCGGTCGAGCGGCATCCCGTCCACGTACTCCATGGCGAACCACGGATGTCCTTCGCTCGTCACCCCGCCCTCGAGCAAGCGCGCCACGCCGGGATGCTCGAGCGTCGATAGAATCTGCCGCTCCTCGGTGAAGCGGCGGAGGAGCACGCGATCCTGATCGAGACCGTTGCGCATCACCTTGAGCGCGACGCGCGCCGGAAATTCCGAATCGTCGCGCGAGGCGAGATACACCGAGCCCATGCCGCCGCGGCCGAGCACGTGATGGATGACGTATGGGCCGACGCGCGTTGGCGCGACCAGCTCTCGCTCCAGAAGAATCGGCTGCGCCCAGACGACGGCGCCGATATCCCCATCCCCCGGTGCGGTCGTATTCCCCGCAGACTCGAGCAGCCGCTCGACCGCTGCCCTCAACCGCGCGTCGTTGCCGCAGGCGCTGTCGAGAAAGGAAGGCCAGGACTCCGGCGGCAGCTCGAGCGCAGTATCCAGAATGGGCTCGATGCGCTCCCAGAGCTCCGTGACGACCGCGCGCGTCACACGGGCTCCGCATCCATCGCGACGGCCAGCCACATGCGCGCCTTCGTCCAGTCGCGACGAACCGTACGCGGCGTGAGCTGCAGCGCGAGTGCAGTCTCCTCCTGGCTCATGCCGCCGAAGAATCGGCAGTCGACCACGCGCGCGAGCCGCGGATTCGTGGCCGCGAGCGTGGTGAGCGCCTCGTCGAGCGCAACGAGCTGCTCGGCGCGCCCCTCTGCGGCCACCTCGATGTCATCGAGCTCGACGCGCACCTGCACACCGCCGCGTTTCTGCGCGGTGCGCTGGCGCGCGTAGTCGATGAGCACGCGACGCATCGCCATCGCCGCGATCGAGAGGAACTCCGCGCGCCCGCTGATGTCGAGGTGGGACGGCGCCGCCAGCCGAAGATACGCTTCGTGCACGAGTGCCGTGGTGTTGAGCGTGTGGCCAACACCCTCGTGCCTGAGCTGCCGTCGCGCAATGCGCCGCAGCTCTTCGTACACGAGGGGCAGCATGCGCTCGACGTCGGACCCTTGGGCGTGCGGCGGATTCGCCGCCGGCGTGGTCTCTTCCTGGTTTCCGATGCTGATGTCGTCTGTGCTGGTATGCGAGCTCAACAAACGGGCCCTCGCGAGTGCCGGACGCGTGCCGAATATAGTTTCAGCATCATACGAAAGCGACCGTTGCCGGTCGCTTTCTCGGTCGGGTTGTGCCCGGTACCACGTTGGAAAATCTCGTTACAGCAGGACCGGTCAGCCTCGTGGCGACTCCGATCTGAGCGAGTCGATGTCGATGACGAACCGGTACTTCACGTCGTTCCTGAGCATCCGGGCGTATGCGTCATTGATCTTCTGAATCGGGATCATCTCGATGTCCGACACGATGCCGTGCTCGGCGCAAAAGTCGAGCATCTCCTGCGTTTCGGCGATTCCGCCGATGCCGGAGCCCGCAAGGGAAGCGCGGCGGCCAAGGAGCGAGAACACCGGAACGGACAACGGCTCATCCGGTGCGCCGACCATGCAGAGCACACCATCGCGCTTCAGCAGCTTCAGATAGCCTGCAACGTCGTGGGGCGCCGAGATCGTGTCCAGGATGAAGTCGAACGTTCCTGCGTGCTCTTCCATCTGCGCAGCGTCCGTGGAGATCACCACCTCGTTTGCGCCGAGCTTCTTCGCGTCGGCGACCTTG
This sequence comes from Gemmatimonadaceae bacterium, assembly GCA_025929535.1. Taxonomy (GTDB): domain Bacteria; phylum Gemmatimonadota; class Gemmatimonadetes; order Gemmatimonadales; family Gemmatimonadaceae; genus FEN-1250. Next base: position 9,412 of record JAICLZ010000024.1, read on the forward strand.
CCTCGTGACGTGGTGAACTGCACGACGTGCGCGCCGAACGCGTGGCCGAACTTGAGCGCCATGTGTCCCAACCCGCCAAGCCCCATCACGCCGAGCTTCGTGCCCGTTCCCACGTTCCAGTGGCGGAGCGGCGAGTACGTCGTGATCCCGGCACAGAGCAGCGGTGCGGCTCCGGCGGGATCGAGCTTGTCTGGGATGTGCAGCACGTAGCTCTCGTCGACCACGATCGAGGTCGAGTAGCCGCCATACGTCACCTCGCCGTTCTGGTCGCGGCCATTGTAGGTGTAGGTCGCGTGCGGGTTGTTGCAGTACTGTTCCTCGCCGTCCCTGCAGTTCTCGCAGACGCGACATGAATCGACCATGCAGCCGACGCCGGCCATGTCGCCGGCCTTGAACTTCGTGACCGCCGAACCGACGCTCGCCACACGCCCGACGATCTCGTGCCCAGGTACCATGGGGAAGATCGAGCCGCCCCATTCGTCGCGCGCCTGATGGATGTCCGAATGGCAGACACCACAGTAGAGGATGTCGATCACGACATCACTGGGACGGGGCGCGCGCCGCTCGATCTCGTACGGCTGGATCGGGGTGGTCGCGGAGAGCGCGGCGTATGCGGCGGTTTTTCTGCTCTCCGAGCGTCCCGCTTCAGTTCTCTGGTATTCGGCAGTATGCGTCATTTACGATGTCCTGGGTCGATGGGATTTTGCGGCGCTACGGAGCACGGACGCGAAGGACTCGACATCGGTCCAATTGCCATCGTAGCGCTCGCCATTCACGAAAAAAGTTGGCGTTCCGTTCACGCCGCTTCGCACGCCGCCTCGAAAGTCGGCGCGCACGCGTTTGACCTCCGAGCCGCCGGCAAACGCATTGATCACCTCACTCGCCGGCACACCGAGCGCCGCTGCATAGCGTGCGAGATCTTCGTCGTCGAGTGCGTTCTGATGCTCATAGAGTGCATCGTGCATTCCCCAGAAGGCATCTTCGCTCTTCACTCCCACCGTTTCCGCCGCGATGGCCGCGTGCAGCGCATGCGGGTGCGACTGGCTCAGAGGGAAGTTTCGAAAGACGAAGCGCAGCTGCGTGCCCAACGCCTGCTGCAGCTGCTTGACGATCGGGTACGCGCGTCCGCAGTACGAGCATTCGTAGTCACCGTACTCCACGAGCGTGACCTTCGCGTTGCCGGCCCCCTGCGCGTGGTCGCTGTCGCTCACCGGCGGCGTGAGCGTGCTCGATGCGTCTACGGCTGTCACGAGGTGCTCCCGGCGGTGGCAGACCCGCGCTCTTCGGGTGTGAGCGCATCGAGTGCTCTCAGAATGCCGTCGGCGCCCGGATTCACGCCGTCCGGCGAGAGGTGGTTCCAGCGAATGATCCCGTTCGCGTCGATCACGAACAGCGCGCGCGCGGACTCACCCTGATCATCGTGATAGGCGCCGTATTTTCTCGAGACCTCTCCCTTCGGCTCGAAATCCGCGAGCAGTGGAAAGTGGAGGCGGCGGTCCTTCGCGAAAGCGAGGTGACACCATGCCCCATCCACGGAAATGCCGAGCAGCTGTGCATTCGACTCGGTGAACTCGGCGAGCATCTCATTGTAGAGCGCAACCTGATCACCGCAGACGGGACTCCAGTCTGCGGGATAGAACACGAGTACCACCGGTCTGCCCCGGAAGTCCGACAACGAGACTTTCTGATCGGGCGTGGAGTTCAAGGTGAAGTCGGGAGCCTCTGTGCCGATCGCCAGCAGCTCGCGCGCTTTCGTGTGGTTCGTCGGGGCCATGCGTGTACTCCAGCTTTGCGGTGAAGACGCCCGCTCAGGCGTCGATGAGAATGTGCTCTACCGCCTCGATGTCTTCGGAAGTGAGCTTCCAGCTCGCCGCGGTTGCGTTCGCGCTCACCTGATCGGGGCTCGTTGCTCCCGCGATCACCGAAGCGACAACCGAATGGCGGAGGAGCCAGGAGGTCGCCAACTCGAGCAGCGTGTGCCTCCTAGATTCCGCGAAGGCGATCAGCCGCTCGATGATCGCCAGATTTTCGTTTGTGAACTTCGAAGCCAGCCATCCTCCTTCCGCGATTCGTGTGCCCGCGGGCGCGCTCTTCCCCAATCGATATTTTCCCGTCAGCAGCCCGCTCTCCAGAGGGAAGTAGGGAAGGTACGCGATGCCGAGTCGCTCACATTCCGGGATCGCATCGGCCTCGTCGTCACGCCTGAGCATGTTGTAGTGGTTCTGAACGCTCACGAATCGCGCGAATCGCCCGCGACGGCTCGCCTCGTCGGCCTCGCGAAGCTGCTCTCCGGAAAAGTTCGAGCACCCGATCTCTCGCACCTTGCCCGCCGTGACGAGCTCTTCGAGGGCGCCGAGCGTGTCGGCGATCGGAACCGTCGGATCGGGCGCATGCAGCTGATAGAGGTCGATGTACTCGGTCCGGAGCCGACGAAGGCTGTCGTTGCACGCCTGGTGCACGTATTCGGGGCGCGCACCCGTGCGCGTGGGGTCGACGGGCTTTCCGAATTTTGTGGCGATGATCACACTCGTGCGCCTGCCCTCGAGCGCGCGACCGATGAACTCCTCGCTCTTCGTCTTGCCGTAGGTATCGGCGGTATCGAGAAAGTTGATCCCGCGCTCGATGGATGTGTCGATGACGCGCCGAGTGGTGCTCTCGTCGATCTTCCATCCGAAGTTGTTACATCCCAATCCGATGACTGAAACTTTCAACGTTCCGATCCGTCGTGTTTCCACGGTTCAGGCGCTCCAGCAGAGTGTCGATTTCTCCCCTATCCGTTCGTCGCCTCAGTGACACGGAACTAAATGTTGTCTGCGCGCGCTCGTTCCCGTATGAGCTCACTTGAAACCAGCGCGGCCGCGATCGTTCACCTCGAAAATCCCGTTCGTTACCAATGACATCCGTCCTTACTATTCTCTCTCGCGCAGCGCTCATCGTGTGCGTGATGCTGGCTGCTTGCAAGAAAGCCGCGCCCCCCTCCTATCCTCCGCCGGATGTCACGGTGCTCAAGGTGAAGCCGGAGAAGGTCGAGGCCAAACTCGACTACGTCGGCCAGGCGGAGGCATCGAAGGCGGTGGAGGTGCGCTCCCAGGTCACCGGCGTGATCGTCGCCCGGCCGTACACCGAGGGAACCGATGTCGCGAAGGGCACGGTGCTCTATCGTATCGATCCCACCATCTACGAGGCGGCCCTCCGGAGCGCCGAGGGAACGCTGGCGAACGCGCAGGCGCGCCTCGCGAACGCCGAGCGCAACGTCAATCGCGTGAAGCCGCTGCTGGCGGAGCATGCCGTTGCGCAGGTGGACGTCGATAACGCGGAGACGGAGCTGCAGCAGGCGCGGGCGGGAGTGGATCAGGCTCGCGGTGCGGTGGACGAGGCGAGAAAAAACTACGACGACACCTTCGTTCGCGCGCAGATCAGCGGGCGAGCCGGACGCGCGCTGCTCGTGCTCGGCGCACGCGTGACCGGACCGAGCGATCTGCTCACCACGGTCGAACAGGTGGATCCGATCTACGTGAGCTTCAATCCCTCGGATCGCGACGTGCTCGCGTGGCGGCACAACGAGGCGACGCGCAAGATGATCGCGGACGGCAAGCTCAAGGTGGCGATCACGCTCTCCGACAAGAGCACCTTCCCGCAGCTGGGCGTCGTGAACTTCGTCGACCAGTCGCTCCAGTACAACACGGGCACGCTGCTCCTGCGCGCGACGGTTCCGAACCCCGAGCACGTCCTGCTCCCGGGGCAGTTCGTGCGCGTGAAGCCGCTCGGGATCATGCGCGACAGTGCACTGCTCGTTCCGCAGCGCGCGGTGCAGCAGGGACTCTCGGGCACCTTCGTCTATCTGCTCGGCCCCAACAACACCGCGATGGCGCGCGACGTGTCCGCCAGCACGTGGGACGGTGGCCGCTGGCTCATCGATGAGGGGCTCAAGCCAGGCGATGAGGTGATCGTGGACGGCACGCTCAAGGTGGGTCCGGGGCGGCCCGTGCACCCCACCCCATATGACGCCGCGAAGGACTCCACGCTCAGGCAGTCCGGCGACACGACGGCAAAGGTGAAGGTGGGACAATGAAGTCCGGTACAAATCCCCTCGACGAGCCGCGCCCCCAGAAGGAGGTGAACGCGGACGCCGAACGGATCGGCAACCTGTTCATCCGCCGCCCCATCTTCGCCGCGGTGATCTCGATCGTCATCGTGCTGCTCGGACTGTTCGCGCTCAACAAGCTGCCGATCGCGCGCTATCCGAACGTGACCCCGCCGGTGGTCCAGGTGAATGCGAACTATCCGGGCGCCACCGCGCTCGATGTGGCGACCACCGTCGCCGCGCCCATCGAGCAGCAGCTCGCGGGCATTCCGGGACTGCTCTATTACAAGTCGACGAGCTCCGGCGACGGCTCGATGAGCCTGCAGGTGTCGTTCGACATCAAGCGTGACCAGGATCTCGCGGCCGTCGACGTGCAAAACCAGGTGGCGCTTGCCTCGCCGCAGCTGCCGGAGGAAGTGCGGCGCAACGGCGTGGTCGTGCAGAAAGCGCAGCCCGACATTCTGCTCGTGGGCGTGCTCACGTCCACGGACCCGCGCTACACCGGCGAGTTCCTGAGCAACTACTCGAAGATCTATCTCGAGGATGAGATCAAGCGCATCCCCGGCGTGGGTAACGCGACCACGTTCGGCAATCTGAACTTCGCGATGAACATCGAGCTCGATCCCGACAAGATGGCGCAGCTCGGGGTGACGGTCTCGGACATCACCGCAGCCGTGAACGAGCAGAACAGCACGAACCCCGCGGGCTCGGTGGGACGCGAGCCGGCGCCTGCGGGCACGCAGCTCACGCTCCCTGTCACGACGCTCGGACGCCTCTCCACACCGAAGGAGTTCGAGGACATCATCATCCGCGCGCGCCCCGACGGCTCGGTGCTGCGCATCTCCGATGTCGGCAGGGTGCGCCTTGGCGCCCGCGACTACGGGCTCGTCGGCAAGTACAACGGCAAGCCGGTCGCTCCGATCATCGTGTACCTCAGACCCGGCGCCAACGCGCTTGCCGTTCGCAACGCGTACGTGAAGCGCATGGCGGAGCTCGAGAAGTCGTTCCCGGCGGGGCTGCATCAGGAGATCGGCTTCGACACGACGCCATTCGTCACGACCTCCATTCACGAAGTGGTCAACACGCTGCTGATCGCGATGGCGCTGGTGACGCTCGTCGTCTTCATTTTCCTGCAGAACTGGCGCTCGACCGTCATCCCGCTGCTCGCCGTGCCGGTCTCCATCATCGGCACCTTCTTCGGCCTGTGGGTGCTCGGCTTCACGATCAATCTGCTCACGCTCCTCGGTCTCACGCTGGCGATCGGAATCGTCGTCGATGATGCGATCGTCGTCATCGAGAACGTCGAGCGCATCATGGAGCAGGAGAAGCTCTCGCCGCGCGTCGCGGCCGACAGGGCGATGCGGCAGGTGACCGGCGCGCTGATCGCGATCGTTGCGGTGCTGTGCGCGGTGTTCATCCCGGTCGCGCTCGTGGGTGGCATCACGGGCGAGATGTACAAGCAGTTCGCAGTCACGATCGTGCTGTCGGTGGTGATTTCCGGCATCGTCGCGCTGACGCTCACTCCGGCGCTCTGCTCGGTGCTCCTGCGACCCGGCGACCACGCGCCCAAGAGCGGGCCGTTCGCTTGGTTCAACCGCAGGTTCGAGGGCTCGCGGAACGGTTATCTCAGCGCGCTCGGACGCATGCTCGGCAGTCCCCGCGCAGTGTTCGCGTCGTTCGCCGTGGTCGTGGCGCTCGTGATCGTGCTCGTGCGCGTTGTTCCCGGCGGCTTCCTGCCAACGGAAGACAAGGGCTTCTTCGCGATTGCCGTCGAGCTCCCGGCGGGCGCGTCGCGCCAGCGTACGGACGCCGTGGTTGCGCAGGTGCAGAAGTATCTGCTCGAGCAGCCGGGAGTCGCGAAAACGGTCGCGCTCACGGGACTGAGCCTGCTGCAGGGCGGCGCCGCGCAGACCAGCTCCGCGACGGTGTTCGCGGGGCTCAAACCGTGGGACGAGCGCAAGACTCCGGACACACAGCTCGACGCCATCCTCGGCAAGGCGAACGGCGCGTTCTCGCAGATCAAGGACGCGGTCATTTTCGGGTTCAATTTCCCGGAGATTCCGGGGCTCGGTGTCACCGCCGGACTCGAGATGGACCTGCAGGATCGCAGCGTGAACGACGTCAACAAATTCGCGGTGCTCGCGCAGCAGTTCGTCGCGGACGCGAACACGCTGCCGGAAGCGCAGGGACTGACGACGAACATCAACGTCAACTTCCCGCAGCTGTTCGTGCACGTCGACCGCGAAAAGGTGAAGGCGTTGGGCATCTCGCTCACGGATCTGTTCCAGACGCAGCAGGCGATGCTGTCGACGCTGTACATCAACGATTTCAACATCTACGGCAAGACGTTCCGCGTGCAGGCGCAGGCGCAGCCGCAATTCCGCGAGCGCCCCGAAGATGTGGGACGCCTGTACGTTCGCAGCCCGGCCGGCCAGATGATCCCGGTGTCGTCGCTCGTGAGCACGGAGTTCAAGGCTGCTCCGAACATCGTCACGCGCTTCAACGGCTTCACCGCTGCGGTGGTGAACGGAACACCAGCGCCCGGAAAGAGCTCGGGCGAGCTCCTCAAGGCCGTGCGCAATCTCGCCGATACGAAGTATGCGCCGCTCGGACTGGGCTACGCATTCAGCGGCCAGTCCTACGAGGAAGTGCAGGGTGGTACCGCATCGCTCGTCTTCGCGATGGGCATCATCATGGTCTTTCTCGTGCTCGCCGCACTCTACGAGTCGTGGTCGATCCCGTTCGCGGTGCTCTTCGGAGTCCCGTTCGGGCTACTGGGCGCGCTGCTCGGCGTATTCATCCGCCGAATGCCGAACGACATCTACTTCCAGGTCGGACTCATCGTCGTCGTCGGTCTGGCCGCGAAGAACGCGATTCTGATCGTGGAGTTCGCGAACGAGCTTCGCGCGCAGGGGCTCTCGATTCGCGAGGCTGCCGTGGAGGCGGCACGCGAGCGACTCCGCCCGATTCTCATGACGTCGTTCGCCTTCATTCTCGGCGTCGTGCCGCTGCTCGTCGCGAGCGGGGCCGGCGCGGGAAGCCGGCACTCGATCGGAACGGGCGTGTTCTTCGGAATGCTGTTCGCGACGACCGTCGGAATCTTCTTTGTCCCATCGTTCTTCGCCGAGATACGGATGTTGAGTGAGCATGGATTGTTCAAGCGGAGACGCGTGGCGTCATCGACGGCGGCATCCTCCGTGGCGGGGGACGACTGAGTATGCCGGTATCTCGCAAGGCTGCACCGCGTGTGCTCGTGCTGCTCGCAATCGCGGGTTGCGCGATCGGTCCCAGCTACAAGCGTCCGGAAGTCGAGGCGCCTCCCGCGTGGCGCGCGCCCTCGCAGGCCGAGGACTCCAGTCGCACCTTCTTCGATTCGCTTGCCAGCGGAAAGAACCTCGTCGCGCCTCCTGCCGCGGCCCAGGCGGACACGCCGTCGGGTGCCGCGACGGTGCGGCGTCCGGATTGGCGCGCGAGCTACGAGTCGCGCACGCTCGAGGCGGGCTCCGAGCTCAGTTGGGCGGAGCTGATCAAGGATCCCGCGCTGCAGGCGCTCATCGACACGGCCGTGCAGAACAATCGCGATGTGCGTGTCGCGATCGCGACGATCAACGAGTTCCGTGCGGAGTACGGCGTGTCGAAGGGAGCGTTCTTCCCGCAGATCAACGGCGCGGTGAATGTTGGTCGCGAGAAGATACAGATCCTGCCCGGCCAGTCGACCGCGTTCAACGTCGCGCAAATCACCGCGAATCTGCAGTGGGAGCTCGATTTCTGGGGGCGGCTGCGCAGAAACACCCAGGCTGCGCGCGCCGAATATCTGGGAAGCGAGGAGGGGCGCCGGTCGGTCGTGCTCACGCTCATCAGCGATGTGGCCACCGCCTATCTGCAGCTGCGCGAGCTCGATCTGGATCTCGAGATCTCGCGGCGCACGCTCGCATCGCGCCAGGAGACGCTCACGCTGGCGCTCCGCCGCTATCAGCAGGGGCTCATCTCCGAGCTCGACGTCCGGCAGTTCGAGTCCGAGGTCGACAACTCGGCCGTCGCCATCGCGGATTTTCAGCGGCAGATCGCGCAGCAGGAGAACGCGCTGAGCGTGCTCGTGGGGCATGCGCCCGGGCCGATCGCGCGCGGACGATCGCTCACCGATGTTCTGGGGACGTTCGTGCTCCCCACCGAGTTGCCGGCCGAGCTCATCGCGCGGCGTCCCGACGTGCGGCAGGCGGAGGAGGCGCTCGTTGCTGCGAATGCGCGCGTGGGCGCATCGGAGGCGGCGCTCCTGCCCACCGTGACGCTCTCGAGCCAGTACGGCACGCAGGGCGACAAGCTCAATCACACCTTCCAGAGCAACGGCGAGATCTACCAGATCTTCGGCGGGATCTCGATCCCGCTCTTCCATGGCGGCGCGCTGCGCAACGAGGTGCGCGCCTCGCGGGCGCGCGCCGATCAGGCGCGGTTCTCGTACGAGCAGGCGACACTGGTCGCCAGGCGCGAAGCGGAGGATGCGTTCGTGGGCGTGCGCGCGTCGCGAGATCAGGCGGTGGCACAGCAGCGCCAGGTCGATGCGCTGCGGCGTGCCTTCGATCTGGCCAACCGCCGGTACCAGAACGGTGTCTCGAGCTATCTCGAGGTGCTCGATGCTCAGCGCAATCTGTTCTCGAGTGAGTTGGCGCTCACCCAGGCGCAACGACAGGAGCTCGTGGCCGGAGTGCAGCTGTACAAGGCGTTGGGCGGTGCCTGGAGCGATACGACGAGATCACGGTAGCCCCGCCAGGAATAGCGTTCGCCCGTGCACAGAGGTCGTTCACCCCGCTTTCGTTTGCGGGGGATGCAGAGGTTCCTAGACTGACGGTGTCACTCTGGAAACCTTTCTCTGGGAGCCAAGGCCATGCTGAGAAGTGTTGCACGTATCGTCGCCGCCGGGAGTGTGGCTGCGGCGCTCGCTGCTTGTGGTGGAAGCAGTGGTTCGACCACTGGACCAACGCCCGTCTTTACATCCGTAGCGGTGGCGCCTGCATCGGCGACCGTGAGTGTCGGCGCCACGCTGACGATGACCGCGCTCGCGAAGGATCAGAACGGCGCAGTCATCTCGACCCCCGCCGCGACGTGGAGCTCGAGCGATGAAACGAAGGCGACCGTCGATCCGGCAACGGGCGTGGTCAGCGGCGTAGCGAACGGCACACCGACGATCACCGCGTCGATCACGGACGGCAGCGTGACGCACGAGGGATCGCAGCAGGTCTCGGTGACCACACCTACGGCCACCGCCACCGTGACGGCGACCACCGGGCAAGCCTTCTCGCCTCCGGGCGTCACGATCGCCCGAGCGTCGGGTACCGGCACGGTGACGTGGACGTTCCAGAGCCTCGCGCACACGGTGACGTGGGACACGCAGCCGGGTGGCGCAACCGAGGCCGACATCGATCCCACCCAGAATGCGCAGGTGTCTCGCGATTTCACGGTGGCCGGCCACTACACGTATCACTGCTCCATTCATCCGGGAATGCACGGTACGGTAGACGTGCAGTAGTTCGAATACCTTTGTGGCATCGAAGGCTCCCGCCGAGGAACTGGGCGGGAGCCTTCGTGTATGCGGGCTGTCGGGGCCCGCGGGACCGATAGTGATCAAGCAGGTGACAGTACGCTGCCTCGCGGCGTCACTCTACGAAACCTCTTCACGAGCAACGACCCATGCTACGTCCAACTGCACGCGCTCTCGCCGCCGGGATCATCACCGCCGCGCTCATGGCCTGTGGAAGCTCATCCACCTCGCCGAACAACACGCCGGGCACCGTCACCGCCACGTCGAACCTGCAATTCACCCCACCCTCGATTACCGTCACCCAAAGCGGTGCGCCCGCGACGGTGACCTGGGTCTTTCAGAGCGTCGCGCACACGGTCACCTGGGACACGCAGCCGGTGGGCGCCGCCGTCACGAACATCGGCGCGACGTCGGGCGCTTCGGTGTCGCGCGATTTCTCGGTGATGGGCACGTACACGTATCACTGCTCGATTCACCCGCAGATGACGGGCACCGTCATCGTGCAGTAGGCGGCGTACGCGCGACGCGCCTTACAGCGCGTCGCGAATGAACGCCTGCAGCTTCTGCCGATAGCTCCTGCCGCTCGTGTGACGCGAGCCATCGTGCAGAATCACCACGAAGTCGCCCTGAAACCACGGCTGCAGCTCTCGCACGCGCTCGGTGTTCACGATCGTCGAGCGGTGAATGCGAAGAAAGCGCGCGGCCGGGAGCCGCTGCTCGAGTCGCGTGAGCGTATCGCGCACGAGATGCGTGTCCGCGCCCACGTGGATCTTCGCGTGGTTGTCCACCGCCTCGATGTAGTCGATGTCGGAGGTGCGCAGCAGCAGCAGCCGCCCGTCGACCTTGATCGCGAGTCGCAGATCGCGGCGCTGCCTGCGGCCCAGGTGCTCGAGCAGCGCCTGTAGCTGCTGCTTGTCCGGCCCCCCATCCGAGCGCGACGCCGCGGGGTCCGCGAGCCGTGCCTTCGCGCGCCCGAGCGCCGCGGCGAAGCGCTCGCGCTCCACCGGCTTGAGCAGATAGTCGAGCGCATGCACCTCGAACGCCTGCACGGCATACTCGTCGTACGCCGTCACGAAGATGACGAGCGGCATGCGTTCCGCGCCCACGGCCTCGATCACGCCGAAGCCGTCGAGCTCCGGCATCTGGATGTCCAGGAACACGAGCTGCGGCGCGTGCTTCTCGATCGCGAGAATCGCATCGGCGCCATTGCCGCACTCGCCGACGATCTCGATGTCCGGATGATCCGCGATCAGCGTGCGCATGCGCGCGCGCGCGAGCGGCTCGTCGTCGACGACGAGTGCACGAATCAGTGCCGATGTCTGTGCTGGTGTCTGTTTCTCCGTGGCGGCGCTCACGACAGCTCCTCCCCCGTGTGATATGGAATCGAGATCCGAACCGCAAAGCCCGCATTGGGCGCGGTCGTCACTGCGAACGTGTGCAGCTCTCCGTACAGCCGTTCGAGCTGCTCGCGGATGTTGCTCAAGCCAATGCCCTTCGGCAGCGCGTCGGGTGCGCTGAGCTCACAGCCCACACCGTCGTCGATCACCGCCAGCTTCACCATGTCACCATCGCGATGCGCGAGAATCTCGAGCTTTCCGCCGCATGCACGCGGGCTGAGTCCGTGGCGAATCGAGTTCTCCGCGAGCGGCTGCAGCAGGAGATTCGGCACGAGCGCGCGATTGGCCGCGGGATCCACCGAGATCGAGATGCGCAGCCGGTCCTGGAAGCGCAGCTGCTGAATCATCACGTAGCGCTCGAGCAGCTGGATCTCCCGCTCGATCGGCACTTCCTGCTCCCCCGCGTTGTGCAGCGACAGTCGCAGAAAATCGCTCAATCCCGTGAGCATTCGCTCGGCCGACCGCGGGTCGCTCGGGATCAACGCCACGATGCCGTTCATCGTGTTGAAGAGAAAGTGCGGATTCAGCTGCAGGCGCAGACTGCGCAGCTGCGCCTGCGCGAGCGCCACGCGAAGATCCTCGCGCTCCTGCGACTCCCGGTAGTACGTCTCGGCCAATCGCTCGTGCCACGATGTCGCGTACGTCGCGATCGCGCCGGCCACCGCGAGCAGCAGAATCTTCGCGCCCTCGTCCAGAAAGGACACGGAGGCGGTGCCGCTCGCGATGATCGGGCTGTCCGTCATCGAGACGCGTCCGCTGAGCACGAGCAGCGACACGAGCGCGCCGTATTCCGCCACGACGAGAATCGCCGTCGCTGCCGCTTTTCGCGTGGACGACGCAATCGGACGCGCCGCGAGGATCACGAAGTACGCGAGAAAGATCGGAGACTTGAGGGCGAGCGCACCGGACTGGGCGAAGCTGTAACCGGCAAGGATCGCCGTCACCGCCGTGATGTCCACGAATGGATTGACGAATGCCACCCATTGGGGCAGCGGCTGCTCGCGAATATTGCGATGCGCGTCGAGCCAGAACTGGGCGAGCGACCAGGCGAGCGTCGGGATCAGCACCGCCCAGTTCGCGTGCTGCACCGAGATCGGGATGTGCGGCGCATACACGAATGCCGCCAGGGCCAGCGATGCGAGCACCGCCGCGCGTACGCCGTTCAGCAGCCGCTCGGCACGCTCGCGCTGCACCTCGATCGCAGGACGTGCCATTTCCATGGGCAACATCATCGCTCCGCATCAATCTCATGGGAAGGGTGACGCTTCCACGCCAGCACCAGCAGCGCGACGAACGTGAGCGCCGGCGGAATGGGAGAGCGGTCGAAGACGACGATGCTCGCCGCGGTCGCTCCCACCATGATCGCGGCCAGCGCCAGCGCGGCGAGATACTCCATGCGTCCCGCCATGAGGAGCACCCCTCCCGTGAGCTCGACGAGCGCCGTCACGTAGCGGAGCCACTGACCGAAACCCAGGCTGCTGAAGAGCTCGACCATGAATCCCATCCCCGACAGCTTCACGAGTCCCGCAGCCACGAAGAGCAGTCCGAGGGCGAGCTCCACGATCCGAACCCAGCCGAGGCGGACGGGCGACGGCGCTTCCATCAGTGCAGCCGATAGCTCGCGGCGAGCCGCCACGTCGTGACGTCCTTGGGTACGGAGTAGACCTCTGCAGTCACCGCGAAGAACGCGGGCAGGTTCACGGTCGCGCCGCCGAGCAGCGACAGCCGAGTGAGATCCACTTCGACCTGCGTGTTGTCGGTGACCCCGTTGAGATCCGTGAAGCCCACCTCGAACCGCGGCCGCAGCCACGTGACGCCGGAGCCGGCAAAGAGGTCGAAACGGCCGCTGCGGGTCGTGACACCATACACGCCCTCGAGCCCGAACATGTTCGGCTTGAACGTGTCATCGGAGGGCCTGGTGCCGTAGCACCCCGCTTCGGGATCCACCTGCTGCAGCGAGCTCTGCGCGCAGGTGATCGGCCCGGTGACGTGCCCTATGGTGCCATGCGCCCGAAGCATCAGCGCCGACGAGCGGAAGGGTCCGAACCCTCCCAGCGCCGCGGTCTCCGACAGAGCGGCGCTCCCGAGATGCGGGTGCGCATCGCCGATCTGCACCGGCGGGATGTAGCTGGCTTCGATCGCGAAGCCCAGCGGGAGCGTGAGGAGTAGCCGCGGGCGAGCGAACACGCGTGTCAGACGCGAGTGCTGTTGCGAGCTCGCGGTGTAGCACTCGCTCGCGTGCTCGATCGACGGGTCGGCCGTAGGCACGGGCGACACTTCGCCCTGAAGCTCCAGGTGCCAGGCTGATTGCCGGCGCGGCGCGTCGAGAGCGGAAAAGGCGATCGGAACCGAGTAGAAGGCGAGGAGCTTGGCTTCGTTACTGTTCGGACCGGGGCGACACTGGGCTCGCGCGGCGGGGATGGCGACACCGGCCAACGCGACGAGAACTCCAAGGAATTTGCGCACGGGGTGACGTTATGCCGCGGTCGGGCAGGAGTGAACAAATGAGTGGTGGGTGACCATTCCAGGAAGGTGAAGGTGCCCTGCGGTCGGGTGAGGGCTCGGCACGATCCTCAAGACCCGAGTACTGGCCGGTCAGGAACTTGGCGCCCGCCTCGGGGCGTTCACTCGCCACACCCTCATCCACCCGACTCACGTGGCGACACAGGCAGCCCCGATTCCGGCGAACGTCGATTCCGACGAAGCCGTTCCCTACCGCTGGATCATCCTTCTCGGCCTCATCACGGCCGCCGTCATGGAGGTGCTCGACACCACCATCATCAACGTCTCGCTTCCGCAGATGGCGGGCAATCTCGGAGCGACGAACGAAGAGATCGCATGGGTGAGCACGTCCTACATCCTCGCGAACGTCGTCGTCCTTCCGATGACCGCGTTCTTCACGGCGCGTTTCGGCCGTCGCAATTATCTGACGTTCTCGATTCTCCTCTTCATCATCTCCTCGTTCCTCTGCGGAACTTCGCACAGCCTGAACGAGCTGGTGGTGTGGCGGCTGCTGCAGGGCGCGGGTGGCGCCGCGCTGCTCTCGACGGCGCAGGCGACCATACGCCAGATCTTTCCGCGCGAGCAGCAGGGAATGGTGCAGGCGATCTTTCTGCTCGGCATCATCGTCGCGCCAACGCTCGGACCCACGCTCGGTGGATGGATCACCGATAATTACACGTGGAATTGGTGCTTCTTCATCAACATTCCGATCGGCATCGTGTCGACGTTCCTCGTCACGACCTTTCTGCACGATCCGCCAGGAGCCCGTCGCATCAATCCGATCGACTGGTTCGGCATCGCGCTCCTGATCGTAGGCGTGGGCGCACTCCAGTACGTGCTCGAGGAGGGCAACCGCAACGACTGGTTCAACGACCCGATGATCGTGCGCCTCTCGGTCGCCTCGGCCTTTTGTTTGATCACGCTCGTGTGGTGGGAGCTGTCGTCGCGGAACGAGCATCCGGTGATCAACTTCCGCGTGCTGCACAATCGCGATCTCTCCGCATCGATCTTCCTGTTCGTCGTGCTGGGCTTTGGCCTGTACGGTGGAACGTTTCTCTTTCCGCTCTTCACGCAGGGAGTGCTCGGCTTCACTCCCACGGAGACCGGACTCACGATGTTGCCGGGCGGCCTCGCGACGGCGGTGATGGCCGTGGTGTGCGGACGACTGCTCAATGGCAGAAATCCGCTGGTGGATGCGCGTTATCTCATCCTCCTCGGCGTGGTGAGCTTCAGCATCTCCATGTGGATCCTCGGGCATCTCACGACCGCCGCGGGCGAGGGCGATGCGCAGCTCGCGCTGATCGTTCGCGGAGCTGCCATGGGGCTGCTCTTCACGCCGATCAACAACGCGGCGTTCGGAAGTCTCAAGCCGAGCGAGGCGCAGCAGGCGTCGGGTTTGATCAATCTGTCACGCCAGCTCGGAGGATCGTTCGGCATCGCGGTGCTGAGCACCTACCTCACGCGACACGTGCAATATCACCGCGCCGATCTCGCGGCAAACTTCTTCGCGGGCAACCCGGCGTTCGAGCAGCGCTATGCCGGCGCGGTGGCGAGCCTCGTGGCGCACGGAAACTCGCTCCTGCAGGCGCAGAAGAGCGCGTTCGCGCTGCTCGACCTCACCATGATGAAGCAGGCATCGATGCTCGCGTACAACGACTCGTGGATGCTGATCCTGCTGTCCTTCCTGATCGTGGCGCCGGTGGTGTTCGTGCTTCGGAAGCCGCAGCCCATGGCCGCGCCGGTGGACGCGCACTGAGGCGGCTACCTCACGACGATCTCGTCGTGCATTCCGAGCAGGTAGTGGGGCTTCGACCCTCCGCCATTGGATAGTACGCAGGCGAGCGCATAGCGGCCCGGTTTCAGATCCATCTCGATCACGCTCGCCTGCCCGGGATCCATGGCCGCTGCGCCGCCGCTCATGTCCTGAAGTGGTGCCGGCTGGCTCTTGCCGTCCCATTTCATGATCTCGTCGGTCGTGGCGTTGCCGACGATGCGCCCGATGAACAGGTGATGGCGATGTTCGCCGACGTTCACGATGCGAACGAGCTGCTTTCCGCTGTGCAGCGGGCTGGAGATACCGAGATGATAGTCCGAGAGCGCGATCGTCGTTTGCGCCGCCGGGAGCGATCGCGTCGTGACGAGTGAGCCCGGAGTGACGACGAGCGACCGGATCATCCCGAGCGCCATGTGCGCGAGCCCATGGTCACCGTCGTAGCTGCAGATGAGCACGTACCGACCACTCGTCAACGGGAGGATCGTCTCGCTGGACTCGCCGGCGAGAGCGCTCTCGACCCCTCCCACCCATCGGATCCCGCCCGTGCGCGCCTTGTCGGCCGTCAGCGACCGCATTACGCGGTCGAGCGATGACGAATCGTCGAGACGCCCGACGACCACCTGGTGTGCCTTCGTGCCGCGATTCACCAGCCGCATGGTCACGACTCCGGCGGGCAGACTGTCGGGCGCCTGGAAGGTGTACTCGTACGCGCTGACGACCAGCGTGTGCGCTGGAGCCGCGGCCGTGGGCCCATGGATCGCGCCCGGGATGCCCGCCAAAACCGCTGCGATGACGGTACTCGCCGTGATTCTCCCCATGTGGCTCTCCCTTCGCTGCGGTGGGCCAACGCTCCACTCGGTCGGGAGGAACGCTATGGGGAGACCTCGCGTTTCGCCATATTCGAGCGGCCGGCCGGTGCTCGCAGCACGCGGGTCTGCCATCTAGTTTATCCATCATGATGCTCATCCGTTCCGCCGCCGCGGCACTCGTTGCGGCCGCAACTCTCGCCATCCCCGGCGCCGCGCATCCGCACACGCCATCGACCGACGCGCGCCGCTCCTACTCCGAGCCAGCCTACTCGCCTGACCGGCGCGAGATTGCCTTCGTGTCTGGCGGAAACATCTGGGTTGTGCCGGCGACTGGCGGAGACGCGCACCTGCTGGTTTCCGACGCATCGAACGACCACCGCCCGCTCTACTCGCCGAATGGCTCCGAGCTCGCCTTCATGTCGAATCGGAATGGCGGCACGAACGTGTACGTGCTCACGCTCGCGACCGGCTTGTTGCGCCGCGTCACCTTCGGCGACGGCGTCGACCAGCTTGACGCGTGGTCGCGCGATGGGAAGTGGCTCTACTTCTCCACCGTCGCGAACGACATCTCGGGGATGAGCGATGTCTATCGCGTGAGCGCGGATGGGGGCACACCGACCGCTGTGGCGGCCGATCGCTACGCCGCCGAATACTGGGCAGCGACGGGTCCGGACGCTGCGACGATCGCGATCACCGCGCGCGGGCTCCCGTATTCGCAGTGGTGGAGAAAGGGACACAGTCACATCGATGAGAGCGAGATCTGGCTCGTGCACGGCGTCTCGCCCGGAGTGAAAGGCATCCCGAAATACGAGCAGCTCTCCGCGTCCGGCTCGAAGAACGAGTGGCCGATGTATTCCGCCGATGGCAGGACGCTCTACTACGTGAGCGATCGAAGCGGCGCGCAGAATCTGTGGACCCGCGCGGTGAGCGGCGGAGCCGAGCGTCAGCTCACGAAGTTCACGGATGGTCGCGTGCTCTGGCCCACGATCGCGAACGATGGCAGGGCGATCACCTTCGAGCGCGAGTTCGGCATCTGGAGCTACGACATCGGCGCGGGAGTCGCGAAGCCCGTCACGATTGCACTGCGCGGCTCGGCCTCCGGTGCGCTCGTGGAGCATCGCACGCTCACGAACGGGTTGCAGGAGCTCGCGGTATCGCCCGATGGCAAGAAGGTCGCGTTCACCGTGCGCGGGAAGATCTTTGCGGCCGCGAGCCACGAGGGCGGGAGCGCGCAGCGCGTGTCGAGCGCGGGACTCACCGAGCAGCAGCCCGTGTGGGCGCCCGACAGCCGTCGCCTCGCCTTCGGCGACGATCGCAGCGGCCATTTCAATCTGTACGTCTACGACTTCGTCACGCACGAGGAGCGAAAGCTCACGGTCGGCGGCGAGAACGACGTGTCGGCGGTGTGGTCGCCGGATGGCAAGTCGATCGCTTACGTGCATGGCGGTAACGAGCTGCACGTGGTGACCGCCGATCCAAAGGCGCCGAAGAGCGACATCGCGCCCGCGGATCGCATCGTGGCGCGCGCGCCACTCGATCGCGCACCCTTTCTCTCGGATCGCGCAATCGTCTGGTCGCCCGACGGCAAATGGATCGCGTACGCCACACGCGACGGGAGCAAGCTGTTCGCAAACGCGTACATGGTGAGCGCGTCCGGCGGCGAGTCGCACCCGGTGAGCTTTCTCTCCAACACGAATGCCGACGCGCTCTCGTGGAGCCCGGATGGCAGCTTTCTCCTCCTCGTCTCGTCGCAGCGCACGGAGCCGGGGGTGCTCGCCCGCGTCGATCTCGTGCCGCGCACCCCGCGATTCCGCGAGGACCAGTTCCGCGATCTCTTCGGCCCCGAGTCGCCGTCGCCCTCGACGGAGCCGCTCACGCAGCCCGCTCCCACTCCCGCGCGCGAAACGCGCGACCACGCACCCGCTCCGCGCGACACCGCAGCGAAGCGCGACAGCACTCCCTCGGTCGCCAACGACAGCAGCACACGCGCCACGGATTCGTCGCACCGCGATGCGATGCGCCACACGCCCGTCGTGTTCGAGGGGCTGCGCTCACGACTCTCGTTCCTTCCGATCGGGCTCGATGTCGTGAACGAAGCGCTGGCGCCGGACGGAAAATCCGTGGCCGTCACCGCCGTGGCCGCGGGACAGGCGAATCTCTATCTCTTTGCGCTGGACGATCTCGCGAAGGAGGAGCCGGTCGCGAGGCAGCTCACGTCCACGCCGGGACCCAAGACCAGCGTGCAATGGTCGCCCGATGGAAAGGAGATCTACTACATCGAGTCCGGGCGCATCGCCGCCATCGATGTCGCCAATCGTTACGTTCGCCCCGTGCCCGTGAGCGCCGAGCTCGATGTCGACTTCACGGCCGACCGGGAGGAGCTGTTCACCCTCATGTGGCGCGATCTGCGCGACAACTTCTTCGACGAGAAGATGAATGGTGTGGACTGGGACGCGGTCCGCGCCGAGTACGGACCGCTCGCAGCGGGCGCGCAGACTCCCGATGAGCTGATGCGACTCATGAACGAGATGGTCGGAGAGCTCAATGCCTCGCACTCGGGCGCGCGCGCGCCATCGTCCAGTCCTCCCTTCACCGGCCGCCTCGGCGTTCGCTGGGACGGCACCGAGTTCGAGCGCACGGGAAGGCTTCGTGTGGCCGAGGTCATCCCGCTCGGGCCAGCCGCCCTGGCGAGAAAGATCTCCGTGGGCGATTTCATCATCGCGATGAATGGCAAGACCGTCACGACGCACACGAACGTCGATGAGCTGCTCGCGTATCGGATCGGAAAGCAGACGTCGCTCAGCGTCGTCTCCGATGGCGATGGGAAGCAGCGTACGGTGACGGTGCTGCCCGTGAGCACCAACATCGAGAAGGGGCTGCTGTACCGCGCCTGGGTGGAGCAGTCGCGCGCGTACGTCGCGAAGGCGAGCGGTGGACGACTGGGCTACGTGCACATGCCCGACATGAGCGAGGAGTCGCTGCAGCGTCTCTACGCCGACCTGGATTCGCAGAACCAGTCGAGCGAAGGCGTCGTCATCGACATCCGCAACAACAATGGTGGCTTCGTGAATGCATACGCGCTCGATGTGCTCACGCGCGCTCCGTATCTCACGATGCAGATTCGCGGCATGCCCGTCGCACCCGCGCGCACGCTGCTCGGCCAGCGCGCACTCGAGCTCCCCACCGTACTCGTGACCAACATGCATTCGCTCAGCGATGCCGAAGACTTTTCGGAGGGCTATCGCACGATGCATCTCGGCCAAATCGTGGGTGAGCCAACCGCCGGCTGGATCATCTACACCTCCAACGACGTGCTCTTCGACGGGTCGGCCGTTCGCATTCCGTTCGTGCGCATTCGCGGTGCCGATCACACCGACATGGAAATGCATCCGCGGCCGGTGGACGTCGCCGTCATCCGTCCCATGGGTGAGAGCTACACCAAACGCGATTCGCAGCTCGATGCCGCGGTGAAGACGCTCCTCGAGCAGCTCAGCGCAGCGCGAAAAGTCGGCGGCGCGCACTAGCCCCGAGCTCCGGCGAACGCACAGGTGAGCGCCGGACAGCGCACGACGCAAACGGCCCGGCACCTTTTCGCGATCGGGGCGGGGAAGCTCGCGATCGGCCGCGGCGTGCGTACCGCCTTCGCGCTGCTCATCCCCGTCATCGCCGGCGACCTCCTCGGCCAGCCGCTCTTCTCCTGGGCCGCGCTCGGCGGATGGCTCGGCTCGCTCGTCGACAAGGGGGGCTCGTATCGCACGCGCGCCGCCACGATGAGCGCGTTTGCCATTCTCGGTGTCGCATGCGCGTACGCCGGCACGGAGGCGGCGCACATCGTTCCGCTTGCCGTGATCTCGATGCTCGCCGTGGGGCTGATCGCCGGTCTCGCACGCGTGTATGGCGACGAAGGATCGACGATCGGACTTTTCATCGCGGTGATCTACGCGGTCGCGGCAGGGTCACCGTCGCCGCTCCCGCACGCCGCGCTGCTGCGCGCGGGGATGTTCTTGCTGGGCGTGGCGTGGGCGATGGTGCTCTCGCTCATTCTGTGGCCGCTCCATCCGTTCCGCCCGGCGCGGCGCGCCGTCGCCGCCACGTACCGGGCGCTCGCCGATTTCGCCCGCTCGCTGGAGCAGGTCACGGGAACGCTCGGGAGCCCGAGCTCACCGGGCATCCATGCACGCGCACGCGCGCACCACGCCGACGTGCGCAGCGCGCTCGAGACCGCACGCGTGGTCATCGCGAATGCGCGCAGGCCACGCCAGGGACGCAGTCCGCGCGGCGAACAGCTGCTCGTGCTCACCGAGGGCGCCGAGCAGCTGTTCGGCACCATGGTCGCGATCGATGCGGAGCTGGAGGCTGCGCACGAGAGCGGGTCGACCGTTGGTGATGTCGCCTTCGACAAGGCACTCGGCTCGCTCGCGACCACGCTCACGCTGCTGGGCGATGCGATCGACGATACGGTAATCGCTCGCAGGCGCGATGGCGCGATGCCGCCCGTGGTCACGGATTTCACGGTGCGGACGAGCTGGCCCAACGTGCATCTCCGCTCCGCTGCCGCGCTGCTGTCGCGCGTCGCGGGGGACGTGAGCGTGCTCGTGGATGCCGCGGGGACGGTCGATGCGCGAGCGTCGGCTGTGATGACGCAAACGGCGGAGCAGTCCCTGCCCGTGCCTCCAACGCGCGCCACGCTCGCGTGGCTTCGCCCATTGCGCGATGCGCTCACTGCGCGCTCGCTGCCCGCGCGCCACGGCCTTCGCATGGGAATCGCGGCAGCAGCGGCCATGTGGCTCTCGTTCGCCCTCGACATCACACGCGGCTACTGGGCGACCATCACCGTGCTGATCGTGCTGCAGCCGTACACCGGCGCGACGATGCGCAAGACGCTGCAGCGCGTGGGCGGTACCGTGCTCGGCGGCGTGCTCGCGGCGGCGCTGGCGGTGGCCGCTCACACGAAGCTCGCCATCGCGGGCATCATGGTGCCATTCACCATCGCGGCGGTCGCGGTGCTCCCGCTCAACTACGCGGTCTTCGTTCTGCTGCTCACGCCGGTTTTCGTGCTGCTCGCCGAGCCGCATCCTGGCGATTGGGAGCTCGCAGGGCTGCGCGCGGTGAACACGCTGCTGGGGGGTGTGGTCGCGCTCGCCGCGGCGCAGTTCCTGTGGCCCGCCCAGGAGCTGGAGACGTACTCGCGGCAGCTCGCCGATCTCTTTCGCGAGCTTCGTGCGCTCCTCGCCGGTGCAACCCGCGAAGCGAATGCCGTGAGCCCCGAATGGAAGCGGACCGTGGACGATGCGCGCCGGCGCTTCGGCGTTGCGGTGACGAATGCGGAGGCCACGATGCAGCGCCTCATCACCGAAGACGCTCCCAATCCGCGACGCGTCGAGGCGGCGATGACCATCACGACCTATGGACGTCGCATGGCGTCCACGCTGTCTGCACTCGTGGAGGCTCGTGTGCGCGATGCCGCGAGCGTTTCCCCGTCCGAGTCGTCGAGCCTGCTGGCGAAGCTCGATGCTACCATTGCGTTGCTCGAGGGCTCGGGCCCGCGGCTCACGCCGGATCCGATCTCGAGCGTGGAGACGCCGCGCGGCGAAGTGGTCGGTGCGCGGTCGCTTCAGGATGCGCAGATCGACCGCTTGCACGCTCAGCTCGCCGTGCTCGAGCGCGCCGTCGCGAGATACGAGCAGGACTGAGCGCTGCCCCTCCCACGACCACGCACTCGTAGACATCATTTCACATGGCAACGTGGTGGACTCGCGTGCCATGCTGGTGCAGCGGCATCGCCACCCGCCTCGTTGTCTTCCGATCGACACGAATCACATTCGTAGCACCATCACATTCATTCGAAGGAGGTTGTCATGCATCGTGCGTTTCACGCGGTGTGCATCTTCACCGCGCTTGGGCTGATCGCGGGATGTGCACCGGATGCGCCCACCGGGGCGCGGAGCACCACCGGGTCCGGTATCGCGGCGAACCGTGCCGGCTACGATCAGCCTGGAATGCATCGGCAATACGGAACACCCCAAAAAGTGGGGAACGGAATGGCGCGCACGTACGTCGTGCTGAACGCGAAGGCAGGACAGGCCCCGATCGAGCTCGGCATCGCGCTCGACGCCAAGGCGCTCGAGGGACTTCCGTCGCAGGGAATGGAGTTCCCGTTCGTGCTCCCGCTCCCGCAGCACAGTCCCGCGCCTTACACGTTCGCGGAGCTGGACTGGAATCCCATGGGGCATCCACCCGCAGGCGTCTACACCGTGCCGCACTTCGACTTCCACTTCTACACGATCTCGCTCGAGGAGCGGAATTCGATCCTGCCGACGGATCCAAACTACGCGGCCGAGGCACGGAGCCTCCCCACCGGCGAGTACGTTCCGCCTTTCTATGTGGTTCCCGGCGACCCCGCTGCGCAGGCAGTTCCGATGATGGGGTTGCACTGGTTCAACGCGCTTGCCCCGGAGCTGCAGGCGATGTTGGGTCATCCCGATCAATTTCAGCCATTCACGAAGACGTTCATCTACGGTTCATGGAACGGCCGCTTCACGTTCTTCGAGCCGATGGTGACGCGCGATTACCTGCTTACCCATCCGAACTTCGTGGGCAGCATCTCGACGCCGGCTCTGTATCCAGAGGCCGGATATTTCCCGACTGCGTACCACGTCACCTACGATCCTCAGGCAAAGGAGTACCGGGTCGCGCTGACGAATTTCGTGCTGCACCAATAACCGCCGCACATCACCCGGGGTCGCCAGAGTGTCGGTGATCCCGGGCACGTCGGGGCACATCGTGGGCTGCAACGGCTCCGGTGGCAATCACCACAGGTGCATTCAGTGCGCTAGTTTTTTTCGGACTTCAGAATGTGCCCCGATTCTCCGGACCGCATGCGAAATCGAGCTCCCGTTTCCATCAGGTGATCACCCGCCGCACAGTTCGCATCGCAGCGACCGTCGCTCCTGCGCTGGTGACGCTCGCCATCGGAATTTTTTCCCTTCTGGCGCTCGCGCATCTCGGCGCCGCTCGCGATGCCGTCACGCGCTCCCGAGACATCACGGCGTCGCTCCACACCGTTCTCGCGCGGCTCACCGATGCCGAGACATCGCTGCGTGGCTATTTGCTCACCGGCTCGCGTGAGTATCTCGATCCCGGCGCTGGTGCCGCGTCGGACGTACATCGTGCGCTCGCGTCGGCGCGCCGGCTGATCGCCGACTCCACCGAACAGCGACGGCTCGATACGCTGTCCACGGTCATCTCCGAAAAGCTCTCGGACCTCGAGATCTCGAGGCGCGCCTACGATTCGCTGGGATTGGACGCGAGCGCCGCGATGGTCCGGTCCAATCACGGGCAGACGCGGATGGGCAAGGCGCGTGAGCTGATCGGCAGGATCGAGGATGCGGAGCGCGGGCGGCTCGCGGCGCGCGAAGCGCACGAGGCGCAGCTTCGAATCCTGACGGCCGTTCTCATCTTCGCCGCGATCATTCTGGCGGGGCTGCTCTCGCTGTTCGTCAACACGATGCTCGGTCGCGTGCTCGCCTCGCGTGAGATTGCGGACCAGCGGCGGCAGAAGGCGCTCGCCGCGCTCGAGTCCTTGAACCAGCAGCTCAGCGCCCAGGCGCAGGAGATGGAGGAGCAAGCCGTCGAGCTGGAGCACGCGAATGAGGATCTCCGCCGGCTCAGCGAGGATTTCGCGCGCCAGCGAGAGGCGGCGGAGCGCGCGAGCGAGCGCGTTGCGAACGTGCTCGACACGATGAGCGACGCGTTCATCGCCTTCGATCGCGGGTGGACCATCCGCCAGCTCAACCGGGAAGGGATCAAGCTCACGAACAGCGTCGGTCCATCGATCGTCGGACGCAATCTCTGGGAGCTGTGGGGCACGTCGATCGCGCCCGAGCTGGAGGCAAAGCTCCGTGACGGAATGGCCGGCCGACCGGTTGAACCGTTCGAGTTCGAGGTTGCACCCGGCTTGTGGTTCGACATCAGAATGAACGGCACCGCGGACGGCCTCGCCATCTTCTTTCGCGACATCACGGCCGAGCGAGCCGCGCGTGTCGAGCGCGAGCGGCTGATCGAGCAGGTGCAGGCCGAGCACAGTCGGTTGCTCACCGTGGTCGAGCAGTCACCGCTCGCGATCTCGATCGTGGAAGCGCCCTCCGGCGAACGGATCGTCGCGAACCGCGCAGCGGAAGAGCTGATCGGAGTTCCCATGACGGAATCGCTGACCAAAACGATTTCCGGAATCAAGGCGTTCAAGGAAGACGGCTCGGCGCTGTCGGTGGGTGAGTGGCCGCTCGCTCGCTCGATCACGAGCGGCAACGTCGTGATGGACGCGATCGTCGAGATCGAGCGGCCGAACGGCGAGCGGCGCCGAATCTGTGTCACCAGCGCGCCCGTTCGCGATGCGCAGGGCAGGGTGGGTGCGGGTGTCGCGATCTTCTGGGATGTGACGGAGCAGCACAAGGCCGAGCAGGAGCTTCGCAGCGCGCGAATGGAGGCCGAGAGCGCGAACAGGGCCAAGAGCGAGTTCCTGGCGGTGATGTCGCACGAGCTGCGAACGCCGCTGTCCGCGATCATCGGCTACGAGGAGCTGCTCTTCGACGGGATCACTGGCCCGGTGAACGAGGGACAGCGCACGCAGCTCGCGCGGATCAAGGCCAGCGCGACACACCTGCTCAGTCTCATCGACGAGGTGCTCACACTCTCGCGCGTGGAAGCCGGCCGCGAGGTAGCACATCCCGAGCGTGTGCCGGTACTTGCCGCACTGCAGGAGGCATCGATCATCGTGGAGCCGCTCGCGCTCGACAAGAAGCTCGCCCTGCGCGTGCCGCCGGTGCCCAGGGAGCTCGAGGTGTGGGCGGATCCGACGAAGCTGCGCCAGATTCTCCTCAACCTGCTCACCAACGCCATCAAGTTCACCGACTCGGGGTCGGTCGCGCTCGAGAGCCGCCGGGTGGACGACTCTGTGGAGATCATGGTGCGCGATACCGGGATCGGAATCGCTCCGGCGAATCAGGATCGGGTGTTCGACACCTTCTGGCAGGTCGAGCAGAAATCGACGCGCAAAGTTGGAGGAGCGGGCTTGGGGTTGAGCGTCTCGCGCCGCCTCGCCCGCCTCATGAAAGGCGATCTCACCGTGCAGTCGACGCTCGGTGAGGGGAGCACGTTCACGCTGCGGCTTCCCGCGCAGCGCAGATCATGAGGAATTTCTAATTGCAATGCACGCGCGCGGACGCTGCACGATCGAAGCGAAGGCGGTATGTATTCTGCGAGACCGGCGGACACTTTCCATTTGCAGAATGGTCTGAATTCAAGCGAATATTTGCGTGATGGTGAAGCGCCCCCACGCGCGGAGCACGAATGCAATCTCAGCAGCAGCCCGTTCGCGAAGCTCGGCCGTCGCACCTCTTTGTAATCGACGATGAGCCAAGCATCCGGACGGCGATCAGCCGCTTTCTCACGCGCCGCGGGTGGATGGTCGAGGAAGCCGAGGATGGGCGCGTGGCGCTCGAGGTTCTGCTGCGCTCGGAGCCGGGTCGCTACGACGTGGTGATGTGCGATCTGCGCATGCCGCACCTTTCCGGGGTCGAGCTGTATCGGGCGCTGCTCGGAAAGCGCCCCGATCTCGTGAATCGCCTGCTCTTTTCCACCGGCGATGTCGTGTCATCCGACGCCGCGAGCTTTCTGGCGGAGTCCGGGCGTCCCGTCATCGAGAAGCCATTCGAGCTCGCGCGCCTCGAAGAGCTGCTGACCCGGATTCTGCGCGAACACGAGACACGCGCGAAAACCGCCGACACGGCGTGAGTGCATCACCGCCGGCCCCGCACTCGGTCTTTGTGATGCAAAGTACTTGTAAATGGCTGAGAAAGGTGCCATGATGTAGCCATGTCGACCTCCACCCTCCACACCCGCGCCCTCGACGACCTTCGCTACATCCGCGAGACCATGGAGCGCGCCTCCGCGTTCACCGCCGTCTCCGGCTGGGGGCAGATCGTCACCGGCGTGATCGCCCTGGCCGCGGCGCTCGCCACCCGCGCGCTCCAGCCGGGTCCCGTGTGGCTGGGAGAGTGGCTCGCGACCGCGGCGCTCGCAGTGATCGTCGGCGTCGCCTCCAGCATCTGGAAGGGCCGCCGGGCCCGCGAGCCGTTCATCTTCGCGCCCCTGCGCAAGTTCGTGCTCGGCTTCGCCCCTCCGATCTCCGCGGGTGTCGTGCTCACGTTCTATTTCGCTCGGCTCGGCCTGTATTCGCTGCTTCCCGCATGCTGGCTCCTTCTCTACGGCGCCGGCGTGATGACCGGAGGCATGTTCTCCGTGCGTTCCGTTCCGGTGATGGGCATCTGCTTCATGGCGCTGGGCTGCGTCGCCGTGCTCGCGCCCGTCATGTGGAGTGCAGCGCTCCTCGCCGCCGGCTTCGGCGTGCTGCCCATCGTGTTCGGTGCGCTCATCGCGTGGCGCTACGGTGGCTAGGTCCAGCGCCGCGGCGCGCCGCCGCACCGAAGCGCCCATGCCCCGTTCACTCGATGCCTCTGCCGGGAAGGACGCCGCCAAGGGTTCTCGCGAGCTCGACGAGCTCATACACCACCGCCTGCGGCTCGGCATGGTGAGTGCGCTCGCCGCGAACGAAGAGCTCTCGTTCAGCGAGCTCAAGTCACTCCTGCGCACCACGGACGGCAATCTGAGCGTGCACGCCCGCAAGCTGGAGGACGCCAGCTACGTCACCGTCACGAAGACGTTCGAGGGCCGCAAACCCCTCACTACCTACAGGCTCGCCCCCGCCGGCCGGCGGGCCCTGCAACGATACCTGTCACACATGGAATCGATCATTCAGGTGACCCGCGACACGCTCGAGCGTTGATAGTGTACATCGTTTCCTGTCCCGCTGGCCGCGCCAATACCGCACACTGAGACCATGTCGCCACGACCGTACACCGATACGCAGCCGATGCACGTCGCGATCATCATGGATGGAAATGGCCGCTGGGCCACGCAGCGCGCGATGCCGCGCGTCGCCGGACACCGCGTAGGCGTCGAGGTCGTGCGCAAGGTCGTCGAGCATGCGCCGACGCTCGGCATCACCACACTCACGCTCTATGCGTTCAGCAGCGACAACTGGCGCCGCCCGGCGACCGAGGTGTCGACGCTGATGCGCCTCTTCCGCTCGCGTCTCGTGAGCGAGGTGCCGCGGCTCCTCGACAACAACGTGCGCCTCACCGCCATCGGACGTCGCGATCGCCTCCCTCTCGCGCTCGCCGATGCACTCGGCGAAGCCGAAGAGAAAACCGCGAGGGGTACCACGCTGCACATGCGTCTCGCGATCGACTACTCCGCGCGCGATGAGATCCTGCGGGCGGCGCAGCGTCTGGCGAGCGTGAGCGAGGCCACGCGCGAGGACTTCGGCCGTGCGCTCGGCGGCGAGTACGACTCGCGTCCGGCTCCCGATGTCGATCTCGTGATCCGCACGGGCGGGGAGCGCCGGCTCAGTGACTTTCTCCTCTGGGAGTGCGCGTACGCGGAGCTGTATTTCACGGACGTGATGTGGCCAGAGTTCGGTCCGAAGGATCTCGAGTCCGCCGTGGAATATTTCCAGAAGCGCGACCGGCGGTTCGGCGCGTTGAGTGCCGCGGGGTAACGCTGCACCCCGAAAAGCCGAGCCGGACGGCGCAACGCGTGGCCGAGCGACGGGCGGCGCATCAGCTGCTCGACCATCCGCTCGTGTTCGAGGATCCGCTCGCGGTGCGCATCATCGGCGCCCGCGCGGAAGCGAATCTCCCGGAGCAGCCGAAGAACTTCGTGGCGGCGCGCTTCCGCGCCTTCATGGCCGCGCGCAGCCGGTTCGCCGAGGACGAGCTTCGCGTTGCGGTCGCGCGGGGCGTGCGACAATACGTCATTCTGGGAGCGGGGCTGGACACGTTCGCATACCGGAATCCATATCCCGATCTGCGTGTCTTCGAGGTCGATCACCCCTCCACGCAGGCCTGGAAGCGCAAGCGGCTCGCGCAGGTCGGCATTCCGATTCCGTCGACGATGACGTTTGCGCCGGTGGACTTCACGCGCGAGACCTTCGACGATGCGCTCGCGAGCGCCGGCTTCGACGAAGGGGCGCCGGCTTTTTTCTCGTGGCTGGGTGTCACGATGTATCTGGAGCGCGAGCTCGTGCTCGGCACCTTGCGCGCGATCCACGAAATGCACGCATCGAACGGCGTCGTCTTCGACTATGCGGTGCCGCGCGAGACGCTGGGACTCGTGGGAAGGCTCGCGCTCGACGCGGTGAGCAGGCGCGTGAAAAAGGCGGGAGAGCCCTTCAAGGGATTCTTCGCCCCCGCCGACCTCGTGGCGGCGCTGCACGAGATAGGGTATACGTACATCGAGGATCTCGGCAGCACGGAAATCGACGCGCGCTACTTCACCGGCCGCACCGACAAGCTTCGCTCGGGCAGCCAGCTGGGCCGACTGCTCAGCGCGCGGGGTTAGCTGAACCGGTGTGTCGGGCAGGCGCGCACGGTTCAGGCATCAACAATTCTGGAAATACGGATTGAACGGATTTGACGGATGAGAAACGGATCGCACCGGTGTGCGGCGAAGGGGCGGTGCGCATGGGGAGCGTTGCTTTTTTGATTGGCAACCGAAGTAACTGAAGCGCTCTACACCCCTGCCGTTCCCAGTCAAAGATCGGTTGTCTTTGCTCCCGCGCGATGACGATGGAAATCGTAACGTTTTGCCGTCTCCGTTCGATCCGTCTCAATCCGCTTTTCATCCGCATCTCAAGAGTGTCGGCACCCCGGTCGGGCTCGAGTCGGTTCCTGCTGACCTTTTCGTGCGCGGCGCTTCCCCGAGCGTAAATTGCGCGTATGCCTGACGACAAGAAGATTCATCCGCCGGAGACGCTCGAGGGATGGTACGCGCTGCATCAGCTGTTCGCGCATCCGGTGGGGCTCACCCCCAATGAGAAGGAGCAGGCGAACACCGCCGCGCTGCTCTCGAAGCTCGCGAAACCCGAGGGGGGTGGCTGGAGCGCCGTCGCGCGCGTGATCGGCTCCGTGTCGGATACGATGATGGTGCATTTTCGGCCGACACTCGATGCGATCGGCGAAGTGCAGAAGCAGCTCGATGCGGATCCGTACATTCAGCGGCTCGTGTCGACGTACACGTTTTTGAGCATCACCGAGGCCGGACTCTATCACATCACGGCCGAGCTTGCGCGTGACGCCGTGGCGCGGGGCGGCAAGGTTGGCGACGAGGAGTATGCGAAGGCGGTGAAGGCGCGTGTGGATGCCGAACGAAGCGCCCCAATGGTGATGCGGCGACTCGAGCCGCAGTTCCCCGCCGAGTTGCCGTACATCTGCTTCTACCCGATGTCGAAGAAGCGCGAGGCGGGGCAGAACTGGTACACGCTCACGCTCGATGAGCGCAGCCGCCTCATGTACGAGCACAGCACCACCGGCCGCAAATATCACGGCAGGGTGCAGCAAATCATCACCGGTGCGATCGGCTTCGATGCATGGGAGTGGGGAGTCACGCTCTTCGCGAAGGATCCGCTGGACTTCAAGAAGCTGGTCACGGAGATGCGCTTCGATGAGGCGTCCGCGCGCTACGTCGATTTCGGCGACTTCTGGGTGGGGAAGGTCATGACGCCGAGCGAGTGGGTGAAGGAGTAGGCATGGAGATCGCGTGAGCTCCTCCCGCGCACGCGAGAGATTTCCATGCACGACTTCACGCATCGCGAGGTTTTCACATGGCCGATCAGTCCGGAAAAGGAAAGGTGAAGCTGCGCTGGCTTGGACACGCAGCGTTCGAGATCGAGTCGAGTAGCGGGACGAAGCTGCTGATCGATCCGTTCGTCACGGACAATCCGGCCACACCCGAGGCGCTCAAGAATCTCGATCGATACAGGGATGCCGATAAGCCCGCCGCCATCTGCGTTTCGCACTCGCATGGCGACCATTCGGCGAATGCCAAGGAGATCGCGAAGCTGAGTGATGCGCCCGTGATCGGCATGGTCGAGCTCGTCGCCTCGCTCGAGCTTCCTCCGGAGCAGGGGAGGGGCGGCAACATCGGCGGAGAGATTCGCATCGGGGATCTGAGCGTGCATCTCGTACCCGCAACTCACTCCACCGCAAGCGGCTCCCCGATCGGCTTCGTCATCGAGTTCGCGGATGGTCGCACGCTCTATCACACGGGCGACACGTGGATCATGAGCGACATGGCGCTCATTCAGGAAGTTCATCATCCGGACGTCGTGCTCACCTGTGCGGGCGGCGGTCCGTACACCCAGAGCCCGAAGATCGCGGCGCTCGCGATGAAGAAGTTCTTCGAGCCGAGCGTGATCGTGCCGATGCACTACGCAACGTTCCCCGTGCTCGCGTCGGAGGCAGACGTGCGCGCGGCATTTTCCGGTGATGCGCGGGCGGTGATCATGAGGCCGGGCGAGACGAAGTCCGTCTGAGCGCTTTCGCGAATGCGATAACGGGCGCCACTGGAACGAGTGCTCACCCCGCTGGTAAAATGCAGCATGACGAATCGCCCACTTCCCGTGCGCGCGGCCATCGCGTGCGCCTCGCTGCTCGTGCTCGCCCTCTCGGCGGCGACCACCGCACGCACCGCGAGCTCCGCCCCCGCCAAGCCCGGGCACATCTTCATCATCGTGCTCGAGAACGAGTCGTACGCGCGAACCTTCGCGTCGAATTCTCCTGCACCGTACCTCGCGCACGAGCTGCCGCTGAAGGGTGCGCTGCTTCGGAACTACTACGGCATCGGGCACAACAGCCTGGACAATTACATCGCACTCGTGAGCGGCCAGGCGCCGAACGTCGCGACGCAGCGAGACTGCAGGAAGTTCACCGAGTTCGAGCTCGCACAACCCGCTCTCGATGCGAACGGTCAGGCAATCGGGAGCGGCTGCGTCTATCCGGCGATCGTTCCAATGCTGGGCGACCAGCTCGAGGCTGCGGGCAAGAGCTGGCGTGGCTACATGCAGGATCTGGGAAACGACAAGTCGAAGGCAGTGGAGGAGTGTGGCCATCCGCCACTTGGCGCGGATGACCCCACGCTGAATCGCACGCCGGCGGATCAGTACGCGACCAAGCACAACCCGTTTTATTACTTTCACCGATTCATCGATGACCACGAGCGATGCGTGCAGCACGTGGTCAATCTGAATCGTCTCGATGGCGATCTGAAATCGGTCGCGACCACGCCCGACTATTCGTTCATCACTCCGAATCTGTGCGACGACGGTCACGACTCGCCGTGCGTCGATCACGCGCCCGGCGGACTCGTTCAGGCGGATGGCTTTCTGCGGAAGTGGGTTCCGCAGATCATGGATTCACCCGCGTACAAGGCCGACGGCGTGCTGATCATCACATTCGACGAGGCGAGCGGCCCTCCGGGGCAGGACTCGTCCGCGTGCTGCGGCGAAAAAGGGCTGCCCGGATCATCCACGCTGCCCGGCGGCAGTGGTCCCGGAGGCGGACGCGTTGGGGCTGTCGTGCTTTCTCCGCTGGTGAAGCCCAACACGGTGTCCGACGTCCCGTACAACCACTACTCGACACTGCGCTGGGTGGAAGACCAGTTCGGCGTCTCGCACCTGGGCTACGCCGCGGCAGACGGGCTCGTCACATTCGGCACCGATGTGTTTGGCGGGAAGTAGCGCGAGCGTCGGGCGCGCTCACTCCTTCGATTTGAGCTTCGACTGGTTCGCAGCGATGAACTGCCGGATCTCGTCGGACATGTCGAGCAGCTTCGTCCACTGCTCCTTGTAGAGCGTGACGGGGAAGCGGCCGAGCCCGTAGATCGAGAGCCCGCCCTTCTCGCTGACCTTCATCGAGACGCCTCGCGCGGCGCCCTGCTTGAGCGCCGCGTTTTCCTGTTCGAGCCGGGCGATCTTGGCCTGGAGATCTTCTTCGGACATCTGAGTACCTGATCGAAATGGAGTCGTCATTGCATTGATGATGCGAGAGTGATCGCATCAATCTTGACGACCCGCGGCGGCGATGACCACCCATCGCGTGCGTGCGCAAGCGGCTCGCTCCCGGCTATATCGCCTTCAGCGTGCTCGCGGGATCCACGCGCGCCGCACGCACGGCCGGCCGCACGCACGCCACGGCCGCGACGGCGCTCAGCAGTGCCGCCACTCCCAGATACGTCGCCGCATCGAGGCGCGAGACGCCGAAGAGCATCGAAGCCACCACGCGGCTCGCGAGCGCTGCCGCGACCAGGCCGAGCACCACGCCCGCCATCGTGAGCATCATTCCCCGACGAAGCACCATGCCCACGACGTCGCCTGGCGACGCGCCGAGCGCCGCGCGCACGCCTATCTCGCGAATCCGCTCCGTGACGCTTCCGGAGAGCACGCCGTGAATTCCAACGGCTGCCAGGATGAGCGCCGTGAAGCCGAAGGCGACGAACAGGAGCATCGCGAAGTGGCGATCGGAGAGCGAACGATCCACGAGCTCGCGCATCGTGGCGACGCGCGAGATCGGGAGATCCTTGTCCACCGACCAGATGGCGTCACGGATCGAGGGCGTGAGCGCCGCCGGGTTTCCGCGTGCGCGCACGACGAGGGACATCACCTGGTCCACCCAGTGCCACTGCGCCGTCGAGACGTAGATCGCATCGGGAGCATCGACATCCATCGCTGACCGTTTTACGTCGCCCACGATACCCACCACCGTGTACCAATCCCCCTCTTCGGGGCCGAAGCGAAGGCGCTTTCCGAGCGCATCCTGACCCGCGAATTTTCGTTTGGCAAACGATTCGTTGATCACCACCGCCCGCGGCGCGCCTCCGACATCGCGCGCGTCGAGAAGACGGCCGCTCCGGAGCGGGATGACCATCGCTTCGAAATAGCCCGGCGTGACGGCAAAGCGGAGCGCGGCACCATCGTCCTTGCTGTCGTTGTCGCCTTCGAAGTGCACGCCGTACGTGTCCATGTCTCCGCTGAGCGGCAGCAGGCTCGTGAACGCGGCGGCGGAAACGCCCGGAACCCGGCGTACGGCGTCCAGCGCATTGTACCACTCGAGATTGCGGGCACTGTCCAGCCGCGAGGCCGCTGCGCTGTCCGCCTGCAAGCGCGGAGCGGCCTGCTGCACCTGCATCGTCACGAGATTCGACGAGTCGAAGCCCGCTCGCACCGCGAGCACGTGATCGATGCTCTTGAGCAGCAGACCGGCGCTCACGAGGAGCACGAGCGCGAGCGCGACCTCGGTCACGACGAGCATCCCTCGGGCACCCCGATCGCTGCCGGTCGTGCGCGTCGAGCTCTCCCTCGTCTCGCCGTGTGGATCGTGCGAGGACGCGCCAACGGCGGGGAGAATTCCGGCGAGCACGCCCACGATGGTCGTGAGCAGAAAGCCGAACGCGAACACGGTGCCGTCCAGTCGAATCGCGCCTGCACGAGGAAGCTCGGGTGGGCTCAGTGCCACAATCGCATGAATCGCCAGCTCGGCGACGAACATGCCGAGCACTCCGCCCGCCAACGCGAGTGCCAGACTCTCGGTGAGCACCTGTCGCGCGAGTCGCAAGCGGCCGGCGCCGAGGGCGGCGCGCATGGCGAACTCGCCCCGTCGCTGCGCGCTGCGAGCGAGCATGAGATTCGTGACGTTCACGCACACGATCGCCAGCACGAGCATGACTGCCACCAGCACGGCGGTCAGCATTGGCATGATGCCGCGCGTGACGTCCGCCTGCAACGAGGTCACGCTGAGCCCGTTGTCGAGCGACGCCCACGGCACGCGAGGAAAGTTCTGCACGGGTGCACGCGCGATTCGCTCGAGCTCGCCTCTGGCCTGCTCCACTGTGGCGCCCGGCGCGAGTCGCGATACGAGTCGCAGATGATGTCCCCACTCGCGACTCTGCGCGCCAAAGGTCAGCTCGTACTGGAGCGGGGCCCACACATCGGAGAGCGGCGCCAGCACGTTCTCGAAGTCGCGCGGCATGACCCCGATCACCTCGAAGTCCATGTCGTCGAGCTTGATGCTTCGGCCGATGATGTCACGGTCGCCCCCGAATCGTCGCTGCCAGAGCGCATTGCTCAGGATGGCGACGTTCGGGCCATGCGGAACATCGTCGCCGGTCTGAAAGTCGCGCCCGATCACGGGCATGACACCGAGCGTGCGAAAGAAATCGGCGCCCACGCGCTCGCCGGTCAGGCGCTCCGGCTTGCCCGTGCCGATCATGGCGGGCTGCCAGGCGCGGATCGGAGCCATGCTCGCGAACGAGTGAGCGCGCCGGGCAAGCTCGAGATACGATCCGAAGGTGACGTCGAGCGGTTGTCCATCTGCGCTCCGATCGGAGATCATGAGCAGTCTTCGCGCATCCGGATACGGAAGTGCCGCGAAGAAGATCGGATTCACGGCGCTGAAGATCGCAGTGCTTGCGCCGATTCCGAGTGCGAGCGTGATCACGGAAACGGTGGTGAAGCCCGGCGCGTTGCCGAGGCGGCGCACGGCATACTGCAGATCGGCGATGATCGATTCTATCGCGTTCTCCCAGCCGTACGAGCGAACGTGCTCGCGTGCGACGGTCATGTTCCCGATCTCCTGCAACGCATCGCGATGCGCGTCCGACGACGACGAACCACGCGCCATGCGCTCCGCCGCGGACTGCTCCACGTAGTGGCGCAGCTCATCCGACAGCTCTCGATCCGCGCGCGCACGATTCGTGAGCACGCCGAGCCCGCGTGTGAGATGACGCCAAACGGACATCGATCAGCCGTCCGCTTTCAGCAGGCGCGCGACAGCCGCGGCCCGTCTCGTCCAGTCTTTCGTCTTCACACCGAGCTCCTTCTGGCCCGCGCGGGTGAGATTGTAGTACTTCGCGCGCCTGGAGTTTTCGGTCTGCCGCCACTCGGCGTCCAGCAACCCCGCGCGCTCGAGCCGCTGCAGCGCCGTGAGCAGCGATCCGGGATTGACCTTGAATACGCCTCGCGAGATCTGCTCGACACGACGGCCGATTCCGAATGCGTGCATCGGCCTCAGGCTGAGCGTGCGCAGGATGAGCATGTCCAGCGTGCCCTGAATGACGTCGGTATTCGACTCGCCCATCGCTCGGCTCCGATGTTCGGGGTGATGGGCTGGAGGATATCCGCACTCCACATGACAGTCAAGGGGTGATGGTCAAGAGGTGCGCGCCCGCCCGTCGCCGTGCGGCGCTGACTCCGCCAGAAAGCATCGGGCGAGATCTTGTCCACATGCGGGAGACGGATCTCACGCTGCCTCCGTGGCCGTACCAAAAGTTCGCGCGCGTCCTGCGAAGGAGGTATACGAATTGCGCCCCGCGAAGATGCCGCCGAAAGAGAAGGCACGTCACAAAGGTGAGATGGAGGAGACATGAGCAACACAATGAACGCGGAGACACTCGGACAGACGCGAAGTGGCCGCCAGGACAACACGAGCCCCGCGAACGATCGGCAATCCTCGCGAGGCAGATCTTCCGCGAGCAACGGCCAGAGCGTCTTACGGAAAATGCAGCAACCACGACAGGTCAAGAAAATCGCGACCGGCCTCGGCTGGTTCAGTATCGGGCTCGGCGTGGCCGAGCTCATTGCACCGGATGGCGTGGCCCGCCTCATCGGCGTGAAGCCCACCAGCACCAGTCGCACCCTTCTGCGTGCGTTCGGCGCGCGCGAGCTGGCGGCCGGCATCGGAATTCTCTCGAACGATCGGCCAACGGGCTGGGTCTGGTCCCGCGTTGCGGGCGATGTGATGGATCTCTCGATGCTCGGCACGGCAATGACCAAGGACGATACCGATCGCACGCGCCTCAATGCGGCCACGGCCGCGGTGATCGGCGT
Source organism: Gemmatimonadaceae bacterium (assembly GCA_025929535.1). GTDB lineage: Bacteria > Gemmatimonadota > Gemmatimonadetes > Gemmatimonadales > Gemmatimonadaceae > FEN-1250. The sequence goes on from JAICLZ010000024.1 coordinate 45,291, forward strand.
GACTGCGCTCGACATCGTCACCGGAAACGGGCTCTCGAGCCAGCGGAGTGCGCGCAACGGAGGACGTGCCTCCGGCATCCACATCAAGCGCAGCATCACCGTGGCCCGGCCCCGCGAGGAGGTCTACTCGTTCTGGCACGACTTCAAGAATCTGCCGCGATTCATGAAGCATCTGGAATCCGTGACGGTGATGGGGGACGGACGCTCGCATTGGAAGGCGAAGGCGCCAGCGGGATCCACGGTCGAGTGGGATGCGGAGACCACGGCGGATCAGCCGAACGAGCTGATCGCCTGGCACTCGCTCGGCGATGCCGACGTGAGCAACAGTGGCATGGTGCGCTTCGTCGAAGCTCCTGGCGGGCGCGGCACGGAGGTGCACGTCGATCTGCACTACGATCCTCCCGGCGGGGCGATCGGCGCGCTGTTCGCCAAGATGTTCGGCGAGGAGCCCGGCGGTCAGATCGCCGACGATCTGCGCCGCTTCAAGCAGGTCATGGAGATCGGCGAGGTGATGCTGTCCGACGCCACGGTGACCGAGGGTCCGCACCCGGCCCAGCCCCTCAGCTCCAGCGAGCGCGAAGAGCATCGCGAGTCGCGCCGCGAGCCGAGCCGCGAGTCGAGCCGCGAGTCGAGCCGCGAGTCGAGCCGCGAGCCGAATCGGGGAATGAACCGCGGGATGAACGTGCCGATCGAACGGACCACGGACTTCCGTGGCCAGTCTTCTATGTAGGGAGCGACACCATGAGAGCGAATTGCTGGATGGGCAAGAAGAAGGTGGAGGTGCAAACCGTTCCGGACCCGCAGATCCTGAATGAGCGCGACGCCATCGTTCGAATCACATCGACGGCGATCTGTGGATCGGATCTGCATCTCTACAACGGCTTCGTGCCGACCATGGAAGCGGGCGACGTGCTCGGCCACGAGTTCATGGGCGAGGTCATGGAGGTGGGACGCGCAGTCAAGAACCTGAAGGCGGGCGATCGCGTGGTCGTTCCGTTCCCCATCGCGTGCGGAAACTGCGCCGCCTGTCGCGCGGAAGCGTACTCGCTGTGCGAGAACTCGAATCCGAACGGCTGGATGGCCGAGAAGATGTGGGGGCATTCTCCGGCGGGAATCTTCGGCTACTCGCACATGCTCGGCGGGTTCGCGGGAGGGCAGGCGGAGTTCGCGCGCGTTCCCTTCGCCGATGTGGGGCCGCTCAAGATCGAGAACGGATTCAGCGACGAGCAGGTGCTCTTCCTCTCGGACATCTTCCCCACCGGCTACATGGGCGCGGAGATGTGCGGCATCAAGCAGGGCGACGTGATCGCCGTGTGGGGAGCGGGGCCGGTCGGACAGTTCGCGATCGCCAGCGCGTTCCTGCTCGGCGCCGAGCGCGTGATCGCGATCGACCGCTTCAACTACCGCCTCGACATGGCGCGCGAGAATTCGAAGGCGGAGACGATCAACTACGAGGAAGTGGACAGCGTGGTGGACACGCTCAACGAAATGACGGGCGGGCGCGGCCCCGATCACTGCATCGACGCCGTGGGGTTGGAGGCACACGCACCGGGCCTTCAGTACGCGTACGATCGTGCGAAGCAGGCGATGATGCTCGAGACCGGCCGGCCGATCGCGCTGCGCGAAGCGGCGAGGGCGTGCCGGAACGGCGGCACGATCTCGGTGATCGGTGTGTACGGGGGATTCATCGACAAGTTCCCGATGGGGTCGATCATGAATCGGTCGCTCACCATCAAGACGGGCCAGTGTCACGTGCAGCGCTACATGCGGCCGCTGCTGCAGCACATTCAGAACGGCGACATCGACCCGAGCTTCGTGATCACGCATCGCATGCGGCTCGAAGACGCGCCCAGGGGATTCGACATGTTCGTGAAGAAGCTCGATGGGTGTGAGAAGGTGGTACTGAGGGCGTAGCGCAGGGCAGGCTCGTTGGAGGACGTACGGGCGGAGCATCGAATGCTCCGCCCGTACGTCCTCCTGCACGTCCCGTCGCATATCCTTCCGTGGCACGCCACACCAGCGTACGTTGGCGGCGGTGAGCTTGCTCGTAGTCAACCGCGTTCACGTGCACCGGAGGGACAAATGACGTTCATGAGTGCGATGTGGCTGCCGATTCTGCTGTCGTCGATCGTCGTGTTCATCGTCAGCTCGGTCATCCACATGGCTTCGCCGTGGCACAAGACCGATTATCCGAAGCTGGCCAATGAGGACCAGGTCATGGACGCTCTGCGTCCCCTCGCGATTGCGCCGGGAGATTACTTCATGCCGCGGCCATCGAGCATGGCGGACATGAAGTCCGCGGAGTTCAAGGCGAGGATGGAGCGCGGGCCGCGGGTGCTGATGACGGTGATGCCGGCGGGGACCGCGGAGATGACTCGCGAGCTGGTCATGTGGTTCGTCTATTTGATCGTGGTCGGGATCTTCACGGCCTACATCGCGGCGCACGCTCTGCAGCCGGGCGCGCCCTTTTGGGAGGTGGTGCGGTTCGCGGGAACCGTGTCGTTCCTCGCGTACGCGGCGGCGTTGTGGCAGCTGTCGATCTGGTACAGACGCTCCTGGGCGATCACCATCAAGGCGACCCTCGATTCGATCATCTACTGTCTGGCCACCGGGCTCACGTTCGCGTACTTCTGGCCGAAGTAGCCGAATCATCCTTGCGCTTTCGCAGCTTCTCACCATATTACAGACATTGTCTTACATATGGTGAGCGATGCTCGGTGAGCTCGAACAGGTGGTGCTGCTGGCGGTCATGCGCGTTGGCAAGGACGCGTACGGAGTGCCGATTCACGACGAGATCCAGCGCCGCGCCGGCCGCGATCTCACGCTCGGCACGATCTACAAGACGCTGAGCCGCCTCGAGGAGAAGGGGTTCGTCGCATCCCATGTCGGCGAGCCCACCACGCAGCGCGGTGGACGACGCACCCGCTGCTACGTCGTGAGCGCCGCCGGCAAACGGTCGTTGCAGTCCACGTTCAAGGCGCTCCGCCACATGGCGAGCGGACTGGATGTGGGTCTCGAGCCGACATGATCCGCTTCTGCATCTGGCTGCTCGAACGAGCGCTTCGACCGGATCTCGCCTCGCACGTGATTGGCGATCTGATCGAACAGCAGGAGCGCGGCTCGCTCTGGATGCTGCGCGAGACCATTTCCGCGCTCTGGCATCTGCACGCGCGCCCGCACCCGCGCGGCGATCTCGTGCTCAGCGTGCTCGCGGATCTCCGCGTCGCCGCGCGCCTGCTGCGCCGGTCGCCGGCGTTCACCCTCGTCTCCGTGCTCACGCTCGGATTGGCGATTGGCGCCACGACCGTGATCTTCAGCGTGATCGAGCCCGTGCTTCTCGAGCCACTGCCGTACCCTGGTGCCGAGCGGCTGGTGATGGTGTGGGAGCGAAATGCGGCTGGCACGCGCGACAACGTGGGGTTCGCAACGTTTCGCGACCTCGCCACGCAATCGCGAACGATCGAGCGTGCTGCCGCCATGGGAGAATGGCAGCCGACGCTTTCGGATCACGGTGAGCCCGAGCGCGTACGCGGCGACCGCGTCTCGTGGACGTATTTCCGAACGCTCGGCGTGAAGCCCGCGCTGGGTCGTGACTTTCTCGAGAGCGAGGATCGTCCGGGAACCAATCAGGTCGTGATTTTGAGCCACGGGTTGTGGGAGCGCCGGTTTGGCGGCGACTCGTCGATCATCGGGAACGCCATCTCGATCGATGGCAATCCGATGACCGTGGCGGGCGTGATGCCCGCGTCCTTCGACAACGCGCCCTCGCCTCTGGCGAAGATCTGGCGGGTGCTCGGCTATCTGAATCAGCCCTACGCGTGCCGCACGTGCCACCACCTGCAGATGATCGCCCGTATACGGCCGGGCGTGAGCCCGGAAGCGGCGCAGAACGAGCTCTCTGGAATCAAGTCGCAGCTGATTCTGGCGTATCCGAAGGAATACGCGGCTGCGGGAGTCATCGTCGGCAAGGTGCAGGATGAGATCACCATGGGAGCTCGACCTGCACTGTGGGCGCTGAGTGGTGCAGTGCTGCTCGTCCTGCTGATCGCCGTCGCGAACGTCGTGAGCCTGCAGCTCGCGCGCGCGATTCGGCGTGCGCAGGAGTTTGCCGTTCGGGGTGCGCTCGGCGCGAGTCGTGCGCGCATGATCCGGCAGCTCCTCACGGAGGGATTGCTGCTGGCGACGCTCGGAGGGTTGGCGGGAGTGCTCGTCGCGTATCTCTCGCTCCCGCTTCTCGTGCAGCGGCTCCCCGACTCGCTGCCGCGGCTGGACGCGATTCACGTCGACGTGGGTGCGCTCGGCGTGGTGACCACGATCGTGCTGCTGCTCGCGATCGTCATGGGGCTCGCGCCGGCGCGCGGTCGCTTCGCCAATCTGTCCTCGTCGCTCGGCTCGGGAAGACGGCTTTCCGGAACCGTGAGTCACTCCACGCGTGCCGCGCTCGTGGTGGCGGAAGTCGCGCTCGCGATGATGTTGCTGGTGAGCGCGGGACTGCTGGGCCGGAGCCTCGTTCGGCTGCTCGGCGTGGATGTCGGATTCGATACCTCGCACCTGCTCACGCTCGAGATCAATTCCACGGGCTCGAGATACGCGAGCGACTCGAGCGTGTACGACTTCCACGATCGTGTGCGCGAGGCCGTGGGAGCGCTTCCCGGCGTGTCGAGCGTGGCGGTTGCAAACCAGCTTCCGCTCGGCGGCAATGTCGACATGTACGGCGTGGCGGACATCGACAACCTTCCGGCGAATCTCGAACAGGTGCCGTTCGCCGATCGCTACACCGTTTCTGCGAATTATCTGTCGACCATGCGCATCCCGATCATCGAGGGGAGCGGCTTCACGGCGGCCGAGGCTACGGAAGGGTCGAACAAGGTGGCGCTGGTGAGCGAGGCACTCGCGAAGCGGCTCTGGCCGAACGAGAGCGCGCTCGGCAAGAGAATCCGAATGGGTGGAGAGAGTCGCCCGGCGCGTACGGTCATTGGCGTGACGGGCAACATTCGCCACAGCGGCCTGGACGCGAAAACCATGATGCAGTGGTACGTGCCCGAGCGACAGTTCGACGCCGACAATCAGGAGGTGCTGATCGTGCGCACGGCCGGGGACCCCGCAACGCTCGCGCCGGCGGTGCGCAGAACCATCGCCGCGATCGACCCCACGCAACCGATCGTGAAGATCGCGACGATGGAAGATGTCGTTGCGGCGTCCACGAGCCAGCGTCGGCTTGCGCTCGCGTTGTTCGGGACTTTTGCGGCGGCGGCGCTACTCCTCGCGATCGCCGGCATCTACGGAGTGCTGGCCGGTACGGTCACGGAGCGCACGCGCGAGATCGGTGTGCGCAGCGCGCTCGGCGCGACGCCCCGAAAGCTGATCGGTCTCATCGTGGGACAGGGCGGGCGGCTCGCCGCGCTCGGTATCGCGCTTGGCCTCGCCGGATCGTTCGCTCTCACGAGATATCTTCGGTCGCTGCTGTTCGGAGTTGCGCCCAACGACCTCGTGACGCTCGCAGGCGTGTGTCTTCTCCTCGCCGCAGTCACGCTTGCCGCGTGTCTCGTACCGGCTGCGCGGGCCGCTCGTGTGGAGCCGAGCACCGCGCTGCGCAGTGAGTGATTCCGCACGTCCGTTCGGACTCAAGGCCCGGGCTGATGCACCTCCACGGGCGCAACACGCCTGGCCCGCGCCCTGAGATTGAGGACCTCCACGGCGAGCGAGAATGCCATCGCGAAATAGATGTAGCCCTTCGAGATGTGCTGGCCCACGCCGTCCGCAACGAGCACGACTCCGATGAGCAGCAGAAATGCGAGTGCGAGCATTTTCACGGTGGGATGCCGTTCGACGAAGTCGCTCACCAACCCCGAGAAGGCGAGCATGAACAGCACGGCGAGCACCACGGCGCTCACCATGATGGCGAGCTCGTCCACCATTCCCACCGCGGTGATCACCGAATCGAGCGAGAAGACGACATCGAGGATGAGGATCTGCGCGATGACGCTCGCGAACGATACTGCTCCACGCGTCTCACGGTGCTGAGCCTCGCCCTCGACCCGTACGTGCATCTCGTGCGTGCTCTTCGCGATGAGGAACAATCCGCCAGCGATGAGAATCAGATCGCGGCCCGAGACCCCGCGCCCGAGCACTGCGAAAAGTGGCGTCGTCAGGCGCATGATCCAGGTGATCGTGAACAGGAGCAAAATGCGCGTGATGAGCGCCAGCGACAGCCCGAGGATACGGGCGCGTTTTCTCTGATCGACGGGGAGCTTCCCCGCGAGAATCGAGATGAAAACGACATTGTCGATACCGAGCACGATCTCCAGCAGGAGGAGCGTGCCGAGGGCGAGCCAGTTGGCGGGATCGGAGAAGATGTCCATGCAGTACCAGTTCGAGCCTCGTCAGCCTGCGAGTCCTCACTATCCAGCTCGATCCCGGCCCATCCGTAGTCGAGGGATTCAGAGCGGGGATCTCGATCGAGAGTGGATCGCCTTCCGGAGGCGTCCTCTGGCAAGAAGATAGTCGATCGAAAGCATACCCGGTCCGAGCATCGCCGGGCTCCTGGGCCACGGGGTCGCCGGCCTCTGGAGCGCCGCGCTGCGCGGCGAGTAGATTCCGCGGGGAGGCCATCTCCCGAGAGGCAATCGTCGTGCACCCACCGCGTGCGTCGCTCGTGCGTCGCTCCGCAATCGCGCTCGCATTTGCGACCGCCGTATCACTCACGATTCCGTCGGCCGCGGAAGCCCGCGTCGTCCGCGTGGTCATCGACACGCGAGAGACGATAGCGGATGGCGCGTCGTTCGGTGCCGTGGGCGCGTACGAGCGAATCACGGGCCGCGTGTTCTTCGCGTTCGACCCTGCGAATGCCCACGACCTGCAGATCGTCGACCTGAGTCGCGCGCCGCGCAACGGGCATGGCGAGGTCGAGGCGTGGTCGGAATTCGTCATGCTCCGCCCGATCGATCGTTCGCGCGCGAGTGGCGTGACGCTGCTCGATGTGGTCAATCGCGGCATGATGACCGTCGGCGTCTTTCACCTGGGCGCGAATCGCGAGAGCCCGCCGGATGCCGCCGCCTACTATGGCGACGCGCTCCTTCTGCGCCGCGGCCTCACCGTCGTGATGCTCGGCTGGCAATGGGACATTCTGCCGAGTGCGCCGGGGCTGCACTTCCATGCGCCGGTGGCCGGCGATTCAGCGCACCCGGTCACGGGGCTCGTGCGCAGCGACATCACCGTCGATGCGCCGACGCGCACCATCCCCCTCGGCCACGTGGTGGGCGGGAGTCTCGCGCTCGCGTATCCCGTGTCGGATACGACGGATGCAAGGAACCAGCTCACCGTGCGCGAGGGTCCAGTCGCGTCCCGACGAGTGATCCCGCGAGCCGAGTGGCGTTTCGCGCACGAGGATTCGAGCGGAGCAGTGACCGCGGATTCGCGCAACGTGTACATGCGCGCGGGATTCGAGGCGGGAAAGATCTACGAAGTGATCTACCGCGCGAAAGATCCCGTAGTCGTGGGTACCGGGCTCGCGGCCGTGCGCGACATGATGTCGTATCTCAAGTACGACACGGGGAGCATCGCGCCGACGAAGCTCGGCATTGCGTACGGCGTGTCGCAGACGGGCCGCTTCCTTCGCCACTTTCTCTACCAGGATTTCAACGTCGACGAGCGCGGGCGCAAGGCGTTCGATGGGATCTTCGCGCACACGGCGGGCGCGGGTCGCGGCTCGTTCAACCATCGCTTCGCGCAGCCGTCGCGCGATGCGCAGCCGTACACGACGTTCTTCTATCCGACGGACGTGTTCCCGTTCACGAGTGTGGAGGAGAGCGATCCGGCGACGGGTGCGCGTGACGGACTGCGCGTCCATCCCGGTCGCGCAGCTGGCACGGTGCCACCGCCCAAGGTGTTCTACGTGGACGGCGGCTACGAGTACTGGGGACGCGCGGCGTCGCTCACGCACACGACCGTCGACGGCAAACGCGACGTGGCGTTTCTGCCGAGCGAGCGGCGATACGTGGTATCGTCCGCGCAGCATTCGAGTCCGGCGAAGTTTCCTCCGGCAGACGACCAGCGATTCGCGTCGGGCACTGCGTATCGCGGCGATCCGCTCGACCAGCGGCTCGCTCTGCGTGCGCTCATGATGGCCCTGGTGGATTGGGTGAAGGATGGGCGCGAGCCGCCGGCCTCGCGCTATCCGACGAACGCGGCGGGGACGCTCGTGCCGATCGACTCGACGAGACGGCCGCAGATCCCCGGTGTGCCGCTCGCGAACATCCCTGCGCAGCCGTACCGCTACGACTTCGGGCCGCGTTGGAAGGAGGGAATCGTCGATCGCGAGCCGCCCAAGCTCGGCGCTCCGTACGCGGTGCGCGTGTCGCAGACGGACTCGATCGGCAACGATCTGGGCGGGATTCGAAGCGTCGAGGCACGCGTGCCGCTCGCGACGTACTTCCCGTGGCAGCTGCGTACGGGCGCGGCATCGGACAGACTCGCGAGCTTCCGGGGGACGTTCGTTCCGCTGCCGCGCACGGAAGCGGAGCGTGCGCGAACGAGGGATCCGCGGCCGAGCATCGAGAAGCTGTACGGCGGGAGTCGCGACGTGTTCTTGAAACGCGTGGATGCAGCGACGGCGGATCTCGTGGCGCAAGGATTTCTCCTCGCGGAGGATGTGGTGGCCGCGCGAGAGCGAATGGCAGCGACGTGGGATTGGGTGGAG
>JAICLZ010000075.1 GCA_025929535.1 Gemmatimonadaceae bacterium
GTCGAGCGCGCGATGAGCGAGCGCGCGCCCTCACCCGAGAAGCTGATCGCGCTGGAGGAGGCGCTGCACGAGACGACGCGCATGGCCGATCTCGTCGACAGCCTGCTCACGCTCGCGCGCGCGGACGAGGGACGCTTCGACCTGCACCGCGAGCGCGTACCGCTCGCGCCGCTCGCGCAGGAGGTGTTCGAGACCGCGACCATACTCGGCGAGGCCGCGGGGCTCACGGTCACGATGCCGCAGATCGCGGACGTCGTGGTGCTCGCCGATCGCACGCGGCTGCGCCAGCTCTTCCTCAACATCGTGACCAACGCGCTCAAGTACACGACCACGGGAAGTGTGGAGCTCAGTCTCGTCTCGCACGATCGCACGGTCGCGTTCTCCGTGCGCGACACGGGCATGGGCATCTCGGCCGCCGATCTCCCGCACATCTTCGAGCGCTTCTATCGCGCCGACCGCGCGCGCTCGCGCTCCGCGGAGCGCGGCGGCTTCGGGCTCGGGCTCGCGATCAGTCAATGGATTGCGGAGGCGCACGGCGGAACGATCTCCGTTCGCTCCCGTCTCGGCCGCGGCACCACGTTCACCGTGACGCTGCCCATTGCGGAAGACGCGCTCGAGGCGGGCAAGCCGGAGAGCATTTCCGCCGACTGATCGTTGGGCCAACACTAACGATCGATTCATGAGCGCTTAATGCGCGCGGAAGGGACGCGATAACTTCGCGTCGTACACTGGATCCCGGGGATGTTGCAGCTGCTCGTGTCTTTCACCTGGGAGACTCCGCGCATGTCCATCAATCTCATCGAGTCCGAGCGCCGTTCGCAGGGATCGCTCGGCGGCACGTTGGTCAGCATCGCGCTCCACGCAAGCCTGATTTCTCTCGCGGTGTACTCGACCGCGAAGGCGGGCGAAGCGAGCGTCAGGGTGCCGATCGACACGGTGACCGTGTTTTATCCGCCCCAGCCGAAGAAGCCTCCGCGCACGCCCGTCACGCGCACGACACCCGCGCAGCCGAGCCATCCGCCTGCGCCTTCGCTCCCGCGCGAGCCGGTGCCGCGCGCTCCGGTGGACATCCCGGACAAGCTTCCGTCAATCGATTCGTCGATCGGGACGACGATCCCCGCCGAGAGCCTGTTCGACGGCGGCCTGGCCAACACGCGCGAGCATGGCGCCGGATCGGCAACGGGGTCCGATTCCGGCGAGCCGATGCTCGCGTCGCAAGTAGATAAGCCTGTCATGGCGCGCGATGGCAATCCGAATCCCAAATACCCATCGCTGCTCGAGAGCTCGCGCACCGAAGGCAGCGTGCTCGTTCAATTCGTGGTGGACACGCTCGGCCGAGCAGAGATGAACAGCTTCAAGGTGCTCGACGCATCGAACGATCGGTTCGCGCAATCGCTCCGGAGCACCTTGCCCAAGTGGCGCTTCTATCCGGCGGAGGCGGGTGGGCGAAAAGTGAAACAGATCGTGCAACTGCCACTCAGATTCGTCGCGCCAAGTCGCTGATTTCAGGCGAGCGGCGCGAGTAGTGCGTGAGCGGTCAGTTGAGGCATCAACAGTTGATGGTACGACACCAACGGACACCAACGGACACCACAGGACGCCAACGGATACAAACGAAAAACTGCAATGCTCGTGCTCCTACACCAAAGCTTTTCGAACGGCCGAGCCCGCATATGTGGATGGAGGTGACTCGGTCGCTGATATGCTCCGGCCAGAAAGTCCGGCACGTTGTATGAAGATGCGTGGGTGAATGCTAACTCGCCCTTCATGATTTCTTAATCTAGGCGGCATTCCCTCATTAACGACGTGTCGTAGGTTGCTTCCCAGGTCTGTCACAGCCGCACGTGCACTCCGTCCCAGGATCCCAGGCGCATGTTCACAAACCTGATCGAGTCGAAGCCCCAGAAGACCAAGTCGCTCGGCGGGACCATCGCCAGCATCGCGATCCACGCGATCCTGATCACGCTCGCGGTGTACGTGACCGCGCATGCGGGCGAGAAGATCGTCGAGAAGAACCGGCAGGAAGACGTCGTCTTCGCGAAGCCGCCCGAGCCGCCACCGCCGCCGCCGGATCAGCCGAAGCCGCCGCCGCCGGACGTCGTCGCGGCGCCGCCACCGCCCAAGGGTTTCCAGGTGCTCACCGCGCCGATCAACATCCCGGACAAGATTCCGGATGTCGATCTCTCGAAGGCCGTGACGGATGAAAAGGACTTCTCCGGCAAGGGCGTCGCCGGCGGAAAGGCGAACGGTGTAGTCGGCGGCGTGCCGCAGAACTCCGATCAGCCGTACTTCGAGTTCCAGGTCGAGAAGCCCGCGCTTCCTCGCGAGGGCAACCCGAATCCGAAATATCCATCCATGCTCGAGAGCTCGCGCGTCGAGGGAGAAGTGCTCGCGCAGTTCGTCGTGGACACCACGGGCAAGGCCGACATGGGCACCTTCAAGGTTCTCCAGTCGTCCAACGAGCTGTTCGCATCGTCACTGAAAGCCACGCTGCCGCAGTGGCGCTTTTATCCGGCGGAAGCGGGTGGACACAAGGTGAAGCAGATCGTGCAGCTCCCGCTCAAGTTCGCCGTACCAAATCACTGATAACCGCGGTCCCGCAACTCGTTCAACATTTTCGGAGAAGGTCAAATGGGCATTTCGTTGATTGCGCTGTTTCAGTCGATGGGCGGCTTCGCGAAGGGAATCGTGTTCGCGCTCGCGATCATGTCGGTCTATTCGCTCACCGTGATGGTCGGCAAGTGGTGGACGCTGCGTAAGGCGCAGGCCGAGACGCGCAAGTTCGCCCCGGAGTTTTCGCAGTTCCTCGAGGAGGACAACCTCAACGAGGCGATCCGCCTCGCCGAGAGCTACAAGAAGTCGCACGTCGCCCGCGTGCTCGGTGGCGCGCTCGGCGAAGTGAAGCCGCTTCTCCAGGATGGCTCAGTCACGGTTGCCGACATCAACTCGGCAGAGCGCGCGGTCGAGCGCAACATGATGATCATTCTCTCCGAGCTAAAGCGTGGCCTCGCCGTGCTGGCGACGGTCGGTGCCACGGCGCCGTTCGTCGGACTGCTCGGCACGACGATGGGCATCGTGAACGCATTCGTGGGCATGGCGCAGTCGGGCGCGGGCGGAATGGGCGCGATCTCGGCCGGTGTCGCCGAGGCGCTGATCACGACGGCGTTCGGTCTGCTCGTCGCGATTCCGGCGGTGTGGGCGTTCAACTACTTCACGACGAAGATCGACAATCTCTCCGTCGAGATGACGTACACGTCGAAGGAAATGATCGACTATCTGATCAAGGGCGTGGCAGGCGAGTTCGGTCGTTCGCGCTTCACCCGCGAGTTCAACACCGCGGGCGGCGCGGGCCCCATCTCGCAGTAACTGCGGCCACTCAGAGGAGGTAGCTCATGGCCATGACAACCTCGGGGGCCGGCGGAGGTGTTGCATCGTCCCCGAACGTCACGCCGATGATCGACGTCATGTTGGTGCTCCTGATCATCTTCATGATCGTGACGCCGCTGATCAACGCGGGCTTCCAGGCGCAGCCGCCTGTCGGCATCAACTTGAAGTCGCATCCGGAAGACAATGAAGATCAGGTGCTCGGCATTGATGCATTCGGCCAGTACTATCTGAACAAGAAGCCGATCAAGAACGAGACGCTCGCGGAGCAGCTCAAGCGCATCTACGACGCGCGCACCACGGACAAGATTCTCTATGTGAAGGCTGACAAGAACCTCGACTACTCCAAGGTGCTCGACGCGATCGACATCGCCGCGCACAACGGAGTACGCGTGCTCGGTGCCATCTCGGACCAGCAGCCGGGCACCGAGTCGACCGTCGCCGGTGACATTCCCACCACTACAAAGAAACCGTAGGAGGAAGTCGCATGGCGATGACCACTGGAGGTAATACCGGGCTCTCGAACGACATCAACGTCACGCCGATGATCGACGTGCTGCTGGTGCTGCTGATCATCTTCATCATGGCGGTGCCCATGATGCGGAAGGCGATCGATCTGCAGCTTCCGGATCCCACGCCGCAGCCGAACACGGTGCAGACGCCGCCCGATCAGATCGTGCTGCAGGTGCTGCCGAACAGTCAATTCAAGATCAACAGCGAGGCGGTGACGAAGGACAATCTGTCGAAGCGGCTCAAGGAGATCTTCGAGCCCCGCCCCGACAAGATCATCTTCGTGAAGGGCGATCCGAAGGTGAAATACCAGGACGTGATCTTTGCCATGGACCAGTCGCGGGGCGCAGGGGTGAAGGTCATCGGAATTCCGCCAAAGGACGCGGCCAAGTAGCTCCACGGCCGGGAGCGCCGCAACCAGAGCGGCGCGGCTCTCGTAGTTTTGCGACGGGCGCATCTTCCAGTGCGTCCGTCGCGTTATTTTTTGGGGCAGCCCGAGGTCAGTATCGAGATGACACCGTACGAGGCTCCGAGCGAGCCGCCCGTCACCCGCCCTCCGTATCGGCCGCCGATAGGCGTTCCCGCACGCCGCGACACGCGCTGGGCGGGCCCGATCTCGCTGCTGCTCCACGCGCTCCTGATCGCGATCATGATCGTGCCGCTCCTGATCGTGCACGACGCGGAGGACGCGACGCGCGGCGCGGGCGGCGCGGGCCCGGCGGGCGGCGGTGGCGGCGGGAGCAGGGGCGGCGCGCGCGATCCGTTCGTGCACGAGGATCTGCGCTACGTTCGGGTGACTCCGCCACCACCGCCTCCGGCACCGGTGCCCAAGCCCACCGCGATCGTGCCGCCGGTTCCCAAGCCGATCCCGCCTCCCAAGCCCGTGGTCACCCCGCCCCCGGCCCCCGTGCCTCCGCCCACGGCCGAGCAGCCGGAGACGAAGCCGGACTCCACGCCGAGCACCGCGACGGGGCCCGCGCCGGGAGCGGGAAACGGCGCAGGGACCACGAATGGGCCGGGCGCAGGACCGGGCACCGGTGGCGGGACGGGCACGGGCACGGGCCGGGGACGGGGCTCCGGCGTGGGTCTGGGGAATGGTGGAGGGGAGGGAACGATCTTTCCTCCCACGGCGGAGCTCATGATCATCCCCGAGCTCCCCGTCCCCGGCGGCCTCAAAGGGAAGACGTTCGTCGTGCACTTCGAGATCGATGAGCAGGGCCGAGTCGCCCGCGTCGACGTCGCGACCGGCAACTCGGGCTACGATCGCAAGCTCCGCGATCGCTACATGCAGACAAAGTGGCGCCCTGCGCACAGAGCGGATGGCACGCCGGTGGCGGCGGGAATCGACGTCACGATCCTCACGTAGGGTTCGCGCGTTCTGCAACTCCCTGTCTTTTCCAGCCAAAGCTCAGTTGCATTGCTCCTGAGCGAGCACGCGCGAGGGCGTCCGGGCTGCTTCGAGCAACATGCAGCGGCTCCTGACCAGACCGGCACCAGCCGCTTCTCAAGGCTTTAACACTTTGGAAATACAGATTGAACTGATCTGACGGATGAGAAAACGGATAACCGATCCAGTCGATGCGCCGCGATGGGACGGTGCGCATGGGCGATAGGTTGTTCCTTGGTTGGCAACCGAAGCACGTGAAGTGACGCGCTCCAGTGCCCGGCGACCTAGCGCATCTGCTGACTGCGCCGTTACTTTCCCCCCGATTTACTACACGCCCGTATCTGGCCAGCACGGCCCTTTCCGGCGTTCCTGCCTGCGCGTAATCCGCATCGATCGAGGAAGGACATGGCCGCTGGGACCATCGAGCGCGAACGTACGCTGTCTCCAACCGAGTTCGTCCGGGCCATGACCCTGACGGACGCGACGATGCTCGTTGCCGGCTCCATGATCGGCTCGGGCATCTTCATCGTGTCTGCGAGCATCGCGCGCGCGGTGGATTCCCCGCTGTGGCTCCTTCTCGTGTGGGGGCTCACCGGAATCATCACCCTCCTCGGCGCGCTCGCCTACGGGGAGCTCGCTGCGATGTATCCACGTGCGGGCGGGCAGTACGTGTTTCTCCGCGAATCGATGGGTCCTCTCCTGGGTTTCCTCTATGGGTGGACCCTTTTCCTTGTCATCCAGACGGGGACGATCGCCGCGGTCGCCGTCGCCTTCGGGCGGTTTCTTGGCGTGGTCTGGCCGGCGATCACGCCCGACCGCTACGGCTGGTTTCCACAGGCCGATCTGTGCATCCGCGCGCTCGGCTGCACCGATCCTTCGGCGGCGATCCAGCTGGGGCTCACGCCGCAGAGGCTCGCGGGACTCGTCACGGTGTGGCTGCTGACGTGGGTGAACCTGCGCGGGGTGCGCGAGGGAAAGCTCGTGCAGACGACGCTCACCGTCGTGAAGACGGGCGCGCTCGCGCTGCTGATCATCCTCGGGTTCACGATCGGACGGAATGGCACCGCCATCACCGCGAACTTCGGCGCCGCGTTCTCGGGCGTGTCCTCGTACTCCGGGGCATTCGTGCTCGCGGCGGGCGCGGCGATGGTCGGATCGCTCTTCTCGAGCGACGCGTGGAACAACGTGACGTTCGCGGCAGCCGAGGTGCAGAATCCGCGCAGAAATCTTCCGCTGGCGCTGGTGTTCGGCACGGGACTCGTGAGCGTGCTGTACGTGCTGGCGAACGTCGGCTACCTGCAGGTGCTCCCGCTGCACGGGGCCGCCGATGGCGCGTCGGTGCTGGCGCGCGGCATCGCCCACGCAACGCAGGATCGCGTCGCCACGGCCGCCACGGAGCAGATGTTCGGGCCCGTGGGCGCGACGATCATGGCGATCGCGATCCTCATCTCCACCTTCGGCTGCAACAACGGGCTGATTCTCGCCGGCGCTCGCGTCTATTTCGCGATGGCCCGTGACCGGCTGTTCTTCCGCAAGGCCGGCACGCTCAACGCGAAGGCGGTGCCCGCGTACGCATTGATCGTGCAATCGGTGTGGATCTCGCTGCTCTGCCTCACCGGCACGTACGGCCAGCTACTCGACTACGTGATCTTCGCGGCGCTCCTGTTCTACGTGCTCACCACGATCGGGCTGTTCATTCTGCGGCGCACGCATCCCGAGATCGAGCGTCCGTATCGCGCGTTCGGCTATCCGGTGCTGCCCGCGCTCTACATTCTGCTGGCGGGCGCGGTCGCGATCATCCTCCTGGTGGCTCCGCAAACGCGCATGCAGGCGATCTTCGGGCTCGTGCTCGTGCTCATCGGCATTCCGGTGTACGCGCTCTGGCGCCGCGTGGAGGCCGTGTAGCACGTGCCCCACAAAGCAGCCGAGCGCGTTCGACCCGTGTTTCTCCCGCACGCGGCCATGGGCGCGGCGGCTTCTGCACCTCTCTGGAGACCTTCATCAATGAGCATCATGCACCATTCGTTCAAACGCATCCTCTCGCGCTGGCCGGCGATGCTGCTGGCGATCGTGGCTCTGCCGTTCGTCGCGCTGAACGCGTTCGCGCAGGAGGCCGCGGCTGGTGGTGAGGCGAACCTTAAGGTTCCCGATCTGTCGCAGGTCACCTTCCTCAACGGCATTCCTGGCGACAAGCTGCTCCTCTGGGGGCTGCTCATCTGCGCGCTCGGATTGGCGTTCGGCGTCGTGATCTATGCGAAGCTCAAGGCGATGCCCGTGCACGAATCGATGCTCGAGGTGTCGGAGCTGATCTACGAGACGTGCAAGACGTATCTGACGACGCAGGGCAAGTTCATTCTCCTGCTCGAGGTCTTCATCGGCCTCGTGATCGTGCTCTACTTCGGCTATCTGCTGAGCTTCGCGCCCGTGCGCGTCGCGATCATTCTCGCCTTCAGCCTGCTCGGCATCGCGGGCAGCTATGGCGTGGCCTGGTTCGGCATTCGGGTGAACACGTTCGCGAACTCGCGCACGGCGTTCGCCAGCCTTCGCGGCAAGCCGTATCCCTGCTATGCGATTCCGCTCAGCGCGGGCATGAGCATCGGCATGCTGCTCATCAGCATCGAGCTGCTGATGATGCTCTGCATCCTCCTGTTCATTCCGGGCGACTACGCGGGCCAGTGCTTCATCGGGTTCGCGATCGGTGAATCGCTCGGCGCAGCGGCGCTGCGCATCGCGGGCGGCATCTTCACGAAGATCGCGGACATCGGCTCGGATTTGATGAAGATCGTCTTCAACATCAAGGAAGACGATGCGCGCAATCCCGGCGTGATCGCGGACTGCACGGGCGACAACGCGGGCGACTCGGTTGGTCCGAGCGCCGACGGTTTCGAGACGTACGGCGTGACGGGTGTCGCGCTCATCGCGTTCATTCTTCTGGCCGTGCCCGATACGACGGTGCAGGTGCAGCTGCTCGTGTGGATCTTCGTCATGCGCATCGTGATGATCATCGCGAGCGGCGTCTCGTACCTGATCAACGGCGCGATCGCGAAGGCGCGCTTCGGCGATGCGGACACCATGAACTACGAGACGCCGCTCACGACGCTCGTGTGGCTCACGTCGATCGTGTCCGTGGCGTTCACGTATTTCGTGTCGAAGATGATCATCCCGACCCTGGGCGACGGGACGCTCTGGTGGAAGCTGTCGACCGTGATCACCTGCGGCACGCTCGCGGGCGCGATCATTCCCGAGCTGGTGAAGGTGTTCACGTCCACGTCATCGCGTCACGTGAAGGAAGTCGTCACGTCGTCGCGCGAGGGCGGCGCGTCGCTCAACATTCTCTCCGGGCTCGTGGCCGGAAACATGAGCGCGTACTGGCTGGGCATGACGATCATGGGGCTCATGGCCGCGGGCTACTACGTGAGCATGGGCATTCCGGCGATCATACCGGGCGTGGCGACGGAGGGCGGGATCATGATGGCGCCTGCCGTCTTCGCGTTCGGACTCGTGGCCTTCGGATTTCTGGGCATGGGCCCGGTGACGATCGCCGTCGACTCCTACGGTCCGGTGACGGACAATGCGCAGTCGGTGTTCGAGCTCTCCACGATCGAGCAGCTCCCCGGCATCGAGCAGGAGCTGCAGTCGAAGTACGGGTTCAAGGTGAATTTCGAGCGCGCGAAGCACCTGCTCGAGGAGAACGACGGCGCCGGAAACACCTTCAAGGCGACCGCGAAGCCGGTGCTGATAGGCACGGCGGTGGTGGGCGCGACGACGATGATCTTTTCGATCATCGTTGCGCTCACCGATGGCCTCAAGCCCGAGCTGATCGGGAATCTGTCGCTGCTCCACCCGCCGTTCCTGCTCGGCCTCATCACCGGCGGCTCGATGATCTACTGGTTCACGGGCGCGTCGATCCAGGCGGTGACGACGGGCGCGTATCGCGCGGTCGAGTACATCAAGGCGAACATCAAGCTCGAGGGCGTCACGAAGGCGTCGGTGGTGGACAGCAAGGCCGTCGTCGAGATCTGCACGAAGTACGCGCAGAAGGGCATGCTCAACATCTTCATCTGCGTTTTCTTCGCGACGCTCGCGTTCGCGTTCGTGGAGCCCTACTTCTTCATCGGCTACCTGATCTCGATCGCGCTCTTCGGCCTGTACCAGGCCGTGTTCATGGCGAATGCCGGCGGCGCGTGGGACAACGCGAAGAAGATCGTGGAAGTGGAGCTCAAGCAGAAGGGAACCGAGCTGCACGCCGCCACGGTCGTGGGCGACACGGTGGGCGATCCGTTCAAGGATACGTCGTCGGTCGCGCTCAATCCGATCATCAAGTTCACGACGCTCTTCGGGCTGCTCGCCGTGGAGCTCGCGGTGTCGCTCACCGCGCAGCGCGGCGCGTCGTTCAGCCGCTGGCTGGCACTCCTGTTCTTCATCGTCTCCGCCGTCTTCGTGTATCGGTCGTTCTACGGCATGCGCATCGAAGATGCGGAGCCGCGCGGAGCCGGCGCGGCGAGCCGCTGATGGCGTCGTCGCTCTTCGTCCGGAAGTCGGTGGCCGACTGCGAGGCGGATGTCGAGCGTCGCGGCGGGCTGAAACGGTCGTTGAACAAGTGGCACCTCACCGCATTAGGGGTGGGGGCCACGATCGGCGCCGGGATTTTTGCCACAACCGGCACGGCGATCGTGGGAGACGCGCTGCGCCCCGGAGCGGGGCCGGCGATCGTATTCTCGTTTCTTCTGACCGCCGTGGCGTGCGGATTCGCCGCACTGTGCTACGCGGAGTTCGCGGCGATGGTGCCCATCTCCGGGTCGGCGTACACGTACGCGTACGCGAGTATCGGCGAGTTCGTCGCCTGGATCATCGGGTGGGACCTGATCATCGAGTACGCCGTGGGCAACATCGGCGTGGCGATCGGGTGGGCGGGATACTTTCGTGAGCTCCTGGGCCACTTCGGGCTGAGTGTCCCGGCATGGCTGGCGACCGATTATCGAACGGCACATGCGGCATTCACCACGCTGGGGGCGAATCCGACGGATCCACTCCAGCAATACATCGCCTCCGCGTGGAGCAACGCGCCACACATCTTCGGCCTTCCGATCATCATCAACCTGCCCGCGTTTCTGGTGGTGGCGGCGATCACGGTCATCCTGGTGATCGGGATCAAGGAATCGGCCGATTCCAACAATGCGATGGTGCTGCTCAAGATCGGTATCATCCTGTTTTTCATCGCCGTTGGCATATTCCTCATCAGGCCTCACAACTGGAACGACCCTGCTGCCGGTGGCTTCGCGCCGAACGGCTTCCCGGGAATCAGCGCGGCCGCGGCGATCATTTTTTTCAGTTACATCGGATTCGATGCCGTATCGACCGCGGCCGAAGAGGCGAAAAACCCGGCCAAGGACATGCCGTTCGGCATCATCATGAGCCTCGTGGTGTGCACGGTGCTCTACATCGCGATCTCGGTGGTGATGACGGGGATGGCGCCGTGGAAGTCGCTGGGCACGGCCGAGCCGATGATCACCGCGCTGCAGTACGCGTCGGGGCCGCCCGCGCTGCTCAAGGCGTCGAGGCTGATCGTGTCGCTGGGCGCCGTGGTGGCGATGGGGAGCGTGCTGCTCGTGTTCCAGCTCGGCCAGCCGCGCATCTTCTTCTCGATGGCTCGCGACGGACTGCTGCCGCCGGTCATGGCCAGGATTCATCCGCGCTTCAAGACGCCGTACGTGGGTACGATCCTCACGGGCATCTTCGTCGCGGTATTCTCGGCGTTCGCCAACATCGCCGAAGTGGTGGACCTGACGAATATCGGAACGCTGTTCGCGTTCGTGCTCGTGTCGGCGGGAGTGATCTTCCTGCGGCGCCTCGAGCCGGATCGCCCACGTCCATTCCGGGTGCCCTGGGTGCCGCTCACCCCGATCATCTCGATCGTCGCCTGCGTGTATCTGATGTGCCAACTGCCGGGAATCACGTGGATCCGGTTCGCCGTGTGGCTGGTGATCGGTCTGGTGTTCTACTTCGCGTACGGCTACCGGCACTCGGTGCACCGCAAGGTCATGGCGGCGCGTGCGGCGACCGCTGCCTCGAGTGAATAGCGCGGCACCTCCGCGGCGCCCGGGCGGAGTATTCCGTCGCCTCACGCTGACGCACTGGATCTTCATCTCGATGGTCGTCGGCGTGCTGGTCGGGATGGCCTTCCCGAATGCTGCGCCGGGGCAGCCCAAGCCCATCTTCGAGGCGGCATCGCTCAAGATCCTGTCGACGATCTTCCTGCGGATGATCAAGCTGCTCATCGTGCCGCTGATCTTCTCCACGCTCGTCGTGGGCATTGCGGGCCACGGCGACGACATGAAGCGCGTGGGCAAGCTGGCGTTGCGATCGATCATCTATTTCGAGGTCGTGACGACGCTCGCGTTGGCGATCGGCCTCGCCGCGGTGAACATCATCAGGCCCGGCGTGGGCGTGAACATCTCGAACGGGTCGTCAACGCTGGGCAACGATCTCGCGCAAACGCACGTCACGATCTCGGGCGTGATCGAGCACATCGTGCCGCAAAGCTTCTTCGAGGCGGCGGCCACGAACGAAGTGCTGCAAATCGTGTTCTTCTCGGTGCTCTTCGGCGTCGCGCTGGCGCGAACGAGCAAGACGCAGAAGCTCACGATGCTGGCGTTCTGCGAGAGCCTGTCCGAGATCATGTTCAAGCTCACCGACCTGGTGATGGCATTCGCTCCATTCGGCATCGGCGGCGCAATCGCGGTGACCGTGGGCGCGAGCGGGGTCGGCGTCCTGAGCCATCTGGGGCTGCTCATCGTCACGCTGTACATCGCGCTCGTGGTCTTCATCGTCTGTGTGCTGATCCCGGTCGCGCTGCTGGCGAAAATACCGCTCGGGAAATTCTGGCGCGCGGTGAAGCAGCCCTGGCTGATCGCGTTCTCGACGGCCTCGTCCGAGGCCGCGCTGCCGCGGGCGTTCGAGGCGATGGAAGAGTTCGGCGTGCCGCGGCGCATCGTCGCCTTCGTGCTCCCCACCGGCTACTCCTTCAATCTCGATGGCAGCACGCTCTATCTCGCCGTCGCATCCGTGTTCATCGCGCAGGCAGCCGGCATCGACATGTCGCTCAAGTCGCAGCTGCTCATGATGGTGACGCTGATGCTCACGAGCAAAGGCGTTGCCGCGGTTCCGCGCGCGTCGCTCGTGATCCTCTCCGGCGCGCTCGCGCAGTTCGGTCTACCGCTCGAAGGCGTCGCGGTCATCCTCGGCGTCGATGCCGTGATGGACATGGCTCGCACCTCGATCAACCTCGTGGGGAATTGTCTGGCAACCGCAGTTATGGATCGCTGGGAGACGGTACGCGGAGAGCGATAGCGCGCCGTTTCGTGCTCGGCGCGCTCGCGGCGCTCGCGGCGCTCGCGATCGCGCCGCTGCCATCGCGTGCGCAGTCCGGTGCGGCTCCAGGCGTGAGTAGCGCGGCGGTGCGTCGCCTCGAGTCCGCGCTGGCCGACGATTCGATGGAGGGGCGCCTCACCGGATCGCCGGGCGGCGCGCGCGCAGCGCGATTGATCGCGAGCGAGATGAAAGCCGTCGGCCTCCGCCCGATGGGCGACAGCGGCTACTATCAGCGCGTGCCCGTGTCGGCGACGGACAGCGGCATCACGCTGCGCGCCGGCTTCGCGGACAGCGCACCCGGCCGGCACGAGACGGCGTACAACGTGATCGGCCTATTGAAGGGAAGCGATCCGAAGCTCGCGGGCGAGGTCATCGTCGTCGATGCGCACTATGATCATCTCGGAATCGGTGCGCCCGTCGCGGGCGACTCGATCTACAACGGTGCCGATGATGACGCGTCCGGCACGGTGTCGGTGCTCTCGGTCGCGAGAGCGCTCGCGAAGGCGCCGCATCCGAAGCGATCGATCCTCTTCGTGCTCACGACGGGCGAGGAGGAGGGACTGCTCGGCACCGACTGGCTCCTCGCGCACTTCCCGCTCTCTCTGGACAGCGTCGTCGCCAATCTGGAGACGGAGATGATCGGGCGGCCGGATTCGCTCGCGGGTGGGGTGGGGAAGGCGTGGCTCACGGGATACGAGCGATCGACGATGGGTGCGATGTTCGCGCGCGCACACATCGCGGTGGTGGCCGATCCGCGGCCTTCGCAGCACTTCTTCGAGCGCAGCGACAACATTGCCTTCGCCGAGCGCGGCATCCCCGCGCACACGCTGTCGTCGTTCGATCTGCACGCGGACTATCACCAGCCTTCGGACGATCTCTCGCACATCGACTTCGCGCACATGACGGCGGTGATCGACTCCGCGGCGCGCGCCGTCCAGCTGCTCGCCAACGGGCCGCTGCCGGTGTGGAATCCCGGCGGCCGCCCCGCGCCGCAGGCGCATTAGTCTCGCTGGCTCGCGCTCTGCTCGACCCCGACCTGGAACGCGCGCCGCACCGCACCGCGCACGGCGACGATCGCCGCCGGATGCACCTTGCCACCGGGAACGGCGGATTTGAGCCGGTGCTCCACGCGCCTGCGCAGCGCGCTTCCGGGCTCGAGCAGCCCGCCGCCCAAGGCCACCTGCACGGCCGCGCGCTCGTCCTGGAAGAGCGAGCGCGCGAGCGTGCGCACGTGCAACACGAGCTCCTCCGCCGCGAGGCCGAGCAGCGCGTTCGCGCGTAGATCGCCCGCCTCCGCGCTCGCGACCACCACCGGCGCGAGCGACGCGATCTGCGACACGCTCGCACTCGCCGCCCAGGGGATGAGCGACTCGACGTCGTCGATCTCCGCAGCCGTGAGAATGGCGCCCACCAGCGAAGTATCGGGCTCGCGGCCGTCCGTCGCCGCCGTGACCACAGAGAGCGCGCGCCGCGCGATCCACAGCCCGCCGCCTTCGTCGCCGATCGAGGGCCCCCAACCGCCCACACGCTCGAGCACACCCGCGGGGCCACGTCCGTAGGCGATCGAGCCCGTTCCGGCGATCAACACGATTCCCGCCTCGTCGCCGAACGCATCCGCGAGTGCGATCTCCGCATCCGTGACCACGAGCACGTCGTCCGCGAGTGACTCGCTCGAGAGCGCCTCGCTCAGCGCGCGCCGCTCGCTCTCGCGCCCGACGCCCGCCACGCCCGCGCACAGCGCGCGTGGCGCGCCGAAGGTGGGGTGCAGCGTGACGAGCGCGTCGCGCACGGCGCTCGCGATGATCGACGCCGATCGCTCGATCCCTCCCGGGCGCACCGCCGCTCCCTCGCGCTCGGCCGTCGCAATGATCTCCCCGTCGGAGTCCGCCACCGAGACGCGCGTCCGCGAGCCGCCTGCATCGACGCCGATCACGATTCCCATCATGCGCTCACCTCGTTGGCCATCTCCGGCAGTGGATGTGACAACGACGAGAGCATTCCCGTCGCGATCGTGATCGTCGTGCCGATCAGCACGTACCACGGCCAGGCGATGCGCGCCAGCGGCGA
>JAICLZ010000037.1 GCA_025929535.1 Gemmatimonadaceae bacterium
GACGTACACGACCGACCAGAGCGCGTTGAACTTCACCACGTCCCAGGGCGTGACGATCTCGGGCATGGCGGCCGATGCGAAGGGCTGGAAGGGCACCTCGAGCCACAGCGCGACGACCAAGCAGTGCTACGCGGGCTTTGGTAGCCAGGCCGCGGCGACGACCCTCGATGGTATCATCACCTGCGACCCGTGATTCTGCGGTAGCGCACGAGGTTCTTGCGGAACGATACGCGACGGCACCCCGCATCGAGAGATGCGGGGTGTTTGTCATCTGCCCCGAAACGGGGCCGCGGCACGACAGTCCATCATGACAGGCCGCGCGTGTGCGCTGAGCCGGTATCGTGGAACCAGGAGGGCGTATGAAGGCGATGGTCTGGATGGTCGCGACGACGATCGGCGGCGCAGCCGGCTGGTGGCTCGGCGCCTTCGTCGGGATCTTCACTGCGGTGAGCCTCAGCGCGGTGGGCAGCGGGGTCGCTCTCTACTATGCGCAACGCCTCGCCAACGAATATCTCCCCTGATGCGGCTCGGGACGCTCTAGAATCTCCCACGCTCGAGTGAGCGCGCGAGCACACGATCCTGCTGCGGATCGTCGCCGAGCACGAAGGTCTGCCCGCCCACATCCGCGAAGCCCCATTTCGTGTAGAAGCGGATCGCGCGCGGGTTCTGATCCCACACACCCAGCCAAAGCGTGCGGCCACCGCGCTGCCGCGCCTCGCGTGCGCACGCATCCATGAGCGCCTGCGCGATGCCGGTGCCGTGGAAGTCCGGGAGCACGTAGAAGCGACGCACCTCGACGGGGCTGGCGCCCGTGACGCACGGCGGCGCCTCGCCCTCGCGCACCTGCGCGTACCCTGCCGTGCGCCCGTTCTGCTCGGCGATCAGATAGGTGATCGCGGGATCCGCGAGCTCGCGCGTCTGAATCTCCACACCGAATGCCTTGGCGAGATGCTTCGCGAGATTCTCCGGTGTGTTCTGCGCTCCGAAGCTCGTGACGAACGTTTCCGCGCCAACCGACGCGATGAGCGGCGCATCGGACGGCGTGGCGCGACGAATGTGGAGCCCGGCGGGTGGCGCGGCGGGCGAGGTGTTCGAGCCGTCTTTCATGCGACGCTCGCCTAGTGCGCGGTGGAGTCGGGAGGGAGAGCTTGATTCCACATCTCGTTGCGAAGGCGCCACTTGCCATCGACTCCGCGATGCAGCACGAGCAGCATCTTTCCGTAGCCGTTGAAGGGCGGCTTGTCGCCTCCGAGCGCGACGACCTGGTGCTCGGTGCACCACTCGGACGCCCAGTCGCCGGAGACGTGAATGTCGTGGCACTCGCTCTCGAACTTCGTCATGTGCGCGCCCTCGAGCGACGCCATGACATCCGTCATGAATTTGGAGATCGCCGGCTTGCCGACGATGGGCTTCGCCGACGGAAGAAGGCTCACGCCATCGTCATCCCAGAGGGCGAGGGTTGCGGCGTTGTTCATCGTGCGCGTCGCGTTCGCGAAGGAGCGGTTGAAGGCCTCGACTCCGGCGTCGGTCGTGGGAGAGCTGTGTTGGGCGCGAGCGGATGTCGCCATGAGGAGTGCAGACAGAAGCGCGGCTGTTGCGCGGATCATGAGTGGTGCTCCGGCATGTGTGCCTGGAACCATCGGTCGTGGACGCTACAGCATAGCACGCGCGCATCGATCACGCCAACCGGCGGTAGAGATCATCGCGCGTCGGCGGCACTCCGGTGCTGCCATCGCGACGAGCCTTTGCGAACACCATCTGCATGATCCCGTTGCTCCCGCTCGCGTGCTGGTGCGCACCCGCTGCCATGTACAGGCGCCACACGCGATAGCGGAACTCGCCCACCTGAGCGACGGCGTCATCGTGCCGGCTCTCGAGCCGCTGGACCCAGTGGCGACATGTCTTCGCGTAGTGGTCGCGCAGGTTCTCGATGTCCCGAACTTCGAAGCCCGCCTTTTCTCCTTCGGTGATCAGCTCACCCAATGGCAGAAGATAAAAGTCCGGGAAGACGTAGCGGTCGATGAACTCGCTGCGGCGCCAGAGGCGATCGCCCGTCCAGCGCACCGGCTGCTTGAGCGTCGCGCGCGGTGAGGCACCGTTGTCCACGATGCAGTGATTGAGAAAGATTCCGCCCTCGCGAGTGAGGTGATAGGCGGCGTCGAAGTAGGTCGCGATCTGCGCGCGGCCCACGTGCTCCGCCATCCCGACGCTCGACACCTTGTCGTACTGGGATTCGCCCGGCAGGTCGCGATAGTCGAGCACCTCCACCTTGCAGCGATCCTGCAGCCCCGCCTGCGCGATGCGCTGCTGTGCGAGCGTGGCCTGCTGCGTCGCGAGCGTCACGCCGTGCGCGATCGCACCATAGTGCTGTGCGGCATACATCACGAGCGCACCCCAGCCACAACCGATGTCGAGCAGCCGATCGCCGGGCACGAGGCGCAGCTTGCGGCAGATGTGATCGAGCTTCGCGGTCTGCGCCGCGTCGATGTCGTTCACTCCCGGTGGAAAGTACGCGCACGAGTACACCATGCGACGATCGAGGAAGAGCGAGAAGAAGTCGTTGCTCAGATCGTAGTGAAAGCGCGTCGACTCGGCGTCACGATCCTTCGAATGCAGACGCCCATGTGGATGGGCGCGATTGCGCGCGGGCGCGTCGGTAACGGAGCCGACGCCATTCGACGGCAACGCCACCAGGTGGCGCGTGAGGCTGGCGAGCGTGCGCACGGAGCGGAGCCGGTCCGCGAGCTCGTCCGCGATTATCGATGCCGATTCGAGATCACCTTCGACGTCGATGTCTCCGCGCAGATACGCCTCGACCATCGACATCTCCGACGGCGGAAGCATCATGCGCCGCAACGAGCCGGGATCGGTGAGCACGAGCGTGAACGGCGGCGGTGAAGTCTGCGCCGGCATCTCCGAATCGCCGTTCCACAGGCGTACGCCGAAATGTCGCTGCTCCGCCGGCCCGAACAGCTCCTCGAGAATCGTGTGTGTGAGAGCGACGAGCCGATCGTCGCCGTCGGTGCCGTGCGGGGCCTCGCCCAGCTCTACGACATCCATCGTGGACACGCTTGCCTCCACATTGGTTAAATACACATTGCGTCATCGTCCCACGGGCGTCACCCACGGCCGCGAGAGCACTTCGTGAGCCTTGAACGTGCACACGCCATGCCCCCCGCGGGGAAAACTCCGTTGCATTTCGGTCGAGCTGGCTCCGAGCGGCGCAGCCTGACTCGGGAATAAATCCGCGAGCGCACGGGTCACTGCTTCAGGGGCGCACGTGCCCCGATCTCACTCCTGGAGACTGACGCGATGACTCGCCACGATGACCGCGACGCCGATCGATTCGACGACGAAGGCAACACTCGACCAAAGGACGGCAACTTCATCACTACCGATGCGAGCGAGGATGGCATCGACCGCCGCGGCTTTCTTCGCTGCATGGCATGGGCGGGCACGGCAACAGTCTGGGGAATGGCGGGTGGCATTCCGCGCTCGTTCGCGGTGAGCCGACTGCCATTTCTCAGCGAAGCCGAGCGCAAGAGCATTTTCTTCGTGCAGGTCAGCGACAGTCACATCGGATTCAGCAAGGAGGCGAACAAGGATGTCACCGCCACGCTGCAGGAAGCGGTGAACAAGGTGAACGCACTGCCGCAGAGTCCCGCGCTGGTGCTGCACACCGGCGACATCACCCAGCTCGCGAAAGCCAGTGAATTCGATACCGCCAATGAAGTGCTCAAGGGCCTCAAAACGGATCGAGTCTTCTACGTGCCCGGCGAGCATGATGTCGCAACCGACAACGGCGTGTCGTATTTGCAGCGTTATGGCAAGGGCACGCGGGGTGGTGGATGGCACAGCTTCGACCACAGCGGCGTGCATTTCATCGGACTCGTGAACGTGCTCGATCTCAAGGCGGGCGGGCTCGGCACGCTGGGCGCCGAGCAGATCGCGTGGCTCAAGAAGGATGTGGGCCATCTCGTGTCGAGCACGCCGATCGTGGTCTTCGCGCACGTGCCGCTATGGACCGTGTATCCGGAATGGGGCTGGGGAACCGACGATTCGGAGCAGGCACTCGGACTGCTCAAGCGCTTCGGATCCGTGACGGTGTTGAATGGGCACATCCACCAGATCATGCAGAAGGTCGAGGGGAGCATCTCGTTCCACACTGCAATGTCCACGGCATTTCCGCAGCCCACGCCGGGCACGGCTCCGGCTCCGGGACCCATGAAAGTGGCTCCCGAAACGCTGAAGAGCGTACTCGGGATCACCGACGTCACCTTCGTGCCCGGGCGCAGTGCGCTCGCCGTGGTGGACGCAACACTGTCGGGGCTGCCGCCTGCGTTCGTGAGTGCGTCGCACGACGCAATGATGAAACGCCAGACTGCCAGAAAAGCGGCGCCGCCCGGACCCAACCAGATCGGCATCGACAACTTCAACTTCACACCGCAAACACTCGAGGTGAGTGCGGGCACGCAAGTCACGTGGATCAACAACGACGACGTGCCGCATCTCATCGTGAACGTGCAGAACAAGTTCAAGCAGTCGCCCGTGCTCGACACCGATCAACGATACAGCGTCACGCTCGGCAAGCCCGGGACGTACACGTATTTCTGCTCGCTGCATCCGAAGATGCAGGGCACGATCGTCGTCACGTGATGCGACGGTTCAGGCGAGGAGTCGACACGCGGGCCTGCTCGCAGGCGGGCCCCGCCGGTTCCGGCGAAGTGCCACAGCTCGCACTTCGCTCCGGCCCTTGAAAGGGAAGCACCGATGTGGAGAGATGACCGGCCGAGCGGAATAGCGAGGCCAGCAGTCATTTCGGGGCGTCCGCTCATTCATCCAACGAATGGCGGCGAGCTGACGTACTTATGACGTTCGCCCCTTCACCACATTCGAGCTCGTCCGCCTCCTCGCGCGGACGACGCATGCGCTCACGGCTTCGCAGTATCAGAGAGGAACGCGCGTCTCATGATGAATGCACATCGTCCCCTTGCCCTTGCCTCCCTGGCAGCAGGGCTCCTGCTCGCCACGCCTTCCCTGCGCGCACAGAAGCGCGCCACCCCTCTCGATTCCGCGACGCTCGCCTCCTTCACGTGGCGCAACATCGGCCCCGCGGACATGGGCGGACGCATCGCCGACATCGTCGGGATTCCGAGTCCCTCGAAGACCTTTTTCGTGGCTGCGGCCGGCGGCGGCATCTGGAAGACGACGAATGCGGGAACGACCTTCCGGCCGGTGTTCGACCATGAGCGCGTGATCTCGATGGGCTCGCTCGCGATCGCGCCCTCGGATACGAATCAGGTCTGGGCCGGCACGGGAGAGCAGAACACGCGCAACTCCATCTCGCCGGGCGGCGGCATTTTCAAGAGCACCGACGGCGGGCTGACGTGGAAGCCGATGGGTCTCGAGAAGACGCAGCAGATCGGACGCATCATCGTGCATCCGACGAATCCGGAGATCGTCTACGTCGCGGCGCTCGGTCACGCATGGGATTCGAATCCGGAGCGCGGCCTCTACAAGACCGTGGACGGCGGGAAGAGCTGGCAGCTCATCAAGTTCGTGAGCGACAAGGCCGGTTTCATCGATGTCGCGATGGACCCATCGAACCCGGACGTGCTGTACGCGTCGAGCTATGAGCGCGTGCGCGGTCCGTATTTCCTGAAGAGCGGCGGCCCCGGAAGCGCGCTCTGGAAGAGCACGGACGCGGGAAAGACGTGGACGAAGATCGAGGGCGGCGGATTTCCCGAGACCGTGAAGGGACGCATCAACATCGCCATCTCGCGAAGCGATCCGAGCACGGTGTACGCGCTCGTCGAGGCGGATTCGATGCGCGGAGCGACGCACGCCGTGCGCGCGCCCGCGAGCGACTCCGCGCGCGAGAAGCCGAAGGAAGCGGCGAAGCAGCGGCTGCTGAGCGGTCTCTATCGCTCGGAAGACGCGGGAAAGACGTGGCGATGGATGAACGATTCGGATGTGCGCCCGTTCTACTACTCGCAGGTGCGCGTCGATCCCAAGCTGCCGAATCGCGTGTACTGGTCTTCCACTCCGGTCAACTTCTCCGATGACGGCGGCAAGACGGTGCGCAATGCGACGGTGGGCATTCACGTCGATCATCACGCGATGTGGATCGATCCGAACGACCCCGAGCACTTCCTCGTCGGCGATGATGGCGGGGTGTCGCAGACGTGGGATCGCGGAGGCAACTACGAGTTTCTGAATCGCATCACCATCGGGCAGTTCTACGAGGTGAGCTACGACATGTCCGTCCCGTACCGCGTGTGCGGCGGGCTGCAGGACAACGGCAGCTGGTGCGGCCCGAGCCGGAGGCGCAACGGCCCGATCACGAACGCGGACTGGTTCACGGTGGGTGGTGGCGACGGATTCTACACTGCACAGGATCCGACGAACCCGAACATCATCTACGCGGAGTCGCAGGGCGGGAACATCAGTCGGCTCGACTACGCCACCGGCGAGAGCAAGCCGATCGTGAAGCCCACCTGGCGCCCGCGCTACCTGCAGGTCGAGGACTCCATTCTCGCGACGCGCGGCGATACGGCGAAGCCCGTGTCGGCGGCAGCCAAGAAGCGCCTCGCGGAGCTGCGTGCGATACAGCAGAAGGACTCGACCGAGCTCGACCTGCGTTTCAACTGGAACACGCCGTACTTCATCTCACCGCATGCGGCATCGACCATCTACATCGGTGGCAATCGCGTGCTCAGGTCCACGAATCGCGGCGATGATTTCCTCGCGATCTCGCCGGACCTCTCGACGCGCGACATGGCGAAGGTACGCTGGAGCATGGACTCGACCGGCGGCATCACGAACGATGCGACGGGTGCGGAGACGTACGGCACGATCACGACGCTGGCCGAATCGTACATGCAGCCCGGACTGCTGTTCGCGGGCACGGATGACGGCAACGTCTGGCTCACGCACAACGATGGCGCGTCATGGGACAATCTCACCGGCCGCTTCCCGGGCGTGCCGCCGAAAACGTACGTCGTGCGCATCGAGCCGTCACACTTCGACAGCGCCACGTTCTACGTAGCCTTCGAGAATCATCGCGTGAACGACTTCGCGCCGTACCTGTACGTCACCAACGATTTCGGAAAGACGTTCCGCTCGATCGTGAACGACCTTCCGAAAGGCGGTCCGGACTTTCTGCACGTGATTCGCGAAGATCCGGTGAATCGCGATCTGCTCTACGTGGGCACGGATGTGGGTGCCTACATCTCGCGCGATCGCGGGCAGAGCTGGCAGAAGTTCATGAGCGGTCTGCCCACGGTGCCGGTGCACGATCTCAAGATTCATCCGCGTGATCACGAGCTCATTGCGGCGACGCATGGACGCGGCATCTGGATCGCGGACGTGTCCGGGCTCGAGCAGCTCAATGACAGCGTGTACGCGAAGGGTACGTATCTGCTGGCGCCGAAGACGGCGTACGCCTTCGGCGAAACGCCCGGTCAGGACATCTCGGCCGGCCAGGGCATCTACAGGGGACGGAGCGCGCCGTTCGGGGCCGACATCGACTATCGTCTCACGAGCGGGTCGCCGAAGGATTCGGTGAAGATCGTCGTGACGGATCTCAAGGGCGATACGCTCAAGACGCTCATGGGCAAGGGCGGCCCGGGGATGCACCACGTCACGTGGGACATGAAGGCCAAGCCGCCAAAGCCGACGCCGCTCACGCCTGCCGGCCGGCGCGACAGTCTCGTGACTGCGCGCAAGCTGGATCACGTGTTCGATTCATTGAGCAAGGCCAACGTTGCGCCGAAGCCCGTGCTCGAGAGGATTCGCGAGCACTTCGAGAGCGGAACCGTTGGCGAGCTCTTTCAGCAGGTCTCGGGCGGCGGCGGTGGCGGAGGTGGCAAGTTCGCCGAGCGCCCTGGCGAGAGCCGGCTGCCGAAGCAGCATGGCGGAGCAGCGGACACCACGAAGAAGGCGGGCGCGGAAGCAGGCGCCGAGAGCGAGAGCGAGGGCGGGCTGACCCAGGAGGTGCTGGGCGAAGTCGCGAACGCCGTGCGCGCCAGCAAGGCGATCACGAGTGGCTTCTTCGGCGGCCGGAACGCGGCACTCGTCGAGAGCGGCGATTATCTCGTCACGATGGCGGCTGGGGGCACGGCGCAGCATCAGGTGTTGCGTGTGGAGAACGACACTGGTGCCGCGGGGTCGGCGGCGGGAGCGGACGAGGAGGATCCCTTCGATCCGTAGCTCCCGATCGTATCAGGTTACGAGCGCGCGCTCATGGTACCTGGGTTTGTCCCACGCGCGCTCGGTCAGTATCGCCTCGAGAGTCGCGACGGCGTTCCACACGTCGAGGTAGCTCAGGTACAGCGGGGTAAAGCCGAAGCGCAGAATGTCCGGCGCGCGGAAGTCGCCGATCACGCCGCGGTCGATCAACGCGCGCATGATCGGCCAGCCACTTTCGTGCGCATAGCACAGCTGGCTGCCACGCATCTCGGGCTCGCGCGGCGACACGAGCGCAAGGATCTCTGCTCCGATCTCCTGGGTCACGAGCGCGTCGAAGAGCTCCGTCAGTTGAAGGGACTTCGCTCGCACCGCGCTCATTGGCGCCTCGAGCATCAGGTCCACGCCCACCTCGAGCGCGGTGAGTCCGAGAATGGGCGGTGCACCCACGATGAATCGCTCGATCCCGTTCGCCGGACGATATGAGCGCTCGAATGCGAAGGGTGATTCGTGCCCGAGCCATCCACTCAGCGCGGGCGAGATGCGCGATTGATGCCGCCGCGCGACGTACAGATACGCCGGCGCACCGGGACCGCCGTTGAGATATTTGTAACCACAACCCACCGCGAGGTCCGCGTTGGCGCCTGACAGGTCGACGGGCACGGCGCCGGCGGAGTGCGAGAGATCCCACAGCATGATGGCCCCGTGTGCGTGCGCCCGCTCGGTCATGCGCTGCATGTCGTACATGCGACCGGTGCGATAGTTGACGTGCGTCAGCATGACGACGGCAACATCGTCCGTGATCGCGGCTTCCACGTCCTCGGGCGCGGCGAGCTGCAGCGTGTGCGCGCACCCGAGCTGTCGCAGCAACCCTTGGGCGATGTAGAGATCCGTCGGAAAGTTGCTCGTCTCCGAAACGATGACGCGGCGCCCCGGCCTGAGCTCGAGGGCCGCCGCGAGCATCTTGTAGAGGTTTACCGACGTCGAGTCCGCGACGACCGTTTCGCCCTCGCCCGCCCCGATCAGGCGGCCGATCTTCGCGCCGATGCGCTGCTGGAGGTCGATCCATCCGTGCGCGTTCCAGCTTCGAATGAGATCGCGTCCCCACTGGTCCTCTATCACCTTGCGGACGCGCTCCGACGTTTCCCTGGGCAGCGCGCCGAGTGAGTTCCCGTCGAGGTAGATGACGCCCTCGGGGATCGCGAAGCGATCGCGGAAGTCGCGCAGCGAATCGGCGCGATCCAGCGCCTCGAGGTCGCCGCGCGTGATCGATCTCGTCATCTACAGCTCCGTGCGCACATCCCAGAGCTCCGGGAAGAAGGTGACGTCGAGTACTTGCCTCAAATAGCCCACGCCCGCCGTGCCGCCCGTGCCCCGTTTGCGTCCGATGATGCGCTGCACCGTCGTCACGTGGCGGAAGCGCCACTGCTGAAACCAGTCCTCGAGATCGATCAACTCCTCGGCCAGCTGGTAGAGGTCCCAGTATCGCTTCGGATCGCGATAGACCTGCGCCCACGCCGCGAGCACGGACGGATCAGCGTGGTATGGCTCGCGCACGTCGCGCTCGAGCACGGCGGAAGCGATCGCGAATCCGTGTCGCGCGAGCAGCCGTATCGCCTCGTCGTAGATGCTCGGCGTCGCGAGCGCGCGCTCGAGCTTCGCGTTGACGTCGCCGCGGTGCTTGTGCGGGGCGAGCATCGCCTCCTGCTTGTTGCCGAGCGCGAACTCGATCAGCCGGTACTGCGCCGACTGAAAGCCGGAGGAGCGCCCGAGCGCGTCGCGGAAGCGTGAATAGTCGCTCGGCGTCATGGTGGACAGCACGTCCCACGACTGGATCAGCTGCGACTGAATTCGGCTGACACGCGCCAGGTGCTTGAACGCGGGTGCGAGATCGTCCTTCATGATCAGGCGTCGCGCCGCGTCGAGCTCGTGCAGCGTCAGCTTCATCCACAGCTCGGTCGCCTGGTGGATGATGATGAACAGCATCTCGTCGTGCGAATCCGAGCGCGGCTGCTGCGCGCCGAGCAGCGTGTCGAGCTGGAGATAATCGCCGTAGCTCATCGCGCCGGCGAAATCGGTGTGCGCGTCGGATGCCGCGTGCGCGGAATGCTGGTCGCCGGCTTCGTTCGTCATGAGGCTCGCCTCAATGGTCGGGCTCCATTTCATGGGTTGCGCGAAGCACGCCTCGATGCAACGGCTCCGGCACTCGCCGAACAGAAGCGTTGCAATCTCCTCGCCGCGCCGACCACCACGATACCCTGGAACCGGGAGTTGGCAAGCCAAGGGCCCGATGGCGCACGGAACAGCGAAGGATTGTCTCGCGTTGGTGCATCAATGGCGCACCGATGCTAGTCTTCGGTGTACCACAAAAACGGCGCTGCAGTCCGCGCCACTTTCTGCGAGGGCTCGTCATTTCCGGCGAGCCAAGGCGTTTCCCAACCGGCCCCGCAGCGAGGTACCTCGTGACCAATGGGATGACATATGTCGGCATCATGCAGCACCGCGCTCTCCCCTAGCGCCCGCGACCTCGGCGAAATCACACGCGAGAGCTCGCCCTCGTCACTCCCCCGCAGACTCCACGCGCGCGTTCTCGTGATCGGGAGCGGAGTGGCTGGTTTGCACACTGCATGGCGCGCGGCGGAGCAGTGCGGCAATCCCGGCGATGTCGTGCTGCTCACGAAACAATCGCTGCTGGACAGCGCGAGCGCGTACGCGCAGGGCGGCATCGCCGCGGCACTCGGCGCCGGCGACTCCCCCGCCCTGCACTGCCAGGATACGTTGGCCGCGGGCGGTGCGCTCTGCGATCGCGAGGCGGTGGACGTGCTGGTCACCGAGGGCCCCAGACGCGTGCAGGAGCTTCGCGCGGCGGGCGCACACTTCGATGTCGGCCCGCGCGGCGAGCTCCTTCTCGGACGTGAAGCCGCGCATTCCGAACGGCGCATCGTGCACGCGAACGGCGATCGCACGGGCGCCGAAGTCGTACGGCTGCTCGTCACGCGCGTGCTGGCCGACGATCGCATCGCCGTACTCGAGCACGCGCGAGCGCTCGAGCTTCTCGTCGCGAATGGCAGCTGCTACGGGGCGCGCGTGAGCGACGACGGGCGCGCGCTCGAGATCATCGCGAGCGCGACCGTGCTCGCGACGGGTGGGTGCGGTCAGCTCTTCCGGTATACGACGAATCCGACGGTCGCCACCGGCGACGGCTACGCGCTCGCACATCGCGCGGGCGCCGAGCTGACCGACATGGAGTTCATCCAGTTTCATCCCACCGCGCTCGACACGCCGGAAAGCCCGCTTTCGCTCATCAGCGAGGCGGTGCGCGGCGAAGGCGCGGTGCTGCTCGATGCGCGTGGCACGCGCTTCATGCAACGCGCGCATGCGCTGGCCGAGCTCGCGCCGCGAGATGTCGTGGCGCGAGCCGTGATGCGTGCGCAGCGGGAAGCAGGGCAGGTCCATCTCGATGCGACGCATCTCGGCGAGCGCTTCGCGGCACGATTTCCGGGAATCTTCACGGTGTGCATGGAGCGCGGCATCGATCCGCGCCGCGACGCCATTCCGGTCACCCCCGCCGCGCACTACACGATGGGTGGCGTCGTGACGGATCTCGTTGGCCGAACGTCGCTGTCGCGGCTGTATGCGGTGGGCGAGGTGGCGTGCACCGGCGTTCACGGCGCGAATCGCCTGGCGTCCAACTCTCTGCTCGAGGGGCTGGTATTCGCGGAGCGCGTCGCGCGCGCGGTTCTCGAGGCGCCGAGCATCGAGCACGTTCCCGGCGCGCGGAAGTGGAGCGTGCCGGTCATGGCGCCTGAAGCGGTCGCACAGAATGCGGCGACGAACATTCGCGCGCTGATGTGGGAGCATGCCGGGCTCGAGCGAACGAGCGCCGGACTTCGCTCGTGTCTCGCGGCGCTCGAATCGGTCGCTGCAACGCTTCCGGGCGGCGCGATCGACGAAACGAACATGGCGCTCACCGCACAGCTGATCACCGAGGCTGCTCTCCTGCGCGAGGAATCGCGCGGCGGACACTATCGGGCGGACTTCCCCCTTCCACGCCGCGCGTACGCCCGGCGCCACATGCGCTCGCGCCTCGGCGCGACATGGACTTCCGGCACATGACCAGCACGATGACCCACCGCCATCTGGCGGACGAGATCCGCGAGCTTGCGCAGGAGAAGAACGCGGTAATCCTCGCGCACAATTACGAGCGGCCCGAGGTACAGGATGTCGCCGATGTCGTCGGCGACTCGCTCGGCCTCTCGCGCGCGGCGGCAGAGACGGAGGCCGATGTCATCGTCTTCTGCGGCGTGCACTTCATGGCGGAGACGGCGGCGATTCTGTCGCCGGAGAAGATCGTGCTGCTTCCCGACCTGGGCGCCGGCTGCTCGCTCGCGGACTCGATCACCGCAGACCAGCTTCGCGCGTGGAAGGCCGAGCATCCGGGCGCCGTGGTCGTCTCGTACGTGAACACGACGGCGGCGGTGAAGGCCGAGTCGGACTATTGCTGCACGTCGGGAAACTCGGTGGAGATCGTGAACGCGATCCCCGAGGACCGGGAGATTCTGTTCTGCCCCGACCAGTTCCTCGGCGCGCACGTGCAGCGGGTGACCGGGCGGCGCAACATGCACATCTGGATGGGCGAGTGCCACGTGCACGCGGCGATCTCGCCGGACTCGCTGTCGAACGTGCGCAGACGGCATCCAAAGGCGGAGCTGCTGGTGCATCCGGAGTGCGGATGCACGACGGGGCTGCTCGAGGCATCCTCGTCGGGTGAGCTCGATGTGAAGGGGCTGCAGGTGTTGTCGACGGAGGGAATGATGCGCCGGCCACGCTACAGCGGTGCGAGCGAGTTCATCGTGGCGACGGAGGTCGGCATCCTGTATCGGTTGCGCAAGGCGCATCCGGAGAAGACCTTCTTTCCGGCCGACGAGCGCGCATCGTGCCGGTTCATGAAGGTGACTACACTTCCGAAAGTGTGGAGCGCACTGGCGACGATGGAGCCGAGAATCACCGTGCCCCCGGAGATTGCCGATCGCGCGCGGCTGGCGATCGAGCGCATGCTGGAGATCGGAGGGTCGCCGATTGCGCCGTGCGCGCCCGCCGCGAGCGCGGAGTGACGACGGCTCTGGTCGATGACGCGGCGTTCCCCTTGTCGGAGACGATGCTCGAGACGGTCGTGCGCGCCGCGCTCGAGGAGGATCGTGCGTACCAGGACGTGACGACCCGCTCCATCGTGCCTGCCCACCTGCGCGCGAGCGCCGTGTTGGTCGCGCGCTCGGCGGGAGTGATCGCCGGGCTGCCATTGATGGAGGCGGTATTCACGCTGCTCGATCCCACGGTGAAGTTCCGCAGGCTCGAACAGGACGGAGCTCACCTGATGGCGAATCAGGCGGTGCTCGAGATCGAAGGCAGTGCGCGCGCGATGCTGTCCGGCGAGCGAGTGGCGCTCAATTTCATTCAGCGATTGTCGGGCATCGCGACGCTCACGGCACGCTTCGTCGATGCAGTGCGCGGCACAACGGCGAAAATCCTGGACACGCGCAAGACGACACCCGGTCTGCGCGCCCTGGAGCGATATGCGGTGCGATGCGGTGGCGGGACGAACCATCGTTACGATCTGAGCGCGGCCGTGTTGATCAAGGACAATCACCTGGCGGCTGTGGGCGGAGACATCGCTCTCGCCGTTCGCCGGGCTCGAGCGGGCGCGCCCGACGGGATGCAGGCCGAGGTCGAGTGCGACCGGCGAGAGCAGGTCGTAGCCGCGCTCGGAGCTGGTGCAGATGTGATCCTGCTGGACAACATGTCGTGCGATGAGATGCGCGCGTGCGTCGAGCTGGCGCGCGGGGCTGCGATTCTGGAGGCGTCTGGTGGCATCACGCTCGAAACCGTGCGCGCGGTTGCCGCAGCGGGTGTGAACTGGATTTCGGTGGGCGCGCTGACGCACTCGGCGCCGTCGCTCGATCTTGCGCTGGACTTCGAGGCGGGGCCGATCGATAATGGGTTGGCGAGATGACCGATGATCGCTGCGACTCCAGATTCTCGATGGTTCGTGCGCGCGCCGCGTTGCTCGCGTTACTCGCGATCGCTCCCCAGCTGCTGGCGCAGGACACCAGCGCCGTTGCTCCGCCACCAGCCGTGCGCTCGTGCGACGGACAGATCATCAGCAGCATCACGATCCATCCGCAGAGCCCGCCCTCACTCGGCCGGCCCGGCACGCTGCGACGACTCGTGAGCGGTGTGCTGTTGCAGTACTCGACCACGCAGCCGCGCGTCGTGCAAAGCTTTCTTCAGCTCAAGGAAGGCGGCGTGTGCACGGAGCATCGACGCGCGGAGACGGAGCGCGTGCTGCGTGCCCAGCCGTTTCTGGCCAATGCGATCGTCACGGCAACGCCGGACAGCGCCGGCGGAGTCGCGATCGATGTGACGACGGTCGACGAAATCTCGCTCGTGCTCGGCGCGTCCTTCAACGGACTCCACGTCACATCGTTCAAGTTCGGAAATTCGAACATCGCCGGCAGCGGCCAGTACGCGGCCGCGTCCTGGGCACAGGGCGATGCCTACCGCGACGGCTTCGGCGCGCGCTACGTGAATTACGCGGCGTTCTCGTCGCCGGAGCGGCTCACGCTCGATGCCGGGCGCGACCCCGTGGGCAGCCACGCGCTCGTCGCCCTCGAGCATCCGTTCTACACAAATCTGCAGCACGTCGCCTGGCACACCGGCATCTCGTACACCAACAGCTATCCCGGTTTCGATCGCATCGGCGACGACCCGCTCTCGCTCGGCATGCACTACTTTCTCGCGGACGCGGGAGCAGTGAGCCGGCTGGACATCGGCACGCGAAGGCTCTTCCTGGGTGCCGTGCTCACGCACGAGCGCATGAGCACGCACGATCGCGGCGTCGTGATCTCGGATTCCGGGTACGTGCACGAGCCGGACAACCTCTTCGACGCACGCTACCCCGACTTTCACGCGACTCGCCTCTCGGCCGTCGCCGGGGTGCGGCTGCTCCACTACGAGCGCGTGACCGGATACGACGCGCTCTATGGCACGCAGGATTTTCCGCTCGGCGTGCAGTTCGCGGGACAGATCGGCCGCGGGCTCCCGCATCTCGGGAACACCAACTGGCTGTTCGGCGGCGACGTGCTCGGCGGACACGCGTTCGGCCCATCGTTCCTCGGCACGGGGCTCTCCGGCGAGATCCAGCGCGATGCAGTAACGGGCGGATGGGCAGGGCTCGTGACCACCGCGCGTCTGATCTACTACACGAAGCCGGGTGCGCACCACACGGTGATCGTCACGGGAGATTTCGCTGGTGCGTGGCGCTCACTCCTCCCCTACGAGCTCACGATCAACAATTCGCGCTCGGGCGTGCGGGGCTTTCGCGGCTCACAGGAGGCAGGCGCGCAGCGCGCGGTCGCGCGCCTCGAGGACCGCTGGTCCATTCGCCGCTTCGGCACGTGGTCGGCAATCGGCGCCGCACTGTTCGCGGATGCGGGAAAGGTCTGGGCGGGCGATGTGCCCTATGGCGTGAGCAGCCCCGTGCGCGCATCGGTGGGCGTGAGCCTGCTCGCCGCGGTCCCGGCGCAATCGCAGACGACGTGGCGGGTGGACATCGCGGCGCCGCTCGACCGCGGCGCAGGAGCGCACCGAAGCATCGAGATCCGATTCGTGAGCGAGAATCGGGCGCGCAGCTCGCTGCGCCAGGCGGACGATCTCTCGCGAGCGCGGGCGGGGACGGCGGCGACGAACATCTTCTCGTGGCAATAGTCCTCGCTTACGGTATTCCGTCAACCGTAAAAAGCTGCGACACCATCGGTGAAGTCACGTACGCGTAAACCTTGTTGTCGTCCGACAGTGTGGCGGAGCCAACTCTCATGGGGCCGGTCAGACTCTCAGGCCCAAGATCGAGGACCGGCTTCCGAACGCCCGTCGCGAGATCCAGACGATCCAGTGTCCGCGAGCTGACGTTGCTGACGAACAGTGCTTGCCCATCGCCGCTCCAGCGGACGACCTGATCGTTGAAGGTGAGTTGCGGGATCTCCTGGCCCGCACCTCCCGCTATCGCGTACCGGCGGTGACCCAAAGCCTGGCCAAAGGCCACCACTTGCTTGCCATCCGGTGAGACGAGCCCCGAGCTCGTCCCCGCCGGGGTGACTGCCTGCAACGCTCCGCCGTTCAGAGCATGCTCATAACATCGACCTGCTTCACCTGCCTTGTTGCCGCAGACGAGGATCGATTTTCCGTCGGGAAACCAGTCTGCTGTTGCGATCGATTCGAAGGCGCCGACATCCACGCCGCGCTCCGCACCGGTGCCCGTCGGATACAACACCAGCTTCGGTGGTGCTGTGAAGATGCCAGCGAGCAGCCATTTTCCATCGGGTGAGAACGCAAAGGCCGAGCCCTCGCCAAGGCGTGCTACCTGGCGTCCGTCGGTTTTTTGCAGCATGACGGTGTAGTTGTCTCCCGCATCGAAACCACCGTCGCTGAACGCGAGCAGCGATCCATCGTGGGCGAGAAGCGGGTTGAAGGGCGTGTTGAGCCACGACACATCACGCTCCTTCTCGCTACCCGGCCCGCGGAGCATGAGGCGGTACGAGGCGTCGTCGCGAGTCAGGAGCACCTGTCCGCTCCGCGAGACATCCTGCATGGTGAGATCACCCGGGCCCGAAATCACCTCTCGAGCCTGTCCCGATTCGCTGACGCCGTACACGGTCATGCCGGTGGCACCAGAGGCTGAAAATAGAACCTCGTCGGAGTGCGCGCGCCACGCCAGTCCTTCGATTGACGGAAAATCCCGCGTAGCGATCGATGTCTTGCCAAGCCGATCGACGACCTTGATCGAGCCGCGGTCATCCCATCGAAAGGGATGTTCGGCGAACGCGACGCGCCTTCCATCCGGCGAGACTTTCGGATCGCTGAGATAGCCGGCAGTCTCGTAGAGCACCGTGCCGATCGGGAACTCGAGACGATCCTTTCCGTGTACATCGTGAATGATGGCCAGCTCGGTACCATCGGGCGACCAATCTGCTTCCCGAACACTGTCGAGTACTTGCCGGGGGGCTCCGCCGTCGAGCGGTACTCGAGCGAGCGTCCCCTGGAACAAGCGGTGGCGAATGAACTGCGCGTGCACCAGGATTGCCAACTCGCCTTTGGACGACACGGAGAGCAGGTGCGTATCCGGCAGCCCGAGTGAGGTTTGCTCGGGATAGTCCGGGCGAAGAATGAACAGCCCGGGCGCGTTGCTGTCGGAGGTCGCACTCAGAACGATGGTGCGTCCGTCGGGAGCGAATCTCGCGTTGAAGATGCCCTGCCGGTGAAAGGTCTTCGGCGCGAAGACGATCCTCGGGGCGGAGTGGCGGCCGAGCACCCAGCGTCCGGCAACGAATCCAGCCGCCAGCATCAGGAGGGCCGCTGCGCCGATCGCGGCCCGATACCGCGATGTCGCCGCGCGTGCACCGCGAGCTCCCGGGTTCACAGTCCGTCGAACTGTCCGGTTTCCGCTGAGAAGCGCTTCCGCGAATTCCGCGGCAGTTGCAAAGCGATCTGCAGGCAGCTTTGCAAGTGCGATCAGCACTGCCTCTTCGACGTCCTCCGGAATCGTGTCGCGCACGCGAGAGGGCGGAACGGGCTTCTCCGTCATCACCTTGGCGACGATTGCCTGCGCCGTCGATCCCGTGAATGGCGGATCGCCCACCAGCATCTCGTAGGTG
Source organism: Gemmatimonadaceae bacterium (assembly GCA_025929535.1). Taxonomy (GTDB): domain Bacteria; phylum Gemmatimonadota; class Gemmatimonadetes; order Gemmatimonadales; family Gemmatimonadaceae; genus FEN-1250. Next base: position 17,895 of record JAICLZ010000037.1, read on the forward strand.
ACGCAGCCGAGCGCATACACATCGCTTCGCGCGGTGATCTCGCGCTCGCCCATCGCCTGCTCGGGGCTCATGTAGAGCGGCGTGCCGAGCGACATCCCGGTCTCGGTCATGCGACCACCACCTGCCCTGCTCGCAGCAAGTGCAATTCCGAAGTCCGCCACGAGTGCGCGGCCGTCGTGCAGCAGAATGTTCTCCGGCTTGATGTCGCGATGGATGACGTTGTGACGGTGCGCGTAATCGAGCGCACCGGCCACCTCTGTCGCGATGCGGACCGCATCCGCGATCGGGAGCTGCTTTTCGCGAGTGAGTCGATCCCGCAGCGATTCGCCCTCGACGAAGGGCATCACATAAAACAGAAACCCGTCCGCCTCGCCCGAGTCGAAGAGAGGCAGGATGTGGGGGTGCTGCAGATTGGCGGTGGTCTTGATCTCGCTGAGGAATCGTTCGGCGCCGATGACCGCCGCGAGCTCGGGACGCAGCACCTTGATCGCGACTTCGCGATCGTGTCTGAGATCGCGGGCGAGATAGACCGTCGCCATGCCGCCCGAGCCAAGCTCGCGCTCTATGGCATACCGATCGGCGAGACTTGCGCTCAATCGCGAGGCGATCTCCGTCATCGACTACTTCTCAAGAGCGGTCATTGGGCGGAGGTCGGTGAAGTAGGCGCGTCGAAGGCTGGCGCAGCATGAATCGGCGCGCGCAACTCGCACACCTGGCGCACAATGCCAATCTCGCGGCGATGATGGCGATTGGAAGGTCGTGAAAGAACGACCGTTTCGCTAGCCGAGCGGTGCCGGGCTGCAGGGCGCGTGGAAAAATTCACATGGCGCGCACAGCGCACTGCCTTCCTGCCATGACCCGACTGGGAGTCGAACCCAGGACCTACGGATTAAAAGTCCGTTGCTCTAACCAGCTGAGCTATCGGGTCTCGCCGCCGCACTTATGCACCACTCGCGACGACTCTCAAATCTCGATCCAGCCGCCCCGCATCTCAAGGTGCCCGCTTCACGCCCACCCGCTCCACCCACGCGGCGTACCGCTCCAGGAACGCCTCCATCCGCTTCTTCACCATGTCGTCGACCACGAGCCCCTCGCTGTCGACCATCCCTTCCTTCCAGTGCAGGTACAGCTCCGGCTGGCCCATGATCACCACCTGCTGCGGCGAGAGAATGTTGCGCAGATGCTGCTGCGCCGCGGCCGTTCCCGTCTGACCCGTCGATGCACCAAGGATTCCCGCGGGCTTGCCGATCCAGCAGCTCTGGCCCGCCGGGCGCGAGCCCCAGTCGATCGCGTTCTTCAGCACCGCGGGAACCGAGCGGTTGTGCTCGGGCGTCACGATGATCACGCCGTCGGCGGACGCGATCTCGCCCTTCATTCGCACGACTGCTGCCGGCGGATCCCTCGAGAGGTCCACATTGAACATCGGGAGACCGTCGATCTGCACTCGCACGAACGAGAATCGATCGGCGCCGAGTCGCTCGAGCGCATTCGCGAGTCGCCGGTTGATCGACCTCGCGCTTGCGCTGCCAACGACGACGGCGATCGTACGCATGAAATGCATCCGAGAAGAAGACTTGGTGAGTGGAGACTGAAAGCTAAGCCGCCACCGTCGCACGCAGTTCCCTGACCCGCACTCGTCGACCATATATCTTGATCGATTCTCGACACAGGGCACAGAATCTGCCCCGACGGTGGCACCCGGAGGTCAGTTGAGCGCGAGTCACAGGACGGACGTCATCATCGTGGGCGCTGGTGTGTCCGGACTCGCCGCCGCGCGCGCGCTGCGCGAGCGCGGCGTGCGTGTGGAGCTCCTCGAGGCGCGCGATCGCATCGGCGGACGAGTGTTGACGCATCGCGATCCGCGCGCACCCGCCCCGATAGAGCTCGGCGCCGAGTTCGTGCACGGGAGCGCGCCGGAGGTGATGTCGATCGTTCGCGAGGCCGCTCTGCTCGCCGTCGATGTCTGCGGCCAGCGATGGGAGCGTCGTAACAAGCGGCTCCTCCCGTCGCGGGATTTCTGGCGCCGCCTCGAGAACGTCATGGGGCGCATGAACGCGAGCCGCGATCCCGATCGCTCCTTCCACGAGTTTCTCGCCACGGCACCGGGAGGGCGCAGACTCGCGCGCGACCGCGCGCTCGCGCGTGAGTTCGTCGAGGGCTTCCACGCCGCGGACGCGCTCCGCATCAGCGAGCGCGCGCTCGCGAAGGGCGGCAGCCCACACGGCGACGTGAACGAGCAGCGCATCGGACGCGTGCTCGATGGCTACGATCACGTGCCGGGTTGGCTCTCGCGCAAACCGTACGACTCGGTCCGGCTGCGCACGACGGTGCGCAGCATCGAATGGGAGCCTGGCGCGGTGCATCTCGACACATCGAAAGGAAGCTTCGCCGCCAGAGCGGCGATTCTCACGCTTCCCATCGGCGTGCTGCAGGCGCGCCCGGGTGATGTGGGCGCGGTTCGCATCCATCCGGCGATCGCGAGACACGAAGACGCGCTCTCGCTGATGACCACGGGCGCCGTCACTCGTCTCGTGCTGCTCTTTCGCGAGGAGTTCTGGCGGAAGGGCAAGCTCTCGAACCTCAGCTTCCTTCAGGGCTCTGATACCGATGTGCCGGTGTGGTGGACGCTTGCGCCGCTCAGGGCGCCGATGCTCGTCGCGTGGGCTGGCGGCAGACGCGGCGCGGCGCTCGCGCTGCTGGGCATCGAGGAACGTCTCGATCGCGTGCTCTCTTCGGCCGCGCGACAGTTCGGAGCTCCGCGAAAAAAGCTGGCGTCGCTGCTCGTCGAATCCTGGACGCACAACTGGGAGGCGGATCCGTTCGCGCGCGGGGCGTACAGCTATCCGCTGGTGGGCGGCTCGAAGGCCGGCGAGGCGCTCGCGAAACCGATTCGAGGCACGCTGTACCTCGCCGGCGAGGCAACAGTGAAGGAATCGGACAGTGGCACAGTGCACGGCGCCATTCGAAGCGGCCGGCGCGCGGCCACCCAGCTCGCCCGACATCTCGGCGTGCACTCGTGAAGCCCGCGCTCAAGCACGCGCTTCGAGGGATTTTCTCGATGGCGATGCTCGCAGCGATCGTCCTCTACGGCCGCACGATCGACTGGAGCTCCGCATGGACCGCGATTCGCACGGCATCGTGGCCCATTCTCCTGATCGCCACGCTCGCGAACTTCATCACGCTCGCCGCCAAGGCACTCACGTGGTGGATCTTTCTCCGCCAGGTGGGCGCGCCGTCGCTGGCGCTCGCCACCAAAGCGACGGTCGCGGGCGCGGGACTCAACAACATCCTCGTGGCCAACAGCGGAGATGCGGCACGCGTCGTCTTCGTGAAGCGCGCCTCAGGAGCATCGAGCGCCGCCGTGCTCGCGGCACTGGCGCTGGAGCGGCTGTTCGACCTGATCGGTTACATCGTGCTCATGGCGAGTGCCGCATACCTGCTTCCGATGCCGCCCGAAGTCGAGCGCTGGCGCTTCGCGGCAGTCGGCGTCTTGCTCGGCATCATGGTGCTCTTCGGCGTACTGCTGCGCCGCGCACCGGAAATGGTGGTGGCCACGGTGTACCCCACCACCATCGTGGGGCGAGTGCGCTCGTATCTCGACCGCTTCATGGGCAGCGTGCGACACATTCTCACGATCCAGCGCATCACGCTCGCGATGCTGTTGTCGCTCGTCAACTGGGCCGCGCAGATCGCGACGTATCATCTCGTGGCCGTCGCCGCGCATTTCCCGATCAGCGTCGTGGGCAGCGTGACGACGCTCATCACCGCGAACGTCGGCTTCCTCGTGCGCGCGACGCCGGGGAACGTGGGCGTGTTTCAGGTGGTCTATGGCGTGACGGCCGAGGCGCTCGGGCTGGACAAGGCAAAAGCGGTGGCCGTCGCGCTGCTGCTGCAGTTCATCCAGAATGTGCCCGTCACGCTCCTGGCGGTGGCGATCGCGCCCGAACTGCTACTCCATTGGCGCGACAAGCGCGGCACTGTGGAGCCCGAGGCGGGACAGCACCGCCGCGCGACGGACAGCGCGCACCAGGAATAGCCCAGCCACAAAAGCAACGCGGCGCACCCGAGAGTGCGCCGCGTGCCTGCCGCGATACCTCGAAAGTGTTACTGCTGGCTGCTCATTGCGACACCCGTCGCCGCGGCCTGCGCACTCTCGACAACGAACACCACGCGACGATTCTGGTCCGCGCCCGGCTGATCCTTGGAGGCGTTCGGAACCACGAGACGCGTCTTGCCGTAACCGACCGCGCGAATCTCATCCGTCACACCACCGGTGGACGAGAGATACGACTGCACGGAGCCCGCGCGACGCTTGGAAAGGTCGAGGTTGTACTTCACGCCACCGGCGGGGTCGGCGAAGCCTTCGACCGTGATGATCGAGTTCGGATAGTACTTCGTGACGACCTTGGCAAAGCGGTCGAGCGCTGCCTTGTCCTCGTCACGAACGGTTGCATCGTTGTACGCGAAGTGCACGGGAAGGGCGAACTGCATGCCGTTCTCGAGCGCCGTGATCTTTGCGCCGTACTCGGTGCGGAGACTGTCGAGGTCCTTGCGAAGCGACGCGACATCCTGCGTCAGCGAGCTGTCTGCGGACATGCGCGCGGAGCGCTCTGCGCTCACGGCGGAGTCGGCGTGTGCATCCGCGCGCACCTGCTCGGCCGCGACGTGCTCTCGCACGAAACCCTTGGTGGCGCATCCGGCCATGACCGGTGCCACGAGCGCGATTGCCGCAAACACCTTCATATGACCATTCATGTTCTTCTCCCTGTAGACGCCTGTGACCGGTTTTGCCATTTCTGCAGTGAATCAAAGCTAAAAGCGTGCCTCAGTGCGCTGCTGTGACACGCCTCACGCGCTGTGCATCGCGATCATCACAATGACGTGTGTGCATCCAGAAAATCCGCGATTGTGTGATGTGCGTCCGCACTTTCGATGACCTCCAGCACGATGGCGCTGGGAAGAAGCGCCTTCACGACGAACGACCGTCGATGATGCGCGCAGCTGCCGTGCGACTGGAGTGCGTCGATGTGACGACGTGTTGCGTAGCCGCAATTATGATCCCACGCATAGTGCGGATGCCGCCGCGCGAGACTCGCCATCAACCGGTCGCGCGTCACCTTGGCGACGATCGATGCGCACGCGATGCTGAAGCACTTGTCGTCGCCGTCGACAACGCCGTGGTGCGCGACACCGAGCGAGCGAATCGGGCGGCCATCGATGAGCACGTGGTCCGGCGACACCCGGAGTCGCGAGAGCGCGCGTTGCATCGCGAGGGTGCTCGCGTGGTAGATGTTGAGACGGTCTATTTCCCGCGCGGAGGCTGCGCCCAGTCCGAGGCTCACCGCGCGCTCCATGATCTGCGAGACCAGTCGCTCGCGCGCGGGAATGCTGAGCGCCTTCGAGTCGTCCACGCCGCGCAGCGCGCGCGAGTCGGGAGGCATGACGATGGCGCATGCGACGACGGGGCCCGCAAGGGAGCCCCGTCCTACCTCATCGACTCCGGCGATCAGCGTGCCGCCCGTGCGGCGCAAATCCCGTTCGATGGTGGTCCATCGCGCGCGGGCCATAGTACGCGCTCCCTGCGCCGCCGACTCAGACGGGGCGGGCGACCTGAATCTTGCGCTCCTTGATTCGCGCCGCCTTGCCAGTGGCCTCGCGCAGATAGTAGAGCTTGGCGCGACGTACGCGGCCGCGGCGCACGACGTGCACGTCGCCGAGCATGGGGCTGTGGATCGGGAAGATGCGCTCGACACCGACACCGTTGGAGATCTTGCGGACGGTAAAGGTCTCGCTCACGCCACTGCCGCGCTTCGCGATGCACACGCCTTCGAACGCCTGGAGCCGCTCCTTCTCGCCTTCCTTGACGCGCACGTTCACGCGAAGCGTGTCACCCGCGCGAAAGGGCGGAATGTCGGTGCGGAGATATTCCTTCTGGGTTTCGATGAATACATGCATAGGGCGCTCGGGGCCATGGAACGGGCCCGGAAAAGTGTCGTGGGAAGATTCGCAAGCTAACGGCCCGAGGGGAGTAACTCAAGAGACCGGATGTAGGAGAGCGACCGAAGGCACACGCCACCGATCGCTCTCCGAATTCGCCGGCCGTCCCGCCGATGTGCGGAGCGCGCAAGGTCACATCAGGGCACCGTCACCGTCTTCGTGATCGTCCTGTAGGCGTACGTCTTGTCGTAGATCTTGAGGTACACGCTCACCGTCTTCGGTCCCGAATAGTCGTGCGTCAGCTTCACCGTCGTGCCTTCGTAGCCGTCTCCAAAAAACCAGTTGAACGAGGAAACGCCGTTCGGAATCACCGAGCTGCTCGCATCGAAGGTGCAGCTGTGCTTCGTGTTGCAGCTGACTGTGAAGTTGGCGGTGAAGGTCCCGCTGGTGGTTGTCGGCGAGGTGGAGGTGGTGGTGGGCGGCACGTACGTCGGGTACGTGCTGGTAGTCGAGCCCGATGCGCTCGCGGGCGTGATCGACTTGCCCACCGCGTACTTCTTGCCCGTTCCCGTGGAGATGTACAGGACCCAATCGTAGCTCGGGTTGGAGCCGTACGTGTGATTCACCGCGCGACCCGTGGCCGAGCTGCCGTCACCGAAGTACCACTTGTAGGAGGTGACGCCGCCCGTAGGCTGGGACGCGCCGGCATCGAAACCACACACGCGCGAGGCGCACTTGTACGACACGCCGACACCGCCTACGGGAGCGATTGGCGCTGGAGCCGGCGCCGTCGTCGTGGTGGTCGTCGTCGGAGCTGTGGTGGTCGTCGTGGGCGCCGAGACGGAGCCGATGAACGATGTGTAGAGCAGCCGGTTCGCCGAGCCCGAGGTGTTCCTGAGCACACTTCCCGTGGTGTTGCCCAGAATCGCGGAGCGAACGCTGGCCGGCGACGCGGTCGGGTGCCCCTGCAGATACAGGGCAACGGCGCCCGAGACCATCGGGGCGGCAACGGATGTGCCGTTCCAGCTCGCGAGCGCCACATCCGAGTAGTAATCGGCCGAGCCCACGGAAACACCCGGCGCGAACATGTGGACGCAGGATCCGTAGTTGGACCACGAGGCGCGCGAGTCGGACGCATCGCTCGCGCCCACGTTGATCACGTCGGGCAGCTTGCCCGGTGACATCGCGCAGGCGTCGCCACCGTTGTTGCCAGCCGCCACCACGTAGGTGACGCCCGAACGAATGGAGCGCTCGACCGCCGTGTCCAGAATGGGCGCGGCAGCGGCGCCGAGGCTCAGGTTCGCTACCGCAGGGGACCTGTGGTGCGCGGTGACCCAGTCGATCCCGGCGAGAATCGTGGAGAGGGTGGTGGTACCACTGCAGGGGAAGACGCGGACCGAGTAGATGTTCGCGGCCTTCGCGACCCCATGCACGCTGCCGGCCGCGACGCCGGCAACGCCCGTACCGTGGCCATTGCAGTCGGAGCCGTCGCCACCCAGAGCGTCGAAGGCGAAGTGTGCACGGCCGCCGAACTCGGTGTGCGAATAGCGAATGCCACCGTCGACGACGTAGATGTTGACACCGTAGCCCGTGGCCCCATAGGCAAAGGCACCGTTCAACGGCATGTTGTGCTGGTCGACCCGGTCGAGCGCCCAACCCATTCCCGTCTCGGATCCGAGCTGGTGCACGTAGCGATCCGGTACGATGCTCTCGACGTCGGGGTCGTGGCGCAGGCTGTCGAGGTCCTCATCGTTCACGGCCGCGGCGAAACCATGCATGACCGTCTTGAAGTGCTGATCCATCGTGAGCGCCTTGCTGAACGCATGACGATGCACCACGGCTTCAGCCGAGGGCGCCCCGGATTTGAGAACGACGATATAGTGGCCCGTCCGGATGTCCGCGTTCGGTCCGTTGCTCGGAGCAACGGGAGCAGACGACTGTGGAATGGACGGCGCAGTTGCATCGTTGCAGGCAATCAGGAAGAGGCTGCCTGCACATACGGCGAGGAGGCGTTGCATCGTGGGACTCCTTTGGATAAGGGTCCGCGCGACAGCCCGACTAGCTTGGCATCGAGTAGATGCGGTAGCTTCGTAGCTTTGCGTCACCGCCTTTCGACGGTTTTGCCCTCGTCACTAAACCAGCGGCTCAGTAACCGTGCGACTAGCGATTGAACAATGGATGACGGACGCCGTCGCATGACTGAGAATGCGACGTCGTCGACTTCGGGACCGCGGAATCCGGCGCCATGGGTGCCGGCACCAGGGTACTACGTTCGAGATCACATGAACAGCGTGCGGAACGCAACAAGGAGCACTGCTGACTGAGCGGCCAGACAAGACAGACGTTCTCGCCGCCTTCTCTATCGCCTGGTAGACGGACGACCACGCCGATGAGTAAAACCTCATTCGCAAACGTCGTCTACGCCTCGAAGCGCAGCGCTATTCGTAGCCCTTCGCGCGCGCCCTCGACAGTCGCTCGGCTTCCGCCGCGCGCCATTCCGCTATCCGCCGGTGGTCGCCCGACATGAGCACCTCCGGAACTCGCTGCCCACGATACTCCGCCGGCCTCGTGTAGCTCGGCGCACTCAACTCGCTGCCATCCCAGAACGAATCCGTGCGCGCGCTCTCCAGATCCGACATCGCGCCCGGCAGCAATCGCGCGGTTGCATCCACGATTGCGAGCGCCGCCGGCTCGCCGCCACTCAGCACGAACTCGCCGAGCGAGACCTCCTCGGTTGCGAGATGGTCCGCCACGCGCTGATCGACGTCCTTGTAGTGCCCACAGAGAATCGTGAGCTCCTCGCCCGACGCGTAGCGCACCGCGTCCGCCTGCGTGAGCACGCGCCCGCGCGCCGAGACCAGCACGATGGGCGCCTTGGCCCCGATCGCGTCCACCGCCTCGAAGAACGGCTCCGGCTTCATCACCATTCCGGCTCCGCCGCCGAACGGATAATCATCCACCGTTTTGTGGCGATCGTGCGTGAACGCACGCAGATCGACCACGCTGTAGCTCACCATTCCCGCCGCCGCGGCGCGAGCGGGAATGCTGAGCGCGAGCGGTGCAGTGAAAAAATCGGGGAAGATCGTGACGATCGAGATGCGAAGCATCAGTCGAGCAGTCCGGGTGGAGGCGCGATCACCACCGTCCGCTCCGCGCGCTTGATCTCGTGGATGAACACCTCGTTGAACGGAACGAGCAGCGTGCCCGATTCGCGCTTCACGTCGAGCGCGAGTCCCTGAGGGAGCTCGAACACGGCCGTTACCGTGCCCACATGCTCTCCCGACTCGAGCACCACCTGCATTCCCTCCAGCTCGTGGAGATAGACTTCGCCATCGGCCGGCGGCTCGAGCTCCGTGGCGGGCATCAGCAGATAGCGATTGGTCCAGCGCGCGGCCTCGTCGCGATCGTGCATCTCCTCGAAGCGCACGGCGAGGAGCCCGTTCATGTGCGGGCGGGTCTCGCGAACGGTGAGCTCGGGCGGATCGGGTAGCGGATCGCCGGCGGCGTCACCCGCGAAAAGCACGCGGCCGGCCGAAAACACTTCGGCCGGCGCGTCCGTGATCGGCTCCACGATGATCTCGCCGCGAAGCCCATGCGACTTCCTCAACCGCCCGACGATCACCCACTCGGGCGATGACATCCTACGCCGAGGCGTTCTCGCTCACGGGAACGGCGCTCCCGCTGCGCTTCGCCGCAACGCGCGCCTCGTGGCGCGCCTTGAGCACGCCCGCCTTTCGAAGCAGTGAGCGAACGGTGTCCGTGGGCTGCGCGCCCACGCTCAGCCAGTAGCTCGCGCGATCCGCATCCACTTTCAGTCCACCATCTGCGAGGCGCGGATTGTACTGGCCAATGAGCTCGATGAAGCGGCCGTCGCGCGGGCTCGTGGCGTCGGCGATCACGATGCGGTAGACGGGCAGCTTCTTCCGTCCAACGCGGCGAAGGCGAATCTTGACCATTCGATATCTCCCAGCAGAGTGTGTTCTGAAACGCGGGCTCCTCGCGCGATCCGGAATGTCCGGGGCGCACCCGATGGTGCTACCTAGTGCTACGGATGATGCGACGATCGTGCGATCAGCGGCCGCCCATTCGAGGCGGCATCATGCCCGGCGGCATTCCGGGAAATCCCATTCGTCCGCCGCCACCCTTCCCCATCTTCTTCATCATCTTCTGCATCTCGCGGAACTGATCGAGCAGCCGGTTCACCTCACTCACCGGGCGCCCGCACCCCTTCGAGATGCGCGCGCGGCGGGAGCCCGTGAGGATTCCGGGATTCTTCCGCTCCTCCTTCGTCATCGAGAGCACGATCGCCTCGATGTGCTTCATCCGCTTCGGATCGAGATTCGCCTGCTTGAGCATCTTCGCGTTCACGCCCGGAAGCAGCTTGAGCACGCCCTCCAGTGGTCCGAGCCTCTGCATCTGCTTCATGCTCGTGAGGAAGTCCTCGAGATCGAGTCCCTCCTTCTTCACCTTCTTCTCGAGCTTGCGCGCCTCCTCCTCGTCGAACGATTCCTGCGCCTTCTCGACCAGCGAGACGATGTCTCCCATCTGGAGAATCCGTCCCGCCATGCGCTCGGGATGGAACTCCTCGAGCGCGTCGATCTTCTCACCCACGCCGATGTACTTGATCGGCTTCTTCGTGATCCCGTAAATCGACAGCGCCGCGCCGCCGCGTGCATCGCCGTCCATCTTCGTCAGCACGACCCCGGTGATGCCGAGCGCGTCGTCGAAGCCCTTCGCGATCTTGACGGCGTCCTGCCCTGTCATGCCGTCGGCGACGAAGAGGATCTCGTCGGGCTTCACCGCGTCCTTGAGGCGGCGCAGCTCGTTCATCATCTCGTCATCGATCTGCAGCCGGCCGGCGGTGTCGATGATCACCACGCGATCGCGAGCCCGGCGTGCCTCCTCGATGCCGCGCTTCGCGATCTTCACCACATCCGTACTGTCGCGCTCGAGATGGATCGGAACGCTCACCTGCTTCGAGAGCGTCTCGAGCTGATCGATCGCCGCCGGCCGGTAGACGTCAGCCGCCACCAGCCGCGGCGGCTTCCCCTCCGCCTTGAGCTTGCGTGCCAATTTCGCGGCAGTGGTCGTCTTTCCGGAGCCTTGCAACCCCACCATGAGCACGATCCCTGGTGGGACGGTGCCGATCCGAAGCCCTTCGCGTTTTTCGCCCAGCATGCTGGCCAGCTCGTCGTGGACGATCTTGACCAGCTGCTGCCCGGGAGACACGCTCCGGAGGGCTGCAACTCCGGCTGCTTTCTGCTCTACGCGCTCCAGGAACTCGCGGGTGAGCTGAAAATTGACGTCTGCCTCGAGGAGGACGCGGCGAACCTCGCGCATCCCTTCCTTGATATCGGCTTCCGTCAACACTCCGCGGCCCCTGAGGCGCGCGAATACGGCGTCGAGCTTTTCGCTCAGTTCATCGAACATAGCCTTTAAACATATGCGTGATTAGTATTTAGGGCAATCCGCGGACGCCCGCCCCCAGCCACGAGCCTCCCACCCCACGTCCATGGCCCGAGCCCAGCGCAAGGAAGAGATCCTCAAATCCGAGCTTCCGCCGACCCTTCCGCTGATGGCGTTGAGGTCGACGATCGTTTACCCGCTCGGCACGATCGCGGTCCAGATGGGCGCGCCGGAGAATCTCTCGATCATCCGTTCCCACGATGAAGCCGGACTCATCGTTGGCCTCGTCGTCGCCAGCGGTGATCACGACGAGACGATCGATCCCTCGGCCTTCGTCGGCCGTGTGGGCGTCGCGGCGAGGGTGCACGAGCGAATCAATCTTCCGGGAGACACCGTCCAGATCACGCTGCAGGGACTCCGGCGCATCATCATCGAGGGGGTGGAGCAGCGCGAGCCCTACCCGATCGCGCGTATCAGGCCCGCGCCCGAGACACCGCTCGACCCGATCCAGGGCGAAGAGCTCATGGCGCGCCTGGTGAACTCGGCCGAGACGCTTGCGGAGCTCGTGGATCGCATTCCGGACGAGGTGCCGGCGATCCTCAAGATGAACATGTCCGACCCCGGGCGCTTCGCCGACCTCGCGGCCACGAACATGAACTTCCGGATCAGCGACAAGGACGAGGTGATTCAGCGCCTGGACATCGGCGAGCGAATCCGCTTCGTGCTCACGCGCCTCGAGCGAGAGGTCCAGCGGGCGCGCGTGATGGAGGACATCAAGCGCCAGACGGAACAGAAGATCGAGCAGCACCAGCGCGAGTTCTACCTGCGCCAGCAGCTGCGCGCGATTCAGGCGGAGCTCGGGGAGACGGAGCCGAGCGAGAAGGAAGCGGTCGATCTGCTGAAGAAGATCGAGGAGGCAAATCTCCCGGAGAAGGTGATGCAGGAGGCGCGGCGTGAGACGGAGCGCATGCGCATGCTCTCGCCCGCCATGAGCGAGTACCAGGTGATCCGCACGTATCTCGACTGGATCATCGCGCTGCCGTGGAACAAGAAGTCGGGCACGGAGCAGATCGAGCTGCAGAAGGTGCAGGAGGCGCTCGACGTGCGTCACTACGGACTCGGCGAGGCGAAGGAGCGCATTCTCGAGTACCTCGCCGTGCGCAAGCTCAAGGGTGGCGGAACGCACGGCCCGATCCTCTGCTTCGTTGGTCCTCCGGGCACGGGCAAGACGTCACTGGGAGAAGCGATCTCGATCTCGATCGGGCGCGAGTTCTACCGCATCTCGGTGGGCGGCGTGCGCGACGAGGCGGAGATTCGCGGACACCGGCGCACGTACGTGGGCGCGATGCCCGGACTGCTGCTGCAGGCGCTCCGGCGCGTGGGCGTGAAGGATCCCGTGCTCATGATCGACGAGATCGACAAGATGACGCACGGCGGCATGAGCGGAGACCCGACGGCAGCGATGCTCGAGGTGTTGGATCCCTCGCAGAACAACACGTTCGTCGATCACTACCTGAATCTGCCGTTCGATCTCTCGAGCGCGCTCTTCATCTGCACCGCGAACAATCTGTTCGACATTCCGGCGCCGCTCCGCGACCGCATGGAAGTGATCCGCATCGCCGGCTACACGATCGAGGAGAAGGTCGAGATCGCGTGGCGCTATCTGCTTCCGAAGCTCTTCGAGGAAACGGGGATCTCGGATCTCGATCTGCAGTTCACGGACGAGATGCTGAGCCTCATCTCGAGCGGCTACTCGCGCGAGGCGGGGCTGCGCGGATTCTCGCGCAACATCGAGGCGATCATGCGCAAGCGCGCGCATCGGAAGGCGAAGGATGAGGAGGGCGCGTGGATCGTGGACCAGAAGATGGTCGAGGACATTCTCGGCGTCCCGCGCTACTCGAGGGACGAGGCGGAGAAGGAGCCGGAGATCGGCGCGCCCACCGGGCTGGCGTGGACGGCCACGGGCGGCGAGCTCATGACCGTCGAAAGCCTCAAGATGCCGGGCACCGGACGCCTCATCGTCACGGGGCAGCTCGGCGACGTGATGCGCGAGTCGGTGGATGCGGCGTACTCCTACGTGCGCTCGCGCGCGGGAGCGATCGGCATCGATGATCGCATGTTCCGCGACTTCGATCTGCACATCCATCTTCCCGCGGGCGCGATACCGAAGGATGGTCCGAGCGCGGGAATCACGATGACGCTGGCGATCGCGAGCACGCTGAGCGAGCGGCCGGTGCGGCGCGACGTCGCGATGACGGGCGAGGTGACGCTCCTCGGAAAAGTGCTGGAGATCGGCGGAGTGAAGGAGAAGGTGCTCGCCGCCTATCGCGCCGGGCTTCGCGAAGTGATCATGCCCAAGATGAACGAGAAGGACCTGCGCGAGATCCCGGCCGAAGTGCGCAAGAACATGGTGTTCACGTTCGTGGCGACGATGGATGAGGTGCTGCGACTCGCGATGCTTCCGGCCGTGGTCTCCTCGCCGGCGGACATGCCACCGGTGGTGATGCCGGAGTCGGAGCAGGAGCGGCGTGCCACCGACGCCGAGCGGTCGGTACCGATCGAGACCGGTGACTGACCTGGCGGTTCGCCCCGCCCTCGCGGTAAGCGCGCCGCTACCGCCGCTGGACGAGGAGACGAAGCGAAGGAACCTCGCGCGGATGAAGCGACGCGCGAGCGGGCTCCTTCTGCTCGCGACCGCGGTGTGGGTGGTCAGCCTGCTCCTGATCGGGCGCTATCCGTGGCTCGCGTACGTGCGCGCGACGGCAGAGGCGTCGATGATCGGCGGAGTGGCCGACTGGTTCGCCGTGACCGCGCTGTTCCGCCATCCGCTCGGCATCCCCATTCCGCACACGGCGATCGTGGCCGCGCGCAAGAATCAGATCGGCCGCAGCCTCGGCAGCTTCGTCTCGCGGCACTTCCTGAGCCGCGACGTGCTCGCCGCCAAGCTCGAGACGCTGCACATCTCGGAGCATCTCGCGAAGTGGCTCGCCGTGCCCGAGAACAGCCGCACACTCGCGCATCACGCCGCGCGCGCGCTCGCGAGCGGGGCACGGATGATGGCCGACGACGACGTGCAGGAGATGATCGACCACGTGCTCGTGGAGCGCATCCGAAAAACGGAAGTGGCGCCGCTGCTCGGACAAATGCTGACGCTGATCACCGCAGGCGACCGGCACCAGGAGCTGCTCGACGAGGCGATCACGCTGCTCGCGCGAGCCGTGGACCAGAACCAGGAGCTGATTCGCGACCGCATCGAGGAGGAGAGCCCGTGGTGGGTGCCGGGCGTGGTCGACGACAAGATCCACAGGAAAATCGTGACGGGGCTCGACAACACGCTGGCGGAGGTGCGCGACGATCCGAACCATCCGCTGCGCCGCCGCTTCGACGATGCGCTCGCCGAGTTCGTGCGCAAGCTCAAGGAGAGCCCGGAGGTGCGTGCACGCGCGGAACGGATCAAGTCGGAGATTCTCGATGCGGAGGCGGTGCGCAACTTCTCCGCGTCAATCTGGGAGGATGCGAAGGCGGCACTCTTCCGGTATGCGGAGGCGCCGAATGCGTTCGCGCCCTCCGCGATCGAGCGCGGGCTCGTGTCGCTGGGGGAGGCGGTCTCGCGCGATGAGGCATTGCTCGCGCGCATGGATGCGCTGATCGCGGAGGTGGCGGGTCACCTCGTCGATCGCTACCAGGGCGAAGTGGCCGACCTCATCGCGCAGACCGTGACATCGTGGGACCCGACCGTGACCTCGGATCGCGTGGAGCTCGCGATCGGCAAGGACCTCCAATTCATCCGCATCAACGGCACGATCGTGGGAGGACTAGTGGGCCTGGCGATCTACACCTTCTCGCAGCTCATCGGTCGGTAGAGCTTGAGGCGCGGCAACTGCAACTGCCAACTGCGCTGAGCACGAATCAACCCAATCAACTACAATCGAATCAGTACAATCCGGGCGATATCGCACCCCACCGATGCGCACCGATGCGATCCGTTTTCTCATTCATTCGATCCGTTCAATCCGTGTCCAAAAAATTGTCAACGCCGTGAATCGCGGGAGCCTTACCGAGAACGGCATCCGCCACTCTGGCTAGCTCCAATAACTCGGAAATACGGATAAGAGACGGATCGAACGGGTGCAGATTGGTTTGATTCGTGCTGAGCGCAGTTGGCAGTTTTCAGTTGCTTTGAACCGCCCCCAACGGAAAGCGATGATTGCCTCGGTCGATCCGGACAGGGTTCAAACGGAGCCAGCATCCCTCTTCGCGATGCTCGCCGGGAAGGCGCGGCGCTCGTCGGATGCGATGCTTGCTTCGCTCGCTGGAGTTGGCGGCCTCTCGGCCGTCGCGCTCATCGCGATGCGGCCGGCCTGGTGGGCGTTCGTGCTCCCGCTCGTGAGTGCGGGAGCATTCGGGGTGTGGGGAATTCTGGAGCGGGCGACGGCCGAGCGGGCGACGCCGCGCAGCCCGGGCTACGATCGCGCGATTGGCGCTGCGCAGTGGCTCGCGGCGGCGATCGGCACCGTGTGCGCGATCATCACCGTGTTCGCGGTGCTCGGATTTTTTCTGGGGACGATCATCAGCTAGCTCGGCGATCCAGAGCGCCTACCTGATTTGGATCCTGGAAAGATCGATCACATCCGTCCGCTCGCCTTCCGGCACATCGACGTACATCACCACCGTGTGTCCATCCACGTCGCCGCCGCTGAGCACCATCGAGCGCTTCTGCGCAACGAGGTGCGTGCCCTGTGGGCCTTCGGTGGCCTGCACCTTCGGGAAGCGCGCAGCGAAGACCTTCTGCATCGCCGTCCGGAACTCGCCGGCGTCCACGGCCGAGCGCCACGCGGTGACCCACGCGATGCCGTCGCCATGCGGCGTGTGGAGGATCATGTAGCGATCGCCCGCCCATCCGTCTGCCGAGAGGATGGAGGTGTTCTGGTCCTTGAGATGCTGGAACAGAAAGACACGCGTTTCGAACTCGCCCATGTCGTTCTGATAGTCGGTCGTCGCGCCCTGCGGAGCGGGGAGCGTGATCGCGAGCGGCTGCTCACGATGGGCGCCGAAGTACGCGTCGGCGTGCATGATCTGCGTGGACGACGCCGGCATGTCGCGGCCGAGCGGCATCCCCGAGTGCCCCTGCGCCTGATACCGCCGCATGAACTCCGCGCCGCTCAGATACGGAAAGAGGAGCGTCTCCTGCAGGATCTCCGGCGCGGCCGCGAACTTCGGCATCGAGCCCTGATTCTCACGAATGAGCTCACGCACCTTCTCCCACCCGCCGGGCAGCCCCGCGGCAGGGCCGAGCATCGACTGGATCGGGACGAGCGTCGCCTGCCCTTCCATCACGGACTGCGCTGCGAGCACGCGATCATCGTCGCCCTTGATGTGCAGCAGCGAATCGATGTTCGTGTACTGGTCCTGCAGCGCGTGCACCAGCTCGTGCTCCACCACGAACGCCACCTCCTGCGGCTTCGCACCGTCCACGACGTAGAGCACCTTCGTGGCCGGATCGTAGAAGCCGACGATCTGCTCGGTGTAGAGATCGAGCATGAGCGAGCGCAGATCGAAATTCTCGGGCACGAGCCCAAGCCTCCGCAGCAGAATCTGCTGCGCATTGAGATCGGCCTGCGAGCGCTCGTCCTCGAACTGCTTCACGAGAAAATCGTGGACCTGCTCCCTGGTGCGACGCTGGAGCACGGGCTGCTTCTTGAACTTGAGCCCGGTCACCTTCTCGATCTTGGGGATCGCGTCGGCAACGTCGCGCGCGTAAGGCCCCTGTGCGGCGACCTTGTCGCGACTCGGGCAGCCCATCGTGAGCATCGCGACCAGCACCACCAGCGCGCCGGACGCGCCGCGGGCCACGCGCCGCATCACGGCCATTCGACGGTACGCCCGGTTGCGACCGCGACCACACGCGCGATATCGGGCGCGCGTACGACCAATCCCTCTTCCACGAGGCGCCGCTGCAGCTCGCTCTCGATCGAGGCGAGCCGCGCGCCATTGGGAGCTCCGCCGGACGGCGGGGCGGACGCGCGCGGCGGTGTTGCCGGCGGCCCCTCCGGTGGCGGAGCCGCGGCGGCCGGAGCCGGAGCGGGCGCGCCCGAGAACGCCGCCTCGAGCTCAAGGCCGAATCGCTCGAGCGCTGCGAGTCCCGAGCGCGCCATCTTCTCGAGTGTCTCGTCCGGCGTGCGCTCCTCCTCTGCGGCCGCGGCTCGCTCGCGCAGCAGCGGCGCGCTCACCTGCTCCGCATTGCGCAACAGTGCGAGACGCTCGCGAATGAGCGTCTCCGTTGCGGGGGAGTACGTGGCTGCCGCCTGCGCGTGTGCGCACGCCTCGTCGAGCGCGTCGATCGCCCGATCGGGGCGAACGCGGTCCGTTACGTAGCGATCGGTGAGCGTCACCGAGGCCGTGAGCGCATCGTCCGCGATCGCGACGTTGTGGTGCCGTTCGAGGCGCTCGCGACGCGCCTGCAGAATCGCCAGGGTATCGGCAGCCGAGAGCTCCGTTACCGAGATCTTCTGGAAGCGGCGCTCGAGCGCCGGGTCGCCGAGCACCCAGCGCTGGTACTCATCGTCCGTCGTTGCGCCGATCACGCGGAACTCGCCGCGCACGAGTGCCGGCTTGAGCATGTTCGCCGCGTCCATCGCCACGCCCATCGCCGCGCCCTGGCCGATGAGATTGTGCAGCTCGTCGATGAACAGAATGATGCGCGAATCCACCGAGCACGCATTCACGATTGCCGTGAGCCGCTCCTCGTACTGGCCACGGTACATCGTGCCCGCGAGGAGTCCCGCATGATCGAGAGCCAGCACGCGCGCATCGCGAAGCGCGAACGGCACCTTCCCCGCCGCAATGCGCTGCGCAAAGCCCTCGGCGATCGCCGTCTTTCCGGTGCCCGCCGCGCCCACGAGGGCCGGGTTGTTCTTCCCGTGGCGGAGCAGAATGTCGATCACTCGCGCGATCTCGTTGTCGCGGCAGCGAACGGGCTCGAGCCGTCCCGCGCGCGCCTCGGTCGTGAGGTCGCGCGTGAAGCGGGACAGCGAGTCCGCGCTCGAGCGCAGCATGTCGCCGAAGTTCACAGGCCGAGCACGTCGTGAGCGTACCAGTCCATCATCCGTCTCCCCCAGAGAAGGGCAAGCAGTGCGGCAGGCGCGAGAAACACCCCGAACGGAACGAGCGGTGGTGCGAAAGGAGCTCCGGCTTTGCGAGCGCGAATCCAGCTGATCGGATAGACGATCGCCAGAAAGCCGACCGCGCCGAGAAATGCGCCGATAAAAATAGTCAGCAGCGTGCGTCCAGGGCCAAGGAACGCGCCCACCATGGCCATGAGCGTGACGTCACCGAACCCCATCGCCTCCTTCTTGAGCGCGAGCTCGCCGAGCCAGCCGATGATGGCGATGGCGCCGGCACCAACGCACGCTCCGATCACTGAATCATACAGCGTGGCGAAGGGAAGAGTTTCACCGAGCAGCGTTCCCGCGCCTGCGGTCACGAGTGCAAAGAAGAATCCGAACACTGTGAAGCCATCGGGAATGACGTAGTCCGTGGCGTCGGTGATCATGATGCCGAGCAGCACCGTGCCGAACGCCGCGACACGCACAGCCGTGAGCGTGGGCCCGAACTGGAGCACGCACACGAGCCAGCCGAGCGCGACGACGAGCTCGAGGAGCGGATACACCGCCGAAATGGGATTCCCGCATCCGCTGCACCGTGCGCGCAGGGCAAGCCAGCTCACGAGCGGGATGTTCTCGTACCACGGGATCTCGTGACCGCATTTCGGGCATCTCGAGCGTGGCCGTACCACCGACTGCTCGGCGGGCCACCGGCTCACGCACACGTTGAGGAAGGAGCCGATGCAGGCGCCGAAGAGAAACGCGATCGAGGGGAAGTACCAGGACCCAAGTGGCGCGAAGGCCTGGGTCACTTGCGGATCGGTCACTCGCGGAAGTGGTGCAGGAGGATGCCGGCGGCCACGGCGACGTTGAGCGATTCGATCGTGGGCCCGAGCGCGACCCCGACGAGGCGCTCGCACCGCGCGCGCGCCTCGGAGGAGAGTCCCGAGCCCTCGTTGCCCACCACGAGGGCGACGGACGTGGGCGGCGCAATCGTCTCGATGAGCTGACCAACGGCATCCGCGCCCCAGAGCGGTATGCCGCGGCTGGCGAGAAGCGAGTCGAGCGCCTCCCAGGTGACGGGGAGCGCAGGAAAATGAAAGAGAGCACCCATTGCGCTACGGACGACCTTGGAGTTCCAGAGGTCAACGGTTCCGGGCGCGGCGAGCGTGGCCGAAGCACCGAGAGCGGCCGCCGTACGGAGCATCGTCCCGGCATTTCCGGGATCCTGCACGCCATCGAGCACGAGAACCCGCGCGCGCGGCGGAAGTGCGAGCGATTCCAGCGACAGGTCCGGAACCTCGGCTATCGCCAGAATGCCCTGCGGAGACTCGGTCGTCGCCGCGCTCCCGAAGTCGCGCTCACTCACGTCCAGGAGCGGGATCCCGCGTGCCTCGATGGCGTTCCGGAGCGCCGCCCCGCGCGCGGCCGTCGCGAGCGCAGGCGCGATGATCACGCCGCGGATCGCGAGCGGGCTGCGAAGGAGCTCCTCGGTGGCGCGAACGCCTTCGCACACGAAGAGCCGTTGTCGCTCGCGCGCCTTGCGACGCTGAAGATCACGGGCGGTGGTCAGCAGCTTCGCGGACATGCAGGCGGGGTGAGGGGGTGCAGCAGCTAGGGCACGACGGCGAGAAAGAGAAAGGCAGCGAACAATACCAGGTGCACGGCTCCCTGGAGCACGGTCGCGCGACCACTGCTCAGGGTGAGCGTCCCGACGATCATCGTGAGCACGAGCATGACGATCTGCACCGAGGGCAGACCGAGGACCAGCGGAAAGTCGAAGAAGGGCGAGACTCCGGCGACCACGGGGATCGTCAACCCGATGCTCGCCAGCCCGGAGCCGAGTGCGAGATTCAAGCTACTCTGCATGCGATTGTTGCGCGCGGCCCGGATCGCTGCGCCGGTCTCCGGAAGGAGCACCAGCAGCGCGATCACGACTCCCGCCAGCGACTCCGGTGCGCCGATCGCGTGGACGCCCGCCTCGAGCGCTGGCGCCAGCGCCTTCGCGAGTCCGACGACGCCCACGAGCGACACCAGCAGCAGCCCAAAGCTCATCCACGCAACGGAGGTCGTCGGCGGCTCGGCGTGCATGTCCTCGTCGGCGATTCCGACGGGCAGGAAATAGTCGCGATGACGAAAGTTCTGCACGAACACGAAGACGCCGTACAGCGCGAGCGAGGTGATGCCGGCGAAGACGAGCTGCGAGCCGCTGTACGTCGGGCCCGCGGTGGTCGTGGTGAAGCTCGGCAACACGAGCGCGAGACCCGCGAGTGCGGCAAGCGATGCGAGCGCCGGACTCGTTCCCTCCACTCGAAACGCGAGCGCCCCGTGTTTCATGCCCCCCAGCACGAGGCAGAGTCCAACGACTCCGTTGCAGACGATCATGACGGCGGCGAACACCGTGTCGCGCGCCAGTGTGTTCGCGGACTCGCGGCCGGCAATCATCAGGGCGACGATCAGCGCGACCTCGATCACCGTCACCGCGACCGCCAGCACGAGCGTTCCGAACGGCTCGCCAACGCGATGGGCGACGACTTCCGCATGGTGAATGGAAGCGAGCACCGCGAGCAGCAGCATCACGCTGAGCAGGAATCCGACGATCACCCCGAGAGCAAACACCCGGCTCAGGGCAAGCGCGATCAGCGCCAGAAACGGCACGATCGTGAACCGCGATGGTACGGAGGGAAGCGACCGCGACGACCGCGTCCCCTGCGCTTCCAATGTCGAACGATCGCCATCCATGCGCGAATTCCCGGTGAGCGGTACCGTCGGCGACGGGTTGCCCATGGATGCTAATGGCGCGGCTATGCCACGCGCACCTGCTGCGCCAACGCCGCCGCTCCCGCCTCCGCGAGCAGCTCATCGATGCCCGGATGCATCCCGGGCGCGACTCGAGCGAGTCCAACGGTCATCCCGAGGCGCCAGGGCGAATCGCGATGCGCGGCGCGATAGTGCTCGAGACGCTGGACGAGTCGCGGCGCGATGACCTCCGTCGTGTCATCGGTCGCATCGAGCATGAGCGTCGCGAAATCATCGTTGCCAATGCGCGCGATCACATCGGAGGCGCGAAAGGTCTCGCGCAGCACCTGCGACGCGGCGACGAGCGCGCGGTCGCCCGCCTCGCGGCCGTGGGCGTCATTGAGCTGATCGAGCGCGCGCACGTCCGCCACGGCGATCACGAGACCGCGGGTGCGGTGCGCCAGCTTGAGGTGATGCTCGGCCAGGGTGCGAAAGCCGCGCGCGTTGTAGAGCCCCGTGAGCGGATCCGTAAGCGAGAGCTGATCCAGCGTCGCGTGCAGCCGATACCGCTCGATCGCGTAGTGCAGCACGCGCGTGAGGAGCGCACTACTGAGCTCCTCCTTCACAACCGAGTCGCAGGCGCCGGCTTCGACGGCGGCCGCCCCCACCGCGCTGCCCTTGTGGCCGGGCTCCACCAGCACGACCACCGGAATTTCCGGCACTTCCACCCGTGCCCGGATGAGCAGATCCATCGCGATGTCGAGCGGGCCCGTGAGATCGAGCAGCACCACATCCACCGGCTGCTCCGCCAGTCGCGTGAGCGCTTCGCCATCCATGCCCACGGGCGTGAGCGTGAAGGCCGCAAGGCGCGAGGGCACCGACGGCGCGAGCGAGGCGCTCAGAAGGCGCGACGCCGGCGAATCGGCGGTGACGAGAAGTGCCGTGATCGGCTGGAGATCCATTGTTCACCGCGCTAAACGGGAATGTGCGGAGCGAGTGCCGGTTAGAAATGACTCCCCCGCGGAGCGGTGGTCACGCGGCGTTGTCCGCATTGGCCAAAGTGGGCAATCTTCGCCCATGACCCCACCAATTGCCCTCACGATTGCCGGCTCCGACTCGGGAGGCGGTGCGGGCATTCAGGCCGATCTCAAGACCTTTCAGCATTTTCGCGTCTTCGGCACATCCGCGATCACGGCGATTACCGCCCAGAACACGCGCGGAGTCGCGCGATGGATCGCCGTGCCGGTCGAGATGATCGAGGCGCAGATCGACGCCGTTGCGGGCGATCTGCGCCCCGCCGCGTCGAAGACGGGAATGCTCGCCGATTCCGGGATCGTGCGCGCGGTCGCCGCCTCCGTGCGCCGGCATGCGCTCGCCCCCCTGGTGGTCGATCCGGTGATGGTGTCGGCGTCGGGCGACGCGCTGCTC
>JAICLZ010000144.1 GCA_025929535.1 Gemmatimonadaceae bacterium
AGCAGAATGCAATAGCTCTCCTCGGCGCCGCGACCCACGCGGCCGCGCAGCTGGTGCAGCTGCGAGAGTCCGAACCGCTCGGGATGCTCGACCAGCATGATCGTCGCATTGGCCACATCGATGCCGACCTCGATGATCGTCGTGGCGACGAGAATGTCGATCTCGCCGTCGCGAAAGCGGCGCATGATCTGGTCGCGCTCGTCGCTCGGCACGCGGCCATGAAGCAGCGCCATCCGGCGATGCGCGAATGCGCCGGTGGAGAGTGACGCGAACATCGCCGTCGCACCCTTGAGATCCGTCTTCTCCGATTCCTCGATCACGGGATAGACCACGTAGGCCTGTCTCCCCTTCTCCACCTCGCGATCGATGAAGCCGAGCACGCGCTCCCGCGCGGAGCCGGGGCGGAGCGCCGTGGTGACGGGCTGCCGCCCCGGCGGCCGCTCATCGAGCACGCTCACATCGAGATCGCCGTAGAGGGTGAGCGCGAGCGAGCGAGGGATCGGAGTCGCGCTCAGGAGCAGCACGTCGGGGCGAGCACCCTTGGCGCCGAGTGCGGCGCGCTGCTCGACGCCGAAGCGGTGCTGCTCGTCGATCACGGCGAGTCCGAGCTTCGCGAACTTCGTGTCGCTCTGCACGAGCGCGTGCGTGCCCACCACCACCATCGGCTCGCCCGCTTCCATGCGCGCGGCCGCGGCGCGACGCTCGGCCGTGGATGCGCTTCCGGTGACGAGGAGCGAGGGCACGCCGAGCGGCGCGAGCATGCGCTCGAACGTGCGCGCGTGCTGCTCGGCCAGCAGCTCCGTGGGTGCCATGAGCGCCGCCTGGTAGCCGTTCTCCACGGCGAGCAGCATCGCGAAGAGGGCCACGATCGTCTTTCCGCTGCCAACGTCGCCCTGGAGCAAGCGGTGCATGCGGCGATCGCTCACCATGTCTCTCACGATCTCGCGCGTGACGTGCACCTGGGCATTCGTGAGCTCGTAGGGCAACGCGGCCTTGAGCCGCGATGTGAGATCGCGCTTGTTCGTGAAGCCGATGCCCTCGCGGGTTTCTCGCGCGAGATCCCGGGCGCGGCGGTGCAGGATGTGAACGAAGAACAGCTCCTCGAAGGCGAGCCGCGACATGCCTCGCATGGCGTCGGCGATCGTGCGCGGGCGATGCACCATCCGCAGTGCTTCGGGCAGCGGCGGCACGCCCGCGCGCTCGAGCGTTTTCGCGGGGAGGTACTCCGTGACGAGCGGGAGCAGCGCATCGAGCTGCGACTCGATGAGCGAGCGAATGACCTTGAAGGACAGCCCCTCGGTTGCCGGATACACGGAGAGCACGCGTCCCTCCGTCATCCCCTCGGCCTCGGATCCCAAATTCACCATCTCGCGGGGCTGCAGCTGGCGGCCATGAAAGAACCGCACGGACCCGGTGAGCAGCAGCCTGTCGTCCTTCCTGATCACGCGATCGAGAAAGGGCTGTCCGGGCCACGACACCTCGATCATCGCGCTGTCGTCGCGGATCACCGCCTGGAAAATGCGCAGCCCTTTGCGCGTCGGAATCACGCCCTTCGAGATGACCGTGC
>JAICLZ010000061.1 GCA_025929535.1 Gemmatimonadaceae bacterium
AAATGACTCCCCCGCGGAGCGGTGGTCACGCGGCGTTGTCCGCATTGGCCAAAGTGGGCAATCTTCGCCCATGACCCCACCAATTGCCCTCACGATTGCCGGCTCCGACTCGGGGGGCGGTGCGGGCATTCAGGCCGATCTCAAGACCTTTCAGCATTTTCGCGTGTTCGGCACGTCGGCGATCACTGCGCTCACCGCTCAGAACACGCGGGGGGTCGCGCGATGGATCGCGGTGCCGGTCGAGATGATCGAGGCGCAGATCGACGCCGTTGCGGGCGATCTGCGCCCCGCCGCGTCGAAGACGGGAATGCTCGCCGATTCCGGGATCGTGCGCGCGGTCGCCGCCTCCGTTCGCCGGCATGCGCTCGCCCCCCTGGTGGTCGATCCGGTGATGGTGTCGGCGTCGGGCGACGCGCTGCTCGAGCGCGAGGCGGTGGCGGCGATGCGCGAGCTGCTGATCCCTCTGGCCACGCTCGTCACCCCGAATCTGGACGAGGCGGAGATTCTCGTGGGCGAGACGGTGCGCGACGTGGAGGCGATGGAGCGCGCGGGGCGCATGCTCGTGGCGCGGGGAGCCACGGCAGCGCTCATCAAGGGTGGACATCTGGTGGGCGATGCCGCGATCGATGTGCTCGTGCACGGCGAGCGCATCCGCACCTTCTCACATCCGCGCGTCGTCACGCAACACACCCATGGAACCGGGTGCACGCTGTCGTCGGCCATCACGGCGCTGCTGGCGCTCGGCACGGAGCTGGACGCGGCGGTGGAGCAGGCGATAGATTGGGTCCATCGCGCCATCCGTACAGCGCCGAACTTAGGCAGCGGGCACGGACCGTTGAATCACTGGAGCCACTAGCGTCGCGCGAGCAGTTGCGCCGAGTGGCCTTTGTGTCCAGACTGTTTGTCCGCGCCGTCCGTTCCCCGAGGCGAGCCGTACGCATCTTCAGTAGTGTGAGCGAATCGTCATGTCCATGAACGCCGCCGATCCTGGCGACGCCAGCGCGGTGGACACCGTCTTCGCGGGATCCGGCGAGATGGTCGAGCGCTGCCGCGACTTCGACTGGGCCTCGACCCCACTCGGTCCCGTTTCCTCGTGGTCTCCGAGCCTGCGCACGACCGTGAGCATCCTGCTCGAGTCGCGCAATCCGATGTTCCTCTGGTGGGGACGGGAGCTCGTGCAGAT
Organism: Gemmatimonadaceae bacterium; assembly: GCA_025929535.1. Lineage (GTDB taxonomy): Bacteria > Gemmatimonadota > Gemmatimonadetes > Gemmatimonadales > Gemmatimonadaceae > FEN-1250. Next base: position 1,184 of record JAICLZ010000061.1, read on the forward strand.
CTACAATGACGCGTACGCTCCCAGCCTGGGCAGAGGCGATCGCCGCGCGCGGGCGCTCGGCGCGAAGGGACAGGAGTTCTGGACGGACATCTGGACGACGATCGGCCCGCAAATCGAGCAGGTCATGACCACCGGCGAGCCCACCTGGCACGAGGATCAGTATCTGCCCATCGAGCGAAATGGGCGGATGGAGGACGTGTGGTGGACGTACAGCTACAGCCCCGTGCGCGAGAATGGCGTCATTGCCGGCGTGCTGGTGGTGTGCCAGGAAACCACGACGCGTGTGCGACTGCTGACCGAGCGCGAGCTGCTGCTGGCCGCCGAGCGAACGGCGCACGCGGAGGCCGATGTCGCACGGCAAACGTTGAGCGAAGTCTTCGAGCAGGCTCCGGTGGCAATAGCAGTCCTCGATGGGCGCGAGCTGCGTTTCACCGTCGCAAATGCACGTTACCATCAGATCATCGGCAACCGGGACCCGGTGGGGCACACGTTGCTCGAGGTATTTCCGGACCTCGCCGACTCGCAGGTGGAAGCGGTGCTTCGCCGGGTGTACGAGTCGGGAATTCCGTTCGCCGCGAGCGACCTTTTGGTCAAGTTCGACGCGCACGCCACGGGAGAGGCCGGCGATCACTATTACGATCTCGTGTACCATCCGCTGAGAACCGGAAGCGGCGCGGTGCGCGGGGTGGTCGCGGTCTTGACCGAGGTCACGGAGCGCCGGGCGATGCTCCTCGAGCGTGAGCGGCTCCTCGCCGAGGCGGAGCGCGCGTGTACGGAAGCGGAAACGGCGAACAGGGCGAAGAGCGAGTTCCTCACGGTGATGAGCCACGAGCTGCGCACACCGCTCAACGCCATCGTCGGGCACGCGCAGCTGATCGAGCTCGGCGTGTATGGCCCGGTCACCCAGGAGCAGCTCTCCGCCCTCGATCGCATTCAGCGCAGCCAACGCCATCTGCTCGGCCTCATCAATGGCGTGTTGAACTACGCGAAGATCGATGCGGGCGCGGTGCTGTACTACATCACCGACGTGTACGTCGATGAAACGCTCGCAACCTGCGAGGCACTCACGGCGCCGCAGGCGCGCACCAAGCAGCTGGATTTCCGGTACGTGCGTGGCGATGCACGGCTCACGGCGCGGGCCGATGCGGAGAAGATGCAGCAGATTCTGCTCAATCTGTTCTCCAACGCGATCAAGTTCACGGATGCCGGCGGACGCGTGACCGCCCGGTGCACGCAGCTGGGTGACTCACGGGTTGCGATCGAGGTGGCGGACACCGGGCGCGGGATTCCGGCCGATCAGCTGGAGCGCGTGTTCGAGCCCTTCGTGCAGATCGACACGAAGCTCACGCGAGCGAGCGAGGGAACGGGACTCGGGCTTTCGATCAGTCGCGAGCTCGCCCGCGGCATGGGCGGCGAGCTCACGGTACGAAGTGAGCTCGGCATCGGGAGCACGTTCACATTGACGCTGCCGGCGACCTAGCTACCCGCTGCACGAACTCCGTGACCAGCCGCTCGAAGGTGGCGGCTACGCGCGCGGTCGTCTCGAGCACCTCGGCGTGGGTGAGGGGGGTGTTGCTCCGCCCTGCGGCGACGTTGGTGATGCAGCTGACGCCGGCCACGCTCATCCCGAGTGCGCGCGCGGCGAGCACCTCGGGCACGGTGGACATGCCAACGGCGTCTGCGCCGAGCCTCTCGAGCATGCGTATTTCGGCCGGCGTCTCGTACGCGGGTCCGGCCAACGCCGCGTACACGCCGTTCGCGACGCGAAGTCCGCACTCGAGTGCCGCATCGCGGAGCACCCGAATCAACCTGGGATCGTACGGCGCGGACATGTCGGGGAAGCGCGTCTCGCCCGGTCGGGCAGCGCCAACCAGAGGCGTGCGCCACGTCAGGTTGAGATGATCCTCGATGATCATGAGATCGCCCGGGCGCAGCGTGCGGCTGATTCCACCCGCGGCATTGGACACGAACAGTGTGCGCACGCCGCTCGCGTGGAGCACGCGCGTGGGCATCGCGACCGTGTCGGGCGAGTGCCCTTCGTAGAGATGGTACCGGCCGGCGGCGACGAGAACCCGCCGCGCGCCGAGCGTGCCCGCGACGAAGCGCCCCGCGTGCCCGGCCACGGTGGATTGCGGAAATCCCGGGATCGCGCGATACGGAATCGAGATCGGACCTTCGATGCGCTCGGCGAGCCCACCAAGACCGGAGCCGAGAATGATCGCCGTATCGATGGCATCGCCGATCTTTTCGCGAATCAGCGTGCTCGCGCGAGTCACCATGTCCGGATCGGCGCTCACGAGCGCGCGAGGATGGCGGGGAGGGCGCGGTCGAACGCGTCGAGCATCTTCGTCCGGTCCTCCCACGACGCGAACGCGCTTTCGAAGCCGTTGCGCGCCACCCTCGCGAGCTCCGCGAGCGTGAAGCCGAGCGACGCTGCAGCATGCTCGTATTCATCGGTGAGCATCACGCCGCTCATGAGGCGATTGTCCGTATTGAGCGTGACGTTGTGACCTTCATCGAAGTAGGAGCGCAGCGGGTGCGCGGCATACGAGGCAGCGGCGCGCGTCTGCACGTTGCTCGTGAGACAGATCTCGAGTGCGATGCGACGATCGTTCACGTAGCGCGAGAGCGACAGGTCCTCGAAGAGCCGCGTTGCGTGCCCGATGCGATTCGCGCCGCAGAAGTGCACGGCCTGCCGCACCGAGTCGGCGCCGTCGCCTTCGCCAGCGTGCACCGTGACCGCGAGATCGTGCGCGCGCGCGTAGGCGAAGGACTCGATGTGCGCAGCCGCGGGATGACCGCGCTCGCCGCCCGCGAGGTCGAAGCCCACGACGCCGCGATGCTTGTACGCCACTGCGAGGCGCGCGAGCTCGCTCGACACGGCGGGGTCGAGGTGCCGGAGCGCGCAGATGATCAGGCGTGCGCTCGTGCCGGTCTCGAAGGTGCCGGCCGTGATGCCGCGCAGCGGAGCTTCCACGGCCTCGTCCAACGATAGCCCTTCCTGCGTATTGAGCACCGGCGAGTACCGGATCTCGATGTAGCGTATGCCCTCGCGCGACGCGTCGAGCACGAGCTCGCGCGCGACGCGCTCGAGCGACGCGGCGTCCTGCATCACCGAGAGCGTCACCGAGAAGCGCGCGAGATAGTCCTCGAGGCTGGCCGCGTTGCGCACGAGCATGTACTCGCTCACGCCGAGGGCCGTGTGCGCGGGCAGCGTGAGATCACGCTCGGCCGCGAGATCGATGAGCGTTTGCGGACGAACCGATCCGTCGAGATGGCAGTGCAGCTCCGCCTTGGGAAGGGCGAGGAGAAGCTCGCGGGCGATCGTCGCCACTATCTATTCCGTCTCATCATCGTGAGCGGCGCCAGCCTGTCGCGCTGGCACGAGACGGAAGATCGAGCCGCCATGCACGGGGGTATCGGGATCGATCGGCAGCCCGCGATCATCGAGCACGACACGCGTGCCAACCTCGACCTCGCGGGCGGCGGCCTCGTTCCAGAGGCGTACGGCATCGAGGGCAGTGGAGTCGCTCGAGATTTCGATCCTGGCAGAATTCACGAATACGGGGATGATGCGCGTCATTGCGTGTCGTGCGTCATTGCGTGTAGTGGTGGTTCGCGGCGTAGGCGGGTGGAATTGCCGCCGCGGGAACGATCGACCAGTTGCGCTGAAAGTAGTCGCGTGGTGAAATGTGCTTTCTTCGCTCGACCTCGGCGATCAACAGGTCGCGGATCTCGCTCGTGCTCGTGTACACCTCGGGCGCGTCTTTCAGCATCGCGTAGCCACCGCCGCCGGACCGGCGATAGTTGTTGAGCGCCAGCGTGAACGTATCGGCATCGGAGACGGGCCTGCCCCGAACCGAGAGCGACGTGATGCGGCTGCCAACCGGACGAGAGAGATCGATCGTGTACTCGGCGCCGGACACGACATCGAAGTTGTAGCCCGGCACACCGGAGTGCACCGCGGGCTCGCCCGTGCCGTACGTACCATAGTAGCGGGCACTGTGCTCGAGATATGCCCTGAGCTGCGCGCCGGTGATGCGTACGGCCGAGAGTGTGTTCTCGTAGGGATAGAGCCGCGCGATCTCTCCCACGGTGACCGCCCCCGAATCGATCTTCGCGCCCACATCGAACACCGCAGTGGATGCGAGATCTGCGTGCGCGGTGCGGCGCTCGACATCCAGGATCAGGTCGGCGAGCGGTGTGTCCACGACGCGCCCGGAATCCGCGCTCCAGGCGGTATCGGTACTGCCGATGACCGACGCGACGTATTTGCGTGCTGCGTGGTGGCCCGCGGACGCCGCCTGCACCACGGATGCGTCTTGCGCGTGGCCGGCCACGGGAATGAGGAACGAGCGCTTGCTCGCCACGCGCCACTGGCCGTTCTCATGCTGGAGATGCAGCTCCGCCACGCCAACGCTTGCCGCCCAGTTCTTCGGCTGCATGAGAAGCGCGCCGCCGATCACGGTGTCCGCCATCTGCTTGTGCGAGTGGCCGTAGACGATCAGGTCAATGCCTGGAAGCTGGCGCGCAATCTCCGCAGCGACATTTTCGCTCGGAAGCCGGGTGGCGATGGTATCGTAGCTCGATGGCTCGTCGAGACCGGTGTGCAGCACCACCACTACGACATCGGCGTGCTCGTGCCGCGCGGAATCGAGCTGAGCGCGCACCGCTGGCAGAATGGCGCCGATCGTGAGCTTCCCGGCGAGATTGTCGTGGTCCCAGGCATTCGAGCCCGGCGTGGTCGCACCAATGAGCGCGATGCGCACGCCCTTGCGCTCGATCATCGTGCGTCCGGGAAAAGGTGCGGGTCCCGCAGGCGGATACGCATTGGCGGCGAGCAGCGGAAAGTGTGCCTCCTTCGCCGTCGCATACAGCAACGGCAGCCCGTAGTTGAATTCGTGGTTGCCGACCGCCGCCGCGTCGTAGCGCATCGCGTTCATCGCGGCGATCACCGGATGGACGGCAAAGTGCTCGCGGCGCGCGGCAACGTACGTGAGCGGCGTGCCCTGGAGCATGTCCCCGGCATCGACGAGCACCACGCGGCCGGGCGCCGCGCCGCGCAGCGAATCCACGATCGTCGCCGCCCGCGCGAGGCCGCGCGCCGTGTCCGGCCGGTTTGCGTAGTAGTCCCAGCCCACGAGATGGCCGTGGACGTCTGTCGTCGCCGCGACCAGCAGCGTCAGCTCGCGTGGCGCGCGCGGTCGTGCGCTCGCTGCGGCCGCAATGGTCGCAAGCGGCAAGAGCACGAGTGCGGCACGCGCGGAGAATCGCATCGGCAAAAGTTAGCGGGCCCGCGAGAGGGGGGCGAGTGCGGGCGCCGCCGTTGACCGCCGAGTGTGGCGCGACGAACTTCGGTGCATGGGTTACACGATCGTGACGGCGATCCCGCTTCACATTCGCACGCCGGGGTGTGAAGATGCATCCGCGTGACGACGCGATGCGTTCGTTGATCGTCGGCGTTGCCGGCGGCTCCGGATCCGGAAAGTCCACCGTCGCACGAAAGGTGGCGGAGCTGCTGATGGATATTTCCGTCGCGCAGGTGAGCATGGATGCCTACTATCGCAACATGTCACAGCTCACCTTCGACGAGCGCAAGCAGCTCAACTGGGACCATCCGGATCAGGTGGACATGGAGCTGCTGGGCGCTCAGCTCGCGGCGCTCGCGAGCGGTGCGGTGATCGAGAAGCCGGTGTACGACTTCACCACCCATCTGCGCATGCCGCGCACGGTGCGAGTGAGCTGCGCCGATGTGGTGATCGTGGATGGCATTCTTCTCTTCTGGGATCCACGCGTGCGGGCGCTGTGCGACATCAGGATCTTCGTGGATGTCGAGGCGGACATCCGGCTCATCCGCCGCATTCGCAGGGACATGCGCCTTCGCGGGCGCCAGCTAAACGACATTCTCAACCAGTATCTGGAGACCGTTCGACCCATGCACGAGGAGTTCGTCGAGCCCACGAAGCAATTCGCACACATCATCGTGCCGCACGGCGGCCAGAACGAGGTCGCGATCGGGATGATCGCGGCGCGCATTCAGGAACGTCTGCGAACGGCGAGCACGTGAACGCGTCTGCATGCGGCGAGCGGGTGCTCGTAGTCGATGACGAGAAGGACATCGTCGCGCTGGTCGCGTATCATCTCGCGAAGAACGGCTATCGCGTGTCCACGGCCTCTACCGGTGCCGAGGCGCTGCAGGCCGCGCGCGACGAGCGTCCCGCGCTCGTGGTGCTCGATCTCATGCTGCCCGGCATGTCCGGCTTCGAGGTGCTCGAACAGCTTCGCGCCACGGACCAGACGCGCGAGGTGGCGGTGATGATGCTCACGGCTCGCCGCGAGGAAGCCGACCGCATTCGTGGGCTCTCGCTCGGCGCCGACGACTATCTCGCGAAGCCGTTCAGCCCGCAGGAGCTCGTGCTGCGTGTGGCGGCGATTCTGCGGCGGCTCACCGCGGCCGGAACCGCAGCGGGCGAGGCGCTCACGATCGGCCCCATCGAGATCGATCGCTCTGCGCATCGCGTGAGCGTCCATGGGCAGGAGATCGAGCTCACCGCGACGGAGTACAAGCTGCTGCTCACGCTGGCCGAGCGGAGGGGACGCGTGCAGGATCGTGCGCATCTGCTCGAGACGGTATGGGACGCCGCGCCGGACATCCAGACGCGCACGGTGGACATGCACGTCCAGCGGCTCCGCATGAAGCTTGGCGTCGCGTCCGATCTCATCGAGACCGTGCGCGGGTTCGGCTACCGGCTGCGCTCCCCTTCGGCGCGAGCATCGTGAAGCTCGCGCACCGCCTCCTTCTGGGCGCGGTGCTCGTGGTCACCGTCCTCATCGTGGTGCTCGTGCTCCTGAGCGGTGTGCGCCTGCGCCACCAGCTCGAGGAGCTCGAGGTGGCGCAACTCACGCGCGAGGCAACGCTCGTCGCGCGCGACTGGACGGCGGCAGCAGACCCCGATGCTCTCGCGGCTGCGACGGGCGCCGCAATCGGCCATCGCGTCACGCTCATCGATCATCGCGGCAACGTGGTCGGCGATTCGGAGTTTCGGGGTGAGTCGCGATTGCGGCTCGAGAATCACAGCGGCCGTCCGGAGGTAATGGCGGCACTGCGTGACGGGCTCGGAAGCGCCGATCGCAGGAGCCCTTCCGCTGGAGATCATGAGCTCTACGTGGCGCTGAAGTCGGAGCTCGGCGTGACTCGCGTATCGATCTCCACGTCCAGCCTCGATGCGATCGTGGCCCGGGGTCAGCGCGACGTGCTGCTCTCGGGGCTCGTCGCGCTCGGAGCTGCGCTGCTGCTCGCTGCCGCGTTCTCGCGCGCGGTCTCGAGGCCTGTGGTCGAGCTGCGCGACGTGGCGCGAGCGCTCGCCGCGGGCGACCTCTCGCGCCGTCCCGCGCTCTCCGCACCGGGAGAGATCGGCGATCTGGCGGCCGCGGTACACCGAATGGCGGAACAGCTCACGAGCAGACTCGAGGCGCTCGAGCACAGCGATGCACACATGAAGGCGGTCATCGAGTCGCTCCAGGAGGGAGTGGTTGCGGTGGATGCCCAGCGGCAGATCGTGCGCGTGAACGAGAGCGGCCGGCGGATGCTGAGACTCCCGGATGCGGTCCCCTTCCCCGCGGACCGCCTGCCACGTGACCAGACATTGCGCGCGGCACTCGCCGCGGGACTCGCTGGCGAGTCGACCGAGCCTGCCGAGATCACCGTCAACGGGCAGAGCTTGATGCTGACCGCGCGAGCGCTCGGTGATGGTGGCGTGGTGCTCGCGGCGTTCGATCTCACGGCCTCGCGCCGACTGGAGGCGGTGCGCCGGGACTTCGTCGCCAACGTGTCGCACGAGCTCAAGACGCCGCTGACGGTGATCCTCGGATTTGCGGAGACGCTCGCCGTGGGCGATGTGTCCCCCGCGGAGAGCACTCGCTTTGTCGAAGTGATCCAGTCGAACGCGCGACGGATGCAGCAGATCGTCGACGACCTGCTCGACCTGTCACGCATCGAGTCGGGAGGCTGGGTGCCGAATCCGACCTCGGTGGACCTGCGCGCCGTCGCGGACGAGGTGAGCGCGGGCCGTTTACGCGCAGCGCTGGATAAGGGTGTGCGCCTCACGGTCGAGATCTGCGCGGGAGCCGAGACGGCTTTCGCGGATCCAACGGCGATCCGCCAGGTGTACGCGAATCTCGCCGACAACGCCATTCGCCACACGAACGCCGGTGGCTCGATCGTGATGTTCAGCGAGCGGGGCGAGCGCGGTACGACGATCGGTGTGCGCGATACGGGTGCGGGCATCGCGCCCGAGCATCTGTCGCGCATCTTCGAGCGCTTCTATCGTGCCGATTCAGGGCGCGCTCGCGACTCGGGCGGCACGGGGCTCGGGTTGGCGATCGTGCGGCATCTGGTGGAGGCGCATCGCGGCCGCGTGCAGGTGACGAGCGTGGTGGGCGAGGGGACGAGGGTGACGGCGTATTTTCCGCGATCTGAAGGCGTGACGTGAGCGTTACTCAGTGACAAAGGGCCGGTTACGAGCAATCCACAAGTTCCCCGCACGAACAACCTTCGCGGAGAATATTGTGAACTCTCGTGTACGCATGCTCGCCGTTGCGAGTGCTCTTGCCGGCTCCATTGCCGGCAGCCTGACGGCGCAGGATCTGAACGGTGCCGGCGCCACGTTTCCTTATCCGATCTACAGCAAGTGGTTTTCCGACTATGCGACTGCCACCGGCGTCAAGATCAACTATCAGTCGATCGGCTCCGGCGGCGGCATTCGGCAGCTCACCGAGGGCACCGTGGACTTCGGAGCCTCCGACGCGCCGATGAGCGACGCCGAGTTGGCGAAGATGAAGTCGCCCGTGCTTCACTTTCCGACGGTGCTCGGCGCCGTCGTGATCACGTACAACATCCCGGGAATCACGAAGACGATCAGGCTCACCGGTCCGGTGGTCGCGGACATCTTCGCGGGCAGGATCACCAAATGGAACGACGCCAGGATCGCGTCGCTCAATGCAGGGCTGAAGCTTCCGTCGAGCGACATTCTCGTCGTGCACCGCTCTGACGGCAGCGGGACCACGTACATCTTCTCGGATTACCTCTCGAGCGTGAGTCGCGCGTGGGCGCAGTCGCCGGGCAAGGGGAAAGAGCTTGCCTGGCCCGTGGGTCTTGGCGGCAAGGGGAACGAGGGCGTTGCCGGACAGGTGAAGCAGATGCCTGGAGCGATCGGCTACGTGGAGCTGGCGTACGCGAAGCAGAATTCGCTCCCGTTCGCCGACCTGCGGAACGCCAGCGGCGAGTTCATCACGCCGACGATCGAGTCCGTGACCACCGCCGCAGCGGCTGTGACTTCGAAGCTTCCCGCGAACACGGATTATCGGCTCTCGATCGTGAACGCAGCGGGCAAGGGCGCATATCCGATCTCCTCGTTCACGTTCCTGCTGGTCTATCAGGCGCAGCCCGATGCCACCAAAGGAAGGAAGCTCGTGGACTTTCTCCGCTGGTATCTGCGCAACGGCGAGCAGTCAGCGGCGTCGCTCGACTACGCGCCGCTCCCCGCGAGCATGATCGCGCAGCTCCAGAAGCGGCTGGATACCATTCAAGTCGCGTCGAGCTGACCGAATCGCATGCGCCCCCACATCAATCACCGAGAACCCCGAATGTCCCGTACGAATTCGCTCTGGTCCGCGCTCGTCGCCGTCTCGCTCGTCGCTGCGCCACTCGTTGCACGCGCGCAATACACGACCGACACGACGAAGGCCGACACCGCGAAGTCGCCCGACCATCCGAAGCCCGAGCTCACAGCAACCAAGCCCGCCACTCCCGGCCTCGACTTCTCCGCCTGGATTTTCGGCGATTATCAGTACCAGACAGACGATGCGGCGAAGGCCGCGAACGGCGGCTCGGCACCGAACAAGTTCGACATCGGACGCGTCTATCTCACCTTCAAAGGCCCTCTCGGCGACCGCTTTTCCTATCGCGCGACGACGGACATCAAGCAGGGCAGCGGGACGGACTCGTACAAGGGCTGGTTCGTGCGCCTGAAGTACGCGTATCTCCAGTACGACTACATGAAGCCGAGCGCGGATGGCGCATCGGCGTTCGCGCGCATCGGGGTGCTGCACACGGTCATCGTCGACCACGAGGAGAATTTCTGGCCACGCTATTTCGCGCAGACGGCGCTCGAGAGGAACGGCTTCCTCTCCTCGGCGGACCTGGGCGTTTCCACCGGGATCACGCTGCCGAACAAGCTCGGCGAGATCTATGCGGACGTCGTGAACGGGACGGGCTACGACAATCCCGAGAACAACAAGTACAAGGACTTCCAGGCGCGAATCACGATCACTCCGCTCTCGAAAGCTGCGTCGCTGCTGAAGACGTTCACGATCTCACCTTGGTTTTCGTACGGCGGCAACACGAGCGTGTTCCTGAATGATCCCACGAGCCCGATCACGGATCGCCTCAAGAAGGATCGCTATGGCGTGTTCGTCGGCAACAAGGATCGCCGCCTCACCTTCGGCGCGGAGTACGCCGAGCGCAGCGATGGCGTGGACGAGAACACGACCGATGCGACGCTCGATCGGATCGTCGAGACGTCGGGCCAGCTCTTCGATGGATTCGTGATCGTTCGCCCCTTGGAGTTCTCGCAGCCCGACATCAAGCAGTCGTTCGGTCTCGTGGGTCGCTTCGATCACTGGAAGCCGGACAAGGATTCCGATGCATGGGCGCAGTTCATCATCGCCGGCATATTCTGGGAGCCCACGCGGAGGACGGCGCTCGCGCTCGATTATCAGGAGACGACGCCCAAGAACGGCCTCACCGGCGCCAAGTCGTCCTCCGTCTTTCTGCACTTCAACCTCGTGTTCTAGCCCGAGCTCGGTAAGGCAAAGCACCTTGGCCGGGCCTGTGACGATGCTGTTACAGGCCCGGCCTCATTCCGTGGACTGAAGCGAGCATCTTTCTCCTCGTGACGATTCACGATTCTCCGCAGACATTCGTCCGCGAGGACGACGGCGCCACGCTTCGCATCCATGGATCCGCGATCGGCGATCGCGTGTACTCGGGCGCGATCACCTTCTTCGCCGTGTGCGTGCCGCTGCTGCTCCTCGCCGTCGCGTGGGAGCTCGGTGTCGCGGGATGGCCGGCGCTGCACAAGTTTGGCTTCGGGTTCCTCACGTCGAGCGACTGGGACCCCGTCAAGGGAGAGTTCGGCGCGGCGCCCGCCATCTACGGCACGATCGTGTCGTCGATCATCGCGCTCGCGCTCGCGACGCCACTGGCCATCGGCGTCTCGCTCTTCCTCTCCGAGCTTGCGCCACGCTGGCTCAAGCAGCCGGTGGGCTTTCTCGTCGACCTGCTCGCTGCGATCCCAAGCGTCGTGTATGGCTTGTGGGGGATCTTCGTGCTCCTGCCGGTGCTGCGTGACCCCGTGATGCCATTTCTTCGTGACACGCTTCAGCTCGACAGGACGGGTCTCTTCAGCGGTCCGGCGTACGGGCCGAGCATGCTGGCCGCGGGGATCATACTCGCGATCATGGTGCTCCCGTACATCGCTTCGGTGTCGCGTGAAGTGCTCATGGCCGTGCCGCGGTCGCAGCGCGAGGCCGCGCTCGCACTCGGCGCCACGCGATGGGAGGCGATCCGGGGCGCGGTGCTTCCGTACGCGCGCTCGGGCATCGTGGGCGGCGTGATCCTCGGGCTCGGACGCGCCCTGGGCGAGACGATGGCCGTGACGATGCTGATCGGCAATCGCGCGGAGATTGCCACATCACTGTTCGCGCCGGGCTACACGATGGCGTCGCTGCTCGCGAACGAGTTCAGCGAGGCCTCGAGCGACGCACATCTCTCGGCGCTCATGGCGGTGGCGTTCGTGCTCTTCGTCATCACGCTCATCGTTAACGCGATCGCGCGCTGGCTCGTGTGGCGGGTGTCGCGCGGTACGAGCGGCAGGGTGGCATGAGCGCAGCAGCTCCTCCGATGGCTCCCCCGATTCGTCCGACGCTGCGCCAGCGTGCGTTCAGCGAGCGCACCGTGCGCACGCTCGAGCGCCGGCGGATCGTGAGCGGGATCATGCTCGGGGTGCTCGCGGGAGCCGCGGTGCTCGCGGTGCTGCCGCTGATCTTCATCTTCGGACATCTGCTCGCCACGGGAATGAGCTCGCTCTCCTGGGATTTCTTCACGAAGATGCCCAAACCGGTAGGTGAGAGCGGCGGCGGGCTCGCGAATGCGATCGTCGGGACGCTCATCCTGATCGTGATTGCGAGCGCCTTCGGACTGCCAGTTGGCGTGGGCGCCGGGCTGTATCTGGCCGAGCAGAAGGGATCGAAGCTCGCGAACTCGGTGCGCTTTCTCTCCGACGTGTTGAACGGGCTGCCGTCGATCGTGATGGGGATCTTCGCCTGGCAATTTCTCGTGCGGCCGTTCGGGCACTTCTCCGCGCTCGCCGGCGGCATCGCGCTCGGCGCGATGATGATCCCGATGGTCGCGCGCACCACGGAAGAGATGGTCGGAATCGTTCCGGTGTCGCTGCGCGAGGCGGCGCTCGCGCTCGGCTACCCGCGCTGGCGCACCTCGATCGCGGTGGTGCTGCGCACCGCGAGTGCAGGAATCGTGACGGGTGCGCTGGTCGCGATCGCGCGAATCGCGGGCGAGACCGCGCCGCTCCTCTTCACCGCCTTCGGCAATCTGTTCTGGTCGACTTCACTGAAGCAGCCCATCGCCGCACTTCCTTTGCAGGTCTTCTCGTACGCGATCAGCCCCTATGACGCATGGCATTCCCTCGCTTGGGCCGGAGCGCTCGTCCTCATCGCGCTCATCTTCATCATCAGCCTCATCGCGCGTTTCGCCACGCGCGCCCGCTTCGCGACTGGCGGAGGCGACTGAGCGCTCGAATCTGCGGGACGACGTGTCGCTGATGACTCGCTCCCTGGTGGTTCCCGAGATCATGCCGCGGGTGCGCGTGAGTGCGCTCGACGCGTACTTCGGGAGCGCGCACGCGGTGAAGGGCGTCTCGATGCGCATCGTCGATCGCCAGGTGACGGCCATCATCGGCCCATCGGGGTGCGGCAAATCGACCTTCCTGCGATGCCTCAATCGCATGCACGAGACCGTGCCGACCGCGCGCGTGGAAGGTGGGGTCGAGCTCGATGGGCGTGACATATACGCGAGGGACGTGAACGCGATCGCCGTGCGCACACACATCGGCATGGTGTTTCAGCGCCCAACACCTTTTCCCACGATGTCGATCCGCGACAACGTCGCCGCCGGGCTCCGCGTGCTCGGCGCTGCGCGCCCGAGCCGTGCGCAGACCGACGAGATCGTGGAAAAGTCGCTCGTGCGCGCGGCGCTCTGGAACGAAGTGAAGGACCGCCTGTCGACGAGCGCGATCGGCCTGTCCGGTGGACAGCAGCAGCGCCTCTGCATTGCCCGTGCGCTCGCCACGGAGCCCCGGGTGCTGCTCCTGGATGAGCCCACTGCGTCGCTAGACCCGCTCAGCACCCAGGCGATCGAAGAGCTGGTGTACGCGCTTCGAAGGGACACGACGATCGTGATCGTCACGCACAACATGCAGCAGGCCGCGCGCATCTCTGATTCCACGGCCTTCTTTCTGAATGGCGAGCTTGTCGAGATGGACACGACGAACGACATCTTCACCGCGCCTCGGGACGCGCGCACCGAAGCCTACATCACGGGCCGCTTCGGGTGAGCAATGCCTACGTGACGCTCGAGCGGCCACCGGCGATTCTTCCGGTTGTGGACCACTCGCATCCCGGAACGATCGTCACGCGTGACTTCTCCTTTTTCTACGGCGAGAAGCAGGCGCTCTTCGATGTCAACCTGACGATACCCGCTCGCACGGTGACAGCGTTCACTGGACCCTCAGGATGCGGGAAATCCACCCTGCTGCGCTCGATCAATCGGCTCAACGCGCTCATCCCTCGCGCGCGGCACACGGGTGCAATTCTGCTCGATGACCAGGACGTCTACTCGCGGAACGCCGACATCGTGGCGCTTCGGCAGCGCGTGGGGATGGTGTTTCAGCGTTCGAACCCCTTCCCCAAATCCATCTACGAGAACGTCGCTTTCGGCCCGCGCATCAACGGTACCACAACGCCCTCGGCATTGGATGAGGTGGTCGAGACGTCCCTGCGCCGCGCGGCGCTGTGGGATGAGGTCAAGGATCGGCTGCGTCAGAGTGCGCTGGGGTTGTCGGGAGGACAGCAGCAGCGCCTGTGCATCGCGCGCGCACTCGCGAATGATCCAGAGGTGCTGTTGCTCGATGAGCCGGCCAGCGCGCTCGACCCGATGGCCACACAGAAAATTGAAGAGCTGCTCCACGAGCTGAAGCGGGAGTTGACGATCGTCATCGTGACACACAACATGCAGCAGGCGGCTCGCGTATCCGAATTCACTGCTTTTTTCTACCTGGGCCGCCTCGTAGAAGTCAACGCGACCGATCGTCTCTTCACCAGTCCTCGCGAGCCGCGGACGGAGGCCTACGTGACAGGGAGATTCGGATGAGCCCCGCTGACGGCACGGGATTTCGACACTTCCACGAGCAGCTCGAGCAGCTGAAGCAACGCCTGCTCGACATGTCCGAGCGCGCAGAAGCACTCGTCGATCTCTCGGTGGATGCCCTGCTGCATCGCGATGGAGGCAAGGCCGACGCCGTCATTCGAGCCGACAGCGAGCTCGATGCGCTGGAGGTGGAGGTGGAAGGACTCGCGGTGTCGCTGCTCGCGCTGCAGCAGCCGATGGCTCGCGACCTGCGCTTCATCATCAGCGCAATCAAGATCTCGAGCGATCTCGAGCGCGTGGGTGATCACGCGGTGAACATCGCGCAATCCACGCAGCGCCTGGCCGAGTTGAAGTCGAAGATCACGCCCGATCCGGAGATCGAGGACATGGCTCGCCGCGCGCGCCACATGCTCGGCGACTCGCTCGATGCCTTCGTGCGCGGCGACGGTGCGCTGGGCCGAGATGTCTGTCGCCGCGATGATCAGGTGGATGCGCTGCACGATTCGCTCTTTCGCATCCTGCTCACGCATATGCTCGAAGATCCGGCCACCATCTCGGCCGCTCTCGAGCTCTTCCTCGTGAGCCGCAATCTCGAGCGCGTCGCGGATCTCGCGACGAACATCGCGGAAGACGCCGTCTACGTGGCCGAGGGGAAGACGATCAAGCACCGGTTGGAGGATCGCCCCGTTGCCGCACCGGCCTGAGGCTCCTACCGGCATGGACCGAGTCGCCGCCATAGACATCGGCTCGAACTCGATTCGCGCCATCGTCGCCGACGTGTCCGCCGACGGGCACATCAAGGTCGTCGACGATATGAAGTCCGCGCCGCGACTCGGCGCCGGGTTGGATGAGCGCGGCGCACTCGCCGATTCCGCGATGCAGCGCGCCACCGAAGCGGTGGCGCGCATGGCGACGCTCGCGCGGCAGCTCGGCGCCACGCGCGTCGAGGCCGTGGCCACGAGCGCCGTACGCGACGCGTCGAACGCGCGTCAGTTCGTGGACATGGTGCGCAAGGCCGCCAAGCTCCAGCTCCGCGTGCTCGAGGGCACCGACGAGGCGCTTCTCGGCTTTCGCAGCGCCCTCGCCCACTTCGATCTCGCATCGGGACGCACCGCGGTAGTCGACATCGGCGGCGGCTCGCTCGAGCTCGCGCTCAGCGCCGCCGGACTCCTCGACCGGCTCGTCTCCCTTCCCTTCGGCGCGCTCCGCATGACCGAGCGCTATTTCCCGAAGAGAGTCACCCGTCGCGCGGTGAAAGCGCTGCGCCGCGACGTTCGCCACGAGCTGCGTCGGCATCTTCCCGCGCGCGAGTGGCGCAATGCACAGGTGATCGGCTCGGGAGGAACGTTCACGAATCTCGCGGGCATGGCGCTCGCGCGCGTGGGCATTCGTCCCGCACAGAGCGTGCACGGCACGCGGGTCATGCGCGGGGAGCTCGAGCACATTCTCGACAGCCTGCAGGACATGACGCCCACCGAGCGTCTCACGGTGGCCGGGCTCAACACCGGCCGCTCGGACATCATCGTCGCCGGACTCGCGGTGATCACCGAAGTGATGGCGCGGCTGGACAGCACGAGCCTCGTGGTGTCCGCGTATGGAATCCGCGAGGGGCTGCTGCTCGAGACCGCGAAGGTGCTGCCCACCGTTGCGAGCCCGGGCGAGGCGCGCGAGCGCTCCGTGCGGCGCCTCGCCGAGGCGTGTCGCTTCGAGGAGCGGCACTCGATGCACGTGCAGCGGCTCGCGCTCCAGCTCTTCGACGCGCTCGGAGTCCGGCTCGGCGCACAGGCCGGCGAGCGCGAACTGCTCGCGGCAGCCGCGATGCTGCACGACATCGGCTATCACATCAGCTACGACAAGCACCACAAGCACTCGTTCTATCTGATCACGAACGCGGAGCTGCTCGGCCTCTCGCCTGCGGAGCAGCTCGTGGTGGCGAACGTCGCGCGCTATCATCGGGGCGCCCCACCCTCGAAGCAGCACCCGAGCTATCGATCGCTCGCGAAGCCCGCACGGGAGCAGGTGAGGCGGCTGTCCGCGATTCTTCGTCTGGCGGACGGGCTCGATCGCGGACACATCTCGGCAGTCGATCGCGTCAAGGTGCGATGGATGCACGACCGCATCCGCATCACGCCCGTTCCGCGCAACGTGCACCAGCCCATGCGCCTGGAGGTGTGGGGCGCAGGGCGAAAGGCACAGCTGCTCGAAAGGGTTGCTGGCGTGCCGGTCGAGATCGTGGGCTCACGCGCGGCGCAGATGCTCGCCACGATCACGGACCGACCGGAGAGCTCCCCCAGGTAGATGTCACCGCGATCAGCTGCGTCGCGATCTCCGGCTCGTCGTCCGCCCGCAGCTGCGTGTAGCAGCCGTCGGGCCCCAGCACCCACGCGTTCCGGTTGTCGCGGAGATACGTCTCGAGGAGCATGCGCAGCCGCTCGTGCAGCAGCTTGTCCTCCACGGGCGTCACCGCCTCCACGCGACGCTCGAAGTTCCGCGGCATCCAGTCGGCGGAGCCGAGGTAGTACTCCTCGCTTCCGTCGTTGAGGAAGTACCAGAGACGGGAGTGCTCGAGGAAGCGCCCGACGATGCTCGTTACGCGGATCGTGTCGCTCACCCCCGCGATTCCCGGCCGGAGGCAGCAGATGCCGCGCACGATCAGGTCGATCTCCACGCCCGCCTGCGACGCCGCGTAGAGCGCGGCGACCATCGCCGGATCCGCGAGCGCATTCATCTTCACGATCAGTCGCGCCGCGCGCCCCTCGCGCGCGTGCACGCGCTCGCGCTCGATCAGCGCGAGAAAGCGCTCGCGCATGTCTCCCGGCGCGATGATGAGCTTCCGGTAGTGTCGCTGCCGCGAGAATCCGGTGAGGAAGTTGAACAGATCGCTGAGATCCGCGCCGATCTCGGGATTGGAGGTGAACAGACCGAGATCCGTGTACTGCCGAGCCGTCTTGGAGTTGTAGTTGCCCGTTCCCACGTGCACGTACCGCCGGATGCCGTCCGCCTCACGCCTCACCACGAGGCAGGTCTTCGTGTGCGTCTTGAGATCCATCATGCCGTACACGACGTGCACGCCCGCGCTCTCGAGCTGCCGTGCCCACGTGATGTTGTTCGCCTCGTCGAATCGTGCCTTCAGCTCGACGAGCACCACCACCTGCTTTCCACTCTCGGCGGCCTCGGTGAGCGCGCGAACGATGGGCGTGTCGCCGGACGTGCGATACAGCGTGAGCTTGATCGCGAGCACGTTGTCGTCCGTGGCCGCGCGCTCGATGAACTCCTCCACCGTGGTCTGGAACGAATCGAACGGGTGGTGCACGAGCACGTCGCCCTGCCTAATGACATCGAAGATTCCGCCATTCACGCCGCGGAGCCTCGGAGGCGTGGTGGGCACGAGCGGCGGATCGCGCAGCTCCGGAATCTCGAGCTGCGCCAGCTCGCGCAGATCCCCGAGCTCGAGCAGCGGACCCATCTCGTGCACGTCCGCCTCCGTGAGCGTCGCGTTTGGTGGCAGACGGTCGTCGCGCAGCTCCTCGATCAACAGCGTACGCATGGACTGGGGCGTGCCCGTCTGCACCTCGAGGCGGACGACTTCGCCGAATCTGCGCAGGAATACCTGCTCCTCGATGGTCTCGAGCAGATCGTCCGGCTCCTCCGACTGCAGCAGCTCGATGTCCGAGTTGCGCGTGATCCGGAACGCGTACCAGTTCAGGATCTCCATCCCGGGGAAGAGCGCGCGGAGATTGATCCCGATGAGCTGCTCGAGCGGCACGAATTGATTCGCGCGCCCGAACTTCACCCAGCGCGGCAGGCTGCGCGGCACCTTCACCCGGGCGAAGTGATCCTCGAGCGTCATTGGATCGCGGATCTCGACCGCGAGCGACAGCGAGAGATTCGAGATGTAGGGGAATGGATGCCCGGGGTCCACCGCCAAGGGCGTGAGCACCGGGTAGACCTGCTTCTCGAAATACTCATCGAGGCGCACCCACTCGCTCGCGGTGAGCTCCTCGAGTGGCACGAGACGCACGCCGCGCTCGGCGAGCTCCGGGAGAAGCCGCTCGTGCAACAGACGTTGCTGCTGCGCCAGCAGCTCGCGCACGCGCGTGGAGATCGCGTCGAGCTGCTCCTGCGGCGAAAGCCCATCCGGCGCGGTGACGGTGACGTTGGCCGCGAGCTGCCGCCTGAGACCCGCCACGCGTACCATGTAGAACTCGTCGAGATTCGTGCTGAAGATCGCCGCGAACTTGAGCCGCTCGAGCAGCGGATTGCGCGCATCGAACGCTTCGTGCAGCACTCGGGAGTTGAACTCGAGCCAGCTCAGCTCGCGATTGATGTACAGCTGCGGAGTGAGTGCCAGCGAACGCGTTGGCGGCGCAGAGAGGGTCATGATACGTATCCTACCCTGCGGAGCCTCGGCGCGAAAAGGTCAGGGCAGCACCGCTCCGCGAATTCGCTCTCCGTTCGCCCCCGATTACAACGGATGAACCACGTGGAGCACCGTCCAGCATGCCGCCGCCACCACCGCTGCCGCCGGAATGGTGAGGATCCACGCCCAGACGATCTTCGTCGCGATTCCCCATCGCACCGCTGAGAGTCGCGTGGTCGCTCCCACCCCCACGATCGCGCCGGTGATCGCGTGGGTGGTGCTCACCGGAATCCCGAGCGTGGTCGCGAGCAGAATGCTCAGCGCGCCGCCCGTTTCGGCGCAGAATCCACCCACGGGTCTGAGCCGAGTGATGCGATTCCCCATCGTGTGCACGATGCGCCACCCGCCCAGCAGCGTGCCGAGCGAGATCGCGCTGTACGCACCCATCTCGACCCACGGTGGAATCGTGTTGCCGTTCTCGAGATAGAGATGGTGCATCCAGCCCGTTTGCCCGACGAACACACTCTTGCTCGCCACGAGCAGCCCGACGATGATGCCCATGGTCTTCTGCGCATCGTTGGCGCCGTGCGACAGCGAGAACAGCGCCGAGCTCACGAGCTGTGCGCTGCGAAAGAACCTGTCGACGCGAGCGGGCGGCACCTTCTGGAAGATCCAGAACACCGCGATCATCAGCGAGAAGCCGAGAATCGCGCCGATGACCGGTGAGAGCACGATGAAGAGCAGCGTCGTGGGCCACTTGCCATTCGCGAGCACGAGGCCGCCCAGCCCCGCCTTCGCAACGGCGGCTCCCGCGTACGCGCCGATGAGCGCATGCGAAGAGCTGGACGGCAGCCCGATGCTCCAGGTGACGATGTTCCAGGCGATGGCGCCGAGCAGCCCTGCGAGGATGACGTTCGGGTCCACGATGGCGGGCGGAACGAATCCCGTGAATACCGCCTTCGCGACCGCGGTGCCGACGATGAACGCCGCCGCGAAGTTGAAGAATGCGGCCCACGCCACAGCCTGCAGTGGCCGCAGCACGCGCGTCCCGACCACCGTTGCGATCGAGTTCGCCGAATCGTGAAAGCCGTTACTGAAGTCGAACAGGAACGCGACCACGACGATCGCGATGATGTAGTTGATCACGACCTACGCGTGCTTCAGCGCGATGCTCTCGAGCACGTTCGCCACGTCCTCGCACTGATCGAGCGCGCGCTCCAGCGTGTCGTACAGCTCCTTCCACTTGATGACCTCGAGCGGATCGGGCTTGCCCGCGAACAGGGCGCCCACGGCCTGGTGATAGAGCGCGTCGCCCTCCTCTTCCTTGAGCTTGATCTCGCGCCCGCGCATCACCACCTGCTTCGAGTCGCGCATGTTCATCACCGCGCTCTCGATCGAGCGCGTCGCCTCGAGCAGCACGTCGCAGAGCCGCTTGGCGGGCTCCTTCACCTCGGTGATGTGAAACATCGCTGCACGTCTCGCGGTGCCGTCGATCAGGTCCACCACGTTGTCCAGCTGCGACACGAGCAGGTGAATGTCCTCGCGATCAATGGGAGTCACGAACGACTTGTCGATGCGGCCGATCACATCTCGCGTGATGTCGTCCGCCTGGTGCTCCACCTCCTTGATCTCGGCCGCGAAGCGCTCGAGATGCATGGGGTCGGCGAAGAGATCGTGAAGCAGGGTGGCAGAGGTCGTGGCGTGCTTCGCGAGATCGGAGAACATCTCGAAGAACGCGATGTCACGTGGAATGAGCCGCACCACTGTCGATACGTCCGGTGTTCGAGGAAATACGAGAGGAACAGGGAAGCTACCCGGCCTCGGCTCGGATCGCCAAGGGGATGAGCAGAGGAAGCCTCGCTTGCCGGTCGGGTTAAGCCTTGTCGGTTGGTGTTCGTTGGTGTCCGTTGGGTGTCCGCTTCCCTCGTATCTGCCAGCGATAGGTGCCAGACCGAGCGGCTGTTGCCGTTCTGGCCAGGCGCGCACGATTCAGGCATCAACAATTTTGGAAATACGGATTGAACAGATCGAACGGATGAAAAAACGGATCGATTCTGTGCCGGGCGATGGGAGCGTGCGCATGGGGAGCAGTGCTTCTTTGGTTGGCAACTGAAGGGATTGGAGCGGTTAGACTCGCACGTAACTACTTCCAGGTGCTGTCGGTTTCGCGAACCAGCGAACGAGCACCACGCCGGCCAGGAATCCGCCCACGTGCGCCCAGACGGCGACGCCGCCCGTCACTTCGGCGTTCATGTTGGAGAGTTGCGGCAGTCCCGCGAGCAGCTGCTCGCCGAACCAGAAGAGGAGCACGAGCACCGCGGGGATGGAAAAGAAGAAGATCGGCGGGAAGTACATGCGAATGCGCGCGCGTGGGAAGAGCAGGAGGTATCCGCCGAGCACTCCCGAGATCGCGCCCGACGCGCCAACCGTGGGAATGGCGGACGTCGGGTTGATCGCGATGTGCGTTGCGGCGGCCACCAGCCCGCATATCAGGTAGAACACGAGAAAGCGCATCGAGCCCATCCGTGACTCTACACCCTTGCCGAACACCAGCAGATAGATCGAGTTGCCGATGATGTGTCCCCATCCGCCGTGCAGAAAAATCGAGATGAGCGGGGTGAGCCGGTTGATCGCGTTGTCGTCGACCACACAGGCCATTCCCGGCCCGATAGGAACCGCGTAGCCCAGCGGCACTCGGTGCGTGATCTCGCCGGGGACCAGCCCGAGATTGCAGACGGTGGCCGCGAGCGCCTGAGGGTTGAAGCCGGCCTGCTGCACGAGGAGCCACACTCCCCAGGTCAGGGCCAGAAGCAGATAGGTCATCGTCGGCAAGCGCACCGACCGAACGTCATCCCCCAACGGAATCATGTGCTCCTATGCCGGAAAGGCGCGCTCAGCCAAAGCGGGCGAGCCCGCTAAATGAGCCGCTCTTACAGAGATATGCTGAGCCGGGCGTCCCGATACTGCCAAAGTGGCCGATATCTGAGGCACCCCAATTGCTTGAACGAATCGGTGATGAGCGGGATTGAGATTGTGGCAGAGCGAGAGCCACGGCTTCCTCGCCCACGCTTTCACACATAATTCGAGGCTCGTTATGGCCGAAAAGGTAATTGGAATCGATCTGGGCACGACCAACTCGGTCGTTGCCGTCATGGAAGGCGGCGATCCGGTCGTGATCCCGAACTCCGAGGGCGGCCGCGTCACTCCGTCCGTCGTCGCCTTCACCAAGGACGGCGAGCGGCTGGTGGGCCAGGTGGCAAAGCGCCAGGCCGTCACCAATCCACAGAACACAATCTTCTCCATCAAGCGTTTCATGGGCCGCAAGATCTCCGAGGTGCAGGAGGAGATTAAGCGTGTGCCCTACAAGGTCGTTGCGGGCTCGAACGACGTCGCCACCATCGAGGTCGCGGGCAAGCGGTATTCCCCGCCCGAGATTTCCGCGATGATTCTGCAGAAGATGAAGCAGACCGCGGAGGACTACCTCGGCCAGAAGGTCGAGAAGGCGGTCATCACGGTTCCTGCGTACTTCAACGATTCGCAGCGTCAGGCAACGAAAGATGCCGGCCGCATTGCCGGCCTCGACGTGCTGCGCATCATCAACGAGCCCACGGCTGCGGCACTCGCCTATGGGCTCGACAAGAAGAAGGACGAGAAGGTCGCGGTGTTCGATCTCGGCGGCGGCACGTACGACATCTCCGTGCTCGAGCTCTATGACGTGGAGGGATCCCGCCAGTTCGAGGTGAAGTCCACCAACGGTGACACGCATCTTGGCGGCGACGACTTCGACCAGCGCGTGATCGACTGGCTCGTGGCCGAGT
>JAICLZ010000017.1 GCA_025929535.1 Gemmatimonadaceae bacterium
GCGCTTCCGGTGACGCAAGTCGGTGTCCTCCCCCCTCGGGGCCAATCTCGATCGGGGCGACCGGATTTGAACCGGTGACCTCCTGCTCCCAAAGCAGGCGCGATACCAGGCTACGCTACGCCCCGGGGAACGCAAAACCTAGTGTGACCGACCGTCCGGGTCAACCGCGCGCTGCGCCAGCCACGCGATCAGCTGCGAGAACGCGCGACCGCGATGGCTCGTGCGTTCCTTCACCGCGCGCTCGGCCTCAGCGAAGGTGATGCCCAGATCAGACGACAGAAACAGCGGATCGTATCCGAATCCGCCCTCGCCTCGCGGCGCGCCGAGAATCTCTCCCTCCGTCACACCGCGGAAGGTGCGATCTCCACTTTCATCGACGAGCGCAGCCACACACACGTACCGCGCACGCCGATCAGCCGAGGACCCGAGCTTCCGCAAGAGAAATTCGTTGTTCGCCACATCGAGCGCGCGCCCTTCGAGATTCTTTCGCCCGCTCCATCGTTTGGTTCGCACGCCCGGCGCGTCGCCCAGTGCGTGCACCTCGAGCCCCGAGTCGTCGGCTATCGTGACGAGCCCGCTCTTCGCGCGAAAGTAGTTCGCCTTGGATAGCGCGTTCTCCTCGAACGTCTCGAATTCCTCGAGCCCGTCCTCTTCGCTGCTCTCGGCGATGCCTGCCGCGTCGAGATCGATGATCTCGAGCCCGGCTGCGGAGAACATCGGTCGCAGCTCGTACAGCTTGCCGAGACTGCGTGTCGCGAGGAGATACGGCTCGCTCATTCGCGCAGCACGTCCTCCTGCGCGCGAAGCAGCGTCGAAATGCCGCCGTCGGCGAGTCCCAGGAGCCGGTCGAGCGCGGAGCGGTCGAAGGTGCCGTGCTCGCCGGTGCCCTGCACCTCGACGTATTTCCCCTCCGACGTCATCACCACGTTCATGTCGACTTCCGCGCGCACGTCCTCGGAGTAATCGAGATCGAGCCGCGGCTCGCCGTCGATCACGCCCACACTCACGGCAGCCACGCGGCGCTTCACCGGCGAGAGCCGAATCTTCTTCTCGCCGACGAGCCAATCGAAGGCGTCGACCACGGCCACGCTCGCACCCGTGATCGATGCGGTGCGGGTGCCGCCATCGGCCTGCAGCACGTCACAGTCGACCTTGATCGTGAACTCGCCGAATTTGAAATCGTCGAGCATCGCGCGAAGGCTGCGGCCGATCAGGCGCTGAATCTCCTGCGTGCGGCCGCCGATCTTCTCGCGCTCGCGCGACGTGCGCGTGTGCGTCGCGCGCGGGAGCATCGCGTATTCCGCGGTCATCCAGCCTTCGCCGCGCCCCCGCCGCCACGACGGCACGCCATCCTCCACGCTGGCCGTGCACAGCACGCGCGTATTGCCACAGCTGATGAGGCACGAGCCCTCCGCGTACGGAGACGCTCGTCGCTCGAGACGGAGCGCGCGAAGGGCGTCGAGCGCGCGGCCCGCGCGCGCGGAATGTTCAGGAGCCGGCACGAAGCGCCTCAATGATGCGAGTGGTGGACTGATCAGGCGTGAGGGGCACGACCTGCACTCGCCCGCCCCAGGATTCGACTTCCCTGCGTCCGACGATCGTGTCCGGAGTGTAATCGCTGCCCTTCACGAGCACATCGGGACGGAGCGCGAGCACGATCTCGAGCGGCGTGTCCTGCGCGAACACCGTGACCGCATCCACCGTTTCGAGCGCCGCGATCACGTACGCGCGCTCGGCTTCGGAGCGGACCGGGCGCGATGGGCCCTTGAGGCGCCTGACCGAGGCATCGGAGTTGAGGGCGACGATCAGTGCGTCGCCCAGGGCGCGCGCCGCAGTGAGAAGGTCCACGTGACCCACGTGAAGCAGATCGAACACACCGTTCGTGAACACGACGGCCCCCGTCTGCTCCGTGCGCCAGCGAATCGCCTCGCTCCAGGACATCACCTTCCGCGCCGGGGAGCGATCGATCAGAAGATTCTCTCCGTGTGCGGATTGAAGTTGATCTCCTGCAGCTTCCACGGGAGCTCGACGGTCTCGATGTATTCGCTCCAGATCCAGATCTGATTCGGCTTCCGGCGAATCTGAATCTTCTGCGCGCCATCGGGAAGTCCCAGGGAGTCGGCCTGCGCTCGCAGATGGGCGACGATCACCTCGTTGCTGTTGCGCGCCGCGAAACGGGATTCCTGCGTCATCGCGTCCTGAAACTGGTACGCACGCCAGTACACGTTGCCCACGTTGAAACCGAAATACAGCGTGGCTCCGATGAGGAGAATGAAGACGAGACACCCGTACGAGGATTTCCCCGACGACGAGCGCCTTACCACTGCGACTGCGCTCCGGCGATGATGTCGTTCACCGCCTTGGTGAGCGCCTGGCGACGGCCATCCGCTTCCGCGCGCTCGGCGTACGTGCCTTCCTCGAGCATGCCCTTGCGCGACCACAGCGTGCGTCCCGTAGTCTGATCGATGATGTCGACATCCATCGTGATCTGAAGCTTGCGCTCGGTGGTCGTGGCCTGGGCGTTGCGATCCGCCGAGTAGGCCGCGGGGATGTCCGGGTCGTAGCGAAGGATCTTCCCGCGCACCACCGCGTCAGCCTTTCCCTCCGCGGCCTCGCGCAGGCCGAGCCGGTTCTCGACATCGCGGCGCATCAGATCGTAGAGCTCGCGCTGAAGCGTGGGCTGCGGCGTCTCATTGTCGAACGGGAGCACGGCCACGCTCTTGATGTGGGGCGGCAGGCCGCCGCCGGCGAAGTGGTAGAGACACCCCGTCAGGAGCAGAGCAATGGATGCGAGAAGGAGCTTACCGCCAGATCGATGCATCGAACCCCGGTACAGTGTCATCGCGCGAGATCGTGAGCTGCAGCGTGCGTCGGAGACGAGGTTGCTCGTACCTGATGGGACCGGCGGCCGGGCGTGCGACCCACTGCGGAATTCGGCCGCCGTCGATCAATTCCAGGCGGCGAAGCTGCTCATCGAAAAAGGTTGCCCGCCATCCCGGCTCATGTCCAATGTCAATGCGCAGTGTGTCGGAGTCAACGCGTACGGTGGTGTCGGACGCCGCCGGAACGTGAAGCCTCCCCAGCGCGGCCCACAGCAGCGGCGCAGGGGGCAGGAAATCGCGCATGGCATCCTGCCCACTCTGCAGACGTATCTCATCCCCTACGAGCAACGCGTGACCGGTTCCCTGCCCATTCACAAAGAAGTCCAAACGGGCACTGTCGGGCGGTGCGATGCGCGCCACCCCCTCTCCCCGAACGCGCAATTCCGGCTGCGAATAGTCCCACCGGAACACGATTTTGCGGTGCACCGGCGGCAACTCGGCCAGCGGCACGCGACGCGGCGTTGGCGTGCCGGTGAGCGGCCGCGCGCGCGGTGAACAGGCAGCAGCAGCCAACAGCAGCAGCGTGGGGGCAAGCGAGTGAGCAAGACGCATCCTAGGTAGTACCCCGCGCCGGCTCGGACGTGGCGCGTGCGGCGCTACAGGGCACGAATGCGCTCGATGCGGTCGCCCTGCACCAGGGCATCGAGCACGTCCCACCCGCCCATCATCCGCCCGAACACCGTGTAGCGGCCATCGAGATGCGGATCGGGCACAAGCATCAGGAAGTACTGGCTGCCGCCCGTGTCGGGGCCCGAGAGGGCCATACCCATGGAGCCTCGCTCGTATCGCCGCGGATTGAGCTCATCGCGAATGGTGTACGCGGGACCGCCATTGCCATCGCCCCTGCGGTCGCCGTCCTGCGCGACGAAGTTCGGCACGACCCGGTGGAAGCGCACATCATGGTAATAGCCACTCGCAACGAGGGTGAGAAAATTGTCGACGGTGAGCGGCGCGTCCACGGCGTACAGTTCGAGTGTGATGATGCCGCGCTCCGTCACGATCTCCGCGCGCGGCAGCTTGCCTCCGAGCGCAGGGAGAATGCGCGTGCGCACGATCTGCTCGTACCAGGCAGCGGGCCGGGGGTCGGGCTGGGGTGCGCTCCGCCAACTCTCGAACAGGGACACACTGTCTGCGGCGTCTCGCGTGAGCATGTCCGGTGGAACGGGGAGCGCACGAATGGCGGCGACAGTGGAGTCCGCGAAGTGTACGCTGTCGCGCTTCCAGGCGGAGACGACGAAGCGGATGGCGGCAACACGCGCATCGCCGTTGGTATCGGCCGCAGCGAGGCGATAGCTCGCGAGCACCAGCGGCACCTCCGCGGCCGTGGCGTGTCCCTCGAGTGATCCAATTGCGATCGCGCGCACGAAAAAGTCCGCGTCCTTCAGCCCGTACTCCATGAACTCGCGGCGCCATGGATGACCTTCGGCAGTATCCGCGTGCGGCGCCATCACGGCGAACGCGACGGATCGCACGCGCGGATCCGGATCGCGCGCGAGCGGAAGCGACACCTCACGCAGACGAAGGATCGTGGACGCAGCACCGCCTGCGTCCGCGACCGCGGCGCGCAGCCTCCAGTCGCTCTGGTGTGCCCAGCTGTCGGGCTCATCGATCTCGGCGGCCGGGAGCACCACATCCAGCGACATCGCGGACATCAGCACGCTGCGACGATACATGAAGCCGGTGTCGGCTTTCCACGCGGACATCCACACCGCTCTGGTGTTGTCGAGAACGGAGCCCAGCTCCTCCGCCGCGGCAATGCGCACGTTCGCATCGCGATCGCGAGTGCCGGCAACGACGGCCGCCTTGCCCGACGCGCCGTACGTCGCCAGGGAACGGATCGCGTTGATGCGCACGTGCGGATTTGGATCCCCCGCGAGGGTGGCGAGCGGCGCGTGCGCGAGCGCGGCGAGTGAATCGCCCGCGGCACGATGCGAGAGCGCCCGCGCGACCTGGGCGCGCACTTCGCCGCTCGTGTCGGTGGCCAGCGGAATCACGTCGCGCACACCCGCCGCTGCATAGGGACGCGCGATCGCATACACCGCGCTCCATCGCACGAGCGCGCTCGAGTCCGCGAGCCACGGGCGCACGGCGTCGACCGGTTCGGGAGTGAGCCTGAACGTCGCGAGAAGGAGGTCGCTGCGCACGCGCGAGTCGCGCGGAGCCGATTGGGGTGCGAGCGCGGCCACGAGCGCAGCGCGTGCGGGCTCACCGATCTGGCCGAGCGCCCACGCGGCATTGTGAGCCACCGAGGGGGGCGACGCGAGTGCGTGCGCCAAGGCATCGACACCACCGGTATCGGCGAGCAATCCGAGCGCGTAGGCGGCGTTCGAAGCAACCGCGGTATCGGCATCGCCGAGAAGCGTGCGAAGCGCGGGCGCGAGCGCGGTGCCGTGCACCTGCCCTATCGCGAGCGCCGCGGCAGCGCGCTCCGGGCGCGAGCCGGTGCGAAGGATGTTCGTGATCAACGCGGTATCGACCCGGCGCGCATCCGCCATTGCGAGGAGGCGACCGTAGCGCGCGACATCGACAGGGGCACTACCAACACGCGGGCTCGCGCTCGAGCCCGCGCACGCAAGCGCCATCGCGGACGCGAGTATCGCGACTCGCATCGTGCTAGCGCGCATCGCCACCGTCACGCTCGCCCGCGAGCGCGCGACGCACATCGGCGGGGAGCGCAGCCACGCGATTCGACGGATCGAGCGAGATGAGCGTGGTGCTGGCGGTTGCGAGACGTTGTGCGCTGTCGGCATTGAGGATGGTGTAGTCGAAGACCAAAGTCCGGGATGTGATGCGCGTGAGGCGAGTCTGCACGCGAATCCGATCGTCGTAGCGGGCAGCCGCAATGTATCGTATGGAGGCCTCGGACACGGCCAGGCGAATGCCGCGCCCCTCGAGCTCGCGATAGCTGGAGCCCAGCGTGCGAATCAGATCGGTGCGCGCAATCTCGCACCAGATCAGATAATTGGCGTGATACACGACACCCATCTGATCGGTTTCCGCATAGCGCACGCGGAGCTCGGTGTGTGACTCGGGGATCACCGCCATCGCGCGCACCAGCGGAGCGGTTTGTAATGCCTGCTCGCAGCGGCTAGAATGTGCGCATGCTCCCCTCCCCCTGCCTGCTCATGTCGGACGCTCACCTTGGCGCCGCCCCCTCGGAGCGGGAGCGCGAAGTCGGCGCGTTTCTCGATCACGCGCGACGCAACGCCGGCTCCGTGGTGATCAACGGCGACCTGTTCGACTTCTGGTTCGAGTGGCGAACCGTCATGCCGCGCGGTCACGTACGCGTGCTCGGCGCGCTCGCAGCGATCGTGGATGCCGGCACGCCGCTCGTCATGACCGCGGGCAACCACGACGCGTGGGGTGGCGACGTGCTCAGCAAGGAGATCGGCGTGCAGCTCGTGCAGGGCGACTGGGATGGCATGGCCGCGGGATGGCACGCACACATCTCTCACGGCGACGGACTGCGGGCGCGCGAAGACCGGCGGTACCGCGCGCTCAAGCGTGTGATGCGGCATCCGCTCGCCATTCGCGCGTTCGGCGCGCTGCACCCCGACCTCGCGACGCGCGTCGCGAGCGGCACCTCCACGCACAGCCGCTCGCAGCGGGAGTCGGACGGCGGCGCCGGGCTGCGTGCCGTGGCGCACGATTATCTCGATGCGCATCGCGAGATGGAGCTCGTGGTGTTCGGGCACTCGCACGCGGCGACTCTGGAGCGCATGCCCGGCGGCGGCGTGTACGCGAATCCAGGGGCGTGGGTGGACCGCCCGGCGTATCTCGTCATGGCGCCCGAGCGTATCGAGCTGCGCGCGTGGAACGGGTCATCCGAGGGTGACCTTCTCGACTCGATCGATCGCAGCCCCGAGGAAGCGCTGGCCGACGCGTAGGAAGTGATCGGGATCGTCCGAGGCGACGAAGCGATGCGCCGGCGCTCCGTTCGAGCTCGGCGCGACCAGGTTGCGCTGGATGAGCGTGCGGCGCGTTTCCGCCGCGGTCTCGGCCGCGCTGTCGATGAGCTGCACACCGGGTCGCGCGATCTTCGCCAGCATCGGTGCAAGCAGCGGATAGTGCGTGCACCCGAGCACGATCGTGTCCACCTGCGCCTCCGCGAGCGGCTCGAGATACTCGCGCGCGATGAGACGGGTGGCGTCGCGATCGAGCCATCCCTCCTCAACCAGAGGCACGAAGAGCGGGCACGCGCGCGCGATCACCATCGCGCGCGGCTCGATCGCGTGGATCGCGCGCTCGTAGGCGCCGGATGCGATGGTCCCTGCCGTGCCGATCACGCCAACGACGTTCGATATCGTGTTGCGCATCGCGGCGCGCGCGCCCGGCTCGACCACGCCGATCACCGGGACGGTCACGTACTCGCGGAGCATCGGAAGCGCATGCGCGGTGGCGGTATTGCAGGCCACGACGATCGCCTTCACGCCCTCGCCAACGAGCCAGTCCGCGATCTCGCGACTGTAGCGCTGGACGGTCTCGGGGCTCTTCGGCCCGTACGGCACGCGTGCGGTGTCGCCGAAATAGATGATGCGCTCGTGCGGAAGCTGTCGCTCGATCTCCCGCACCACCGTGAGTCCGCCGATTCCGGAATCGAACACACCGACGGGCGCCGAGCTCTCGCTCACCAGGGGATCGTGGCCGTGACCGCGCCGCTGCGCATCTCCTGTCCGCCGTGCACCTGCACGCGCACGTCCCAGAGATGCGCCGAGACGAAGGCGTCGGCGGCCGAGAAGAGATGGGTGAAGAAGATGAGCGCGGCCCAGTCCTCCACCTGCGAGCGGCGCACGCGCACGCGCGCCGCGAGCTCGGGCGGAGGTCCAAACGTGGAATCGTTGAGGAAGGTGCTGTCGCGCGCCGCGCGCTTCGCGACCGCCAGCTCCTTCTTCGCGAAGATGAGCATGGCAATCGAGCCTGCCTCGAGCGCGAAGTACGTCGCGCCCGCGGTTCCGCGGTCGAGCGACGCCTGTCCCCACCCGGGCACCAGGAGCGAGCGGAAGAGCGCGGTCTTGGGGCGGATCGGCGGACCTGCAAGGAGCACCGAGTCGCGAAAGTCGCTGAGCGAGTCCGCAACGGAGCGAATCCGCTGGGGAGCGAGGGCCGCGCGCGCGCTGTCCGATTGCGGCGAGACTCCGATGCGCGCGCTGTCCGCCTGCTGCGCGCGCGCGAGGCACGTGGCGCCGGCGGCGAGCGAGAGTGCGCCCGCAATCGCCGCGCGCAGCAGAAGGGAGCGCGTCGTCATCCCGCCGGAAGAAGCGCGATGAGATCGATCTCTACCAGGCCACCCCTCGGCAGCGCTTCCACCTGCACCGTCGAGCGTGCCGGGCGCGCGCTGCCGAGATGCTTGCCGTAGATCTCGTTCATGACAGGAAATTCCGCGAGGTCCACGAGATAGACGGTGGTCTTGACCACGTCGGCCCACGATGCGCCCGCCTTCGCGAGCACCGCGCTGAGATTCGCGAGCACACGCGCAGTCTGCTCGACGATACCGCCTTCGACGACTTTTCCGGTGACGGGATCGAGCGCGATCTGCCCCGCGGTGTAGAGAAAGCCGCCTGCGACGATCGCCTGCGAATAGGGTCCGATCGCGGCGGGAGCGGTCTCAGTCTCGATACGCTGGTGCGGCACACATCCCCCTGTAAAAAGTAAGCTGCGCTCTCGCGGCCGATCTCACGCTCAGAAGAGGCCCGTGATCGTGCCGTCCTTCGTGATGCTCATCTTCTCCGCGGACGGCTCCTTCGGAAGGCCCGGCATCGTCATGATGTCGCCTGCCTGGGCGACCACGAATCCGGCGCCCGCAACCGGATACACCTCGTTCACGTGAATCCGGAATCCGGTAGGCCTCCCCAGTTTCGTGGGATCGTCCGTGACCGAGTACTGCGTTTTCGCCATGCACACGGGCGTTTCACCCAATCCGATCGATTCAAGATACTCGATTGCGCGGTCTGCCTTCACGCTGTAGTCGGCACCGTCGCCGCCATACACCTTGCGCACGATGGTGTCGATCTTCTCCTTGATCGGCCTGCGCGCATCGTACAGCGGCTTGTACGCGGAGGTATCGTGCTCGAGCGAGTCGAAGACCTCGCGCGCGAGCTCCTCGCCGCCGGCACCGCCCTTCTCCCACACCTCGTTCAGCGCGACGCGAACATCGTGCTTGCGCGCGAAGTCGGCGACCATCTCGAGCTCCGCGTCGCTGTCCGTGGTAAAGCGGTTGATCGCCACGATTACCGGCACGCCGTATTGCGCGACGTTCTGGATGTGCAGGGCGAGATTCGGAAGCCCCTTCTCGAGCGCGACGAGATCCTCGGTGGCGAGATTCTTCTTGTTCGCGCCGCCATTGAGCTTGAGCGCGCGTACGGTCGCCACCAGCACCGCGGCCTCGGGCTCGAGCCCGGCGAAGCGGCACTTGATGTCGAAGAATTTCTCCGCGCCGAGGTCGGAGCCGAAGCCCGCTTCGGTGAGCACGATGTCGGCGAGGGCGAGTCCGGTCTTGGTCGCGATGACGCTGTTGCACCCGTGCGCGATGTTGCCGAAAGGACCCGCGTGGACGATCGCGGGACCACCCTCGAGCGTCTGCACGAGATTGGGCCGGATCGCGTCCTTGAGCAGCAGGCTCATTGCGCCAACGGCCTTCAGATCGGCCGCGCGAACGGGTTTTCGCTCGGCTCCCGCGGTGGCGCCCACCACGATGTTCGCGAGGCGCCGCTCCAGATCCTCGCGGCTGGACGCGAGCGCGACGATCGCCATCACCTCGCTGGCGGGGATGATCACCCAGCGCTCTTCGCGAACGACGCCGTTGGCGACGCCGCCAAGCCCGATCACCGCATCGCGCAAGGCACGATCGTTCATGTCGATCGTGCGTGGCCACGTGATGCGGCGCGGATCGATGTTGAGCGAGTTGCCCTGCGTGAGATGATTGTCGATGAGCGCCGACAGCAGGTTGTGCGCGGACGCGATCGCGTGGAAGTCGCCCGTGAAGTGAAGATTGATGTCCTCCATGGGCACGACCTGCGCGTATCCGCCGCCCGCGGCCCCACCCTTGATTCCGAACACCGGTCCCATGCTCGGCTCACGCACGCACATGACGGCGTTCTTGCCGAGCCTGCGCATCGCCTGCGCGAGACCGACGAGTGTCGTGCTCTTGCCTTCCCCGGCGGCGGTGGGGTTCACACCGGTCACGAGCACCAGTCGGCCCTTCGGTGGGCGCTGGGACACCTCGAGATCGATCTTCGCCTTGTACTTGCCGTAGAGATCCAGCTCGTCCGGCTTCAGGCCGAGGTCCGCCGCCACGTCCACGATTGGACGGAGCTTCGCCTGCTGCGCGATCTCGATATCAGAGGGGACTGTTGCGGGAATGGTAGCCACACTCGACTCCGCGACGCTGGATGAAATGGTGAGGCTGGATGATACCGAAACTCGACTTGTCGATGCTAGGTGCGCACGGCGTCAGGCGTCACTTCGAAGAGTCTCGCGGCGTTCTCGGCCGTCCGATCGGCTAGGTTCTCGGGCGAGATGCCGCGCACCGCAGCCAATCGCTCGATCGTGTGCGCGACCCACGCGGGCTCGTTGCGCTTGCCACGCCGCGGGACGGGAGCGAGATACGGCGCGTCGCTCTCGACGAGCAGCCGGTCGTCGGGAATGGCGCGCAGAAGCTCCAGGTCCGTCCAGTTCTTGAAGGTGATGATGCCGCTGAACGACACGTACCAGCCGTAGCCGAGCGCGCGCTCGGCGAGGGCGAGCGTGCCGGTGTAGCAATGGAGCACGCCCGTCACGCCTTCGCGCGCGGCGCGGTCGATCATGATCGTCGTTTCCGCCTCGGCTTCGCGGGTGTGCACGATCACCGGCAGCGATCGTTCCGCGGCCAGCGAGAGCTGCGCCTCGAAGGATTCGAGCTGCGCGGCGCGCGGCGCATCATCGTAGTGGAAGTCCAGCCCGCACTCGCCCACCGCCACGGCGCCGGCATCGAGCAGCGCCTCGAGCGCGGGCAGATCGGTGCTCGCGTCGAAGCGCGCCGCGTCCTGCGGGTGGAGTCCGGCGGTCCATCGCAGGAGCGGGTAGCGCGCGGCGAGCGCCCGCGCGCGAGCGGCGTCCTCGAGCGATGCGCCGATGCAGATGACGAGCGATGCGCCGGCCTGGGTCGCGCGCTCGATCACGGCCTCGCGGTCCGCGTCGAACGCTGCATCGGCGAGATGCGAGTGGCTATCGATGAAGCGCACGTGCGAATGGAGAGTTGGAGGTGCGGACCGTCCTATTCGTTCAAGTCAGTCCGTGACCGTTCGAGTGCGTTTCACGAAGCACTGAATGCACGAATGGGCAGCTGACGAACCTCTACCGGCTCATCGTCGCCCGCGGCGCCGGTGCACGTGGAGCCGCGGTACGCGAGCGATTGGCGCTGCCCGTGTCCGAGGCGGTGCGCGGCCACCTCTTCTCGATCCAGAGGAGCAGCGGCGGAGCGACGTAGATCGAGCTGAACGTTCCGGTCACGACGCCGAAGAGCATGACGAGCGCGAACGGCCGGAGCACCTCGCCGCCCAGGATCGCCAGTGCGAGCAGGGTCGCGAACACCGTCGCGTGGGTGAGGACGGAGCGCGGCAGCGTCTCGTTCACGGAGCGATTGAGCGTGTCGTACAACGTGACCTTCTGGCGCTTGCGCAGATTTTCGCGCACGCGGTCGAAGATGATGATCGTGTCGTTCAGCGAATAGCCGATCATCGTGAGGATACCGCCGACCACCACCAGCGAGATCTCGAGATTGGCGTACTTGATGAATGCGAGCGTCGCGAGAATGTCGTGCGCAGTCGCCACCACGGCCGCGACGCCAAAACGCCACTCGAAGCGCCAGGCGAGGTACGCGAGTGTCGCGAGAAACGAGATCAGCACCGCGTAGAACGCCTTCTGCCGCAGCTCTCCTCCAACCTTCGGACCGACGCTCTCCGTTCGCTGAACCGTGTACGCGGACGCTCCGAAGCGCTTCGTCAGCGCGGCCTGAATCTCCGTGGCCACCGACTCGGCGCCCCGCGTCTGCTGTGCGACCGAGCGCGGATCCTGTGCGCGCACCAGGTAATCCAGATCCGTGCCGAACTGCGTGATCTCGGCGCCCTTGATCCCGGCCTGATCGAGTGTGGAGCGGACATCGGCGACGTTCGGCGCCTTCGCGAAGCGCACCTGCATCAGCGTGCCGCCGGTGAACTCGATGCTGTACTTGTAGCCGCTCACCCCGATCCAGAGCAGCCCCGGAAGGATGAACAGCAGAGTTACGAACGTGGTGACCTTCCACGCCCCGATGAAATCGAATTTGGTGTCGTGCAGAATGCGCAGCATCAGATGCTCAGCGTCTGGGCGCCGCGCGTGCGGTTGAGCCACAGGAGGAAGAAGGTTCGAACGACGAAGATCGAGCTGACCATCGATGCGGCGATACCGGCCATCAGCGTTACGGCGAAGCCCTTCACTGGTCCCGTGCCCACCTCGAAGAGCACGAGGGCCGTGAGCACCGTCGTCACGTTGGAGTCGATGATCGCACTCATGGCGTGCTTGAACCCTTCGTCGATGGAGGCGCGCACGGTTTTCCCGTGCACCATCTCCTCTCGTATTCGTTCGAAGATCAGCACGTTCGCGTCGAGCGCGATGCCGATCGACAGCACGAGCCCCGCGAGCCCCGGCAGCGTGACCGTTGCTTCGAGCCCCGCGAGCAGCGCCAGCGTGAAGAGCAGATAGAGGAGCAGCGCCGCGACGGCGAGCGTGCCCGAGAAGCGGTAGTAGAAAATCATGATCAGGATCACGAGCGCCACGCCCGCGATGCCCGCGTGCATGCCATCGCGAATCGAATCGGATCCGAGGGAGGATCCAATCGTGCGCGACTCAACGACCTTGAGCGGCACCGGCAGCGCGCCGGCACGGAGCACCAGCGCGAGGTCCTGCGTCTTCTGCAGATCGGCGCCGCGCATCGTGATCTGCCCGCGCGTGCCGATCGCGCTCTGGATCACCGGCGGAGCGCCCATGACACGATCGTCCAGCACGATCGCCATGTAGTCGCCGATGTGCTTGCCCGTCTCCGTGCGGAAACGGCGCCCGCCCTCGTTGTTCAACGTGAACGAGACGAGGTTGCCCTCCGTGGGATCGCTGCCGGGCTTCGCATCGGTGAGATACTCGCCCGTGATGATCGGTCGCGCATCCACCACGTAGAGCGTGGCGTAGGACGCATTGCCCGCGCTCAAATCCTCACTTCCCCAGTGCACCGCCTTGCCCGGCGGAAGCGCCGCCTGCACTTCCTTGCGGTCGAGATAGCTCTGCACGGTTGGCACGTCGTTCTTCGCGACGAGATACTGGCCGGGCATCTGGCCCGGCTGGATCAGCTTCGAGAACGGGCCGCCGGTTGCCACCGCGGTGGACGTGTCGTTCCCGGTGCTGTCCTTCTTCGCCTTCCCGCTGTCGGCCGCCGAGAAGAGGTTGAGCGGCGACGCACTCCTGCCCGTGTCCGTCTTGGCCGTCGCGAGCGTTGCCCCACCCGACTGCTTCACAGCCGCATCGAGGCGTCCGAGCGCCTTCTCGAGCGCCTGCGTCTTGTCGGTGATCTGGAATTGCAGAAACGCCGAGTTCTGCACGAGCGCCTCGGCGCGCGCGCGATCGTCGATGCCCGGAAGCTCGACGACGATGCGGTCCGCACCGACCTTCTGCACCACCGGCTCGGACACGCCGAACTCATCGATGCGGTTGCGCACGACCTTGAGCGCGCGATCGATCGCCTCGGACTTGTTCTGCACGACGCCCTTGGTGTCGTCGACCTCGAGCGCGAGGTACATCCCGCCCTGCAGATCGAGCCCGCGCTTGAGCGGAACGCGCGTGCGAGTGGTGTCCTTGAACACACCGGTCTTCGGGTCGCGCTCGCGTACCGTGACGGTGCGCGGCCAGAGCGCCCAGACGGACGCGACCACGAGCACGAGGATGATGAGGAGGCGGTTACGGATATTGGCGTTCATGCGGCGTGAAGACGGATTCGAGGATTGTGGCTCAGCTCCTAACGTTATGGCTGGACAACGGTTGAGTCAACGCGCGACGTGCCTGCTTCTCGTCCTCCCGCAGCTGGGCGACGAGAGCGTCGGCACTCTCGAACTTCTGCGTGTCGCGAAGTCGCGAGAGCACGTCGATGCGCACGGGGCGATCGTAGAAATCTCCGTCCGCATCGAACAGGTGCACCTCGATCAAGACGGCCGCATCGCCGAAAGTCGGGCGCGCGCCCAGGTTCATCATCCCGCCGAACGGACCGAGATGCGTCTGCGCACGAACTGCATACACCCCACCGGGCGGAAGGAGCTTGCGAGGGGAAGGCGGGCCGAGGTTGATGGTCGGAAAGCCGAGCAGCCGGCCGCGACGATCACCGCTCTGCACGCGCCCCGAGAGGGAGTAGGGGCGCCCGAGGAGCTGCGCAGCGCGCTCGAGCTCACCTGCGGCAATCGACTGCCGAATCCACGTGGACGAGACCGGCACGCCATCCACGCCATCGACCGCGGCTATCACCTCTACAGTGAATCCGCGCGTCTCGCCGAGCCGCCGAAGGACCTCGACATCGCCCGCACGGCCGCGCCCGAAGCCGTGGTCGTGGCCGATGACGAGATGCTTCACGTGAAAGCGTTGCCGCAGTATCTGATCGACGAAGGCGGCCGCGTCGTAGTGCTGCAGCGTTTTCGTGAAGGGCACGATGGCGAGATAGTTGATCCCGCTCTCCGCGATCACCTCGAGCTTCTCCGACGGCAGCGTGAGGAGCGGCGGCGCAGCTTCCCTGCGCACGATCTCGAGCGGATGAGGATCGAACGTCACCACGACGCTGCTCAGCTCCTGCTCCTCTCCTCGTGCAGCGATGCTCTCGAGGACGCGTTGATGGCCGCGGTGCACGCCGTCGAAGGTGCCGACCGTGAGCACGGTTCCGCGCGTGGTGGGCGGCAGTCCGGAATCGCTCCAGCTTCGGAACTGCTCAGCCATGCGCGAGCACCACGCGCGGCTGCCACTGCTCTGCGCTGCGCTCCGCGATCGCGAGCAGCGCGCCCTCCTCGCTCAAAAGCGCGGCGCGCTCGCCCTCGACCACCGCGTCGACGCGCCTCCCGCGCGCGATCCTCGCCGCATCGATCGCCGAGACGCGCTGCTCGGGGAGCGAGGGAATCGCCTCGCGTGGCGAGCGCGGCGTCGCGCGCCCGTCGCGCAGATCGGTGAACGACGTCGCGCCAGACAGCTCGAAGGGGCCGCTACGCGTGCGGCGCAGCGCGGAGAGATGCGCGGCGCTGTTCGCGGCGCGACCGAGATCGCGTGCGAGCGCGCGGACGTACGTTCCACCCCCGCAGCTGATCGTGACGTCGGTCTCCATCTCGCGATGCTCGCGCACCTTCCAGCTGTACACGTGCACAGGTACGGGCGCGAGCGCGAGCGGTGCTCCGCGGCGCGCCGCCGCGTGCGCACGACGCCCTCCCACCTGCTTCGCGGAATAGTCGGGCGGCACCTGCTCGATGCGCCCCGTGAGCCCGGCGATGGCCGCGTCGATGGCCGCGCGGCTGGGCGGTCCCGCATGCTCTCGCGTGATCTCGCCCGTCGCATCGTCGGTGTCCGTTTCCGCGCCCCAGCGAATCGTCGCCTCGTATTCCTTCGGCTCGCCATCCACGAAGGGCAGCAGGCGCGTGGCATGTCCGGTGAGCAGCACGAGCAGTCCGGTGGCGAAAGGATCGAGCGTGCCCGCATGTCCGATGCGTCGCTCGCCGAGCGCGCGGCGAGCGACGCTCACCACGTCGTGCGAGGTGATACCGGCCGGCTTGTCCACGAGGAGCATGGCGTCAATCGGTCGAGTCCTCCCCCGGCGCGTCGTTCCCCGACGGCTCGTCATCATCCTGCCCGATCCCGGGCCCGAGCCGCTCGCTCTTGACCTGTGCGAGCAGCGTTTCGATGCGCGCCGCCCGCTCGACGCTCGGATCGTGGCGAAACTCGAGCTCGGGCGCGAAGCGCAGCTTGAGCGATTTGGCGAGCCGCGAGCGCAAGTGCGGCGCCAGACTCGCCAGACCCTCGAGGGTGGTGCGCTGCTCCTTCTCGGTGCCCATCACGCTGACGAACACCTTCGCGTGCCGGAGATCGTGCGTCACCTCGACACCGGTGACCGTGACGAATCCAACGATGCGTGGATCCTTCGCCCCTTCCGTGAGAAAGGTCGCCACTTCGACGCGAATGGCTTCCGCCACGCGCTCGGAACGTCTGTTATCGTGAGCCATCAGAACCTCGGCGAGAATCCGGCGACGCACACGGGCGATTCGGCTGCCCGTGCGCGCCGGTCCGGCTACGCTCTAGAGGGTGCGTGCGATCTGGTCGGTGCGATAGCACTCGATCACGTCTCCGACCTTGAGGTCATTGAAGTTCTCGATGCCGATACCGCACTCGAAGCCTTCCCGGACCTCCTTCACGTCATCCTTGAAGCGACGCAGCGATCCGATCGTGCCAGTGTACGTCTCCACACCATCGCGAATGACGCGAACCTTGCCCGCGCGATTGACCACGCCGCTGCGTACGAAGCAGCCGGCGATGACACCGATGCGCGGAACCTTGAAGAGATCGCGAACCTCGGCCTCGCCGAGCGTGACCTCCTTCTCGTCCGGACGCAGCAGCCCTTCGAGTGCGGCGCGCACTTCCGCCACCGCCTCGTAGATGATCCGGTACAGCTTGATCTCCACGCCTTCGCGCTCGGCCGCCGCGCGCGCGTTGTTGTCGGGACGCACGTGGAAGCCGATGATGATCGCGCCGGACGCCTTGGCGAGCTGAATGTCGCTCTCCGTGATCGCACCGACACCGCGATGGATGACCTCGACGCGCACCTCGCTCGTCGAGAGCTGTCCGAGCGCATCGGCGAGTGCTTCCGCCGGTCCGCCCTGATCCGCCTTGATGACGAGGCGCAGCGACTGCACGAGCCCCGCGGCCGCCTGTGACATGAAGTCCTCGAGCGACACGGCCGCACGCGAGGTGCGACGGCTCTTCGCCTCGCGATCGAGACGCTGGCGCCGCTGCGCGATCTCACGCGACGACGTGGCGTCCTCGACGACGCGGAGTTGATCGCCCGCCATCGGAACGCCGTCCATGCCGAGCACCTGCACCGGGATCGCGGGTCCCGCGCTCTTCACGGGCTTGCCGCGCTCGTCGAACAGGTTTCGCACGCGTCCCGAGAACATGCCGACGATGAAGTCCTCGCCAACGTGAACCGTGCCGTTCTCGATGAGCACCGTCGCGACCGGGCCCTTCCCTGGATCGAGCTGTGCCTCGACGACCACGCCGCTCGCGCGCCGGTTCGGATTCGCCCTGAGGTCGAGAATCTCCGCCTGCAGGAGAATCTGCTCGAGCAGGTCCGGCACGTTCGTGCCTCGCTTGGCCGAGATCTCCGTCGCGAGCGTGGTGCCGCCGAACTCCTCGAGCACGACGCCGTGCTGCAGGAGCTCCTGCTTCACCTTCGGCACGTTCGCGGACGGCAGATCGATCTTGTTGATCGCGATCACCATCGGCACGCCGGCGTTCCTGGCGTGCGAGATGGCCTCGATCGTCTGCGGCATTACCTGGTCGTCGGCGGCGACGACGAGCACGACGATGTCCGTCACCTGCGCGCCGCGTGCGCGCATGGCCGTGAATGCCTCGTGGCCCGGCGTGTCGAGGAACGTGATGGTCTTGCCGTTCGCGAGCGTGACGTGATACGCACCGATGTGCTGCGTGATCCCGCCTGCCTCTCCGGCCACCACGTTCGCCTTTCGGACGTAGTCGAGCAGCGACGTCTTTCCATGGTCGACGTGACCCATGATCGTCACCACCGGCGGGCGCGAGATGAGATCTTCGCGCTCATCGGCCACTTCATCCGCGGAATCGGCGACGGCGTAATCCGCCTCGCGAACCGCCTGGAAGCCGAACTCGCTCGCGATCAGCTCGATCTGGTCGAAGTCGAGGCGCTGGTTGATCGTGACCATCAGACCGAGATTCTTCAGCGTGAAGGTCACGATCTGGGTGGGTGGAACCTTGAGGATCGCGCCCAGCTCGCTCACGGTGATGAACTCGTTCACACGCACGATGGTCTTCTCGCGCTCGACCTCGGCCGCTCGCTGCGCTTCGACCTCCTCCCGGTACGACGGCTCATCGGAGCGACGCCCGCCGCGACGCGCGGGCGCGCCGCGCATGGCGGTCATCGTCTTGGAGATGTTCGCGGTCACGGCTTCCTGATCGACCGTGCCGCGCTTGCCCTTCTTGCGCTTGCCACCGCGCTTGTCATCGCGGCGTGGAGCGAGCCCCGAGCCGGAGGATGGCTGCTGTGCGCCGCCCGGCGCGGCCGATGCGACGGGGCGCGGAGGATAGCCGCCGGACGATGCCGGTTTCGGACGCGGCGGGCCCGGCACGACCGGACGCGGACGCTGCCACTCGGCACCGTTCGCGGGACGCGGCGTTTGCGTCGGGCCAGCCGTGGTGGCGTCGCCGGAACGGCTGTACGCGCCCTGATCGGGTGCACGCGGTGCCGGTGGACGAGCTGGCGTTGGAGGCGAGCTGTAGGCCGTGATGCGCGATTCCTCGATGGGCTGGCGCGCGGGCGCTTCCGGCGCGGGATCGGCCACGAGGAGCTCCTCCTCGAGGCGCGACACCGCCGGCTCGATGTTGGCCGCCTGCGCGGCAGCCGCTTCGGCTTCGTGTGCAGCGGTGACTTCCGCGGCCGCGGCTATGTCCGCAGCCTTGCGGCGGCGACGGCTCGGCCCCGCGGGAGCAGCCGCATCGGGCGCCGCCTCGGGTGCCGGCGCTGACGCTGCAGGCGTAGCCGCAGTGGCGGCGCTGGCCGTTCCACGACGCCGGCGCGCCGGCGCGGCGGCCGGCTTCTCCTGACGTGCGCGCTTCTCGCGCTCCCACCGTGCACGGAGTCGCGCGATCTGTTCATCGCTCAGCTGGCTGAGATGACTGCGCACCGGTACGTCCATCGACCGGAGCATGGTCATCAGCTCATCGCTGGTAATGCCGAATTCCCCTGCCAACTCATTCACTCGAAGCTTGATCAAACACTCCTCCTCTGGATCCTGCTCATCCTACCTGCATTCCGCGATCCCCGAAATACCATTCGCGAGATCGCGATCGATCACTCCCACCGCAGCGGCGGCATCCCGTCCCACCGCTGCTCCCAGCGCCGTGGCCGAGGGCCCTTCGATCACCTGCACGTGCCTCGCCGTGAGCAGTGGCAGCACCTTCTCGCGGCTGTGCCGTGAGGCATCCGGCGCCACGATCGCGAGCACGAGCGTTCCCTTTTTCGCGGCCTGACGCACCATCTCCACTCCCACGACCACCTTCCGACTTCTCACGCCGAGCCCAACGAGCCTCAGCATTCGATTCTCCGCGTCACTCGTCTCGAGCGGCGCGCCGGGCGCACTCACTATGCCCGCGTTCCCGCGCCCGATTCTCCGCTCTCGCTTCCATCGGTGCCGCTGTCTTCCGTGAGCTCGTCGATCATGGCCATGATGCGATCCGCCTCTTCCGGCGCGATTCCCGGAAGTCGTAGAAAGTCATCGCGATCGAGATCGATGATGTCGTTCAACGTGCGATAGCCGGCCTCCTCGAGCACCGCCACCGTGGCCGGTCCGAGCGCGCCGATGTCCGCCAGACGAACATCCGCGGCAGGCGAGGCCTCCTCGGGAAGCGGCGCAAAGAGCGGTGTCTCGCCACCGCGCTCCAGCCACTCGCGGCTCGAGTACAGATCGATCTTCCACCCCGTGAGCTCACTCGCGAGGCGCACGTTCTGTCCGTTGCGCCCGATGGCCAGCGAGAGTTGATCCTCGTCGACGACGGCCTGAATGCTCTTGGCGACGCCATCGCTGAAGACACGCGCGACGCGCGCGGGTGCCAGGGCGAGCTTGGCGAAGCGCTCCGGATCCGCGGACCAGGGCACGATGTCGATGCGCTCGCCACCGAGCTCGTTCACGACGGCCTGCACGCGCGAGCCCTTGAGCCCGACGCACGCGCCCACCGGATCGATCGAATCGTCGCGCGAGAACACGGCGATCTTCGTGCGGCTGCCCACCTCGCGCGCGGAGGCGCGAATCTCGACGATGCCCTGCTGAATCTCGGGGACCTCGAGCTTGAAGAGCGCCTTCACGAAGAGTCCATCGGCGCGGCTCAGGATGAGGCGCGGGCCCTTGGGCGTTTCCTCGATGCGCTTGAGGACCGCGCGAATCGGCTCGCCCTGGTGGTAGTGCTCGCGATGATTCTGCTCGCGATACGGAATGATCGCTTCCGCCTCGCGGAACTTGTTGAGCATGACCACGAGCTTGCCGCGCTCGATCTGCTGCACCTCACCCGAGAGCAGGTCGCCCACGCGCGTCGCGAACTCGTCGCGGATGCGCGTGCGCTCGCGCTCGCGAACGCGCTGAATGATGCGCTGCTTC
This sequence comes from Gemmatimonadaceae bacterium, assembly GCA_025929535.1. Classification (GTDB taxonomy): domain Bacteria; phylum Gemmatimonadota; class Gemmatimonadetes; order Gemmatimonadales; family Gemmatimonadaceae; genus FEN-1250. The sequence continues at coordinate 20,303 of JAICLZ010000017.1, forward strand.
GCGGCCTGGATGGCGGTGCGTCCGAAGTCGGCAAAGTCCACCGGATCCTCGAGCATGTCTCCGACCTCGAACCCCTCGTCGTAGATCCGTGCATCCTCGACCGAGATCTCGCGGCTCGGGTCCGTGACCTCGGACACGACGCTGCGGAGGCGCGTGATCTTGATCGCGCCGCGACCTTCATCGATCTCGACCTCGGCCTGCACGGTCGGGCCGTACCGCTTTGCCATGGCGGCGAGAAAGCCGTCCTGCAGCAAGCCGTGCAGCTCGGTGCGATCGAGCTGTTTCGTGTTCGTGAGCTCTTTGATCGCGCTCAACATGTCGATAGAGCTGACCATCTCGGACTCCCTTCGCTTACCATGTGAACGCCAGCCGAGCGTCCTTGACGTCGGCCAGCGCGAGACGCTGCTCGATACCCTGTGCGGTGCGGACCACGATGCGCTCCGCCCCGTCCGTTCCTTCCACGCCGAGGATCTCGACTTCGGCGCGACCCTGGAGCATCGGGCTGAGCACGCTCGCCCGCTGTCCCACGAATCGCCGCCAATCGGCCGCTCGATGGAGCGGCCGTTCGATCCCCGGCGAAGACACTTCCAGCACGTAATCCGGTCCGACTTTCGTCTCGGTCTCGAGCCTCGCTTCGACCGCGCGGGACACGAGCGCACAATCGCTCACGGTGACCGGTGCGCCATCACGCCGGTCGATTCGGAGCTGCAACGTGGGGCGAGCGCGACTGCCTCCGGCACGCAATTCCACCAAATCGTAGTCCAAACGCTCAAGCTCTTCTGTTACAACCCGTTCCAGCGTTTCGTTCACGTCGATTCGCAAGCGACAAAAAATAAAAAATGTGGGGCAACCTCCCCCACATCCGGCCCCGCCGCACGTGCGACTGGGCAACCGATATGCAATCTAGACAAGAAGTTAGGGAGAGTCAACCCGAGGCGTCTCGGTGCGCGCGACGATCACGCTCACCTGCCTTCCCGCATCGCCGGCGCGATGCGAGAAGAAACGCGCATTGTCACATCGCGTGCACCACGCGCTCGTCGTGATCACCCGCACGCCACCTCTCTCGGCGTGCTCCGCGACGAGCGCGCGCAGATCGATGCGCTGCGGCCCGCTCGCCGGCGCCCCCGTGAGCGCCGTCGCGACATCCGCGCTCACCTCGTAGCACGCGCCGCAGATCGCCGGACCCAGGTGCAGGCGGAGGTCGCCGGACGCGAAGCCCCGACGGCTGAACGCCGCGAGCGCGCGCTCCACGATTCTGGCAGCGGTGCCGCGCCATCCGGAGTGCAGGAGCGCGACCGCGCCTTCCGGATGCGCGAGGAACACCGGCACGCAGTCGGCGATCGTGACCGCCATCGCGGTGCCCCGCCTGGGCGCGAAGTGCCCGTCGGCCTCGTTCACGCGAAGCCACCCTTCCCATGCGCCCTCGTGCTCCACTACGCGCGTGCCGTGCACCTGCTGCGCCGTGGCGAAGCGCGCCGCAGATGCCGGCATCGTGTGCTGCAGCAACGCGCGCAGAGCTTCCCAGCGCCCCATCACCGCGCGCACGGGCTCGTTCGAGTGCGTGCCGAAGCTCCCCCAGTCGCGCGTCGTCGTGAACGCCGTGATGCCGAAGGTCTCGAAATCCGGAACGACCTCGCGGTCGGGTGCCGGGGGCGCGGCGCTGGTGTCGGGCGTCAGCCGCGCCGGTCCTCGACACGCGTGATGCGTGCACCCAGGGCGCGCAGCCGCTCGTCGATCCGCTCGTAGCCGCGCTCGATCTGTCCGACGTTATTGATCGTGCTCGTACCCGTGGCGCACAGCGCCGCGAGCAGCATCGCCATGCCTGCGCGGATGTCGGGCGATTCGAGTGTACTTCCGCGCAGCGGCGACGGGCCGGCCACGAGCGCGCGGTGCGGATCGCACAGCACGATGCGCGCGCCCATGCCGATCAGCTTGTCGACGAAGAACATGCGGGACTCGAACATCTTTTCGTGCATGAGAATGAGCCCTTCGCATTGCGTCGCGGTGACGATCGCGATCGACATGAGATCGGCCGGAAAGGCCGGCCAGGGCTGATCCTCGAGCTTGGGCACGTGACCGCCGAGATCCGTCTGAATCATGCGGCTCTGCTTTGCCGACACGAGAAGATCATCGCCGATCACCGTGCACTCGATGCCGAGCCGCTCGAAGCCCATGCGCGTGGAGCGCAGGTGCTCGACTCCCGCGGCGACGATGCGGAGCTCGGAGCGCGTGACCGCCGCGAGCCCGATGAACGAGCCGACCTCGATGTGATCGGGGCCGATGCGGTGCGTTGCCCCGTGGAGCGACGCGGTGCCGTGAATGGTGATCGTGTTCGTACCGATCCCCTCGATGGACGCGCCCATCGCGATCAGAAAATTCGCGAGGTCCTGCACGTGCGGCTCGCTGGCGGCATTGCGCAACGTGGTCGTGCCGGAGGCGAGGCTCGCCGCCATGAGCGCGTTCTCCGTGCCCGTGACGCTCGGCTCATCGAGAAACACGTCGGCGCCGCGCAGCCCCTTGGTGCGCAACACGTACTCGGCACCAATGTCGACCAGCGTTCCGAGCTGCTCGAGCGCGAGAAAATGCGTGTCGACGCGGCGGCGGCCGATGACGTCACCGCCGGGCGGCGGGAGCGTGACGCCACCGCAGCGCGCGAGGAGCGGTCCGGCGAGCAGGATCGAAGCGCGGATGCGCGCGCACAACACCGGGTCCAGCGCGCTCGGCTGCACGACCTTCGCTTCGATGACCAGCGTGTTGCGCGCGGTCCACTCGGCCGACACGCCGAGCGAGTGCATGAGCTCGACCAGCGTTTCGCAGTCGCGGATGCGTGGTACGTTTTCGAGGGTGACCTTCTGGTCGGTGAGCAGCGTCGCCGCGATGATGGGGAGCGCTGCGTTCTTGTTGCCGGACGGATGGATCGAGCCGGCGAGCGTGCTTCCACCTTCGACGATGTAGCGGAGCGGTGCGGCCAAGGGATATAGGTATGGGGTGGGTGAGCGCGGGCACGAGAGCGTGCGCTCACGAGGGTGCGTTCGCGCGTGTGCGCACGTGCGGAAGGATGCCCCGGGCCGCTGCTTCAAGTCAAGGAATTCGCTTGACAAGGTGCTCCCGCACTTTCTATTGATGATGTTGGCACCACCATTGCACTTCGCTCCCGCACGAGCCGCGAGCGCATCGCGCGGGGCGCAAGAACGTTTACCTCTCCTCCGAACTTCGCGGACGGATGACCCTGATCGCCCAGATGGGCGCTCTGCTCCTGCAGGGCGCGACGACAGCGACCGGCAACACGGTCGTGACACCGGTCGGCTCAGGGCCGGGTTGGTACGTGCTTTTCACGCAGATCACGACCGCCGCGTCGGTGGTCGTGTTTCTCGTCCTGATGCTGATTCTGATTCCGGCGCTCGTGAAGTTCCGGAAAACGGCGGAAAAGCTCGACGCCGTGCTCGATCACATCCAGCGGAACATCGAGCCGGTGTCGAAGCACGCCGCGCAGATTGCGGACAACGTCGACTACATCTCGACCTCGATTCGTGCGGATGTGCAGGAGCTTCGACGAACGCTGCTCTCGGCGAATTCGGGGATTCGCGAGGTGATCGAATCGTCCGAGCGGCGGTTGCACGAGCTGGGCGCGGTGCTGCGCGTGGTGCAGGAGGAGGCGGAGCAGGCGTTCGTGTCCACGGCATCGACCATCCGCGGCGTGCGCGCCGGCGCGGAGCGCTTTCGGGAGAGTGGCGCGCGTCTTCCCCGGAGCGGGCGACGTGACGATCTCGAGGAGCTCGAGGATGAGGAGCTGGACGATCTCGATGAGGGAGAGCTCGACGACGTCGAGGACGCGCTGGAAGAGTACGACGAGCTGGAAGCAATCGACGAGGACGACGAGGATGCGCGCGAGAGCGGCATCGATTCCATCACTGACCTGGATGCGGCGGTAAGTGCCGCGGAGGATATCACCAATGGCGACGACAATGGGACCGCGTTCGGGCGGGCGAAGCCGCGCATCAAACGGACAAGACGGCACGATCGAGGGTGAGCGCGACCAGTACGACCTGCTGACCGCCGCCATGCTCGGTGTCGTGGCCGGCGCGGGGATCGCGTTGCTCTTCCGCGGACGCCGCAAGCGCACCGCTGGCGCGCTCGCGCGCGAGGCGAAGGAGATGGCGGGCGCAGCCGTCGGGCGAGCCGGGCGCCGCGGCGCCAAGTGGGCTGCGCGTCGCTCGGATCAGATGATGGACCTGCTCCCGGTCGATGACATCGCCGAGTCGATCGGCGAGTACGTGAAGAGTGCCCGCGAGGCGATCGACGAGACCGTGTCGCACGAGATGAACGATCTTCGCAAGGCCATCCGTCGCCACAGAAAACACCTGGGCATCTAATCGTTGTAACTTCGAGGATGCCCTCGCAGTCGAGCGAATCCGCACAGTCGAGCCCTTCGAACGGTCGCGGGAGACGCTCGCGCGTTGCGATTCCGCTGGCGCTCGCGCTGATCGCGTTGTGCGTGCTTCCCTCCACGGCGTGGGCGTGGACACCGGGCACGCACATCTTTCTGGGCGAAGCGGTGCTCGCTGCGCTCACGCAGCTGCCCAAGGCCGTGGCCGAGCTGCTCGCCAATTATCCGGTGGAGTTTCTCTACGGCTCCATCGCCGCGGACACGAGCATCGCGAAGAAATACGCGCCGGTGGGGCGACACTGTCATTCGTGGGCCGTTGGCCTCGAGATCTACGACAAGGCGCGCGACGAGGCGCTCAAGAGCTTCGCGCTTGGCTATCTCTCGCATCTCGCCGCGGACACGGTCGCGCACAACTTCTTCGTGCCGCGCTACCTCATCATCGCGTCGCGGACGTCGGGTGTGGGGCACAGCTACTGGGAGAGTCGCTTCGAGACGCATCTCGGCCAGGGATACAGCAGACGCGCCCGGGAAGTGATTCTGCGCGATCACACGCGATCCGACGAGCATCTCGATCGCATTCTGAGTCCCACGATCTTCAGCACGCAGACCAACCGGCGGCTGTTTCGCGGGATGGTCTACGTGACCGACACGGAGTCCTGGCAGCGGATCTTTCAGCTCGCCGCCGAGAACAGTCGATGGGATCTCACTGATCCCGACGTCGCGCGATACATGGAGCGATCGTACGACTTTGTGATCGACTTCCTCAGGCGCGTGGATCATTCCGAGCCGTACGCGCTCGATCCCGCCGGCGACGAGGCGCTGCGTCTCGCAAAGGAGGTGCGTCGCGATTCGCGGCGGGCCGGGATGGAGTTTCGGATGGCGGAGGAGGCGACGCGGCAGTTCGCGATGCCGGAAACGCGGCTGCACTTCGCGGCCGAGCTTGGCGCTCCGCTCTACTCGCCCGCCGCCGCCCGGGCCGACAGGAGCTGATTCACGGCCCTGGGGTCGGCGCGTCCCTTGGACGCTTTCATCACGAGTCCCACCAGCACACCCTGCAGCTTCCTGTCGCCCGCGCGGAATCGCGCCGCGACGTCCGGATTTTCGGCCAGCACCTGATCGACCCAGCCCGCGAGCGCGTCCTCGTTGCGCTCCTGCAGCAGCCCTTCCCTGCGCGCGATGTCGGGCGGCTGCTCTCCCGTCTCGCTCGCGATCGCGAAGATCCGCGTCGCCGCGGCATGACTCACCGTGTCGTCGTGCACCATCTGCAGAAGCTTCGCGAGCGCATCCGGGGTGATCCTGAGCGTCGCGAGATCGGCGCCGGCGTTGATCAGCTGGCGCACGTCCCGGATCACCCAGTTTGCCGCGGCCTTCGGATCTGCACCCGCGCTCACGATTCGCTCGAAATAGCCGGCGAGCGGCGGGTTTGCCGTGAGCACCTCGATCTCGACCGGCGTGAGCTTGTACTCGTTCGCGAATCGCGATCGCTTCGCCGCGGGCAACTCCGGCAGATCATCGCACATCTGCTTGATCCATGCGGGCGCGAGCTGCAGCGGCGGAAGATCCGGCTCGGGGAAATACCGGTAGTCGTGGCTCCCTTCTTTGCTGCGCGCGGGACGCACCTCGGCCTTGGTCGCATCCCAGAGCATCGTCTGCTGCGTGACCTCGCCGCCGCTCTCGATCAGCTTCACCTGGCGCGCACACTCGAGCTCGAGCGCGCGCTCGACTCCCGAGAACGAGTTGAGGTTCTTCACTTCCGTCTTGGTGCCGAGCTTCGTCTCGCCGCGCCGCCGCACACTGATGTTCGCGTCCACGCGCAGACTTCCCTCTTCCATGTTCGCGTCGCTCACGCCCACGTACTCGATCAGCTGCTTGAGCGCGCGCAGATACGCGCCGGCCTCGCGGGCCGAACGCATGTCGGGCTCGCTCACGATCTCGATGAGCGGCACACCGGAGCGATTCAGGTCGATGGCCGTGGCCCCCTGATAGCGATCGTGCACCGACTTGCCGGCGTCCTCCTCCATGTGCACGCGCGTGATGCGCACGGTTATCGGCGTGCGGTCCGGGTTCGTCCCGATGTCCAGCTTTCCACTCTCGGCGAGCGGCTTGTCGAACTGCGAGATCTGATAGCCTTTCGGAAGGTCGGGATAGAAGTAGTTCTTTCGCGCGAAGATCGACGTCTCGTTCACCGTGCACGACAGTGCATGCGCGGCACGTACGGCGAGTCGAACGGCTTCTTCGTTGAGCACCGGGAGTGTGCCTGGCAACGCGAGGCACACGGGGCAGGTGTTCGCATTGGGCGGCGCACCGTACGCCGTGCTGCAACTGCAGAAGGCCTTGGTGCGCGTGAGCAGCTGCACGTGCACCTCGAGGCCGACGACCATCTCGTACTTGTCGAGCGCGCTCATCTCGCCTCCGCGCGTGCGGCTTCGAGCGCGAAGGCGACGCGGAACATCGCCTGCTCCTCGAAATGGCGGCCGATCAGCTGCCCGCCGATCGGCAGCCCATCGATCTCGCCAATGGGAACGGAGATCGCGGGGACGCCGGAGAGATTCGCGGTCGCCGTGAAGATGTCGTTCAAGTACATCTCGTACGGATCCGACTTGGCTCCGAGCTCGAATGCAGGCGTAGGCGTGGTCGGCGTGAACAGCAGATGGACGCCGGAATCGAAGACCTCGAGGAAGTCCTTCGCGATGAGCGTCCGCACCTCCTGCGCCTTCCTGTAGTACGCGTCGTAGTAGCCGGCCGACAACACGTAGGTGCCGAGCAGGATGCGTCGCGTGACTTCGGGACCGAATCCGCGCGTACGCGTGTGCTCGTACATCTCGCCCAGGCTGTCGGATGGCACGCGCAGTCCATACCGGACGCCATCGAAGCGGGCGAGATTCGACGATGCCTCGGCCGGCGCGATGATATAGTAGACCGGGATCGCGAGCTCCGTGTGCGGGAGCGAGACGTCGCGCACGTCGGCGCCCCGCGCGCGCAGCTGATCGAGTGCAGCGTCGCAGCGCGCGGCGACACGTGGATCGAGCGATGCCGGGAAATACTCGCGCGGGCGGCCGATCATCACGCCGGTGAGATCCGCCGTGGCTGCCAGGCGGTACGGCGTGACCGGACAGTCGCCGCTGGTGGCATCGCGCGGATCGCGCCCCGCGATCACCTCGAGCGCGAGCGCTGCATCGTGCACCGTGGCGCCGAAGACGCCGATCTGATCGAGCGACGATGCGAACGCCACCAGACCGAACCGGCTCACGCGTCCGTAGGTGGGCTTCACGCCGACGATGCCGCAGTACGACGCCGGCTGGCGCACGGAGCCGCCGGTCTCGGAGCCGAGCGCGATGCGCACGATGCCGGCAGCGACCGATGCGGCCGAGCCGCCCGAGGAGCCGCCCGGCACGCGCGTGCGATCCACGGGATTGAGCACGGGTCCCCACGCGCTGTACTCGTTCGAGCTGCCCATCGCGAACTCGTCACAGTTCGTCTTGCCGACGAGCACCGCGCCAGCCGCACGCAGCCGCGTGATGACCGTCGCCTCGTACGGGCTCACGTAGCCTTCGAGAATGCGCGAGCCGCAGGTGGTCTGCAAATGCGTGGTCGCGATGTTGTCCTTCGCAACGAAGGGCATGCCGGTGAGCGCACCCGGAGCCGCCGCGTCGTCCACGGCCCTGGCATCCACGAGGGCGCGTGACTCATCCGTCCACAGGATGCAGTTGAGTCCCGTCGGTCCGGCATCCACTTCCGCCATGCGCGCGAATGCCTCGCGAACCGCGCTCACCGCGGAGGTGCTCACTCCAGCGACTCGTCGTCGCCCGCACTTTCGTGCGTGGAGAGGCGCGGAACGAGAAGAAATCCGTCGCGCACGCGGGGCGCGAACGAGTCGAGCGCCTCATCCATGGGAATCGGCGGCCCGATGTCCATGCGCAGCGGCATGGCGGCGTCGCCTATGCCCTGCGTCGCCGGGACATCCCTGGTCTTCACTAGCGCGAGCGCATCCATGTGGACGAGAATCCCGTTGAGCTGCGCGACGAGCTCCGGCAGCTGGCTCTCGGGCACGGAGAGGCGCGCGAGCACCGCAACGTGACGCACGTCGTCCGGACCGATCGCCACTACTCGAATCCCCGCTCGAGCCCGGCGTACTGCACGACGAGCCGCTTGCTTCCGATCGTCTCGTCGTCGAAGGCGACCGTCACCTTCATGTCGCGTGCGACGCCGGAGAGCTCGGTGACCGTTCCCGATCCGAAGCGCGCATGCTTCACGCGCTCACCCTTCACGAAGCGGGGGGCGTCCTGCGACGCATCCACCTCGCTGTCCATCCACGAGCGATCGACCGTCTGCCCGGGACGGCGCGAGGACGCCGACTGCGAGAACGTCGGCGCCGCGCGCGTGCTGCCGCGCAGCTTGAAGGACGCGCGCTGTGTCACGAGCTCCGGCGGGATCGGCTTGAGGAAGCTCGAGGGGATGCACTGCATCGTTTCGCCGTTGCGGCGGCGGCTCCGCGCGTGCGAGAGATAGAGCTTGCGCATCGCCCGTGTGATCCCGACGTAGAAGAGACGGCGCTCTTCCTCCATCTCGTCTGGCGCGTCCTGCGCGCGCCGCAGCGGGAACAGCCCGTCCTCGAGCCCGGTGATGAACACGGCCGGAAACTCGAGTCCCTTGGCGTTGTGCAGCGTCATCATCGTGACCGCGTCCGCGTTCGGATTCTGGCGATCGACGTCGGTGATGAGCGACGCGTGCTGGAGAAAATGATCGAGCGGGGTGAGCCCGAGCTCGCCGCCCTCGTCGGCGACGATCTCCGACGCTCCGGCAATGAGCTCCTTCACGTTCTCGATGCGCTCCATCCCCTCCGGACCCTCGGCCTTCAGGTGATCCGCGAACCGGATCTCCTCGATGACGTTCCGCAGCAGCTCGTCCACCGAGCTGTCCCGTGCGTTGTCGCGCTGGCGCAGGATGAGCGACGAGAAGTCGGCGAGCGCCTGGCGCGCCGCAGGGCGGAGCGAAGCGAGTCGCGCCGAGTCGGACGCGATCTCGAGCATCGGACGTCCCGCGTCGCGCGCGATCGTGGCGAGCGATTCGAGCGTCGCATCGCCGAGTCCGCGGCGCGGGACGGACACGGCCCGCAGAAACGCCTCGTCGTCGGCGGGGTTCGCGATCAGCTTGAGGTAGCTCATGAGATCGCGAATCTCGCGGCGATCGTAGAAGCGCACCGCGCCCACGAGCCGATACGGGATGGCGCGCTTGCGCAGCGATTCCTCGAGCGCGCGGCTCTGCGAGTTGGTGCGATACAGCACGGCGACCTCGCGATAATCGAGCGCACGCGGGCCGCTGCCGAGCGTCACGATCTCCTCGGCAACGAACTCCGCCTCGTCGCGCTCATCGAGCGTGGCCACCTGCGCCACGGCATCGCCCGGCGGCAGCGTGGCCCGGAGCGTCTTGCCGCGGCGACCGGTGTTCTCGCTGATCACCGCGTTCGCGAGGTCGAGCACCTGCGGCGTCGAGCGGTAGTTGTCCTCGAGGCGCACGACCGTGGCCGTCGGAAAGTCGCGCTCGAAATCGAGGATGTTCCGGATGTCGGCGCCGCGCCAGCCATAGATGCTCTGATCGTCGTCGCCCACCACGAGCACGTTGCCATCCGCACCGGCGAGCAGCTTGACGAGCTCGTACTGCGCGCGATTCGTGTCCTGATACTCATCGACCAGCAAGAAGCGAAAGCGCTCGCGATAGGAGGCGACGCGATCGGGATTCTGCTGCAGCACGCGCACGGGCAGCACGAGCAGATCGTCGAAGTCCACCGCGTTCGCATCGCGCAACGTGCGCTCCCACTGATCGTAGACGAGCGACGCCGCCTTGCCGAGCGGATCCATCGCGAGCTTCGCGTATTCCTCGGGCGAGACGAGCGCGTTCTTCGCTCCCGAGATCGCACTGCGCAGTGCCCTGGGCGACCACGTCTTGGTCGAGATCTTGAGCCGCTCCATGATGCGTCGCACCGCCGCGAGCGAATCATCTTCGTCGTAGATCGTGAAGCTCGGCGAGCGTCCGACCAGCTGCGCCTCGCGCCGCAGCATGCGCGCGCCGATCGCGTGGAAGGTGCCAACCCACATTCCCGTGGGCATCTCGCCAATGAGCTTCGCGATCCGCTCGCGCATCTCGCCGGCGGCCTTGTTCGTGAACGTCACCGCGAGGATGTGCGACGGGTCCACGCCGTGATGCTCGACCAGTCGCGCGATTCGCGTCGTGAGCACCCGCGTCTTCCCCGAGCCCGCGCCCGCGAGCACCAGAATCGGCCCCTCGAAGTGGAGAACGGCCTCGCGTTGCGCGGGATTCAGCCTGGCGAGTGCGTCCTCGGAGACATCGGTGAGGGGGGAGCTGCTCATCCCTGAAGTATAATGTCGAAGGTCGCGCCTTTGTCCGACGGCGTGAGAATCAGACGGCCGCGATGATTTTCTTCCGCGATGCGCTTGGCGAGCGACAGGCCGATGCCCCATCCCGACTCCTTCGTCGAGAAGCCGGGCTCGAATATGCGCGCGCGCATCTCACGGGGAATGCCCGGCCCGTCATCCGCGACGCGCAGTCGCACGCGGTCGGGATCGAGTCGCTTGGTCATGATGTACATGCGGCCGCCGCGCCCGGCGAGCGCATCGAGTCCGTTTTTCACGAGCACCTCGAGCGCCCACTCGAGCAGCACCTCGTCGCCCTCGATCGTGAGCGGCTCGTTCCCGCCGGATGCCACGATCGTCACGCGATGCGCGAGCGTGGGCACGCGCGCCTGAAAGTAATTTCCCACTCGCACGACCAGAGCGCCGAGATCGACGACATCGCGGCGCGGCGGACGTCCGATGCGCTCGAAACGGTGCGAGACGCGCTGCAGCCGCTCGAGATCGCCTTCCATGTGCGCGATCGCCGACGCGGACAGCGCATCGGCGGTCTGCTCGCGCAGCAGCTCGAGCCACCCGCTCAAGCTCGAGAGCGGCGTCGCGAGCTGGTGCGCGGATTCGCGCGCCATCCCCGCCCACACGCGCTCTCGGTCGGCGCGGTTGCGCGTGCGCAGCGTGTAGAGCCCCGCGAGAAAGACGAACACGAGCAGCGACGCCAGCACCACCGGAATGAAGCGGAGGCTCGTGATCAGCTGGCTGTCGCCGAAGTGCACCATGCCGATCCCGCGCTCGACGACCGGCGGATTCAGGCGGTCGAGCACCGGGATGTACTCGCGTACTCTCGGATCGGACAGCGGGGCCTTGAACGGCAGATTGGCCGCTGCCGTGGGCACGCCCTTGTCGTCGGTGACGATCACGGGCACCCCCAGCGCGTCTATGTGACGCGCGAGATCCAGCAGCGCGTCGTTGCCCGCGTCCGGGCGCGGATCCGCCAGGGCGCGGAACACCCGCGCGTACATCTGCCCCGATCGCCCCGCATCGCGGCGCAGCTCGAGCACCACGCGGCGCGAGAAGAGGATGTACGCGCCGAGCAGCAGTGCCAGCAGCACACCGAGAATGATGACCGGCGCGCGTCCGCGCATCCCGGCTACTCGAGTGTGTCGCCGCCGAAGTAACGGCGGAGCGCGTCCGGAATCGTGACGGTGCCGTCCGCGCGCTGGTAGTTCTCGAGGATGGCGATGATCGTGCGCGGGAACGCGAGTGCCGAGCCGTTGAGCGTGTGCACGAAGCGCGGCTTCTCGCCTGGCGCCGGCCGATAGCGAATGTTCGCTCGACGCGCCTGGAAGTCGCCGAAGTTGCTGCAGGAGGACACCTCGAGCCACTTCCTGACGCCGGGCGCCCAGAGCTCGAGGTCGTACGTCTTCGCGGACGAGAACCCCGTATCGCCCGCGGCGAGCAGCACCACCCGGTACGGAAGCCCGAGGAGCTGCAGCACACGCTCGGCGTGCCCGGTGAGCGTTTCGAGCTCCGCCGCCGAGCGCTCGGGGGTGGTGATGCGAACGAGCTCCACCTTGTCGAACTGGTGGACGCGGATGAGGCCGCGCGTGTCTTTCCCTGCCGCCCCGGCTTCGCGGCGGAAGCACGGCGTGTACGCGGTGAGCGCGCGCGGGAGCACGCTCCCCTCGAGGATCTCGCCGCGCAACAGATTCGTCAGCGGCACCTCGGCCGTCGGGATGAGAAAGAGATCATCGTCGGTGCGATACGCCTCATCCTCGAATTTCGGCAGCTGCCCGGTGCCGGTCATCGTCTCGCGCGTGACGAGAAGCGGCACCCAGGCCTCCTCGTAGCCCTGCTCGCGCGTGTGGAGATCGAGCATGAACGACATGAGAGCGCGCACGAGCCGCGCGCCGCCCCGCCGGAGCACGATGAATCCCGAGCCCGATACCCTTGCGCCGGCCGCGAGATCGAGAATGCCGAGCTGCTCGCCGATCTCCCAATGCGGGCGGACGCCATCGCTCGCGCGCGGCTCGCCCCACGTGCGCACCACGCGATTGTTCTCCGCCCCACCGTCGGGCACATCGGGCAGCGGAATGTTCGGCAGCTGCATGAGGATGCCGACGAGCTCCTCCTCTGCCTCGGCGAGAAAGCCCTCCAGGGTCGCGATCTCATCGCCGAGCACGCGCATGTCGCGGATCAGATCATCGGCGCTCTCCTTCCGCTTCCTGAGGCGCGCAACCTCCTGACTCACGGCGTTGCGCGTTGCCTTCTTCTCTTCGACCTGCTGAATGCACGCGCGCCGCTTCGCATCCAGCACTTCGGCGCGATCGATGCGCGGTGCGAGCGACTCGAGCTCACCACGGCGGCGCATCCCCTCGCGCAGCGACTCCAGATTGTCACGCAACAATCTCAGGTCGTGCACGGTCAGGTGGTCGGAACGCCATCGAGGAACGAGACGAAACCGCAGTTCGGATCGTTGCGCATGCGGTACCAGATGGTGCGCGGCGTATGCGGGGCGGTCGCCTCGTCGTAGAAAATCGAGTCGATCACGATCTTGGCGTACAGAAAGGTGCGGGCCTGCACGCCCTGCGTTGCGCACTGCGCGGACGAAGACTGCACGAGCAGGACATCCCCGGCCTTGATGAACACGGGGAGGGTGTCGTTGTAGCCCGTCGTGGGCGCCTCGGTGATCGCGTCGTACGGCTGCGTTGCGAGCTGAAGGCCGGCGGTGAGCGTCACTCCGACCGCGTGTGGCGGATAGGCGAACGCCGAATCGTGGCGAATGTCGAACACCACGTCGTACTGCTCGCCGGGCGTGGCGATGACCGCACGCGGAAAGGTGATGTTGATCGCCGTCGGAGCGCTCTCGGGCGCTCCGGTGAGGGCGAACACGGCGGCCGTGTCGTCAATGGTCGCCAATGTGGCGGTCGTCTTGAACGGGTCGGCGCAGGCAGCCGCAGCGGCGCCCACGCCGAGCAAAAGCACGAGAAATCTGACCTTCATGGACGCACGCGCCGTGGGGGAAAAACTCACATGCCGGACGTGAAAGGATAGGACGCATCCACAGCCAGTTCAAGCTGTTATCCTCGCTTGACTTCCGCGGCGCGGAGCCAGTAGTTTCGCTCACCCATCAGGAGCGTGCATGGCCACCATTCGAGATCTCGTGGGCGCACTTCGCCAGCGCGAAGGCGTCGACGCGGCCGTCGTGCTCGGCCGCGACGGACTTCTGATCGATAGCGAGACCAGCGGCTCGGTGAATGCGGAGAGCGTGGCCGCGCTCGTGCCCTCGATCGTGGCCGCGGCCGAGGAGTTCGGCGCACACGACTCGCGTGGCGCGCTGAACACCGCGATCCTGGAGTACGATCGGGGGATTGCGGTGGTGGCGCTGCTTTCGACCGACGCGATTCTGCTGGTGCTCGCACAACCATCGGCGGACATCGGCCGGCTGCTCTTCGAGCTGCGCCGCAATCGCGAGAACATCTCATCACTGGTTTGAGCATGGTCGAGCAGCCGCGCGTCCATGTGCTCGTGGCTGATGATGAGCCGCACATCGGACGCATCATCAAGATGAAGCTCGAGCAGGGACCGTTCACCGTGACACTCGCCTACGACGGGCGCGAGGCGCTCGAGCTGATGGAGAGTGACCCGACCATCGCGCTCGTGCTGCTCGACGTGATGATGCCGTACATGACCGGCCTCGACGTGCTCGCGAGGCTGCGCGCGGACGACCGCTGGCGCCACGTGCCCGCCATCGTGCTCACGGCGGCTGGCCAGGAGCAGCAGCACAAGCAGGCAATCGAGCTCGGCGCGAACGAGTTTCTGACGAAGCCGTTCAGTCCGAAAAAGCTGTACGCGCGCGCCGCGGAGCTCACCGGGGTGCCCACGGAGGGGACGGGAGTTCCGGAGCGTTGAGTCGCTGGGCGGTGATACTCGCCGGCGGCGTCGGCTCGCGCTTCTGGCCACTCAGCACTCCCAGACGTCCGAAACAGCTGCTACCGCTGATCACGGACTCGCCGCTGCTCGCCGATACGGTGGCGCGACTGGCGGCGCTGGTGCCAGCCGAGCGCACGCTCGTCGTGACGAACGCCTCGCTCGCGGCGGCAGTGCGCGCGCTCCTGCCCGAGCTGCCGCCCGAGAACGTCATTGCGGAGCCGCGCGCCGCCGGCACTGCTCCCGCCCTGGCGTATGCGGCGGCGACGATTGCACGGCGCGGTGATGCGGACGACGTGATGTTGTGTGTGCACGCGGACTGGGCGATCGGGAACGACACGGAGTTTCGGGCGACGCTCGCGCGCGCGGCGGCACTCGCGGATCGCGAACACAATCTCGTGACGGTGGGCATCGTGCCGGCGCGTCCGGATCCGGGCTTCGGCTACATCGAGCCGGGCGAGCCCGTGGACGTCGAAGCGAACGCTGGCGCGAACGATGGGGCGAACGATGGGGCGAACGAGGGGGCGCGGCGCGTTGCGCGCTTCGCCGAGAAGCCGAATCGGGAGACCGCCGCGCGCATGGTCGCGAGCGGGTATCTGTGGAACTCGGGAATTTTCGTGTGGCGCGCGGGCGATTTTCTCGCGGAGGTGCGCGCGCGCTCACCGGAGGTCGCGCCCTTTCTGCCGCTCGCCGAGTCCGGCGATATCGCGGCGTTCTTCTCGAGCGTGACGCCGATCTCGGTCGATGAGGGCGTGCTCGAGCGCAGCTCGCACGTGCTCGTGATTCCCGGCGACTTCGGGTGGGATGACGTGGGCACGTGGGCCGCCCTGCACCGCGTACGCAAACGTGACGGCAGCGGCAACGCCATCTTCGGCGACGTGCACGCGGTCGAGGCGTCGAACAACGTCGTGCACGCGGATGCGGGCTCCGTGGTGCTGTACGGCGTGAGCGACCTCGTGGTCGTCACGCGCGATGGGCTCACGCTCGTGACGACCAAGGATCGGGCGGCAGAGCTCAAGCAGCTGCTCGATGCGCTTCCTCCCTCGGTGCGCGAGCGGTCGTGACGCAGCTCTATCTCTACGACGATGCGACCGCGCGGAGCTTCGAGCCGTTCGCGCTCACGCGTCCCTTCGGCGAGATGCGCGCGGGGATCGCGCTCGGGCGCGCGCGCTGGGAGCGCGCACTCGACGCATCCGCGGCGGGGTTCGTCGGGGCCGAGCACCTGCGAGACTTCGATGAAGCGGGCGCGCCGCCGGCTGCAGGAGACGTGCGTGCCGGATCGATCCTCGCGAACAGCCGCTGCGTCGTACCGCTCGGCTGGAGCGCGCCCGATGCCGACGTGTGGACCTGCGAGGGCGCGATCGCGGCCGTGCGCTTGGCGCAGGCCGTGCGCGTCGCCGCGATCGGGGATGGCACGCAGGCGCTGGAATCGCTCCGCGCCGCGGGCACGCGCGTGGTCGACATTCCGGGGCGTTGGATCCAGCACGTGTGGGAGCTCGTCACCGGCCTCGTGACCCAGCTGCGCGAGGACATCGACGCGCTCGGCCCGCATCTCGCGTGCACACGGCCGGCAGGCTCGATCGTGATCGGCGGCGGTGGCGTGTACGTGGAGAACGGCGCCGACGTCGAGCCGCAGGTGGTGTTCGATGTGACGAGCGGGCCCGTGCTCGTGCGGCGCGGCGCGCACGTGCGGGCGTTCACCCGCCTCGTGGGCCCGTGCGCCGTGCTCGAGAACGCGAGCGTGCTCGGGGATCGCGTGAGTTCGTGCTCGATCGGCGAGGCGAGCGTCATTCGCGGCGAGATTTCCGAGACCGTCGTGCTCGGCCACTCGAACAAGGGGCACGAGGGGTTCGTCGGCCACTCGTATCTCGGCCGGTGGGTGAACCTGGGCGCGGGCACGATCACGAGCAACCTCAAGAACACCTACGGCTCGGTGCAGCTGTGGACGCCCGCTGGCAACCGGGACACCGGAGCGAGTAAGCTTGGCTCGATGATCGGCGATCACGCGAAGACCGCAATTGGAACGCGCTTGACCACCGGCACCGTGATCGGCGCCGGCGCGAACGTGTTCGGGTCGGAGATGCCGCCCAAGTACGTGCCGCCGTTCTCGTGGATGGATGGCACGGAGATGACCGAGTTCCGGCTGCCCAAGTTTCTGGAGATCGCGGCGCGTGCGATGTCGCGTCGCTCGGTCGTGCTCAGCGAGCGCGGGCGCCGGCAGCTCAGCGCATCGCACGCCCGGAGCCGGAGGGCGTAGATGCGGGTGTGGGTGTTGGGGAGCGGGAGCGCGGGCAACGCGGTGGTGGTGGAGAGCGCGGGGACGCGCATCATCATCGACGCGGGCTTTCCCGTGCGCGAGCTCGCGAAGCGACTGCTGGCGATCGGCGTGAGCGGCGACTCGATCGAGGGCGCGATCGTCACGCACGAGCATACCGATCACGTGCGAGGGGTGTGTGCGGCGGCCAGGCGATGGAAATGGGACGTGTACGCGAGCACGGGCACGATCGCGGGCTATCCGCTGCTGAAGGACATCTGCGCGCGCCCCTTTGCGGCTGGCGCAACGCTCGAGCTCGGAGACATCAGCGTGCACACCGTGCGAACGCCGCACGATGGCACGGAGCCGGTGGCGGTGCTCGCGACGGCGCGATCGAGCGGAGCGCGCGCGGGGATCGTCTACGATCTCGGACACGTGCCGCCGTCGTACCGGAAGACGTTCGAGCGTCTCGACATTCTCGTGCTCGAATCGAATCACGACGAAGGGATGCTGCGCGCGGGCCCGTACCCGCCCTCGGTGCAGGCGCGAATCGGCGGGTCGTACGGGCATTTGAGCAATCGGCGCGCGGGGATGTTCGCACGCGACTGCACGCACGCGGGATTGGCGCAGCTGGTGCTCGCCCATCTCAGCGAGCGTTGCAATGATCCTCGAATAGCGCTGAGCTCGATGCGCGACGCTCTTGCGCGCACGGACTTTCGCGGCGCGATGTCGGCA
Organism: Gemmatimonadaceae bacterium; assembly: GCA_025929535.1. GTDB lineage: Bacteria > Gemmatimonadota > Gemmatimonadetes > Gemmatimonadales > Gemmatimonadaceae > FEN-1250. The sequence goes on from JAICLZ010000017.1 coordinate 37,974, forward strand.
GCCAGTCAGGGCGCTACGTGCGGACCCTTCCTGGCGGGACGAGCGCATTCAGTTTGGGGCGCGGGCCAGCTCTCGCTCGAGCTGTGAGCCGCTGCCGCGGGCACCGCTAGGTTATTCGTCAGGCCGACATTTTGCTGCAGCATCTAGAACGGACCAGCTACGAAGCAGCATCTACGAAGATCGACTAAACGAAGAGCCGTTCGTCCGAGGTTTGGAAGGTGATCTCACGGGGCAAGGAGGAACACCCTTCAACTGTGAGCGCACACCACGGGCGAACGGCTCTTTCGCTTCGATTTTGGATGCGTCGTGCCACGGGTTCCGGGCCCGTATCTCTAATACGTGAGGTGGCGCGAAAAAGTTGCATCGGTCAGCGCGTGCTGTTTTCTGCTTGCGCGCCGTGCAGCAGCGCCGTGTACGCGCGCACGCGCTCCAGATAGTCTGCTGCCTCCGCTCTGCCGCCGGTGAGCTCCGCCAAGTGCATCGTCCACGTCGGACCGTACCTGTCGACGAGCGCCTTGACCTCGATGTAACCTCTGTTATAGCTAACGGTTACAAGGTCGAACATCTGGTGCTGCGTGAGCGGCTGGCCGCCGTTCAGCCGGAAGCGCGCGGACGGACCGTAGCCGCCGGGCCAGAAATCCGTCGTCCATTTGTTCTCGAGCAGCCGAATCCAGAACACGGCCGCGCGCGCGCTCGTTTCGGGATCGAACAGATACTCGTTGCGCGCACTCACGCTGTGCCGCGCCAGGAGCGAATCGATCAGTTGTGCCGTCGCGGCGGGTGAGTGCACCGCGGCACTGCGCGGCCAGCGATCCACCTCGGGCGCCATCCATTGGAAGTGATACTCGGTGACCATGAGGCGCATGTCGGAATCCGCGGAGACCGTGAGCTGCGCGAGACCGAGTGCGGGCGCGATGCTCACGGCGAACGAATCTCCCCCGCTCTCCTTGAGCATGAGGGCAGCGACGTAGGCGGGATCGATCGCGAGACGCGAATCGCGTGACCATCGCTCGAGCAGCGGCACGATCCGCTGCCGCACGAAGCGGTACTGATCGTCGCGCAGACGCGGGCTGCCGTTCGCGTTGCGAAACGCGGAGGCGGGCACATCGGGCACGACGGCGCTCTTCGTGGAGTCGACCGTGACGGATGGCTCGAACGTGTTCTGCTGCGCCGATGCGCGCGGCGTGTGCGAGCACGCGACGGCGAGTGTGGCCGTGAGCACTGCCAGGCGCTTCGGTAGGTGAGTCATCGCTGAAAGTATGCACACGGAAATGCGAAGCGGGGGTCCGAGCTTCGGGCCCCCGCTTGGTATTCCACGCAACCCGCGTGCGTTTAGTGCACGCCTAGTACATGCCTAGTACATGCCGCCCATGCCGCCGCCGCCAGGGCCGCCGGCTGGAGCGCCCGACTTCTCTTCCTTCTTCTCGACGATGATCGCTTCCGTCGTGAGAAGCAGGCCCGCGATCGACGCCGCGTTCTGCAGTGCGGTGCGCGTCACCTTGGTCGGATCGATGACGCCCGACGCTACCAGATCCTCGTAGTTGTCGGTGAGCGCGTTGTAGCCGTACTTGTCGTCCTTCGAGTTGCGAACCTTCTCGAGCACGATCGAGCCTTCGCCGCCCGCGTTCTGCACGATCATGCGGAGGGGCTCCTCGACGGCCTTGCGTATGATGTCGACGCCGATCTGCTCCTCGGTGTCGTCCAGCTTGAGTCCCTTGAGCACCTTCTGCGCGCGAATGAGCGCGACGCCGCCGCCGGGGACGATGCCTTCCTCGACCGCAGCACGGGTGGCGTGCAGCGCATCCTCGACGCGAGCCTTCTTCTCCTTCATCTCGGCCTCGGTCGCGGCGCCGACGTTGATCACCGCCACCCCGCCGGAGATCTTCGCGAGACGCTCCTGGAGCTTCTCCTTGTCGTAGTCCGACGTCGCCTTGTCGATCGCAGCACGGATCTCGGCGATACGGCCCTTGATCTTGTCTTCCTCACCGGCGCCGTCGATGAGCGTGGTGTTGTCCTTGTCGACCACGATGCGCTTCGCCTTGCCGAGATCGGAGATCTGCGCGTTCTCGAGCTTGAACCCGACTTCGTCGGAGATGACCTGACCGCCGGTGATGACCGCGATGTCCTGCAGCATCGCCTTGCGGCGATCGCCGAAGCCCGGCGCCTTCACGGCCGACACGCGAAGCGTGCCACGGAGCTTGTTCACGACGAGCGTTGCGAGCGCCTCACCTTCGACATCCTCGGCGATGATCAGGAGGGGCTTGCCCATCTGCGCCACCTTCTCGAGCACGGGGAGGAGATCCTTCATCGACGAGATCTTCTTGTCGTGGATCAGGATCAGCGCATCCTCGAGCACCGACTCCATCTTCTCCGGATCGGTGACGAAGTACGGGGAGAGATAGCCGCGGTCGAACTGCATGCCGTCGACCGTCTCGAGCGTGGTCTCGAGGCCGCGCGCTTCCTCGACGGTGATCACGCCATCCTTCCCGACCTTCTCCATCGCCTCGGCGATCAGATCACCGATCTCCTTGTCGTTGTTCGCGGAGATGGAACCGATCTGCGCAATCTCCTTCTTGCCCGCGGTGGGCACGCTGATGCGCTTGAGCTCTTCGACGATCGCCGCGACGGCGCGATCGATGCCGCGCTTGAGGGCCATCGGATTGGAGCCGGCGGTGACGTTCTTGAGACCTTCACGGAAGATCGCCTGCGCGAGCACGGTGGCGGTGGTGGTGCCGTCGCCGGCGATGTCGGAGGTCTTGGTCGCGACTTCCTTCACCATCTGCGCGCCCATGTTCTCGAGCGGGTCCGCGAGCTCGATCTCCTTCGCGACCGTGACGCCGTCCTTCGTGACGGTCGGCGCGCCGAACTTCTTGTCGATGACGACGTTTCGTCCCTTGGGGCCGAGGGTGACCTTCACGGCCTCGGCGAGCTGGTCGACGCCACGCTTGAGCGCCGCGCGGGCATCCGTATTGAAATGCAGTTCTTTGCTAGCCATATGAATTTTCTGATGAATGAGGTTTTGAAAAGCGAATCAAGATGCGGCAGAACGAGCCCGCGCAACGCAGTTAGATGATCGCCAGAACGTCAGACTCGCGGAGGATGAGATACTGCTCGCCCTCGATGGTGACTTCGGTGCCGCTGTACTTTCCGTAGAGCACCTTGTCGCCGACCTTCACTTCCATCGGCACGCGCTTGTCCTTCTCGAAGCGGCCAGGGCCAACGGCGACGATCTCGCCCTGCTGGGGCTTTTCCTTGGCGGTATCGGGGATATACAGACCACCGCGCATCGATTCCGTCTCTTCCAGCGCCTTCACCACGACGCGGTCGGCAAGCGGACTGACCTTCAACGCTGCCGCGCTCTTAGTAGCCATGAGTCGCAATTCTCCTTCATTGTGAGTTCAATCTTGCTGCGGAACCAAACACTGCTGGCACTCGCCAAGGGAGAGTGCTAACACTTCCAATTTAGACGCGCTCCCGTGCCGAGTCAACGGGTGAGCGGGCAGGATATGTTCCCGGCTAAGTTGGCCAAAATGAAAGTGTTACGTGAGTGGAAGGCGCCGATTTGACAATCGCGCGCGCGAACGGCTGCGATTTTGGCAGACAGCGTCCATCGGCGAGCTCTGGGCGGAGAGGCAGTTGCCGTTCCGGGCACGCGCGCACAATTCGGGCATCAACAATTTTGGAAATACGGATGGAACGGATCGAACGAATGAGAAAACGGATCACTTCCGTGCTCGGCGATTGGGCGGCTCGCGTGGCGAGGGGTGCTTCTTTGGTTGGCAACTGAAGTAACCGAGGCCCGGTCAGGTGGCGGAGAGGAGCACGGCGACGTCCGTGGCCGCCCACGCGAGGAGAGCGGCGTACATGCCGCGCTTGTGCGCCTCGGGGCGCATGCGTGGGGCGCGTGCGAGCCACGGGAGGAGCACTGCGAACCACGTGAATGCCGCTACGGTGAGCGCGATGAGTGCGCGTACATTCCCCGGGTTGTGAGGGGAGAGGTGCGCGGCGATCGCGAAGCACGCGAAGGCGAGCATCGTCGCGGCGATCGAGAGCGCGAGGCTCCAGCGAGCGCCGAGTGCGAGCGCGAGGGTGCGATCGCCGCGCGCGCGGTCCTCGTCGAGTTGATAGAGCTGAGTGAGCGGATAGAGCGCGGCAAAGAGTGGAGCGAATCCAGCGAGCGCCCAGACGCCCGAATCCGTGAGCGGCGTGCGCGCGAGCGCCCAGCCCGCGTACGGCGTCAACGTGCCGAAGCCGATCATGTTGATGAGCCAGTCGGCGCCCGCGACCGCCTTGAGCCGAACCGGCGGCACGCTGTAGAGCAGCGACATCGCGAAGCAGATCGCGTACGCAATCGCGAACCCGCGTGGCAGCAACAGCGCGATCACCTGCCCCGCGAGCATGAGCCCGAATCCCCACCGCGCGAGATGTCGCGGCACCGGTGGCGGATAGTCCAGGTAGCCGATGTCGCCCTCGTCGCGATCGAAGGCGCTGTTGAGGGCGAGCGTGCCGCCGTTGAGCAACAGCACCCAGACGAGAAGCCCGGGTGTGAGCGCAGCGACATCGGCTCCGGTCACGCGGCCTGCGATGCCGCGCGCAAGAAAATATCCGAGGGCGGTGTGCGCGAGCATGATCGGCCACTCGCGCGGACGCATGTGCAGCAGATAGTCGAATCCGGTGCCTGGAATCAGGCGGTAGCCGATTCGGCGAAGTCGGCTCACGCGCCTGCGGCGCGCTCGAGAATCGCGAAGGCGATCTGCAACCCGAAGAGCGTGAGATTCGGCTCGACGACATCGATCTCCCTGCAGAGCGATGTCACGAGCGGCGCGAGCCCACCGGTGGCCACGACCTTCGGCACGCGCGTGGTGGGCCACTCCGCCTTGATCCGTCGCACGAGGCCGTCGATCGCGTCGGCCGCGCCGAACAGCACGCCCGCGCGAATGCACTCCTCGGTGCGCGTGCCGATCGCGCGCGCCGGGGGCACGAGCTCCGTGGCTGGAAGCTTGGAGGTGCGCCGGATGAGCGTGTCCGCCGATGTGCGCAGCCCCGGCGCGATGATCCCGCCGAGAAAGACGCCGTCGCCGGTGATGCAATCGTATGTGGTGGCGGTGCCCAGATCGACGACGACCGTGTCCACCTTGTAGATGCGGCTCGCGGCGAGCGTGTTGAGCACGCGATCGGCGCCGACGGTGAGCGGCTCATCCACCTGCAGCACGATGGGCAGCGTCGCGCGCGCATCGATCACGCGTGCGGAGACGCCGAGCCACTGTTCGAGTGCCTCGACCAGCGGTCCGGTGACGGAGGGAACGACGGATCCGATCGCGGCGCCGGTGATCTGCGAGCGATCCAGTGATCCCGCGCGCAACAGCTCGTGCAGCAGCAGTCCGAGCTCGTCGGGCGTGCGCTCGATCGCCGTGGTGAGACGCCAATGCGCGCGGAGCTCGTCTCCGTCGAAGACGCCGACGGTCGTCTCGGTGTTGCCGATGTCGAAGACCAGAATCACGAATCCTCCTCGAAAATCAGGGAGCCCGTGCGCGTGGCCACATCGCCGGAGCTCGTGTGCACGAGCAGCGCGCCTCTCGCATCGATGCCGCGCACGATACCCGCCGCGGGCGACGTACAGCGGCGGCCGAGCGCCCAGTCGCGGCGCGCGTACTCGTGAAGCTCGAGCGCGGTGAGTGCACCACGAGCGGCAGCTGCCGCGCGCACGGCGGGAACGAACGCTGCGAGCACATCGATGCGGTGTACGTGCTCGCGCAGCGCGCGCGCGTGTGGCACGTCGCGCGGGACGCGACAGTTGATCCCGATGCCGATCGCCACCCAGTCGACGCGCTCTTCACGCCAGCGGCTCTCGATGAGGATGCCGCCGAGCTTTCCGTCGTCGAGCACGAGATCGTTCGGCCATTTGAGGCGTATCTCGGCCGCCGTGAACGCCTCGAGCGCTCGCGCCGTCGCGAGCCCGACCCGCAGCGAAAGCACGTCGAGCGCGGCCTGGTCCGTGGGGCGCGCGATGAGCGTCGACCAGATGCCCGCGCCCTCCGCCGATCTCCATGCACGTCCGCTGCGACCCCGCCCCGCCGTCTGCCGCTCGGCGAGAATCAAGGTGCCCTCCGGTGCGCCGTCGCGCGCCAGCCAATGCGCAATGTCGAGCGTGGATGTCACCTCGTCGAACAGCACCACGCGCCGGACGCCGCAGCGCGCCGCGATCGCCGCGTCGTCGATGCCGGCGTAGTGCGTGGCCGCGGGCATCTCAGGCACGCGCGCGCACGAAAAAGAGGATGAGCACGGCGGCGCCGAGCACGATGCGATAGGCGGCGAAGATGCCATAGCTGTGCGAGCGCACGTAGCGCATCACGATCGCGATCGCGAGCCACCCGCTCACCGCCGACGCGAGCACACCCACCAGCAGGGGCAGCGATGCACCGCCGGAGCGCAGCAGATGAGGAACCTTGAACACCGCGGCAGCAGCAATGATCGGCATGCTCATGAGAAAACTGAAGGTCGCGGCGCTCGCACGATCGAGGGAGAGCGCGCGTCCGGCGGTGATCGTGGCTCCCGAGCGGGAGACGCCCGGCAGCAGCGCGCCCGCCTGCGTGACGCCGATCAACAGCGCGTCGGACCAGCGAATCGACTCGAGGGGGCGCGTGTCGGGGCGCTCGCGATCGACGATCCAGAGGAGGAAGCCCATCGCCGCCAACGCGATCGCGATGAGCTCCGGCGACCGGAAGGTGGATTCGGCGTAGTCGTTCAGGAACACGCCCGCGATTCCGCCGGGAATCGTCGCGACGATGAGAAAGAGCACGCGTCGCTGCTCCACCGTCTGCACGCGCTGCGTGCGCACGATCTCGAGCGCGGATGCGACGAGCCTCATCCATTCGTCGCGGAAGTAGACCAGCACGGCCACGAGCGTCCCCACGTGCAGGGCGACATCCACAGCGAGCCCCGGCTCGGGCCATCCGAGCACCCATGGAGCCAACGTGAGGTGCGCGGAGCTCGAGATCGGCAGAAATTCGGCCAGCCCCTGCAGGATGCCGAGCACGAGCGCCTGGAAGACGGTCATTGCGTGTGGATGTGAGTGAGAGGAAGAAAGGTGTTCATGCGCGCGCGACGACGAGCGCAGCCATCGCGCACACCATCGCGAGCTTGAAGAACGCGGGACTGCCGGGCAGGCCGCGCAGCGTGCGCGCGGTCGCGAGCGCAAGCGCGATCATCGCGGGCGTGAGAGCGGCGAAGAGGAGCGCCGGCGACTCGACCAGCGGGGCGAGCCCGAACGCCAGCGCGAGCGCACCCGCGATGAGCGCCGCGATGATCGCGCCCCTGGCGAAGGGAGCGCCAAGCGCAACGGGAAGCGTGCGGCGCGCGCGGCGATCGGCGTCCTGATCGTCGAGATCCTTCGCGAGCTCGCGCGCGACATGGAATGGGATCGCGATCAGCACCAGCGGGAGACCCCGTGTGCCGTGCCCCGCCGCATAGCTGCCGTACACGAAGGGCAGCGACGCGAGCACGGATACGAGGAGGTTGCCGGCAAAGCCCGCGCGCTTGATCCAGGGGCTGTAGAGCCGCATGAGGAGCAGCACACCCACGCTGCACACGCCAAGGGTGACGCTCACATCGGACGCGGCGAGCACCGCCCCAGTGGCCGCCGCCATGGCGATGCGGTCGGCGGCATGCGCCGAGAGCGCTCTGGTGACGAGAGGCCGACCGGGATGCGCGAATCGGTCGAGCTCCACATCGGCGAGATCGTTCCAGGCGTTCGCGGCTGCCGTGAGTCCGATCGCGGCGATCGCCGCGAATGCCACGCGTGCGGCGTCTCCCCACCCCGCCCACCACGCGCCGACCACGACGCCGGCGGCTGCAGTGAGCGCATTCGCCCACCGCACCAGCCGCAGTGCCGCGCTAGCCGCGCGTCGCGAGGGTGCGCGCATAGAAGCTCTCGTATTCCGCGACGATGTTGTCGATCGCGAAGCGCGCATGCGCATCCGCGGCTGCGGCATCGCTCATCGCGAGCCAGGTATCCTGGTCGCGCAAGATCGCGATCCCCGCCTCGATCATCTCATCGACGGCGCCCACCGGCCGAAGCGCTCCCGTGACGCCGGTGCGAATGACCTCCGGCAGTCCGCCCACATCGGTTGCCACGACGGGTACGCCGCACGCGAGCGCCTCGAGTGCGCTCAACCCGAACGATTCGTTGAGACTCGGCAGCAGAAAGAGCTCGGCGCTCGCCAGCAGCGGCGCCACCGAGTCGAGCTTGCCGAGGAAGAACACCGAGCGCTCGACTCCGAGAAGCCGCGCCTCCTCCTCGGCCTCGGCGCGATCGGGTCCGTCGCCGACCATGAAGAGCACGCTCGGTATCTCGCGCTCGATGCCGGCGAAGATGCGCACGACATCGCGCACGCGCTTGATCGGCCGAAAGTTCGAGACGTGCAGGATGATGCGCTTCCCTTCTCCGGTCTGCTGCCGCAGCACCTGCTTGTAGCGCGACCGCGTGTAGACCGCCGGATCGATGAAGTTGTGGATCACCTCTACCTTGCACTGATTGCAGCCGAAGGTGGAGATCGTCTCCCGCTTCAGGTACTCCGAGACGGCGGTGAGGCCGTTGGACCGCTCGATCGAGAACTTCGTGATCGTGCGGAAGGATGGATCCTGGCCGATGAGCGTGATGTCCGTGCCGTGCAGCGTCGTGATGATCTGGACGGTGCTGCCCGAGTCCTCGAGCATCTCGCGGGCGATCCAGGCACTGGTCGCATGCGGGATCGCGTAGTGCGCGTGCACGAGCTCGAGCTCGTGATCGCGCACGACCTCGTGCAGTCGAACGGCGAGCGCGAGGTCGTACGGTGGATACTCGAAGAGCGGATAGCGGACGACGTCCACTTCGTGGTAGTAGATGCCGGGGGTGAAGCCGCGCAGGCGAAACGGCTGCTGATAGGTGATGAAGTGGACTTCGTGTCCGCGCGCGGCGAGCGCGATGCCGAGCTCCGTCGCCACGGCGCCGGAGCCTCCGTACGTCGGGTAGCAGGTGATGCCGATTCTCACGCCAGCACTCCTCCATCGTTGGTCGAGCGCCACCAGCCGATCGCACGCTCGAGCGCATCCGGCGCGCCCGGATCAATCGACGTAACGCGCGAGGGAGGCAGCTGGTGCCGAAACCACGTGCGCTGCCGCTTGGCGTACTGGCGCGTGTCGATCCGCACGCGGGCAAGCGCGTCCGCGCGCGAACATTCCTTCATCACGGAGGCTCGAATCCACCGATAGCCCGTGCCGTTCCACGCGGGCGCGCTCGCGGGTACCGTGCGCGCCAGCGCTTCGACTTCACGCTCCCAGCCCATGTCGAGCATCATGGTCAACCGGTGATCGAGATGTGCCGAGAGACTCGCGGCCGGATCCACCACAAGATACCGCGCCGACAGTCCGGCCGCGCGGGGCGTGCGCGCGTGCCACGCCGATATCGGCGCGCCGGACAGGAGCGCGACGGAGATGGCGCGCAGCAGCTGCGTCCGTCCGAGATGTGCGCGCGGCGGATCCAGATGCTCGCACCAGCGACGAAGCTCGGGCACCGAGAGCATGGCAAGAAACGCATCGAGCGCATCGCGACGAGCGGGATCGAGCAGCGGCTCGTCGAACAGCGGTTCCGTGAGCGCGCGCAGGTACAGGCCCGCGCCGCCCACGACGAGTGGGGTGCGGCCCGCGGCGCGCGCCTCCTCGACCCAGAGCCGCGCCGATGTCGCCCAGCGCGCTGCCGAGTAGCGCTCCGTCGGATCCACGACATCGATGCCGCGATGCGGCACCTCGCGCTGCTCGCCCGCCGTCGGCTTCGCGGTGCCGATGTCGAATCCGCGGTACACCTGGCGCGAATCCGCGCTGATGATCGCGACGGGCGTGGTGCGTGCGAGCGCGAGCGCGAGCGCCGATTTTCCGGCGCCCGTGGGGCCGCAGATGATGCGAAGCGCTTCAGCGTCGGCCAAATCGCCGCTCGATCTCATCCCACGGAAGCTGCACGATCGTGCTTCGGCCATGCACATCGTGCGCGGGCAGCGTCGTGGCCGCGAGCGCGATGAAGAGCGCGCGCATCTCGCCCGGCGAGAGCACATCGCCGGCCTTGATCGCCGCCTTGCACGCGAGCGTCGCAGCGAGTCGTTCGTGCCGCGTCGCCACGCCGGCCGCCCGATCGCCGCTCAGCGCGTCGAGCGTCTCGCGCAGGCAGCGTGGCGCATCGAAGCGCGGGTGTGGCATCGGCACGCTGCTCACGATCAGCGTGTGGCCGCCGAATCCCTCGATCTCGAAGCCGAGCTTCGTGAACAGCTCCTGGTGCGCCTCGAACGCCTCGCCCTCCGCCGGCCCGAGATGCAGCGTGATCGGAAAGAGCAGCCGCTGCGACGGGGATTCTCCCTGCTCGAGCGTGCGCATGAAGCGCTCGAAGAGCACGCGCTCGTGCGCCGAATGCTGATCGATGAGCACGACGCCGGCGTCGCCCTCGAACATGAGATACGTGCGAGCGAGCTGCACGAGGGGCGGCACATCGATCGTGGGCGCGGCGAAGGAGCTGTCCGCGGCGGAGATGAAGCCGCCGGCCTGCGGCGCGAGCAGCCCTTCCTCCACGGGTGCAGGCGGCGACAGCACCTCCACATCCACGAGCGATGGCGCGGCGAACGCCGTGGGATACGGCGACGCACGCGGCCCGACACTCGCGGCGCTCGCGCTGCCGCCCAGCGCATGGCGAACCGCGTGCTCGACCGCGCGCTCCACCACCCAACGATCGCGGAAGCGCACCTCCGCCTTCATGGGATGCACGTTCACATCGACGAGATCCGCCGGCACCACGATGTCGAGGCAGAGCGTTGGGCGCGCTCCGGCCGGTATCGTCGAGCGAAAGGCCTGCTCGGCCGCACGCACGAGGCCGTGATCGCGAACCGCGCGGCCGTTCACCGTGAGAAAAAGACGGCGTCCGGCGGTGCCGACATCTGCGGGCCGCTCGATCAGCCCCGACACGTGGACGGCGCCGTGCACGTCATCGATCGGCACGAGCCGCTCGGCGAACGGCGCGCCCCAGAGGCCAGCGAGGCGGCTCTGCAGCGATGGTGCGGGCGGCAACGAGACGACCTGTTTTCCATCGTGCACGACCGAGAGCCGGACGTCGCGCCGGGTGAGGGCGAGCGCCGTCACGACTTCGCTGATGCCGCGCCACTCGGATCGTGCAGAGCGAAGGAATGGCTGGCGCGCCGGCGCGTTGAAAAAGAGACGCGAGACCGTGACCGTGGTGCCGCGACGGCGAGCCGCCTCGCGCACATCGTGCATCTCCCCTCCGATCACGCGGATGATCGTCCCGGCGCCATCGGCGGGCGCCGTCTCCACTTCGAGCTCGGAGACGGAGGCGATCGCGGGGAGCGCTTCGCCGCGAAAACCGAAGCTGCGCACGCCAACGAGGTCGCCGGCGGCGTGGATTTTCGATGTGGCGTGGCGCGCGAGCGCGAGCACGGCGTCGTCGCGCTCCATCCCGCTGCCGTCATCGGCAACGCGAATGCGCGCGCGGCCACCGTCATCCACCAGGATGTCGATCGTTGCGGCGCCCGCGTCGAGCGAATTCTCGACGAGCTCCTTGACCACCGAGGCGGGACGTTCGACGACCTCGCCCGCGGCGATCTGATCGACGACGGTGCGCGCGAGCACTGCGATGCGGGACATCCCGCAAAGTTATCGGTCGAGCCGAACGGACGTCAGTCGTGCGGGAGGGGAGTGAGCACGGAGGCGTCCATCCATCCCTGGCGGCCGCCATCGGCCGAGACACGGGCCCACGCGCCCTCGGCCTCGAGAATGCGCGCGAAGTCGCCGGTGCGCAGCGTGGCTCCGCGATCGGAGGCGAGCGCGGGGAGCACGTGGAGCGGCGCGTCGTGCGCGACGACGGCGAGATCCGTGGCGTTGATGCGCCGGTCGAGCAGGAACGTCGACGTCGCGAACACGAGAGCCGCGAGGGCCATCGTGACGGGCATGCCCACGCGAAGCGGAGGCGCGCCGGCACCACGCGTGCGCGCCTGCCAGCCCAGCGACAGCCACGCGATCGCCCAGAGCATCGCTGCCAGTGCGGCGAGTGGAAGTGGCGGGACCGCGGGAACGAAGCCGAGCGATGATGGGGCGGCGGGTGAGAGCACGTCGAGGCGGTCGCGCACGTCGGTGGCGAGCGGCTCCAGCCTGAGCGCACGCTCCCATCCGACGAGCGCGCGGGCCGTGTCGCCGGCGGAGTACGCCGCCGTGCCCATGTTCGCCCACGCATCGGCCGCGCGCGGATCGTGGGTCGCGAGCGCCGCGAAGTCGCTCGTCGCAGCAGCGAAGTTGCCGCGCGCATACGCATCGATGCCGCGCGCGAAGAGCGCCTGCGCCGCGTCGGCCGCGTTCGCACCGGCGGCGAGCGCAAGTGCCAGAAGCATCACGACGCCAGCCGAGACGGCGCGCGCGGCGCTCGTCCGACGCCGTGGGCGCGCTTCGCGATCGATGGCGCGGTACAGGTCGTACGCGCGCTGCACGCCATTCCCCGCCCACTCGCCCGCGACGTCGAACGCCGCCGCGTTGAGCTCCGACAGGAACAGCTCCGCGCGCTCGGCCGTCTCCGGCGTCACGCCCGCGCGCAGCGCGAGGTGGCGCAATGCCGCCGGCTCGGCGAGCACCGTCGCCGATGCGCTCAAGCGGTCCGCGGCCGCGCTCAGGAAGCTGCGCCGAATGGTGCGTGCTTCGCGCACCGTGGCCTCGCTCCGCGCGAGCGCGCGCAGCGCGACGGCGGGCGGCACGGCGCGACTGCGCTTCCGTGCGGGGCGCCGCCTGCTGACAAGGACGAGCACGGGAATCGGCAGCAGCAGCAGCGCGAGCAGGAGCGCGTGCGACCGGTAGAGTGGCGGCGGCAGCGCGCCGCGATAGCGGGAGCGCAACAGCCAGCGCGGCGCGGTGCTCGTGGTACCGGTGTCCGCAGAGGCGAGCGCTCCTGCTGCGATGAAGAGCGCGACGGGCGCGCTCTCCGCCACCTGGTACTGACGCGCGTACGGATCGAAGTACGGGTAGCGCAGCTGCGGCACTTCCACGCGTCCCGGCACATGTGGCGTGATCACCCACTCGAACTCCTTCGTGCCGCCGATGTGCATCGAGTCTGCCGACATCGTCACGCGCTCGCCTTCCGCCGTAGCCGTCGCCCACGGAAGCGCGAGTGCCGGGCGCGGAAAGAGCTTCACGTTGCCCTGGCCGCTCACGCGCACCACGAGCCGCATGGCATCGCCCACGCGTGCGGCGGCGCTGTCCACCGCGGCGCTCAGATGCAGCAGGCCGACGGCACCCGTCCAGTCGGCGGGCCGGCCGGCGCGTGGCGGGTCGAGTGCCACGACCACCGCGCTGTCGCTGCGAAGCTCGAAGCTCTCTTCGCGGCTGAAAAAGCTGTAGGAAAGCGGCATCGCATAGAGCAACCGCGCCGGCGGAATGGCGACGCGTCCCGCGCTGAGCGGAAAGATCGGCCGCTGATAGACGTGCGCCTCGTACTTGTGTCCCGATGCGTTGCGGAGCGGAAAGCCGGCGAGCGGCGCGGGCGGCTCGTACGCCATCATCGAGCGCATCTCCGGAGCGAGCGCCTCCATGCTTCGCATCCGATCCCGCACCGACTCATCGAGGAAGACGCCGAGCTGATAGTTCGCCTGTTGTCCGACGTACACCGTTTCGGGCTGCACGAGCACGCGGAAGTTGACGAGCGCGCTCGTATCGATCTGCGCGCGCGTGACGATCGCGGGGGTGTCGCGCTGCACGATCTCGCGCGCGCCGCGCTGCGCGGACGAGAGCTGCGCGAGAATGGCCACGAGCGCGACGATCACCAGTCCTTCCCCGCCGGCGGCCGCTCCGGCTGATTCTCGCGCTGCTTCTTCGCCTGCACGTCGCGCTCCTCACGCTGCGCGCTCGAGAGCAGCTGCTCGGCCTGACGCTTGTCGAGGGTCCCCGGCTGTTGCTGCTTGTCCTGCTGTTGCTGCTTCTGCTGCGGCTGATTCGCCCCGCCGCTCGAGGACTTGGACTTCTCCTGGGACGCGAGCTCGTAGTTCCACTTGGCCGCGACCTCGTTCGGGCGCAGCTGCAGTGCGCGCTTGTACGCGTCCGCGGATGACGCGTACGCGGTGGTGGCCTCGCTCGCCTTCGCATCGCGCGCCTGACGCAGGTAGCAGAGCCCCAGATTGTAGAGCGCGCTGTAGCGAAGGTCCTCGGACGTGGCAGCCGTGGCGGCGCGCTCCAGTGCGGCCACTGCATCCTCGAGCTGCCCGGCCTGCATCAGCGCGGTGCCGAGATTGTATTCGAGCCGCGGCGAATCCGTGTGCTCTTGGATCTCGCGCTGGTACGCGGCGGCGGCTTCCGGGTAGCGCCCTGCTTCGTAGAGCTTGTCGGCCGCATCGCCCGTCTCGGCGCGGAGCGTGAGCGGCACGAGGAGCAGCATCAGCGCGAGCGCGGTCGCGGTTGCCGCGGCGGGCGCGCGTCGAGTGCGGCCGCGCCGGGTGCTCAGCACGCTGTCGAGGAGCACGAGGAGAAGCGCGGGAATGAGGAAGAGCTGGAAGCGCGCGCGGCGGGCCGTCTCGCTCTCGGTCTCGCGCGCCTGACGGCGCAGCATCGCGAGCGCGCCACGGATGCGCGCGGCCTTGTCCGTGGCTGCGGCATCGATGAATACGCCGTGTGCCGCGGTCACCGCATCCTTCAGCAATTCCGGAGTGTAGCGTGTCGTCACGATCTGCCCATTCTCATCACGCTTCGCCTGAGTCCCCTGCGCGGTGCGCACAGGGATCGTCGAGCCTTTCTCGGTGCCGAATCCCACCGCAATCACCGTTACCCCCGCCTCTGCCGCGTGTGCCGCCGCGGCGGTGATCTCCTCCGCGGGCTCGAACGCCTCGCCGTCACTCATGATGATCAGCGCGCGATCGCTCGTGGTCTGCGTGGCCACGAGCAGATCGGTGCCCTGTCGAATGGCCCGGGAGAGTGAGCTCCCCGCCTGACCCACCACCGTGGGATCCAGATTGTCGAGAAAGAGCTCGAGCGCGCCACGATCCACCGTGAGCGGGGTGAGGATGTAGCTGCGGCCCGCGAATGCGAGCAGCCCCACCCGGTCGCCGCCCGAGAGCGCGAGCAGCCGGCGCGCCTCCTCCTTCATACGCTCAAGACGATTCGGGCGCGCATCGGTCGCGAGCATGGACAGGGAGGCATCGAGCGCGAGCACGATGTCCACGCCGCTGCCATGCTCGAGCGTCTGCTCGGTGCCCCAACGCGGCCCCGCGAACGCCACGCCCGCGCACAGCACCGCTGCGAACTGGAGGATGGCGCGCACCCACGGAGCGCGTGCGGACGCGGGCGGCACGAGGCGCGGCAGGAGCTCGCTCGTGGCGAGCCTGCGCAGTCGGCCCGCGCGGCGGCGATACGACCAGAGCACGAGCAGCGCGACGAACAAGGCGAGCGCCGGCGCGGCCCAGAGTGCCCACGGCACGTCCACGTACGGGATCACGGCAGCGGTCCGCGCCAGAGGCTGAGGAGCGCTTCCAGCGTGATCGCGATCAGCGCGAGCGCGAGCGGCCAGCGATACTCCTCCGTGTAACGCACGTACGTGTGCGCGCGCACGGGCTCCTGCTCGAGCTGATCGATCTGCTGGTAGATGCGCTGCAACGCCGCGGCATCGACTGCGCGGAAGTAGCGACCACCGGTTGTGGTTGCGACATCGCGCAACAGTGCCTCATCGATCTCCACGGGCCGGTACTCGTATCGCATCCCCATCAGACCTCGCCCAACCGGCACAGGCGCCATTCCGATCGTCCCCGCACCGATCGTGTAGATCTTCACGCCCACCGCCGCCGCAGCCTGGGCCGCGGTGCGCGGATCGATTGCGCCTCTGTTGTTCTCGCCGTCGGTGAGGAGAATGAGCACACGCGATCGCCCCGGGGCGCTGCGCAGACGGTTTGCCGCCGTCGCGATCGCGGTGCCGATCGCGGTGCCATCCTCGAGCTGCCCTGCCTGCAGATTGTCCACGGCCGCGAGCAGCACGGGGTAGTCCACCGTGAGCGGCACCTGGGTGAGCGCCTCACCCGCGAAGGCGACGAGCCCGATGCGATCGCTGTGCCGGCTCAGAATGAATTGCTTGACCTTGTCCTTCGCGACCTCGAGACGATTCTGCGGTTGAAAATCCTCAGAGAGCATCGAGCTCGACAGATCGATCGCGATCACGATGTTGATGCCCTGGCTGTCGACGTTCTCCGTGTGCGCGCCCGAGCGCGGGCGCGCGAGAGCCACGATCAACCCCGCAAGCAGGAGAATGCGAAGGGTGCCGAGCAGGCGGCGCGTGAATGCGCCACCGCGGCGGCCGCGTGCGAGCACGTCCGCGCGCGAGAACACGATCGCGGGCGCGCGCCGGCGACGACGCCAGATCCACCAGAGTGGAATCAGCAGCAGAAGCAGCAGCACGTACGGTGCTGCGAAGTCGATCGTCGGCAAGCCGGCCAGGCCGCTCATGCCGCGCGCTCCGGCGTGACTGCGGACGCGGCACGATGGAGCACGGCCTCTTCGGTGGACTCGACGATCGCGCGTGTTTCGCTCGCGAGCTCGCGCGCGCGCACGTCCGACACGGGCCGGTTCGCGTACTTGATGAGATCAGCCGAGGCGAGCACCGAAACGAGTCGCGGAAGCGGCACGGGCGCATCCGCGCGCAGCACCGCGAGCAGCTCGGTGGAGGTGAGCGAGAGCGCCGCCTCCGGAAGGCGCGCGGCGAGATACTCGCGCAGCACGTCGATGTGGAGCGCGACGTAGCGTCCGCGCTCGCCCGCCTCGAGGAGCGCGAGCTGTTCGATGCGCGTGAAATCGCGCTGCGCTTCGGCGAGCGCGCCCCTGCCCATGTGCAACGGAGATGGCCGGCGCCGGAGGCGGCGGCGAAGCATCCAGAGAAGCAGCGCGAGAAGGAGCAGCCCGCCAACGATCCATGGCCACAGCACGGGGGGCGCGACGATCACGTCGCGCGCGGGCCGCGGCACTCGTCCCGTCGAATCGGCGGGGCGCACACTCTTCACCAGCACCGGCATGTTCGGAACGGCATAGCGGCGATCCACTCCCGCCAGCGATACGACGAGACTGCCGAGCGTGACGCTCTGCGGTCCGACGCTCCACGCGACGAGCCGATAGATCGCGGTGCGCTCGACCGCCGAGGTGTCCGCGCTTCCCTGCTCCAGTTTCGGATCGACCGCCTCCACAGCCGCGCCGCTGTCCGGCCCCACGGGAAATCCGATCTCGGCGCGCTTCGGCGCGCGCACGCGTACGCGCACGGTGAAGTGCTGGCCAACGGTGACGGTGTCGGGCTGCACACTCACGCCCATCTGGATCTGCTGCAGCATCTGCTGTGCGCGGGCGGAATCCGGAGCCGGGCGCTGAGCCGCGGGCGCGTCTCGTATACCCTGCCACAGCAGCAGCAGCAGCACCGCGGCTCTCATCTGCGCCGCCTGGTGCTGCGCCGCCGAAAGAAACGCAGCAACGGCTCGATGTAGCTGCGATCCGTCCTCACCGCGATCTCGTCGATCGCGAGCCGCCGAAGCAGATGCGTCCGCGCCGCGCGCTCGGCACGCAGCGCCTCGTCGTAGCCGGCGCGCACGCGCGGATCGCTCGTGTTCACCTCGATCGTTGCACCGGTCTCCGGATTCGCGAAGCGCGCGAGCCCGATGTCCGGAAGCGCGAGCTCGCGTGGATCTTCCACGGTCACCGCCACCACGTCGTGCCGCTGCGCGAGGAGCTTGAGCGGACGCTCGGCGTTCGGATCGACGAAGTCCGACAGCAGAAAGACGATCGCGCGATTCGGGAGCATCTTCATGAGATAGTCGATTGCGCCGCCGATGTCCGTCCCGGTTCCCCGCGGCTCGAGCAGCAGGAGGTCGCGAATCACGCGCATCGCGTGCCGTCGTCCCTTGCGTGGAGGCACCACGTGCTCAACGCGCTCCGTGAACATCAGCGTGCCGACGCGATCGTTGTTGCGAATGGCGCTCATCGCGAGCACCGCGGCGAGCTCGGTGGTGAGCTCGCTCTTGAAGCGCGAGACGGTGCCGAAGCGCTGTGATCCCGAGAGGTCGGCCGCCAACATCACCGTGAGCTCGCGCTCCTCGATGTACCGCTTGACGTACGGGTGCCGCATGCGCGCCGTGACGTTCCAATCGATGGAGCGCACCTCATCGCCCGCCTGATACTCGCGCACCTCTGCGAACTCCATTCCCTGCCCCTTGAACACGGAATGGTACTCGCCACTGAACACGGTGTTCACCAGGCCGCGCGTGCGCAGCTCGAGCAGGCGCACCTGCCGCAGCATTTCTGGCGAGACCGCCGCCCCCATCAGGGAGCCTCGATCGCTGCCAGCACGCGCGTCACGATCGCGTCGCTCGTCACCTCCTCGGCTTCCGCTTCGTATGTCGTGAGCACACGATGACGGAGCACGTCCGGCGCGATCGCCTTCACGTCGTCCGGCGTGACGAAGCCGCGTCCGCGCAGGAATGCGTGCGCGCGCGCGGCCTGCGCGAGGAAGATCGTCGCGCGCGGGCTCGCCCCGTACTCGATGAGGGGAGCGAGCTCCTTGAGCCCCGCGTCCGCCGGCGCTCGCGTCGCGTGCACGATGTCGACGATGTAGTCGACGATGCGATCGTCGAGATAGAGCTCCGTGATGCGCTTGCGTGCTTCGAGAATCGCCTGCGGCGTGGCCGCGTGCTCGATCGGAATCGCCTGCCCGCCCGCCATGCGCCGCATGATCTCCTTCTCTTCGGCGCGCGTGGGATACCCGACGTGCAGCTTCAGCATGAACCGATCGACCTGCGCCTCCGGCAGCGCGTACGTACCTTCCTGCTCGATCGGATTCTGCGTGGCGAGCACGAGAAACGGCTCCTCGAGCACGTACGTCGTGCTGCCGATCGTGACCTGCTTTTCCTGCATCGCTTCGAGGAGCGCCGCCTGCACCTTCGCCGGCGCGCGATTGATCTCGTCCGCCAGAATGATGTTGGCGAAGATCGGTCCCTTCTTCGCGCGGAACTGGCCGGTCTGCTGATCGAAGATCTGCGTGCCGAGCACGTCCGCGGGAAGCAGATCCGGCGTGAACTGGATGCGCTGGAACGTCGTGTCGATCGTCTCGGCGAGCGTTTTCACCGTGAGCGTCTTCGCGAGCCCCGGCACGCCCTCGAGCAGCACGTGCCCGCCGGTGAGCAGCCCGATCAGCAGCCGCTCCACCATGTATTCCTGCCCGACGACGCGGCGCGCGACCTGCTCGAGCAGCGCCTGCACCATGAGGGTATCGGGCGATGACGCGGCGCGCACGGGCGCGCTCTCACTACTCGTAGTCATGACGAAATATGGCTAGCGCGCAGATTCGGTGAGCGCGGTGATGATCTCGTGCTCGCGATTGGACAGCGGGCGCGTCTCCCCGCTGGGGAGCTGGCCGAGCTTGACGGGCCCATAACGCACGCGGACGAGCCGCTGCACGAAGAGGCCGAGCGCCTGGCAGAAGCGCCGTATCTCGTGATTCTTGCCTTCAGCGATCGTGATCTCGAGCTCCCAGTGCCCGCGCCCGACCGACGTCGCGTTGATGTCCTTCGGCACGACGAGGCCGTCCTCGAGCTGCACGCCGAGCCGCGCACTGCGCACGGCGGCGGCGGCATCGCCGCGGACCGTCGCGACGTACGTGCGCTCGATCTCGCTGCTCGGATGCGTGAGCGCGTTGGCGCCGATGCCGTCCGTGGTGAAGAGGAGCACGCCTTCGGTGAGATAGTCGAGTCGGCCGACGTAGGTGAGCCCCGGGATGCTCGGCAGCAGATCGAACACCGTCTCGCGCCCTTCGGGATCGGAGCGCGTGGAGAGCACGCCCGGCGGCTTGTTGAGCACGAGCCACTGCTCGATGCGCGGCGGCTTCACGACGGTGCCATCGACCGCGATCCTGTCTCGATTCGGATCCACGACCTGGCCGAGCTGCGCGGGCGCGCCGTTCACCGTCACGCGGCCCGCGGAGACGAGATCCTCGGACTTGCGACGTGAGGCGACGCCGGCACGCGCAAGCGCGCGCTGGATGCGCATGGAGGTGTCGCTGCTCACAGCGCGCGCGGCTGTGCGCGGAGCGCCACCGCGAGCTCGTCCGCGCGAGGGAGCTCGCCCAGATGGCGCAGCGCGAACTGCTCGAGAAACACCGGCGTGGTTCCATACAACAGCGGACGACCCAGCCCTTCGGCGCGTCCGACGACATCGATGAGCCCGCGCTCGAGCAGCGTGCGGAGCATTCCGCCCACGGCCACTCCGCGAATCTCCTCGATCTCCGCGCGCCCGATCGGCTGGCGATAGGCGACGATGGCGAGCGTCTCGAGGGCGGCGCTCGAGAGCCGCGCGGGACGCGACGCGAGTTGCGCGCGCTCGATCGTCTCGGTGTATTCGGGGCGCGTGAGGATCTGCCAACCGCCTCCGATCTCGACGAGCTCGATGCCGTGGCCTTCCGTGTCGTAGCGCAGGCGCATCTCGTCGAGCGCCTGCATCAACTCATCGGCCGAGGCGGAGGGGTCCAGCGAGGCGAGCTCGCTCGCGGGCAGTGGGCGTCCGCTCGCGAAGAGCGCAGCCTCAAGCAGCTTCGCTAGCGGCGTCACGCAGGATCTCCACGTTTGCGAAGGGACGCAGCTGCACGAGCCGAAGCTCACTGCGGCGCGCGAGCTCGAGCAGCGCGAGCAGCGCGGACAGAATCTGCCAGGGCGCCGCATCGCTCGCGACGATGTCGCCCCACCACGCATGGCCGCGATGCGCGAGCACCAAGAGGATCGTGTCGATCGCGCCGTCGACGTCGAGCGCGCGCGACACGACGTCGTGCATGAGCGGCTCGCGCGAGATCCGGAGGACGCGATCCACCGCCGCGAGCAGCTCGGGAAGCGTGAGCGCGAGCGGGGCGAGCGGCGCCGCGACGGGCTGCGGCAGGTAGCCGCGCGAAAACCGATCGCGCCGGTCGTCGCCGCGGTGCTGCAGAATGTCCACCACCTCGCGCATCTGCTGATACTCGAGCAGCCGGCGCACGAGCTCCGCGCGGGGATCATCCCACTCCTCGTCATCGCCGCGACGCGGCAGCAGCATCTGCACCTTGATGCGCAGCAGTCCGGCGGCCATCTCCAGATACTCGGCCGCTTCGCTGAGGCCGAGCGAGTGGATGCGCAGGAGAAACTGCTCACAGATGCGGGCGATCGGAATGTCGGCGATCTCGACCTGCTCCTCGCGAATGAGCGTGAGCAGCAGATCGAGCGGCCCCGAGAAGTGGTCGAGCTCGACGACGAACGGCGCCGCGCCCGAATCGAGCGGTGCGAGCGCGGCGCTCATTGAACTCCCAGCGCAAACGGGAGCACGGGATGCATGAGCGCGCGAACCATCACTCCGACCGGAGAGAGCAGAACGTTCAGCACGTCACCGCCAAAATAGAGAAGACCGACGAGGATCAGGAGCCCGAAGCGGCTCACCCGCTGGTACTGAATCGCCAGCGCGGGCGGCAGAAAGTGCGTCAGCACATGCGAGCCGTCGAGCGGTGGAATCGGAATCAGGTTGAAGAACAGCAGCAGTGAATTGTACAGCACGCTGATCTCGAGCATCTGCTGCACGATCACGAACACCGGTGCGGCGTCCGGAATCGCCTCGCCGATCAGGCCGAACAGAAGGAAGAGAATCGCGGAGAGCACGGCGAGCAGCAGGTTCATCGTGACACCCGCGAGCGAGACAATGATGTCCCCGCGCTTGTAGTTGCGAAAATTCCGTGGATCGACGGGACACGGCTTGGCGCCGCCCAACGCGATCGCGCCGTGCGATCCGACCAGCATGACGGCCGGCAGGATCAGCGTCATGAAGGGGTCTATGTGCTTGATGGGGTTGAACGTCAGCCTGCCGAGCTCATACGCGGTGGGATCTCCCTGCTTGAGGGCGGCATACGCATGCGCCCACTCGTGCGCGACGAGCGCGAAGAGCAGCACCGGAATGGTGAGGAGAATCTTCGTCAGCGTGCTTTGATCCAATGCGACGCGAGGGTCCGGGGTGGGCGGGCGGAGAGGCGTCGGCGCGTAAGGTAGCGGCGGCGTACACGCGTGTCCACAGATTCGACCCGGCGTGCGCCAAAGTTGTGTGGCGCCTTGACATACCTGCTCGGTCACGCGTAGCTTTCGGGTTCCAATCGCGCCCACCAGCCCCTGAGTTTCTGGAGAGTTTCGTGCCCAATATCGCCTCCGCGAAGAAGAACATGCGGAAGTCCCGCGCCGCCGCCATTCGCAATCGCGCCCAGCGCTCCGCGCTCCGGACCGCGCTCAAGAATGCCGGAGCTGCCGATGCGTCGCCCGACGTGAAGACGCTCGCGGTGCAGCTGCTCGATCGCGCGGCCCGAAAGGGACTCATCCACAAGAACGCGGCGGCGCGTCGCAAGAGCCGCCTCGCAAAACCAGTGGCTGCGGCGTAGCTCGCGAGAAGAGCTCGAAGCGAAGAGGGCCAGGACAATGTCCTGGCCCTTCGCGCATTCGGCATCCCGAGCACATCTCGAGCTACAGGGCGGCGAGCTCCGCGCCGCAGCGCTCGCAGTACCACTCCGTGGGATAGTTGAGCGTTCCACATTCCTGGCACTTGAGCGTCTTCACCTGCTCCGGAGGAGACTCCTTCAAATACGAAGGAATGGTGTCGCGACTCCCTCCTGCTCCACCGCTCGCCTGAGGGAAGCGCGGTTCCGGGCGCGGCGGCGCCGGCGCGTCCGGCATGATCAGCGGGAGACCGCTCGCCGCCACGGGAATCGCCTGCGACGGGCGCTGCTTCACCGGCGGTGACATCGGCATCGTCTGCACCGGCTCCGGCGCCGGCGGCGCCGCGTCCGGCTGAGACGAGCGATTCACATCGTGGTTGGTGCTTCCCGCGCCCTGCTCGCGCGTTCCACTCACTTCGCCGTGCTCGCCCGAGTTGCGATCGACCATCGTCTTGAGGAACTCGAGATCGTCGAACGGGTTGATCTCGAGCGTCTTCTCCGCGCCTTTCTCCGCGCCTTTCTCCGCGCTTTTCTCCGCGCCCTTGTCGGGGCCCTTCTCCGCGGCGCGCGCGCCGGAGCTCCGCGCGGGCGGCGGAGGCGCGCCGAGCGCGTTCTCGAAGGAAAGCTCCCAATCGTCGGGAGTGGGAGCGGGTGGCGCGTGAGGCGAGGGCGCGGACGCCGGTGCGCCGGAATCCACGAGCCGCACACGCGACGACTCGGGTGGAGTGAGCGACTCCGCGCGCGGCGAGTCGCTGCTGACGGCTGTGGCGGGGAGCGGCGCGGTTCCCACGTCGAGCAGATGCCGCAGCTGCGAGAGCTCCGCCTGCACGCGTGCGCGCTCCTCGCTCAGCGTGGCGATCGCGCTGCTCGTGCGCTCGGTCACCTCATCGAACTGCGCCGACGCGAGCTCGCCCACCGTGGCGCGCAGCTCCGCTTCCGCCGCTTCGTCGCGATGCTTCGCCTCGTCGCTGTCGAGCGCCGTCAACCGATCGATGAGTGTGCTCTCGGTTTCCTGCAGCGCCGTGCGATGCGTGCGCAGCTCCTCCACCACGCGCTGCAGACGCGCGCCGTAGTCGGCATGCACGCGCGTGTAGATGTGCACGGGCGTCGTCGCGCGCTTCGCCTCCAATGCGCTGAGCCACGCCTCGAAGCGCTGTCGCTCCTCGTAGAGCGCGGTCACTTGCTCGAACTGGGATTGCGTTGCCGCCTTCGCCATGCCTCACTCCATGCGTTCCAGCGTTCGCGCGGCCGTCGCGCCTGCGCCACCCCACCCGCGCGTGCCAGGTGGACAACAAGGTGACCGGTCGCGCCAGCCAAGTGTAACATTCCTTTAACGTTGACCGCTACTTGCACCCAACGGTAACGCGGAGGGGCCGCGACGTGGGTTTTTTCGCCGGATTAGCTCGACCGAGCGGCCACCGCGCGGTGCACCACGGCACCCCCGACGATCGTGTACACCGCGCGGCCACGCAGCGCCCTGCCCGCGTACGGGGTGTTACGCCCTTTCGACAGAAAAGTGGCAGGATCGACGTGCCACGCGAATGTCGGATCGAAGACGGTGACATCCGCGTTCGCGCCCCTGGCCAGCGTGCCGCCGGGCAGTCCGAAGAGTCGCGCCGGTCGCGTCGACATGCGATCGACGAGCGTGCGAAAATCGAGCACGCCGCTGTCCACGAGCTCCGTGACGACGAGCGCCAGCGCAATCTCGAGTCCGACGATGCCGAACGGCGCATCCGCGAACTCGCGGTCCTTCGCATCGTAGTGGTGCGGCGCGTGGTCCGTGGCCACGAGATCGATCGTGCCGTCGCGCAGCGCCTGCTGCAGCACCTCGACATCCTCCGCGGTGCGCAGCGGCGGATTCATCTTGGCCGCCGTGCGATACCCCTCCACCGCGTTCTCGGTGAGCGTGAGATGGTGCGGCGTGACTTCCGCGGTGACGTTGATCCCGCGCTCCTTCCCCCAGCGAATGAGCTCCACGCTTCCCTTCGTGCTCATGTGCGCGAGGTGCACGTGGCCGCCCGTGAGGCGCGCGAGGAGAATGTCGCGGATGACCATGATCTCCTCGGCCTCCGCGGGAATTCCCCTGAGGCCGAGCCGAGCGCTCACGATTCCTTCGTTCATCGAGCCGCCGTGCGCGAGCGTGAGCTCCTCGCAGTGATCGATGACGGGAATGCCGAAGGTCTGCGCGTACTCGAGCGCCGTGCGCATGAGATGCGCGCTCACGACGGGGCGGCCGTCGTCGCTCACCGCCACCGCGCCCGCGCCGACCATCTCGCCGAACTCCGCGAGCGACTCACCCTTCTGCCCGACGGAGATGGCGCCGATCGGATGCACGCGCGCCGCAGCGACGCGGCTCGCCTGTCGGATGATGAAACCCACTGCCGCCTGATTGTCGGTGACGGGCTCCGTATTGGGCATCGCGCAGATCGCGGTGAAGCCGCCGGCAGCCGCCGCGCGCGCGCCGGTCGCGATCGTCTCGACATCCTCGCGCCCGGGCTCGCGCAGGTGGCAGTGGACGTCGATGAAGCCGGGCGCGACGAATGCGCCCGTGCAGTCGAGCGACTCCGCACCATCCGGGTGGCCGAGGCTGCGTCCGATCGCCTCGACTTTTCCGTCGCGCAGGAGGACATCCGCCACTTCGTTCACACCCGTGGCGGGGTCGATCACGTGGCCGCCCGCGAGCAGCACGTCGCGCGTCGTGCGCGCCATCAGCGATCGCCTCCGCTCATGCCCTTCGCCGCTTCCGCGAGCTCCGGCTTGCCGCCGGCGAGGAGATAGAGCACTGCCATGCGCACGGCCACGCCATTCGTCACCTGGTTGAGGATAACGCTGTGCGGCCCGTCCGCCACGTCCGAATCGATCTCCACGCCGCGGTTCATCGGGCCGGGGTGGAGGATCAACACGTCGCGTTTCGCGCGGTCGAGCCGCTCGCGCGTGACGCCGAACACGCGATTGTATTCGCGGAGCGACGGGATGTAGCCGGCGGTCATGCGCTCGAGCTGGAGGCGCAGCACGTTCAGCGCCTGCGCCCACTCGATCGCCTCCTCCACGCGCGGAAAGACGGTGACGCCGAACTCCTCGATCGCGTGCGGAAGCAGCGATTTCGGCCCGCACACCGCCACCTCGGCGCCCATCTTTCGAAGCCCCCAGATGTTCGAGCGTGCCACGCGCGAGTGCAGCACGTCGCCCACGATGCACACGCGCAGCCCCTCGAGTGAACCGAAGTGATCGCGCAGCGTGAGCATGTCGAGCAGCCCCTGCGTCGGGTGCTCGTGGGTACCATCGCCGGCGTTGATGACGTTGCTCTCGATGCGGTCCGCGAGAAAGCGCGCCGCGCCCGATGCGCCGTGCCGGATCACCACCATGTCGATGCGCATCGCCTCGAGATTGCGCGCCGTGTCCACCAGCGTCTCGCCCTTCTGCACACTCGAGCCGGACGAGGCGATCGACACGGTATCCGCCGACAGGCGCTTCTCGGCGAACTCGAAGGAGATGCGCGTGCGCGTGGAGGCCTCGAAGAACAGATTGACGATCGTCTGGCCGCGCAGCGCCGGCACCTTCTTGATCGCGCGCTCGCTGATCTCCTTGAACGGGACGGAGGTGTCGAGCACGAGGCGGATCTGGTCGGGAGACAGCGATTCGAGGTCGAGCAGGTCCTTCCCGAGTGCGCTCGTCACGTGTGCTCC
>JAICLZ010000096.1 GCA_025929535.1 Gemmatimonadaceae bacterium
CTGCCGTATCACTGGGGTCCGAACGGCTACAGCACCGGCGATGCGGCGAACGAGCTCGCCCACCTCTCGCTCGACCCGAACGTGCACATCCAGGAGGTCAAGTCGCTCACGTGCGACATCCGGCCGGGCCGCCGGCCGCGCGGCGCGGCGCTGCCGAAGTTCGTCCGGGACCTGCGCGAGCGGGCGGGAGCGCGATGAGCAGCGTCACGTACGGCGCTGATGCGAAGCCGCGGGTCGGATTCTTCACGGACACGACTGTCTGCATCGGGTGCAAGGCGTGCGAGGTCGCGTGCAAGGAGTGGAATCAGCTTCCGGCGCGCGGCGATGGCGGCGCGCATCTCGAGATGAGCGGCCAGAGCTACGACAACACGCTGCGGCTGAGCGGCGAGACCTGGCGGCACGTGAAGTTCGTGGAGCAGTTCCCCCAGCCGTACGAGGGGCGCTGGCTCATGATGAGCGACGTGTGCAAGCACTGCGTGCAGGCGCCGTGTCTGGAGGTATGCCCCACGGGCGCAATCATCCGCACGGAGTTCGACACCGTCGTCATCCAGTCCGACACGTGCAACGGATGCCGCGACTGCATTGGCGCGTGCCCCTTCGGCGTGATCGACATCAATCACGTCTCGAACACCGCGCAGAAGTGCACGCTCTGCTACGATCGGATCAGCGTCGGGCTCGAGCCCGCGTGCTCGAAGGCGTGTCCCACGGACTCGATCCAGTTCGGCCCGATCTCGGAGCTGCGCGAGCGCGCTGCCGCGAGAGTCGTGCAGCTCCGCGAGCAGGGCGAGTCGCGCGCGCATCTCTACGGCGCCGATCCGAAGGGGCCGCTCGGCGGCCTCAATTCGTTCTTTCTGCTGGTGGATGAGCCCGAGGTGTACGGGCTTCCGCGCGAGCCGAAGATGCCATCCCGCAATCTGGCTCCCGGCTCGCTTCTGTCGACGTTCGGCGCGATCGTGATGGCATTCGTCGGAGGGCTGACGCTACGCGCGAGCCGCATGCGCGATGTCGCGCGAGCGCGCCGGGAGGATGCTCCGCGTGCAGACTGATCTTCCAGCCACCTTCTTCACGGCGCCGCCGGGCTTCGGCTGGCTCATCATCCTGTACTTCTTCATCGGCGGGATCGCGGGTGGCGCGCTGCTGCTGGCAGGACTGCTTCGTCTCTTCGGCACCGCGGCCGATCGCCCGTACATCCGCATCGCGAGCTTCGTCGCGCTGGTTGGTGCGGCGATCAGCGGCATCCTGCTCATCGTCGATCTCTCCGCGCCGCTGCGATTCTGGCACATGGTGATTCAGAACCACACCGGCCGACTGATGTTCAAGTGGTGGTCGCCGATGTCGGTTGGCGTGTGGATCCTGCTGCTCTTCGGCTTCTTCTCACTCGTGGCCGCGCTCGAATCGCTGACCATGGACGATCGACCGCTGCTGCGCGGACTGCGCTTTCTCGCGCGCGCGCCGTTCGATGCGATTGGCGCCATCGGCGGGATCATATGCGGTCTGGCACTCGCGGGATATACGGGAGTGCTGCTCGCGGTCACCAATCGCCCGCTGTGGGCCGATTCATCATGGCTCGGCATCGTCTTTCTGTTCTCGGCCGTGTCGACGGCCATGGCGACGCTGCTCCTGCTCTCGCACTGGCGGCGCGTGGACTCGGCGAACACGAACGACTGGCTCGCACGATTCGACAACGTCACGCTCGTGCTCGAGTTTTTCGCCATCGTGTTTTTTCTCCTCTCGCTCGGCGGCGCCGCCCGCGCACTGCTCAATGCGTGGGGAGTCGTGCTGGTGCTCGGCGTCATCGTGGTCGGGATCATCCTGCCGCTCGTCATCCAGCGGCGCCCGTCGCACAGCGTGGTGCTTCCGGCGGTGCTCGTGCTCGCCGGCGGATTCATGCTGCGGATGGTGATCATGCTCTCGTCCGAGCAGATCCACGTGTCGGGCGTGCAGGTGTTCCGGTGATGCAGTTCGCACGCGCCACCGTGTTGCTCGCGCTGTGCACCGCGTGCGTGAGCCCCGAGGCCAAGCGCGCGCGCGGCGGCGGTGCCGGTGCTGATATCGGGAACCGCACGGCCGAGCTCCAGATGCACGCGGGCTCGTGCATGTACTCGAAAACCCCCTGTCTCCTACCGAAATCGGAATGCCCTGGACCACTGGCACAGTCGGGACTGCCGCGGGACTTCCCGGCGCCATCGAAGCACAGATAGACCCGGCGTGGCAGCCGTGGCTCGACCTGCTCGACGTCGCGCTCGAGGAGGCGGGGGACGCCTGGGATTCCGTCGTGACGCTGCGCGACGAACGTCCGGATGGTGCGCCAATGCTGCACGGAGCGTACGCGCGCATCGACACAAGTCGTGCGAGGCGACTCATGCGCCGGCTCGGGGATGTGTCCGGTGTGCGAGCCGGGGGCGTGGTCGATCCTTCTGCGGTGATCCGCGCGGCGATCTCGCGCGACGATCGTGCGCTCGAGGAGATGGCGGAGCGAAGCGATGCGTCGATCGATGCCTTCGCGGCTGTGGCACAGGTGGCGGCGATGCCGCTCCTGATGGCGGCGGCGCTCACGCTCGACTCGCGCGCTGCGAGCGTATGGCAGCGGGGCTACTGTCCCGTGTGCGGCGCATGGCCGTCGCTCGCGGAGCTGCGGGGGATCGAGCGCGAGCGACGGCTCAGGTGCGGTTGCTGCGGCGCCGACTGGCCGCTCCCGCTGCTCCACTGCGCGTTCTGCGACGAGCTCGATCACGGCAAGCTCGGCGCGCTGCAGCCGGAGGGAGAGGAGCAGCTTCATCGCATCGAGACGTGTGAGACGTGCCATGGCTATCTCAAATCGGCGACGACCTTCGGTGCGCTCTCGATTCGCACGCTGGTGCTCCTGGACCTCACGACGATTCCGCTGGACCTCGTCGCGCAGGATCGCGGCTACGCACGACCGGCGCGTCCGGGGTGGGCGCCCGCCATCGAGACTCCCTCGTGAGCGTGACACCGGTGGACGTGTGTGGCGGGCTTCTGAGCGCGCTGGATGCGAGCGAGGGTCGGCGGAGGCGCCGCTCGCGCAATACGACGGCGGACTCGATCGGGCTCGCGATCCAGCGCGGGCTGCTGGAGGATGTGGTGCGCGAGGGCCCGAGCGCAGAGGAATTCGAGCGCTGGCTGCAGGAGCGGTGCGTGGCGCAGGGCGAGAGCGACGGGGCGCATCGTGCGATGGCGCTGCTCGTCTGGCAGGAGTGGAAGCTGGCGTGCGAGGCGGCGGATGTGGGCGCGTGGCTGGTGTCCGGTGCGCGCACGGACGATCGCGAGGGGTTGAGCGATGCGACGTAGCGTAGTTCGGGAGCGCGTGAGGAGGCCGGGCGTGCTCCTGCTGCTGCTCGCGGCATCGTCGTGCACGGAGAGCGCGAACGATCGTGCGCGGAAGGCGGAGTCGCGCGCGCGCGCGGAGGCGAGCACGCGCGAGTCGGAGGTGGTGCAGCGCGTGACGACGCCGCAGGATCCGCACCGGCTCATCTATCATGCGCCCACCGATCTCTCGGATACGACTGCACGCCTGACCAACGCGCCCATCGCGGGGATCGAAAAGGTGCCGCAGCCGGCGGAGCGGCCGCGGTGACCTAGTCGTGCTCCTGCGTGCCGCGCGCTACACGCTCGAGCACCGGGAGCGCGCGCGCGAGGAGCGCGCGGTCGCGAATGGAGAGCGAGTGGAGCGATGCCACGAGCGCGGCGACCCGTCGCTGGCGGCCGTCGTGCAGCACCTTGCTTCCGCTCGCCGTGGCGCGCACGCGCACGATGCGCCGGTCGGCCGGATCGGGCTCGCGCTCGATGAGGCCCTGCGCCTCGAGCTCGACGATCAGCTTGGAGATCGTGGGCGGCCGCACCTGCTCGGCGCGCGCGAGCTCGCCGAGGGTGATCGGGCCGCCGAAGACGATGACCGAGAGCGCGGAGAGCTGCGGGGCGGGGAGGCCGGAGGCGTCGTCCTCGCGGCGGAGGCGGCGAAGCAGGTGGATGGCGGCGGAGTGCAGACGATCGGCGAGGTCCGCGGGCGAGGGGCGGGGGGCGCGGCGGCGTGCGGGGCGGGGGCTTGCGGACGGGGCGTGCGGACGCAATATTATTAGTTAGCTAAGTTAACTATCGTGATCGTTAGCTCCCCAAACTAACCTGCTGCCGGGCCGCCGAGGCAAGGGCCCGCGCGAACCGAGGAGGCCGCCATGCCCGCACTGAGCGATGCTCGCATCGGACAGATCGCCATCGTGTGCACCGACGTCGCCCGCGCCCGCGATTTCTACCGCGACGCCCTGGGCGTGCGTCATCTGTTCGACGCAGGCCCAAACCTCTCCTTCTTCGATTGCGGCGGCGTACGATTGATGCTCAGTCCGGCCGAGGGTGAAGCCGCCGGAACCTCGGTGCTCTACTTCTTCGTCTCCGACATCGAGGGCCAAACGCGCGAGCTCACGGGGAAGGGCGTGCGCTTCATCGACGAGCCGCACATGATCGCGAAGATGCCGGACCACGAGCTCTGGCTCGCGGAGTTCAGGGATTCGGAGAACAATGTGCTGGCCTTGATGGAAGAGCGGCGGTAGTCCGCGTCGGCTCACGGCGCCGTTCCGCGCGCGCCTTCGATTCGCGAGAGGAGCTCCGCCAAATGGCCCTTCCACACCGAAGGCAGCGAATGCGTGCCGTGCCCCCGCGTCTCGTCGCTGATCGGAATCAGCACGTAGCGCCCGTGCTTGACGCGCGCGATGAGCGTTTCCATCAGCCCCAGCTCGGGCGGATTCACCTGATCATCGGCGGAGTTGATGGCGAGTACCTGAGCGGTGATGCGCCCGAGATCGGGCGCGGGATCGTAGTCCGACGACGCAGCGAACTGGTACAGGTAGTCGTTCGCATCCTCCTTCGCCACCACGCGCCGGAGGTACTCGCGGATGTACGAATCGGCGCTGTCGCGTGTGGGCGCCAGCTTCTGCAATTGCAGCGGGCTGCTCGTCATCATGAACAGCAGCTGCACCGCCGCCGTGAGTCCCGCCGGCTGCGTGGCGTAGTCGCCGCGCTTCCACTCCGGGTCGTTCCGGATGTCGTCGATCATCATCGTGCGCATCATCCGGTTCCGCCCGGCGATCTGCGTCGGCACGCTGGCCAGCGGCACGAGCCCGTCCATGAAGTCCGGATAGGCTTCGCCCCACATCCACGTCTGCATTCCGCCCATCGATGTGCCCATCACGAGGAGCAGGTGATTCACGTGCAGCCCCTCGGTGACCAGACGGTGCTGCGCGACGATCATGTCGTGGTAGCCGTAGTGCGGGAAGCGCGCATGCAGGCCATCGCTCGGCTTGGTCGATTTGCCCGTGCCGATGCCGTCGGGGAGAATGACGAAGTGCGTCGCCGTGTCGAGGAGCGCGCCGGGGCCGAACAGCTCTCCCGCGAACTGGGGGAAGAGAAACCCGGCGCCGCTTCCGGTGGTCCCGTGCAGGATGAGCACCGCGTTCCGCACGAGGCCCGACGCATCGCGACGCGGCGCGCCGAGCGTCACGTAGTGGATGCGCAGCTCCGGCAGCACGGAGCCGTCGGCGAAGCGGAAATCGCGCATCACGAAGTCGCCTTGCGCGCCGGTCGCAATGCGATCCTGAGCCGAGATCCGCGAAACGCTCAGCATCGAAGCGGCCACCGTTGCCAGTAACGCGGATCGAGTGAGGCTGCGCATTTTCGGATCCAGGAGAGTGGTCGTAATCGGTGCGATCGCGCGACTGCGCTCCCGAGACACCGTGACTTACGCCGCGAAAATCGGCAGCCGCGCCCTCGGCGCTCCCGCCGCGCGCCCCGCCTCGATCACCCCGCCCCCGAGCACGCGCGCGCCGCTGTAGATCACCAACGATTGCCCCGGCGAGATCGCGCTCACCGGCTCATCGAGCGCGAGCTCGATCTCCTCACCGTCCACGCGCACGATCTCGGCGCGCGCGGGCGCCGCGTGATGCCGCACCTGCACCTCCACCTGCACGCCCACGCCGGGCGCCTCCGCAACGAGCCAGTTCATCTCGCGCGCGATGATCCCGCTGCCGAGAAGCTCATCCCTCCGCCCGATCACGACGGCCCGGTCAGCAGGGCGAATCGCCACCACGTACATCGGCTCCGCATACCCGCCCGGCAGCCCGCGCCGCTGGCCGATCGTGTAGCGCGCGAAGCCCTCGTGCTCGCCGACGCGACGCCCATCGGTCAGCAGAATCGGCCCCCGCGAGAGCGCGGCATCGCCCGCCGGCAGATGCTTCGCCAGCACCACGGTGTGATCGCCGCCGGGAACGAAGCAGATGTCCTGGCTCTCCGGCTTCTCCGCCACCACGTTGAGCCCGAGCGCACGCGCACGCGCACGCGTCTCGCGCTTCGTGAGCGCGCCCACCGGCAGGAGCATGCGGCTCACCACCGCGCGGTCGATGCCCCAGAGGAAGTAGCTCTGATCCTTCGCCGGATCCAATCCCCGGAACAGCTCTCCGCCAACCGCGCGCGCGTAGTGGCCGGTGGCGATCCACGCCGCATCGAGCGCATCGGCCTTGTGGAGCAGGTCGCGAAACTTCGTGAAGCTGTTGCAGCGCACGCACGGGATCGGCGTGCGCCCGCGCGCGTACTCGCTCACGAAGTTCTGCAGCACATCGCGGCCGAACGCGTCTTCCAGGTTCAGCACGTAATGCGGAACGCCGAGTCGCTCGCACACGCGCCGCGCATCGTCGATCGAATCGAGGGAGCAGCACGGGCGATCGGGCACCTCATCGCCGTAGCAGAACAGCTTCATCGTCGCGCCGATCACGTCGTAGCCCTGCTCGACGAGCAGCGCCGCCGCCACGGATGAGTCCACGCCGCCGCTCATCGCGACGAGCACGCGCTCGCGCGTCATCTCAGGGTGCTCTCAGCTCACGACGCCCGCGAGGCGCCGCGCCTTCGAGATGAGGGCGGGGAAGAGCTGCACCACGCGCTCCACACACGCAGGCGTGGTGAGCGAGCCCAGGCTCATGCGCACGGCGGCGATCGCAAGCTCGCGCGGCACGCCGATCGCCTCCAGCACGTGACTCGGATCGACCGCGCCGCTCTGACACGCCGACCCCGACGAGCACGCGACGCCCGACATGTCGAGCGCCATCAGCATCGACTCGCTGTCCGTCCCCGGCACCGAGATGTTCAGAATGTGCGGCGCGCGCGGTGCACCCGATGCGTGCACCACCGCGTCGGGAAGGCGCGTCTCGAGCTCGCGCTGGAGCTCGTCGCGCATCGCGCGGATCTTCGGCATCTCGGTCTCGAGCTCCTCCACGGCGAGCTCCGCCGCGCGCGCGAGCGCCACCGCAGCCGCCACGTTCTCCGTGCCCGGACGCACGCCACGGTTCTGTGAGCCCCCGAACTGCAGCGGCTCGACGAACGTGCCACGGCGAATGTAGATCGCGCCGATCCCCTTCGGTGCACCGATCTTGTGTCCGGACAACGAGAGAATGTCGAAGGCCGCGGTCTTCGCGCTCAGCGGAATGTGACCGAACGCCTGCACCGCATCGGTGTGAAAGAGCACGCCGCGCGACTTCGCCCGCTCGGCCAGCGCCCCGATCGGCTGTACCGTGCCGATCTCGTTGTTCACCCACATCACCGAGCAGATCGCGACATCGTCGCGCACGAGCGCATCGAAGCTCTCCTCGCGCACGAGCCCCGAGCCATCCACCGCGAGCAGCCGCTCCTCGGCGCCCTCGTGGTGCGCGTGATGCATGGCCGCGAGGATCGCCTTGTGCTCGATCGGCGTGGTCACGACGGCGCGCTTTCCCTTTTCGCGCAGCAGACGCCAGCTGCCGAGGATCGCGAGGTTGTCGCACTCCGTGCCGCCGGAGGTGAACGCGATCTCGTCGGCGCTGGCGCCGAGCGCGGCGGCCACACGCTCGCGTGCGTCATCGAGCGCCGCGCGCGCCTCGCGCCCCCAGCGATGAATGCTGGAGGGATTTCCGAACTTGGGGCCGTAGAACGGCTCCATTGCGGCCAGAACCTCCGCGCGCACCGGCGTGGTGGCGGCGTGGTCGAGGTAGACTGGAGCGGGCATGTTTGAAAGCTAACGTTTTGCGAACGGCACGGAATGGTGCCGTGCTCGCCCGACTCCGTGCATCAAAGGGTGCATCAACGTGTTGCGGTGTCTCC
>JAICLZ010000067.1 GCA_025929535.1 Gemmatimonadaceae bacterium
AACGAGCCAGCGCTGGACGATGCGGGAGTGGATGGACGCGACTCTGCCGTCGCTCGAATCCTATCTCAGCGACTCGTCGGGCACCGGAGACACCTTGCGACTGGTGTTCGGCAAGGCCCCGCTCAGCCCTCACGGCACTGCTGCAATCAGACGAAGCGTTTGATGAACGCGAACGCCTTGTCGGCCACGTCCCGCCAGCCGCTATCGATCACGAGCGCGTGTCCGCGGCCGGGAATCTGCACGATTTCGGTGACGTTCGGGTTGCGCTCCTGCCGCTTGAACGCGGCGTGCGCGACCGCCCATGGAACAGTGTGGTCCTTCTCTCCCTCGATGATGAGCAGCGGTCCACGCTCGGGAGTCTCGGTGTCGACCTTGGCTTCCGTCCACGGATTGAAGTTGGCGGATGCCGCCTGGAAGAGCGGAACGCCCGAGCCCGGCACCGCATACTTCTCGTAGAGCTCCTTCGCCTCCTCCTCGCTCACCGCATTCGCGAACGCGTAGTGGAACTGCTCGTACGTGAGCGGCACCGCGCGATTGCGATTCGCGGGATTGCCGAGCACCGGCCACGCGGACCTCAGCGCAGAAAATGGAAGCGGGAGCACGCCCTGAAATGGTGCGGGATCGATCGCCACCGTGACCGCGGAAAGCCCTCGGCCCGCCAGGAGCTGCGCGAGCATCCCGCCGAAGGAATGTCCCACGATCGCCGGTTTGGTTTTCAGATGGCGAATGAGGTTGTCGAAATGATCGGCGATCTGTCCGATCGATTTGTGCGCGAATACCTCGGGCTTCGCCTTCGCCTCCTCCACCGTCTCGGGATCGTCAGGCCATCCGGGCGTCAGCGCGACGAAGCCGGCGTCCTCGAACAGCTTTGCCCACCGATCCCAGCTGCTCGGCAAGAGCCACAGCCCGTGCACGAAGACGATCGGCTGCAGGCCGGTCGCATTCGCGCGCTCGACCTCCGCCAGCTCGTGCTCGGTGATCGACTTCGGCTTGCTCGACGATGACAGGTCGGACGCAGACGATGGGATGGTCGTCAATGGAGTGCTCCGTAAGCGAGACAACGCGAAACTCGCGGCGTTTCTACTGGTACATGATGAACAGCGGAACCGGATCGAGCTGCAGCACCTGCGCCGGAGTGAGCATGGGCTTGTCGTTCTTGTAGAACACCTTGAAGCCCGCGAACTGCACCGGGCGATCGTGCACGTACGCCTGGTACGATCCGTACTTGAGATGCGGCGCGCCGAAGCCGTCCATGTCGATCACGATCTGCACGCGCGGATCGAGCTTGATCCGCTCGTGGTTCGACAGCATGGGCCTCGTGAACCGGTGCACGATCAGCATCTTGGGCGGGAGCGCGAGCGAGTCCACCAGATTCGCGAGCACCGCCGAGACCGCGTTGACGTCGGCCGCATCGATGCGGCCGATGACCTTTCCCGGAATCTTCTTCGTCCCGATCGAGAACTCGGGATCGAGCGCGAGATGCACGTATGGCCGCGAGAGATACTTCATGAGCGGCACCATCTCCGCGGCCATCGTGCTCCGGCCGGTCTGGATGTCGAGGATCACGAGATAGTGATGCGCCTCGGCCCATCCCATCACGCGCTCGATCAGCGTGTCCGGCATGCGCGCGCGATAGAGTCCGCTCTTGCCCGGCCCCGCCTGGGCAACGGTCGCGATCAACTCGAGCGCCGGCAGCACCGGCCGCGTGCTGTCCACCGCCCGATACGCCGCGGCCTGCTTCGCGAGCCGCGCGAGCATCGAGTCGGGATTGATCTCACCCAGAATGCCCATGCGCTTCGACATCGGATTGCCGTAGTACGCCACCACGCGGCAGCCGGGGAAGAGCGAGCCCGGGCGCCTGTGCGTGGCCGCGGAGTCGGTCTGGAGCGCGATTGCGGCGAGTGAGTCCGCATGCAGCTTCGCGCGCACGCGAGCGACGGAATCCGCGCGCGCGGCTTTCGCCGACCTGGGTTTCCCGGCATGGGTCGTGGCGCTCGCGGTATCGGGGGTCGTTGCTGCACTCGGCGCTCCTCCTCGCGAGCCCCCAGCGCCGCCAGTCGAGTCGCGCCACGCGCCAACCACGTGCACCGAGTCGCCCTTCAGCGAATCACCGTGCGCCAGCGTGCTGGCCGCCTCGAGCTTCTTCGGCACCGGCACCGATCCCCTCGCGCACTGCGCCGGCACCGTGAATCCGGACAGGGAGTCGCGATGCGCGCGTTCGGATCGAGACGCCTTCGCGGAATCGGCCGTGCGCGAGGCGCGCGCATCGCTCGCGCTCTGGCACGCTGCGATCATCGCGCCACCCACCACGAGCGCACGCATCCCCGACAGCGTCACGTGGCGGCCGCCTCCTCGTTCGCATCCGCACGCATCGATGCGGGATCCACACCGATCGAGCGCAGCCACGACACGTACGCGCCCGGCGCGATCTCCGACGGCTTGATCTCGCTCCGGCCGCCCCAGAACACGTTCGTGTAGCTCACCGGAATGCCCGCTTCCTCCAGATGCGCATCGATCGCCGCCTTGTGCTCGAGCACGAGCTGTTTGTCGGTGCCATGCGCGACGGCCATGATGTTCACGTGCGCAAACTCCTCGCCGCCCTCGCGCCAATACGCGTGCGTGAGAATGTGGTGCCGGCCCACCTCCTTCCCCGTCTCGATCTCGCGGCCGGGTGGCACGCGCCAGTGAAAAAGCGCGTTGTAGCGCGTCACGCGCACGCCGTCCGCGCCCGGCTTCACATGCTCGAGAAAAGTCGAGAACCGGCCGATCACACCGCGCTCCGCGAGCCCGCGACCCACGCGCAGGAACTCCTCGTACGAGACGCCGGCCTCACGCGCCCGCGCCCGCCACGGCTCCGGCCCGATCTCCTCCACCGCGAGCTCGCGCTTGAGCGGCTCGAGCACGCGCCACTCGAGCTCCGACAGCTGCACGATGTTCGTGTCCATCACGCGCCCGGGCTCATCCGAGCGCGAGCCCGGCGCCATTCCCTTCCGCCGTACGTGCCCCACCCCCAGCGCGAAGAGCCGCTTTGCCGGCATCACGCGAAACGCGCTCGCGCCCACACGCCCGGCGAGCAGTGCGCAGTGCTTCGCGCGCGAATACCCCTGCGGAACCTTGAGCGTGGTCCAGAGCCGGTAGCTCGAGCCCTGAGTGGCGCCGTCCGTCGAGCGAATCACCACGTGCCCCGAGAACGGATCGTCGTGCACGAAGTACTCGAACGCCGCATCGAGCTTTTCCTCGGTCACGCGCCACGCCACGAGCGCGCCCGGCGCGAGATTCGTCGCCATGAGGGTCTGGCGCACGCGACGGATGGTGCCCGCGCGGAGCATCGCGCGGATGCGCGCATGCACGACCTCCTCGCTCACGCCCGAGAGCCGGGCGATCTCCGCGAACGGATCCTCGAGAAAGCCCGCGATGCGGTCCTCCGAGATCGCGAGGATGCGCGCGTTGATCTCGTTTCCGATGTCCGCGGGATGGAGTGTCGTTGCACCGCTGTTCGTCATGCTGCTCAAGATAATCCCTCGGCGCCGCCGCGGAGCACGATGCGTACGGTCGTTCCCTCCCCTTCCACACTCGCCACCGCGATCTCCCCGCCCCAACTCTCCACGAGTCGCCGGCTGATCGCCAATCCCAATCCACTCCCTCGCGTACGCGTGGAGAAATGAGGCTCGAACAGTCGTGCCTGCACGCTCGGCGGAATCCCGCTCCCATTGTCGCGCACCGCGATCGCTACGCGCTCCCCGCCACCGTCCACGCGCACCTCCACCCACGTGGCGCCCGCGAACCGCGCATTCTCGAGCAGATTCAGCATTACCTCGCGCAGCTCATCCTCGCGCGCGTACGCCATCACAGCCCCGTCGATGCCGCTCGTGCGCCAGTCGACGCTCCCTTCGCCGAGCTTCTCGAGCTCCACGACATCGCGCACGATCGCGCTCGCGTCGAGCGGCTCCGCCGTCTGCAGCTCCGAGGGGCCCATCCCGTACCTGCTGAACCCGCGCGCGATCTCATCGAGCCGGTCGATCTCCGCCAGAATGCGCTCGGCGTTCGTCTCGAGAATCGTGTCGAAGTCGGCGCGTGCGTCCGCGTGCGCGCGCTTGAGATGCTGCACGCCCAGGCGGATGGGCGTGAGCGGATTCTTGATCTCGTGCGCCACCTGCCGCGCCATCTCGCCCCACGCGAGCACGCGCTGCGCGCGCGCGAGCTCGGTGATGTCGTCCAGCGTGAGCACGGTGCCTCCGCGGCCGGCCGTGAGTCGCGTCAGGCGCGCCTGCAGCTGCCGTCCATGCACCGTCAGCTCGAACTCCTCCTCGCTGTTCTCTTCGTCGCCCTCGGCGAACGCGCGCAGCCGGCGCGCGGCCTCCACACCCAATCCCTCCGCCGCGAGCCCCGGCGGCAATGGCCGGCCGAGCATCGTCTCCGCGCGCGGATTCGCGAGCGTGATGACGTCGTTCGCATCGAGCGCGACGACGCCGCTCGCGACGTTGCGGAGGATCGCCGCGGTGCGCCGCTGCGCGGATTCCAGCGCCGCGCGACTCTCGCCGAGATCGGCGGCCATGCGCCGAAACGCGGAGAACACGGGTTGGAACTCGTCGGGCGCACGCGCGGCGAGCGGCGGCTCGCGCTCGCCGCGCGCGATCGCGAGCGCCGCCACGCGCAGCGCGCCGATCGGCTCCGCGAGCGAGCGTGAGGCTGCCTGGCTCAACGCCAGCGCGGCGAGCGCGCCGAGCACGGTGGCGCAGGCGACGAGCACCGCGAGATCGCGCCGCCGCTGATCGAGCATCGCTTCGGTGCCGC
The DNA here is from genome assembly GCA_025929535.1 of Gemmatimonadaceae bacterium. Classification (GTDB taxonomy): domain Bacteria; phylum Gemmatimonadota; class Gemmatimonadetes; order Gemmatimonadales; family Gemmatimonadaceae; genus FEN-1250. The sequence goes on from JAICLZ010000067.1 coordinate 4,795, forward strand.
GTGCGGGCGCCCCGATCACGTACCGCTCGCCGGTCCCGCTCATCGACACGCGGAAGCCGAACAGCGCGGGCCCGCTCCCGACCTGCTCCATCAGGCTCGCGTACACTTCGTGCCCTGCGGCGAGGCTGGCGTTCACGGACGGCGGGAGATAGGCGCCCATCGGTGCGAGCGCGTCGAAGAGCGGTTGACTCGCGCCGCTCAGCTCCCCGTTTCGATACAGCAGGAGCGGAATGTCCGTGTGCCCCACGAGCGACGCGCCCCGCCGCGCCTCCTCATCCGTCGAGATGCCGCGCAGCGCCTCGCGCAGCACGAGATCGCGCGACTGCCGATCCTCCGTGCGCAGGCGCTCGTAGCTCCAGAGCGCGAAGGCGAGCGCGGGGATCACGAAGAACGCGAAGAGCACCACCGTGAGCCGCGACCGGTAGCTCGTGCCCCAGCGCCGCACGCCGACACGCAGTCGCTTGAGCACCCGCCCATCGGGAAGCGCCGCGATCATCCAGAGGGCGAAGAGCAGCACGAGATCCAGCATCACCGCGAGCGCGCCGCGCTGCAGAAGCACGCCGAGCGAGCGGAGCTCGATCTCGATGTGCGCGCGCATCGGGCCCAGCGATGTGTGCACGATGTGATCGCCGTGCATCTCGTTCTCGTCGCGGTACCATCGCGTGCCAGCAATCGCGAGATTTTCGCCCGGCTGCTGTTCCACGAGCGAGACGCTGTACGGCGGCTCGCCGGTCTCGCGCTCCTCGAGACCGAGCAGCGGCGCGAACGGGTCGGTGGCGATGAGGCGCGTGCGCGGCGCTACCACGACGGTGGTCACCGAGCTGTCCGGGTGCGGAACGGCGAGCACCACGAACATTCCTGGAACGCCGAGCACGGACTGCAGCTGCGTCGCGCCCGTGGCGCGCGCATTGGACGCAATCTCGCCCACGGCCCGAACCGGTGGCGTGAGCTGATCGAGCGTCACCTCGGCTGTGGGCAATCCCTCCGGTGTCCAGCTCATGAGATCCACCGGATAGCCGCTGCCCACGAGATCCGAGCGCATGTACCGTTTCGCGAGCTCCGCTTCGGTGCGCGCGACGGGCAGCTCGTACAGGTCGGCACCCAGCCGCTGCAACACACTCACGATGTCGGGGTCGACGACCGCGAGCCCGGCGACGTCGCGGTCGGCGAGCGTCGCGCGCCCGCGCACGCCCGCGCCCCACGTGAGCGTCGTCGCCACGAGCGCGGCCACGCTCCCGGCCACGAGCACGATCCGCCGGTGCGAGCAGGTGAGCGCGAGCGTCGCGATCACGGCCATCCAGAGCACACGGTACCAGGCGGGCCACGTCCCCGGCGCGTGGAGCACCAGCGGCGCGATCGCGGCGGTGAGCGTGGCGAGCATCGGCGCGAACCAGGGCGGAAAGAACCGCCGCGAGCCGAGCGCTGCACTGGCGACGGCGGCAACTCCGATGAAGAGTGTGGCCGCCGCGAGAAAGAGCGCGATCTCCCATCCGAGCCACAACTCCACCGCCACCCCGCTCGGCGGCGGAGACACGCCGGCGCCGAGTGCGTGGAGGAGCGGCGGCGACGCGGCGAGGATTGCGATGACGATCGGGATCGCGATCCACGGCCGCGAGAGGCCGAGCCCGCGGCGCAGCGTGAGCAGAAGTGCCAGCAGCACGATCATCGCGGCCGCACCGAGCGCGCCCACCGAGGCCGTGAACGGCCCGCCCACTTCCGCATAGTACACGGTGGGATCGAAGAGCACGCCGCTGCCCGAGAAGGAATTGAGCGGCACGAGCGCGAGAAGCCCGAGCGCGACGGCGAGCGGCATCAGTCGGCCGAGGAGCGAGCGCTGACGCCGCCAGAGCGCGACCAGGAAGAAGGTGAAGGCGATCGCGAGGAAGATCGCCCCGGTGAGACGCACGCGCACGAGAGTCGTGAGGCGCGCCTCCGCCTCGCCCGGCGCCACCGTGTGCGCCACGAGCAGTGTGTCGGTGCCGTTCGGCGAGAGTACCACGAATGCGTCGGCGCTCGAGCCATCTCCGCGCGCCGTGACGTCGAACGCGTGCAGCCCCTGCTCGCGCACGATGCGGTTTCCGATCGCCGGCACGAGCTGGTCGCCCGGCGGCTGCGCGTAGGCGACGGCGGTCGCCACCGCTTCTCGTGTGCCGCGCGACACGACGGCGTAAAGCACCGTGTAGAACGGCGTGTGCAGCGCGCCGACTGCGCCGCGCGCCGAGTCGGGCGGCACGACCAGCCGGCCGCCCCAGGCGAGAGGAATGCCTCGATCGTAGAGGACGATGCCCTGCTCCGGAGCGCCCGCCATGAGCGTCCGGAACGACGCGAACGCCTGCGGCGCGTCGGCCGGTGCATCGAGCGCACGGCGCGCCTTCGTTTGCAGCTCCACCAGCGATTGCGCGATCTCGCGCTGAAACTCGGCGCGTCCCCGTTCGACTACGAGCGCGCGGTACGCCGGCCAATTGGTGTCGATGCGCGTGAGGTCGCGCTGCGAGCTCGCGGCCACGACGGCGAATGCTCCGAGCGCGACGGCGGACGCGACGGCCCACCGGCGCGCGCCGCGGCCCCAGAGCAGCGCGATTCCGAGCGTCGCAACCGTGGCGGCAACGATGAAAGCGAGGTAGCCTACTCTCGGGGTGCGCAGCCACCAGCCCCCCGCCACGAGCGCCACGCCCGCGACGAGCGTCCACACGCGAATCGGGAGCTCGGTGCGCGGCCCGGCTCGCGCTGTCACGTTCACTTCATTCCGGTCCGAGATGACCGTTCCCCTCCATCCGCCCGCGACAGGGGCGCAGCTGCTTAAGTACACCGCACCGGGCGCCGTGGCCGAGATCCTGGCGCGCGATCCGCGCCTCATCATCCCGGTGGGCACCTGCGAGCAGCACGGTCCTCACCTCCCGCTGGGCTGCGCGACCATCATTGCCGAGCAGCTGTGCGACGATCTGTCGGACAAGTACAAGGTGCTGCGCGCGCCCACGGTCGAATATGGCGTGAACGTCGAGTCGGCGCGCAAGGCGGTGGGAAATTCGTCGATGCGGCGGAAGACGCTGCACCGCATGCTCAACGATCTCCTCGCCTCGTGGGAAGGGTGCGGCTTCCGGGAATTTATCCTCATCACCGCGCACGATCACGATCCGCATCAGGATGCGCTCAGCACCGTCGTTACCCGCGAGGCACGCGTGCGCGTGGTCGACCTGTATGCGATTCCGCTGGGCGATCTGATGGACGGACAGACGGAGCACATGCACGGCGACGAGGCCGACACGTCGCTGATGCTGTATCTTGCGCCGGAGCTCGTGCGCATGGAGTGGGCGCAGGATTACATGTTGACTCGCGAGCAGCTGCGGCGTTACCGTCGCGGACACGTGCGCGTCCCGAAGGAGAGTGCGGGCTCCATCGGCCGCCCATCGCTTGCCACCGCCGAAAAGGGGCGCGCGATGTACGAGCGCATACGGCAGCGCATCAGCGAGCGAATTTTTCTCACCCCCGCACTGGACGAATGAACTCTTCCTTGCGCCGCGGGTATCATATTTCCGACATGCGCACACTCTCGCTGGTCGTCGCGCTCTCGCTCGCGCTGCCGAGCCTCGCCCCCGCCCAGGTCAGCACCGTGGATGAGGGCACCTTCACGATCACTCGTGGAGGCACGCGCCCGTCGGACCGCATCGGCCAGGAATCGTTCACGATTCGCCGCACGCGCGGCCCGGGTGGCGACGTCGTGGTTGCGAATGCGACCGTGACCTTCGACACCGAGCGTCTCGCGCCCGCGCTTCGCACGGACACCTCGTTCTCGCCCCTCGCGTACGAGGTGGAAGTTCGCACGGGCGCCAATGTGGAGCGGCTGCGCGGACGCATCGGTGGTGGACGCTTCAGCGCACAGCTCAAGAGCGCGAAGGGCGAGTCGTCGAAGGAGTACATCGTGTCCGACGGCGCGCTCATTCTCGACGACGACATCTTCCACCAGTACTACTTCCTCGTGCAGCGTGCGCGAGGCGGCTCGGCGACCATCCCAGTCGTGATTCCGCGCCGCAACCTGCAGGAAACGATGCGCATCCAGGCGGGCGCGAACGAGCAGGTGCGCGTGGGCACCACCTCGGTGGAGGCGCGCCACTACACCATCCAGGAGCCATCGGGCGCCACGCGGCAGGTGTGGGCGGATGCGCAGGGTCGCGTGCTCAAGGTGCAACTCGACGGCGGAAACATCACGGCCACGCGGGACGAGCTTCCGCGCTAGGACCCGCGAGGGCGTACGCGCTGCTTCGAGCATCATGCTTTCAGGGTTTTGCCTTCTCCGTTGTATTCGTTCAATATCCGCCGCTCAATTCGTATTCGCATATAGTTGATGCCAGCCCGAGCGGCAGTTGCCATTCCGGTTAAGCGCGCATGACTCGAGCATCAACAATGGAGATACGGATCGAACGGATCTGACGGATAAAACGGAGACGAATCGAACCGTGCTCGGTGATGGGCCGTGCGGAGCAGCAAGCGTTACGTCCTTGGTTCGCAACTGAAGTAGGTGAAGTGAAACGCTCCACACGCCTGCCGTTCATCGCTCGGATTCGTGCTCAGCCGTTCGCAGTGTCATGAGGCGCGACCCCATTTCTGAAACCTCGAGCCCGCCGCAGCCGTATTGGGCGTGACTTCGGATACGAGGACAGGAAATAATGCGGTTCACGTCAGTCGTCGCGGCCGCCCTGGGCGCCGTGGCTGTAGTAATGCCATTCTCGAGCGCTGGCGCCCAGGCGGTGGATTCCACCGGCGGCCCCGAGCTGTCGCTCGATCAGGCCATGGGGATCGCGACCAAGAACAGCCCCGACCACCTGCAGATCGTGGAGGCGCGGCGTACCGCGGTCGCCAAGCGCAAGGCAGCCTACGGTGCCCTGCTGCCGCGCGCCGACGCGCAGCTCCAGGGGCTCTACCTGGCACAGGGTAACACGCTCTCGAGCAACGGGTTCACCTTCGGCAACGGGTCGAATTCGGAGCAATCATCGTATTTCATCGGGCTGACGTACAACATCGGCACGAGCACCTTTCTGAATCCCAAGATCGAGACGGCCAACGTGCGCGCGGCGGACGCCGACGTCACGAGCTCCGTGTCCACCGTGCGTTCGCAGATCGCGCAGGACTACTTCACGGTGCTCGGCGACCAGGCGAAGGCGCAGCTCGAGGACTCGTTGATCACGAATGCGCAGACCGCGCTGGAGCTGGCGAAGGCGAAGCTCGCGGTCGGCTCCGGAATCTCGCTCGACGTGTCGAAGGCCGAGGTGAATCTCGGCAAGCAGCAGGTGGCGGCCATCAGGGCGAAGAACCAGGTGGCGATAGACCGCCTCACGCTCTTTCAGCACATGGGAGTGGAGGCGCCGCAGAACAGCCGCCTGACCACCACGTATCCGGTGAAGATGCCGACGTTCACCGTGGACTCGGTGCTCGCGCTGGCGCGCGCGGACAATCCGGCGCTGCAGGCCGCGCGCACGCGCGACGAATCGGCGAAGCTCGGGGTGCAGGCGGCTCGGGGCTCGTACCTGCCCACGCTGCAGGTGTCGACGGGGCTGGGCGGCTACACGAACTCGTTCACGAATCCGAACTTCCTCATCGGGCAGGCCGCCGCGAACAGGGCGAGCTGCCTCACGCAGGATTCGCTTCGCGTGGGCGCCGGGCTGCCGAGCATCGCGAGCCGGTGCGGCCCGCTGATGCCCGATGGCTCGCTGCCGCCGTCGGAAGCAGCCGCGATTCGCGACCAGAACAACGCGTTCCCCTTTGGCTTCACGCGCCAGCCGTTTCAGATCACGGCCACGTTGTCCCTGCCGATCTTCGACAACTTCCAGCGCGAGCAGAAAATAGAGCAGTCCGAAGCGGCGCGGAACGATGCGCAGTATGCGATTCGCGGCCAGGAGCTGAAGACCACGGCCACCGTCACCAGCGCGTATCTCACCCTGCAGGCGCAGGCGCAACAGGTGGAGCTGCAGGAGCGTACGGCGCAGCAGGCCCGGGAAGCCCTGCGGCTGGCGGAGGAGCGCTATCGCGTGGGGCTTGCGCCCTTTCTCGACGTAAGCGACGCACGCACGCAATTCGAACAGGCGGAGAGCGATCGCATCAACGCCGTGTATGACTTCCACAAGGCCTTCGCCGTGCTCGAAGCGGCTGTCGGCCGTCCACTGCGCTAATTGGAGCAACAGATGACTCGACGGGGAAAGGCGATCACGGCGGTTGTGGGAGGACTCCTGCTTGCCGGCGTGCTGGTGCTTGCCGCGTTCAAGCGCGGAGACAAGCCGGTCGAGGTCCGCCTCGAGAAGGTGCAGAAGCGGGACCTCGTCGCCTACGTCACCGCGAGCGGGCAGGTGCAGCCGCACACCAAGGTGGATGTCGCCTCGGATGTGAGCGGTCGCATCGTGAGGCTCGCGGTGAAGGAAGGGGACATGGTGAAGAAGGGGCAATTCCTCCTGCAGATCGACCCCGCGACGTATCAGGCGGACGTGCAGCGCGAAGCCGCCGGCGTCGCATCCGCCAAGGCGGATCTCGCCCGCGCGAAGGCGAATCTCGAGCAGTCGCAGAACTCATACAGGCGGTCGAAGGAGATCGTGCAGTCGAATCCCGCGCTGATCTCGGCCGAGCAGATCGAGCAGCTCAAGACGACGGTGGATGTGAACGACGCGTTGTTCCAAGCGGCGATGCACACGGTCGATCAAATGAATGCCGCGCTGCAGAACTCGCAGTCGAGCCTCGCGAAGACGACCATCCTCGCGCCGATGGACGGCCGCATCACGCGTCTGGCGGTGCAGCAGGGCGAGACCGCCGTGCCCGGCACGTTCAACAAGGATGCGGCGCTTCTGCTCACGATCAGCGACATGTCGGTGCTCGAGACGAAGGTGAAGGTGGACGAGACGGACGTCGCGCGGCTGCACGTGGGCGACACCGCGCAGGTGTTGATCGACGCGTTCCCCGACACGACGTTTCGCGGCAAGGTGACCGAGATCGCACACAGCTCCGTCACGGCAGGGACGACGACCACGGGAACGGCGGACCAGGCGGTCGACTACGAAGTGCGGGTACAGCTGCTCGATCCGCCGGTCGACACGCGTCCGGATTTCTCCGCCACGGCGAAGATCGTGTGGGATGCGCGCAAGAACGTGCTGAGCATCCCGATCATCGCGCTCACGGTTCGCGAGCACGAGGCGAACGAGAATCGCGATTCCGCCGCGGTCATCCTCGGGAGGAAGACGACGAAGGACATCGCGCAGAAGGATGTGGAAGGCGTGTTCGTGGTCGGCAAGGACAATCGCGTGAGCTTCCGTCCCGTGAAGGTCGGAATTCCGGGCGAGGAATATTTCGAGGTACTGAGCGGGTTGCAGGAGGGCGAGACGGTGGTCGCGGGCAGCTACCAGGCGATCCGCACGCTGCACGACAGCGCCACCGTGAAGGAAATGAAGAAGGACGACAAGAAGAAGGAGGCCAAGGCGTGAGTCTGATCGAGCAGGACTTGGCGATGAGCACGACGGCGGAGCGCAAGGTGGTCACCAGTGCTCCGGGTGTCGAGCCGTCGCCGGACTGGGTGATCGTCACGCGCGGCATCACGCGGAACTACGACATGGGCGGCGAGGTCGTGCACGCACTGCGCGGCGTCGAGCTCGCGGTGCGCCGCAACGAGTACGTCGCGATCATGGGTCCGTCCGGCTCGGGCAAGTCCACGCTCATGAACCTGATCGGATGCCTCGACACGCCGTCGGCCGGCGAGTACTGGCTCAACGGCGTGTTGGTGTCGCGCATGGAGGACGACGAGCTCGCGCGCGTGCGCAATCGCGAGATCGGCTTCGTCTTCCAGACGTTCAACCTGCTCCCGCGCGCCTCTGCGCTCCAGAACGTGGAGCTGCCGCTCGTGTACGCGGGCGTCTCCTCCGCCGAGCGGAAGGAGCGCGCAAAGGAGGCGCTCGCGCGCGTGCAGCTGGCGGACCGCATGGACCACCGTCCCAACGAGCTCTCGGGCGGCCAGCGCCAGCGCGTGGCGATCGCGCGCGCGCTCGTGAACCGTCCGGCCATTCTGCTCGCGGATGAGCCGACGGGCAACCTCGATTCCACCACGTCCGAGGAGATCATGCGCGTGTTCGAGGGGCTGTCCGCAGCGGGGCAGACGGTGATCATGGTGACGCACGAGCCCGACATCGCCGCTCACGCGCGGCGCGTCGTCGTGCTGCGCGATGGACGCATCTCGTCGGACGAAACGCGCGACACGTTCGTCGCTTCACTCAACACGCGCGCATAAGGAACCCATGTCGCTCCTCGATGCCATTCGACTCGCGCTCACGCAGATCAAGGTGCAGAAGCTGAAGAGCTTCTTCACCCTGCTCGGCGTCACGATCGGCGTGATGTTCCTGATCGCGGTGGTGTCGATCGTGAACGGCATGTCGAAGTACATGGAGGAGGACTTCGCGGCGAAGTTCCTGGGTGTGAATACGTTCACGCTGCGGCGTTTCCCCGACTTCAACATGGGCGACGTGACCGAGGCGACGTGGCGCGAGTGGCAGCGCCGCCCGCAGATCACGGTCGAGGATGCGAACGCGGTGCGCGAGGCGTTGCCGCCACAGACGCATTGGGCGATTCAGGATGTGACGTGGGGCACCCCGGTCTCGCAGTACCGAAACGGCGGCCCGCAGTCGTTGGTGAACGCGGTGTCCGCGGACTACTTCGTCATCAAGAACCTGGAGGTCGAGCGCGGACGCGTGTTCACGGAGCAGGAGGAAATGGTGGGCGCGCCGGTGGTCGTGATCGGGAAGGAAACCGCCGATACCTACTTCCCGAGCATCGACCCGCTGGGAAAGGAGATCAGGCTGGAAGGATTGCCCTTCCGCGTCATTGGTGTGCTGCAGAAACAGGGGAGCACGTTCGGGCTGTCGCTCGATCGACAGGTGATCGGCCCGTTCCACTCGGACCTCAAGCGCGTCACGAAGTCGCGTCGCGGGTTGTACGGCGTATTGGTACAGGGCGTCACGAACACGGTCCAGCAGGAGGCGCAGGAGCGCGCGCGCGAGGTGATGCGGCGCCGGCACCATCTGCATCCATCGGAGCCGGACGACTTCATGTTCGAGACGTCGGAGTCCGCGCTCTCGGGATGGCAGACGATCAAACAGGCGCTCGTGATCGGCGGCATCGTGCTGCCGGCGATCGGGCTCGTGGTCGGCGCGATCGTGATCATGAACATCATGCTCGTCGCGGTGGCGGACCGCACGCGCGAGATCGGCATTCGGAAGGCGCTCGGGGCGAAGCGGCGCGACATCCTCGCGCAGTTTCTCGTGGAGTCCGCAACGCTGAGCTTCTTCGGCGCGATCCTCGGCATCGCGCTGGGCTTCGGGCTCTCGAAGCTCATCCGCGAGATCTCGCCGCTGCCGTCGAACGTCGCCCTCTGGTCCATCGTCGTCTCGGTGATCGTGGGCGCGGGCGTGGGCATCATCGCCGGGATCTATCCGGCGAGCCGCGCGGCCAGGCTCGATCCCATTCTCGCGCTCCGGAGCGACTGATGCAGCTCGCGAACAAGCTGCACGCGCTCGGCGAGGGCGTGCTCATCGCACTCGACGCCATTCGCACGAACAAGGCGCGCGCGGGGCTGACGATTCTGGGCATCGCGGTGGGCGTCTTCGTCGTGACGGCAATGGCGGCGGGCGTGCACGGGATCAACGAGGGCGTGTCCAAGTCGTTCGAGGCCGCGGGGCCAACGACCTTCTACGTCACGCGCTGGCCAATGGGCTTGACCAACTGCAACGGCTCGGACGACAGCTGCCCGTGGCGGCATCATGCGCCGCTCACGATCAACGAGGCCACCGCCATCTCGATGCTGCCGTCCATCCACGGCGTGATCGCGCACGTCGGCAACGGCGCGCAGGTGAAGTACCACGACCACAATCTGCCGTCCGTGAACGTCGATGCGTACACGGCCGGGTGGACGGACGTGGATGGCGGCGACATCTCGCCGGGACGCAGCTTCACCGAGAACGAGAATGCAAATGCCGATCAGGTGATCATCGTCAACGACAAGATGAAGGAGTCGTTGTTCGGTCAGGGCGAAGCGGTGGGGAAGGTCGTGGCAGTGGATGGACAGCCGTTCACGGTCATTGGCGTGTATCACCCGCTCGCGAACTTCTTCAGCAACAACGACAAGCCGGGCGCGATCATCCCCTTCGAGACCGGCCGACGCAAGCTGCAGTTCGGCGTGCGTTGGCTCGATCTCACGGTCAAGCCCAAGGACGGCGTGCCGCGCGACGTGGCGATGGACGAGGTCACCGCCTCCCTCCGGACGCATCGCCATCTGCGTCCGTCGGCCGACGACACGTGGTTCCTGTACGGGCAGGACAAGGTGATGGAGCTCTACAACAGTACGGTGCAGATCTTTTTCGTGGTCGTGCTCGCGCTCTCGGCGATCGGGCTGCTCGTGGGCGGCGTGGGCGTGATCGCGATCATGATGATCTCGGTCACGGAGCGCACGCGCGAGATCGGCGTCCGCAAGGCACTCGGCGCAACCAAGGCGATCATTCTCTGGCAGTTTCTGGTGGAATCGGCAACGCTCACGGTGATCGGCGCGGTCACGGGGCTCATCATCGGCTCCGGGCTCGCGTACGCGATCCGCGCGAACACCTCGATCGATGCGACGATCCCGCCGCTCGCGATCGTGGCGGCGCTCGCGACGAGCGCGGTCACGGGCGTGGTGTTCGGGCTGCTCCCGGCGTTCAGGGCGGCGCGGCTGGATCCGGTGGAGGCGCTGCGGTACGAGTAGGGTGCGCGAATAGAGCTGCCGCGTACACCAGCGCGAACCATCATGCCCGTCATGGGCGTATATTCTCCCCATGACGACCGTAGACGTTCTGGCCATCGCCGCACATCGGGACGATGTCGAGCTCACGTGTGGCGGCACGCTCCTCAAGGCCGCCGCGCAGGGGCAGCGCACCGCCATCATCGACCTCACGCAGGGCGAGATGGGATCGCGCGGCTCGGCTGAGCTCCGCGCCGCCGAGGCGAGCCATGCCGCGGAGATTCTCGGCGTCGCGGCGCGTGTGAACCTCGGTCTGCCCGACGCGGCGATCGTCAACACACCCGAGACCCGCGCGAAGCTCGTGCGCGTGATCCGGCAGTTTCAACCGCGCGTCGTGCTGGCTCCATCGATCACCGGCAAGCACCCCGATCACCGCGTCAGCGCGGAGCTCGTGACTGATGCCTGCTTCCTCTCCGGCCTCTCGAAGATCGAGCCCGATGTGCCACGCTTTCGCCCGTTCAAGCTGGTCCACTCCCTCACCTACCGCGAAGAACCCGTGAAGCCGACCTTCGTCGTCGACATCTCGGACGAGTTCGAGCGCAAGCTGCTCGCGATTCGCGCCTACGCGTCGCAGTTCGATGGCGTGAAGCAGGCCGGCGAAGTGTTTCCGAATGGCGAGCCGCTCTACGACATCGTCCGCCATCAGGCAGCCCACTACGGTTCTCTCATCCGTGTACAATTTGGTGAACCGTTCTACACAGCCGAAACGATGCGCGTCGATGACCTCCTGTCGCTGAACGTCTCCACTTTCTGAGCTCCGGAATGCCCCCTCGTACGTCATCGAAACGCGCCGCGCGCCGCACCGCTCCGGTGATCGTCCCCGAGCAGCATCCGTCCTACTGGATCGCCGCGATCGTGTCGCTGGTCATCTTCGCGCTGTACGTCGCCACGCTCGCGCCGGCCACCGCCATGTGGGACACCAGCGAGTACATCGCCGCCGCGCGAGTGCTCGGCATTCCCCATCCCCCGGGCAATCCGTTCTTCGTGCTGATCGCGCACGTCTTCTCGATCCTGCCGATAGGCAACAGCGCGGGGATGCGCATCAACATCCTCGCGGCGCTGTGCAGCGCGGTCTCCGCGGGCACCTGGTTCCTCGTCGTGGAGCGGGTGCTCAGCGGGTGGCTGCCCGAGCGCTGGCAGCAGCGCACCGCCGCCGCCGCCGCCGCGCTGCTCGGCGCGACGGCGTTCACCGTGTGGAATCAGTCCGTCGTGAACGAGAAAGTGTATACCGTGTCGCTCGCGTTTTTCGCGATCGTCTCGTGGCTCACCGTGCTCTGGTGCGACAATCCCGAGGGACGCACGGCCGACCGCCTGCTCGTGCTGATCGGCTTTCTGATCGCGCTCGGCTACACGAATCACCCGGCGGGCTTTCTCGTCGCGCCGGCCGTGCTCGCGGCGGTGATGCTGCGCCGCCCGGCGGTGATCATGCGGTGGCGCCTGCTCCTGGCGATCGCCGGCGCGTTCGTGCTCGGGCTCACGCCCTTTCTCGTGGAGCCCATTCGCGCCGGACATTTCCCCGCGATCAACGAGGGCGAGGCCACCGGCTGCACCACCAAGTTCGAGCTCTCGTGCACCTTCAACGCGACCGCGCGCAGTAGACTCGCCGACAACATCAACCGCGTCCAGTACGGCAAGCCGGAGCTCAGCGACCGCCAGGCGCCGTTCACCGCGCAGGTGGGCATGTTCTGGATGTACTTCGAGTGGCAGTGGCTGCGCGATCCATACGGCACGGCGCCCCGAGGGCTGCAGGGATTGCTCGCGGGGGTCTACCTGCTGCTCGGCATCGCCGGTGGCTACGCACACTACAAGCGCGATCGGCGATCGTTCTGGTTTTTCGGGCCGCTCATGTTCACGATCACGTTCGCGCTGATCTTCTACATGAACTTCAAGTACGGCTACTCGCAGGCACCGGAGCTCGGGAGCTCCGTGCCGCGCGAGGTGCGCGATCGAGACTATTTCTACCTGTGGGGCTTCTCGGCGTGGAGCGTGTGGGCGGGACTCGGCATCGCGCTGCTGTGGGAACAGCTCGCGGCACTGCTCGCCCCCGATGCCGAGGGCGACGCGAAGCGGATCCCGAGACCGAGCTGGCTGTACACCACCCCGGTATTCCTGCTTGCCATCGTGCCGCTGATCACCAATTGGAATGCCGCCTCGCGGCGCGGCGATACGTTCACGCGCGACTGGGCGGTCGACCTGCTCAACAGCGTCGAGCCGTACGGTGTGCTGATCACGAACGGAGACAACGACACCTTCCCGCTCTGGTACGCGCAGGAGGTGGAGGGTGTGCGGAAGGATGTGACGGTCGAGGTCACGTCGCTGCTGCAAACGGACTGGTACGTGCGCCAGATGATCAGGCGGCCGATCTACCCGTACGATGCCGCGAAGGGACCCGTGATCTACCGGGGTCGCGACTGGCCAAAGCCCACCACGCCGGCGCTGAACATGACGATGGCGCAGGCGGATGCGCTGCCGCCGGTGCTTCCGCTCACCCAGCCACAGTTCTTCAAGAAGGACGACATCGAGGCCGTGATTCCGCCGGGAGATCTGTACAAGGACAAGATCATCGTGCTGCGCCTCATCAAGGACAGCTATCCCGCGCGGCCGCTGTATTTCACGTCGAGCTCGTATCCGCGCGCGCTCGGGTTGGGCAAATACGTGGCGAGCCAGGGGCTCGTGACGAAGCTCTTTCCGAAGCCGATCGTCGCCGACAGCCGGTTCGCCGAGGTTCCGGGGTGGGGCTTCTTCGATCTTCCGCGCTCGGATTCGCTCTGGAAGATCTATCAGGCGCCTGCCGCGCTGATGAAGCGCGGCGAGTGGGTGGATCGCGCGTCGTCGGACATTCCGCTTCGCTACGTGATCACGGCCGCGCTGCTCAGCGATCTCTCGAAAGCGCGCGGCGACTCGGCGCTCGGCGTGCAGTACATGGACACGGCGATCAGGCTGACCCGCGTCGCGCGTGTGGAGGACGTACTCGGCTTCACCAAGACGCCGCCTCCCGGAGTGAAGCCGGGCGGAGGGAGACACCGCAACACGTTGATGCACCCTTTGATGCACGGAGTCGGGCGAGCACGGCACCATTCCGTGCCGTTCGCAAAACGTTAGCTTTCAAACATGCCCGCTCCAGTCTACCTCGAC
>JAICLZ010000080.1 GCA_025929535.1 Gemmatimonadaceae bacterium
CAAGCACGCTCAAAGTGACGCGGATGGCGGCTCCGTCGGCGTCGGTTACCCATGGATGATCTGGAATTGCCCATATAATTCGGGCCCCGGCGTGCGCGGCCATCGCAATAACTGTTCGATTTTCCGGCTGAGAGATTGTATTGGTGGTGATTAATCCCGCCCGAATTGTAGAGTTACGCGCGACTAATCTTGCGGCAGCCGCCCACCAATACATTACGTAATCCACGCTCTCTGATATTTCTACGTGTATGCTACGCAACGCGTCCACATAGCCACTGCTGAGAGCCTCTCGCATTCGCTTGTTCCCGATGTACGGTGGATTCCCCACGATAAAATCCGCCCGCGGCCACTCGGCCTGTCTCGCACCTACAAACTCGTAGTACGGCAGCTTCGCGTTCGGATCGGGCACCAGCTCGCCCGTCACCGGATGCACGATGCGCGGCTTTGGATCAGGGCGATCCTTCTCCGGCCGATGCACTTTGTCATCCCACGCGAGCACCGCGTCGCGGCACTCGATCGTTCCCGTGTCCTCCAGAATCGGATCTGGCGGCGTGCGGCCGCCGTGCGACTCGCGCCAGAACTGGTGGTAGCCGATCCACAGCGTGAGCTCCGCGATCTCGCGCGCCCACGGCTTCACCTCTATCCCGTGGAACTGGCGCGGATGCACCTCCTCGAGCACCAGCCCGCCCTGCCCGCCCGACAGGCGCGCGATCTCGTTCAGCACCTCGATCTCGATGCGCTTCACCGCCGCCATCGTCACGTACAAAAAGTTGCCGCTGCCGCAGGCGGGATCGAGGAACGACAGCGCGCGAAGCCAGTCGTGGAACGCGATCAGCTGCTTGATCGAGCCCGCGTGCTGCTTCTCCTTCGTGAAGCTCTTCGCAAGCTTCTTCGGCGCGTTCTGCTTCTCCGACTCCTCGAGCTGCAGCACCGCAGCCTGCACCGCCGTCCAGCGCTCGCGGATGGGCTCGACCACCGTCGGCTCCACGAGCCGCTCGATGTACGCCCGCGGCGTGTACTCGGCGCCCAACCGGTGGCGCTCCTCGGGATCGAGCGCGCGCACGAGCAGCGTTCCGAAAATCGACGGCTCCACGCGCGACCAGTCGTGCTTCGCGGCGTCGATCAGCAGGTCGACATCGCGCGCCTCCAGCGGCAGCGCCTCGATCGTCTTGAAGAAGTGCCCGTTGAAGCGGTGCAGCATCTCCGCGCCGAACATGCCGCCGGTGTCCATCGTCTTCCAGAGCGCCGTGAGCGCGAGCGTGAGTCGCTCCCGGTTCCCGGAATCGCGCGCCGTCTCGAGCGTGCGCCGGAAGAGATTCTCCGGCAGCAGCCCCACATCCTCGGCGAAGCACGAGAACACGCAGCGCATGAGAAAGCGCGCGACGCGTTCCGTATCCAGCCCTCTCGACTCCAGCTCTGCCGCGAGCTCCGCGAGCCCCGCCGCGATCTCCTTGCTCACCAGCTGCGCCTTCCCACGGGGATCGCGAACGGTTGGATCGACGAAGATGTCGCGCAGCAGCGCAATGTCGTCCGGCCGCTCGTGCAGCGTCGGAAGCGCTATCCGCCTGCCGGCGGCGAAATCCCCGTACGCTCCGCTCCACCGGTCCCAGACGATGAGCGTGCGGGCCACGTCCAGCACCATCAGATATGGGGGCGGATCACCGGAAACGTGCGCCACGTAGTTGCGCACCTGCCCGTACGCCCTGCGAAGCAGCGGCTCGTCGTGCGTGACGGCGCCGGCGGCACTCGCCTTGGCCTCGAGCGCGAAGTGTCCTGCTTTCCAGCAATCGATGAAGTTCGTCGATTCACGACCCTCCCGGTCCATCATCCGGATCGGGAGCTCGAACCGATAATCCTCGGTTGGCGGGTCCGGCGGATCCACTTCGAGCGCCTCGCAGAAGCGGATGAGCCAGGTCTGGAAGCTCCCGCGCTCATTTATGCTCGAATCCGCCCAGCTTTCGGCCAGATCGGCCAGTCGGGCGCTGATTTCGAACGGCAGGAGATGGGCGGGTTCCGACACGGGGGAGACGATATCCTGTGAGCCGGCATCGCGCCACCGCGAGTCAGCCCCTTCCCTAATGAGGGAGTTTGAGGTGTGATGATTTCAGTAGTGTTGGTTGGACCTCGATGCGTTGAATCGGTTATAACGTGACAGGCAAAGATGTTGCGTGCATCACAGGTAGCTCGTAGCTTTACAAGCCGACGCCAACTTTAGCCCTAGACTATGTCAGACTATTTCTTTGTAATACCGGGCTTCAAGAGGGGCGCCGCTCGCGTGCTGGACCTTAGGGGCGGTCTCCGTGATGCGAGTTACCTAATAGGCGAGTCCCCGGCTGAAGCGGACGCCCGCGCCTTGGCGAGCGATTGGGCTGCTGTCGATCATGACATCGCGATAGCGGCTCGCAAGCTCGCTAATGAGCAGAAAGAAGAACAGAGGCGGTCTCGCTAAGCAGGGGGCGAATCAAGCCCCCATCATTCCGAAAAGTGTACAGCAGCGCCAGCTCCGCTCATTCCGAATGGAGCAGCTTTCGACGCGCGTCACTTTCGGCCCAATTCCTAGCGCTGACGAATTTCTGCGGTATCAGCAGGTCCAGGCAGATTTTCCAGAGCGCATCATGCGCCAATATGAGCGACGCATGGAGATGGCAGAGGTACAAAGTAGCCATCGGATGAAACTCGAATCACATGTCGTTAGAAGTAATACGATCATGGAGCGGCTGGGATGGGCTTCTGCCACCAGCTTCGGTTGGCTCGTGCTCGGCGGATCGCTGTGGCTGCTGCACGAAGGCAAGTCGTTGGCGGGAATTGCTGGAATCGTGACTGCCTTAGCCACGTTGCTCGGGTTGTACGTGTGGTCGCGTCGAGATCAGATGCAGGCTATCACGAAAAAGCGAGCGGCCGACCTACTCAAGGCCGGTGCCACGCCAGAGCAGCTAGAGTTGCTTCCTGAGACCGAGAATCCCTGACGTCCGAGCAAACCAAGCCACGAAGCGCTGAGTTTGGCTGACTCCAGCGCACACTCCCGATAGTTGCCGCCATACCGCGATTCTGTTATCATAAGTAGCTGTACCCGTTTGCCTTTCACCACTCCATACGCTCCTTCATGCCGATTCGCGGTCCCCGTCTCAGGGTCATTCGACGCCTGGGCGTTCAGCTCCCCGGTCTCACTCGCAAGGATGGCGAGCGCCGTCCGTATCCGCCCGGCCAGCACGGCCCGACGGGCTCCAAGCGCCGCAAGACCAGCATGTTCCGCCGCCTCCTCGAGGAGAAGCAGAAGGTTCGCTTCAACTACGGAGTGACCGAGACGCAGCTCCGCCGCTATTTCGCGGAGGCGCAGCGCCTTCCCGGCAAGACCGGCGACAACCTGCTCGCGCTTCTCGAGCGTCGCCTCGACAACACCGTCTTTCGCCTCGGATTCGCCCCCACGATTCCCGCTGCACGCCAGCTGGTCTCGCACGGGCACGTTCGCGTGAACGGCAAAAAGGTGGATCGTGCCAGCTTCCTCGTGGAAGTCGGCGAGACGATCGGGCTGCCCGAGGGAAAGATTCGCGAGCGCGCAGGCGTGCTCGACTCGGTGACCCGCGGACCACAGGTTCGCATCCCCGGCTACCTCGCGCTCGATCCGGACGACAAGTTCACGGGTCGCGTGATCGGCACCCCGTCTCGCGCGGACATTCCGTTCGTCGTCAACGAGGCCGCGATCGTGGAGTTCTACGCGCGGTAGGCAGCGACGGCACGCAGCGCTAAAAGGCCGGCCCGGTTGAATCCGGGCCGGCCTTTTTTGTCGAGCGGTGGAAACGGGTCAGTGCGTGCATCCGGACATCGGCAGCACGGAGTAGTGAAGCCCCGTGTCGCCCGAGTCGATGCGCAGCAGGAAGGTGGATGGCGCGTGCGCATCGTGCGGCTTGAGGTTGGTCGCGATCACCGACGTCAGCTCGCGCTGCGACGCTTCGGGAAGATCGCTCTGCGCCACGGTCATTCCCGAGAGCTCCCCGCTTCCGGCGAACTGCAGCGCCATCAATTCGTAGCCCTTTGGAATGGGCGCCGCGCTGGCGATGAGCATGCGGACGACGCCGCTGTCGAGAACGGCGTCGGCTGCCGGGAGTCCGGGCACGGTGGCCGGATCGCACGCAGGTGCTGCTGCGGGTGCGGAGGGTGCCGCGGCGACGGAGGCGGGTGTCGCAGTTGCCAGTGTGGCAACGGCTGTAGGAGCGGCCGGCGCGCCTGCGAGCGGCGATCCTTCGAACGAGACGGTCCAGAAGACCTGACGATAGTACTTCAAATCCGAAGGCGCGTTGGATTCGAGTGCCAGGTATACCTCGTTTGCGGCTCCCTGCGGGTAGAAACGCGCGACAGCGACGAAGTGAGCGCCAACGCCGCCGGGGGTCAGAGGACCAGCATTTTCAACGATCCAGTCGTACACGGTTATCGTCACGCGCCGGCCGCCTATCATGGTCTCGCACTCGCTTTTTTCAGTCGCGAATCGGCTCCGTTCAATGAATATCGGCCCTCGCCCCATTCCCACGGCGATCCACCGTTGATCGCCGTTGTTGTAGAAATGCGTATCCTGTGCGTCGGAGTACCGGCTATAGCCGCCCGCGACGAATCCGGGAGGCATGAGGAGCGTCATCCCGGCGTACTCGGAGCGTGACTTCCACTTGTCCGTCTTCATCTTCGGCTGACTGCACATGTCGTCCATGCGGGTCGATGCCGAGGCGCGGGCGGCGACGATGGATAGAGCGGCAAACACCGAGCAACCGAGCACGGACCGACGCATGAGAGTCTCCTGATGATGGATGAGGTCGCCAAACGTCGGCGCTCAACCCTAAGACCGGGGCGCCGAAACGCAAGCTTCTCGTCACCGCGCTGGCCTTTCGCCCCCTCCTCTGCGTACCTTCTTCGCGACTCTCCCCTCTCCGGAGCACCGATGCGCGCACGATCCGTCTCTCGCCTTCCCGCTTCCTCCCTCACCATCGCCATCGCCGTGCTCGCCGCTGTGGGATGCTCGCGCAGCGGCGAGCGCGTCCCGGACAGCGCGTCCGCCGCTCCCGCCGCCGCTCCCCCAGCCGCTCCGGCTCCGCGCGCCCAGATGGGGATGATGATGGGCGACTCCGCCATGATCATGCTCGATGGCTTTTGCGGCGCGGAGGCCGGCGACTCGGCCATGAACGCGCGCGTCGACCTCATCGTGAACGGCGAGGCCGCGCAACACGCGTCGCAGGTGATGATCAACGTGGTCCCGGCCGCGGCAGGCGATCTGAAGGCGGAGCTGGTTGCGGGGCGCGATGCGCGCGCCATGTGCGGCGGCCACGCGCGGCGCATCTACATCGGGGGCACCACGATGTTTCTCGGCAACCCGACACTCACGCTCTCGAGTGCCGTTCCCGTGACCGTCGCCGCGCGCAGCACGCTCGGCGCGATGCTCGGTGCGCCTCTCGATGTGAAGCCCGGACAGAAGGGAGCGTTGCTCAAATGGGACGCCGCTCCAGCCGTCAAGCCGTAAACCCTAGCGCCGCTTCTGCGTGTCCGTGCGCGCCCACGGAATCACCTCGAGGCGATCGAGCGGGATCGGCTTGCTGGTGTTCTGGTCGATGCCGAACTTTTCCGGCGTTTCGTACAAGCGCTCGAGCGCGGCATCGATCTCCGCGAGCTCCGCGGATTCGCGCGTCGCGTTGGTCGCCTGGATTTCCGCATCGATGGTGTCGGTGCCGAGGTCGGCGGGATGGAAGGGCATCTTCGTCAGATCACCGGATTGCTCCTGCTCATCCTCCGCCGCCTCGGCGTTGGTGTATCGCTGAAGCTCGCGCTGCAGGGCTGCGCGCTCGTCCAGGAGACGTTTCTCGAAGTGCTTGAGCTGTGCGGCGGAGAGTGCCATCGGTAGCATCCGTGCGAGAGTGATGTGATCGCCAACGTGCCCTGCTGCTAGGCAAAGGGCGTTCCGGAAATCGTGTAAGGCTGACGACAGATTCCGCACCTATCTTCTGCGGCGAGCTGCTCCGCACCTGCCGCATCCATCCACTCACGCATCCATGACCTCCTTGGTTCATCACTCTCGCCGCGCAGCACGAGTCGCCGTCGCGGCGGCGCTGCTCCCCCTCGCGATCATCGGCGAGCTCGCCGCGCAGAGCCCCGCTCCCTATCACCAGCTCGCCTCGTACACGCTCGGCGGCGATGGTGGATGGGATTATCTCACCCTCGACACCGCCGGCCACCGGCTGTTCGTGAGCCGCGGCGATCGCGTGATGGTGATCGACGAAAGCTCCGGCAAGCTTCTCAGCGAGATCACGGGGCTGCATCGCACGCACGGCATCGCGTTCGATTACGGCGCCAAACACGGCTTCATCACCGCGAGCGGCGACAGCTCGGTCACCATGTTCGATCTCGGCACGCTCGGGGTTCTCGGCACCGTGAAGGCCGGCGCTGGCGCGGATGCGTTGATCTTCGACCAGGGATCCGGTCACGCGTTCTCGTTCAACGGCGGCGGCAACAGCGCAACCGTGATCGACGGGCACACCGGCAAGAGCATCGCCTCGATCCCGCTCGGCGGCCGCCCCGAATTCGCGGCGTCGGACGGCAAGGGCAAGGTGTTCGCGAATCTCGAGGACTCGAGCGCGATGGTCGAGATCGACACGAAAACGAATCGCGTCACGCGCCGCTGGCCGCTCGCGCCGTGCGAATCGCCGTCCGGCCTCGCGATCGACGTCGCGCATCATCGCCTGTTCAGCGGCTGCGAGAACAAGGTCATGGCCGTCTCGGATTACGACGCGGGGAAGGTGATCGCGACGGTGCCGATTGGAAAGGGTGTGGACGCCGGTCGCTTCGATCCGGGCACGGGGCTCGCCTTCTCGTCGAACGGTGAGGGATCGATCACGGTCGTGCACGAGGACAGTCCGAGCAAGTTCTCGGTCGTCCAAACGGTGACGACCGCGCCGGGCGCGCGCACCATGGAGCTCGATCCTGCGTCGCACAAGCTCTTCACGGTGACGGCGCGCTTCGGGGCGGCGCCCGAGCAGGCCACACCGGAGAATCCACGCCGGCGTCCCCCGATTCTCCCGAACAGCTTCGTGCTGCTGGTGTTCGGGCAGTAACCGCTGCGGGCGCTCGCGCCTAGCTTACCGGCATGCGCGTTCTTCTCGTCGAAGACGATCAGGCGCTCGCCGACATCGTGGTCGCCGGCATGCGGGAGCAGCACCTCGCGGTCGTCGTGGCCGCGAGCGCGCGCGAGGGGCGCGAGCGCGCGGAGCTCGGCGACTACGACGTGATCGTGCTCGACGTGATGCTCCCCGACGGCTCGGGGTTCGAGCTGTGCGCGTGGATCCGCCGGCTCGGCATCGCCACGCCCATTCTCATCCTCACCGCGCGCGACGCGATCGACGACAGGGTGCTCGGGCTCGAGGCCGGTGCGGACGACTACCTCATCAAGCCCTTCGCCTTTCGCGAGCTCGTCGCCCGCGTGCGCGCGCTCGGGCGCAGGCGCCCCGCGATCGCCCCGGCCGAGCACCAGGTTGCGGACCTGCACGTCGACCTCACGTCGCACAGCGCATCGCGCAACGGCACGCCCATCCGCCTCACGGCCAAGGAATTCGCGCTGCTCGAGTTCTTCGTGACGCACACCGGCATGGTCGTGGACCGCGCGGCGATCACGGCGTACGTGTGGGACGAGAATCACGATCCGTTCACGAACGTGCTGGAGGTGCTCGTGCGCCGGCTGCGGCGGAAGATCGACGACGACTTCGAGCCGAAGCTCATCCACACGCTGCGCGGCTCGGGGTACCGCTTCGGCCCGTGACGCCATCGGGTGTGCCGGACGCGAGGAGCTCGCGACCGTCCGCCGCCGCCGCGCGCGCGCTCCGGCGGCTCCGCCTGCGTGTCACCGCCTGGTACGTCGGCACGTTCGCGCTCGTGCTCATCATGCTCGGCGCGCTTCTCTTCGCTGCGCTCGCGCGCGACGTGTCGGTGAGCCTCGACAAGTCGCTGCGCGCGGCCACCGCGGAGATCGCGCGCGCCGCCGAGCGTCGGGAGCAGGAGCGCGCGCTCCCCGGCGCGGGAGCGATCGATGCGGTGGAGGAGCTCAGAATTCCCGATCGGGAGCTCTACCTGTTCGACATGTCGGGCCGGCCGCTCACGCCCCCCAAGGCGGACGACGTGTTGCAACGACTGGCGCAGACGGCCGCCGAGAAGGGATCGAGCACGAAACGCTGGGACAGGCCGCACGACCTGACGCTGCAGGGCTATGCCGAGCGATTCACCACGAGCAGGGGAACGCACTACGTCGCCGCGGCCGTGGCGAATCGGGACACGCTCGACGATCGCTACGCCGTGCTCTTCGCGCTCGCGGGCGGGCTCGGTGTGCTCGGCCTCGTGCTCGTGGCGAGCGGCGGTTGGCTGCTCGCGCGGAAGTCCGTTGCACCGGTGGAGCTCACCATGGAGCAGATGCGTCGCTTCATGGCCGACGCCGCGCACGAGCTACGCACACCGGTGGCGGTGATTCGGAGCCGAGTGGACGTCACGCTCGAGCGGCCGCGCGATGCGGCGGCGTACGAGACCACGCTCACGGAGTTGCGCGCCGAAGTGGAGCGGCTCGCGACGCTCGTGAACGATCTCTTCACGCTCGCCCGCGCCGATTCCGATGGGCGGGCATTCACGCCAGTGCGGGTGCAGCTCGATGAGATCGTGCTCGAGGCGGTGACCACCGCGGGATGGATCGCATCGCGGCGCGGGATCAGCCTCGATGTGTCGGAGGCCGAGGAAGCGGTAATCGACGGCGATCCGGCGCTGCTCCGGCAACTGGTGATGATTCTGCTGGACAACGCGATCAAGTTCAGCCATCCGGGCGGCAGCGTGGAGATCTCTGTGCGCGCGGAATCGGGCGCGGCCACGATCGCGATCCATGACGAGGGTGTCGGCATCGCGAGCGCCGATGTGCCGCGCGTGTTCGATCGCTTCTACCGCGCCGAGAGCGCGCGCGGCACGACGGCAGGTGCCGGCCTTGGCCTCGCGATCGCGAAATGGATCGCGGATGTGCATGGCGCCGGGATCACGATCGCTCCGGCTCCGGGAAGCGGCACGCGCGTGAGCGTGCGCTTCCCGCGAGTGGCGACGGCAAAATCCGCCGTGTCATTGGTGTGACAGCTTTGCCGCGCATCGTTCTCCCGATGCCGACGAGCCGCTTCCTCATCGCAGGTGCCACCTCCATCTCCGCTCGCGCGCTCGTGTGCGCGCTGCTGCTCACGAGCGGGCTCGCTCGTGCGCGTGCGCAGGCGCCGTCGCTCTCGCCGATCACGCGCGACAGCGCCATCTCGCTCGCGCTTGCGCATGGCTCACGCGCCGCCATCGCGAGCGCCACGGCTCGCTCCGCGGCGGCGCGCGTGCGCGAGGCCGGAGCATTCGCGAATCCGCTGCTCTCCGCGTCGTACAGCAAGGCGGTGCCGCAATACCACGCCACCATCGATTTTCCGCTCGACTTCCTCACGCTCCGCGGGCTCCGCGTTGCTTCCGCTCGCTCGTCGAGCGAAGCGGCGCAGCTTCGCCTGGCCTTCGAGCGCGCGGCGATTCGCCTCGATGCCGACACCGCGTACACGATCGCCTCCGCGCGACGCGCACGCGCGCGGCTCTCGCTGCGGAACGCGGTGGATGCCGAGAGTCTGCTGACCATAGCGCACGTGCGGCGCAGCGCCGGCGATGCGAGCGATCTCGATGTGGACGTCGCGCGCATCACCGCCGGTCGCGCAAGGAACGTGGCGGTCGCGGACTCGCAATCGGCGGTGTCGGCGACGCTCGAGCTCCAGCAGGTGCTCGGGCTCTCGGCGAGTCTGCAGACGATCATCATTGCCGACAGCCTCGGTGTGCCGCGGCTCGACACGGTGCCTGCACCCGATTCGAGCGGCGCCAGCGGCGCCACCCCATTGTCCGTGGCCGCGGCGCAGCAGGATCTTCTGGCCGCGAATCAGACGCTCGCGCTGGAGCGGCGCAATGTCTGGAGCGGGCTGGCGCTGCAGGCCGGTGTCGAGAATCACGATCCAACCGGAGGCGAGCCGGGACTCCTGCCCACCGTCGGCGTCTCGATTCCGCTTCCGCTGTTCAACCAGGGGCAGGGTGCGATCGCCGTGGCGCAGGCGGAGCGGGACCGCGCGCGCGCGGAGCTCGCGGCGGCGGAGCGCGAGAGCGCGGCGCTCGTGGCGCGAGCGCGGAGCGAGCTCGCCGCCGCATCGCAGCGGGTGGCGCGCGACCGGCAGCTCGTCGAGACCGCGAGCCGCGTCGCGCGCCTGTCGTTGCAGGCGTACGTGGAAGGGGCCTACCCGCTCACGACGGTGCTCGAGGCGCAGCGAAACGCGCGCGACACGCTGGTCGACCTGATCGACGATCTGGTTGCCGCGAACACGGCCGCAGCCGCGCTGCGACTCTATACCGGGGTGACATCGAAATGATCGCCAGCTCTCCATCGTGCCGCCTGCGCGCCGCAGCACTCGTCGCCGCGGCGTTCGTGCTCTGCGCGTGCGCGAAGAAGGATGCCGAGGCGACCGACAGCGAGGTGCCGCCCGTAGTGGGCGTGCGCACGGCAGTCGTCACGCGGAGAGCCGTTCGCGAGACCGTGGATGGCATCGGCACCATCACCACGCGCCCGGATCACATGGCGCAGATGAGCGCGCCCGCGATCACGCGCGTCACGCGGGTGTACGTCACGGTGGGACAGCACGTCAGCGCGGGCGCGCCGCTCGTTTCCTTCGATCGTGCGCCGCTCGATGCGCAGGCGGCGGCCGCGAGAACGGCGCTCGATGCGGCGCAGCGCAGCGTCGAGCGCGCGAAGCGGCTCGTGAACGCGGGGATCGCGCCGCGCAAGGATCTCGATCAGGCGGCGAACGATCTCGCGCGCGCGAACGCGGACGCGATCGCGGCCGAGCGCATGCAGTCGCGGGCAACGCTCGCGGCGCCGATCCCGGGAGTCGTGACGACGATGAACGCCGTGCTCGGCGCCACGGTGGATCCCGCGCAAACGTTGATCGCCGTGGCGGACCTCTCGGCCCTCGATCTGCTCATGCCCGTTCCGCCCGATGCCGCCGCGCGCGTGCATCGCGGTCAGAGCGTCGACATGACGGCGCGCGCGAGCGGCGATGCCGAGGCGCTGGGCACGGCAACGGTGGCAGACATCGGCGGGACGATCGACAGCGCGGCGCGCGCGGTGGTCGTCCGCGCGCCGATCACGCATCCCGCGCGCCAGCTGCGCATAGGCGAGACCGTGTTCGCGCGGATCGTGCTCGCCGCGCACGCAAATGCGCTCGTGGTGCCCGTCGAATCGCTGGTGCCCGAGGGCGAAGCGCTCAAGGTGTTCGTGGTGGACGCGGAGCACGTGGCGCACGCGACGCCGGTGACGGTGGGCGTTCGCGATGCGGGCTTCGCCGAGATCACGTCGGGGCTCACGGATGGCGAGACCGTGGTGACGTACGGCGCCTACGGCGTGGCGGACAGCGCAAAGGTCACGTCCACGGCCGAGACACCGGGCGCCACGCCGATTCCCGTGGGAACGCGGAAGCCGTGAAGCTGTTCGATCTGCTGTCCGCACAACGCCGGTTCGTCTATCTCGCCGTCGCGCTCGCGAGCGTGGCCGGCATCTGGACGGCCACGTCACTTCCTTCCGCGATCTATCCCGAGCTGCTCTTTCCGCGCATCACCGTCGTCGCTGGCGGAACGGCGCTCGGCGCACGCGAGGTGGTGTTCGCAGTGACGCGGCCGATCGAGGAGGCGGTGACCAGCGTGCAGGGCGTGCACCGCGTGACCTCGCGCTCCATTCGAGGGGGCAGCGAGGTGCAGCTCTACTTCAACGAGCACACGGACATGCAGGTGGCGCTGCAGCAGACGCAGCAGCGCCTCACGCAGGCGCGCGAGGCGCTGCCGCCCGAGGTGCACGTCGAGGCCGAGCGGCTGTCACCGTCCGTGTTCCCGATATTCTCGTACAATCTGGAGGGCGGCGATCCGGCGACGCTCTACGATCTTGCCCAGTACGAGCTGCGGCCGTCGTTCTCACGCGTGCCAGGAGTGGGCCGCGTGGAGGTGCAGGGCTCGGCGGTGCGCGAGGTGGAGGTGATCGCGGATCCCGCGCGGCTCGCCGCTCTGGGGATGAGCTACTCCGATGTGGCGCAGGAGATCAACCACTCGCTCACGGTGGATGCCGTGGGGCGCGTGACCCAGAGCTATGCGCAATATCTGGTGGTGGAGGACCAGTCGATACGCTCGGCCGACAGCGTGGGCGGAATCGTGCTCGGAAACGGATTGCGGGTGCGCGATGTCGCGAAGGTCTCGGTGGGAACCGCGGATCGCGTGAACGTGATTACGGGCGACGGCCGGCCCGCGGTGCTCATCAACATCACGCGGCAGATCGGCGGCAACACGGTGGCGATTGCGGACAGCGTGGCCGTGATCGCCGCCACCCTTACGAAAACGCTCCCGCCCGGAGTGCGGCTGGTGCCCGTGTACGATCAGGCGGCGCTCGTGCGCGATGCGCTCACGTCGGTGCGCGATGCGATGCTGATCGGGGCGGTGCTCGCGGTGCTGGTGCTGCTCGTCTTCCTGCGCAACGGCCG